>NZ_UPHT01000210.1 GCF_900566085.1 Mycobacterium attenuatum
AGCCCAACTCCACATCCACGGCCACAGCCCACACTGGCCCCACCTCTACCCCCACGCCCACACCACCGCACTACCCACCTACCCCTTCCAACACCACCGCTTCTGGCTAACCCCCCACACCACCGCCCGCACCAGTGGTGATGCAACCGGGGAAGATCTGCTATGGAAAGCCATCGATGAGCAGGCCATCGACACGGTAAGGCAAATGTTGGCCCTCAGCGATGACCAAACGGGCGCACTGCCACCGGTAATACAAGCGTTGAGTCGATGGCGTAAAGACCGTCAGACTCGCGGAATCGTTGACTCGTTACGGTATCGCATCGGCTGGCAACCTATCGTGGTCAACGACCTGAGCCCGACTCGGCAACGATGGCTGGTTATAGCATCGCCCGGCCAGACCGAAAATAATGCTTGGATCACTGGTTTATCCCAGCATTACGGCTCGGATATCGACATCATGGTGGTCGACCCTAACGATCACAACAAAAAGTCTCTGACCAATCTGTTATCGACAACCGCCACACACGCCCACTGCGACGGCATAGTGTCCTTTTTAGCCTGGGATGAACGGCCCCACCCCGATTACTGCGGAATACCACAAGGGCTGATTTCCACCTTGCTGATCGGACAAGCCTACGCCAACAGCAGCTTAAACATCCCCTTATGGATCACCACCCAAGGTGGTGTGGAGATATCCACCCAGGCCGGCCCCGCCAGCGTTACCCAAGCCGCCGTCTGGGGCCTAGGACAATCACTATGCCTTGAACACCCCGAGCGCTTCGGAGGCCTAATCGACCTAGCCCCCCAACCCACACCCGAACAACTGCAACAACTGCATACCGTGTTGAGCTGTCCCCAACAAGAAGACCAACTAGCCATAGGCCCACACGGGATCAACGCTCGACGCCTATACCCCGCACCACTACCACCCCAACTCCCACCCACCTGGACCCCCTCAGGAACCGCGTTGATCACCGGCGCGACCGGACGCCTAGGCAAACACATCGCCCACTGGCTTGCCCGCGCCGGAGCCAGCCACCTGATCCTGCTCAGCCGCAACGCCACCCACAACCCCGAAGCCACCCAACTACAACAAGAACTTCACGCCAGCGGCATAACCACCACACTCGCCTCCATCGATGTCACCGACCGCGCCGCTCTCGCAGCCTTTCTCACCCAAACCCGCCACCAACACGGACCCATCCAAACCGTTGTCCACGCCGCAGCAACCATCACCGACCACCCCATATCCGAAGTCACCACCGCCCAATTCAGCATCGACTACAGCAAAGCCATCGCAGCTGACAACCTCGCCCAACTCCTCCACGACGACCCACCCGAAACCTTCATCCTGTTCTCCTCAGCAGCAGCGACCTGGGGCGGCGCCCACCAAGGCTGCTACGCCGCGGCTAACGCCCACCTCGACGCCCTGGCCTACCACCTACGCGCCCACACCCCCACCCAAGCCCTCTCCATAGCCTGGGGCCTTTGGGCCGACCACCACCCCACCCACCAAACCC
>NZ_UPHT01000077.1 GCF_900566085.1 Mycobacterium attenuatum
GTGCCCGCTGCGCAGCGCCGGCGGTGACCGTCGAGGAACGCGTCAACGACACCAATTTCTGCCGATCCCCGTCACGCAGTGCCAACGGCGCAATTCGCATGCATGATTGTCCCCAACCTGCACCGTAAAACTATTTCAGACACGGCGCACTAGCCTCGATTTTGCGTGCCGGTGGGCTTGGGGGCGGAATGACCTCGGCTGAGCTTGTGGCACTTAGTATTTCGTGATGTAGCGTGCTCGGCGGGACCCGTTTCGCCGGGTTGGACGGCTTTCCCAGGTGCTGGTTCTTTCGTGGCGTGTTGGGACAGGTGGCTCTGCGGGTCAGGGGAAGGCGGCGCGGATGCGGTGCCAGGCGGTGGTGATGGTCATGGCCCACCGCCACGTTGCGTCAATGCGCAGCCGCAGTTGTCGTGCGCCGCGGGTGATGCGGGCGGCCACGTGCAGCACGCGGTAGCGAAACGTGGCGATCTCGCAGCGGGCGATTTCGGGTTGATCGACGAATCCGATGAGTTTCGCCCAGGCAACCAGGTCGCTGGCAGCCAAGATGATTTCGAGCCATGCGGCGTTGGCGTGAAAGTCGTGGCAGGGCAGGTTGGACAGCCCGGTGGCCTTGCCTTCACGGATGCGGTCCTCCACGCGGGCGTGTTGGCGGTGCCGCAGCTCAAGCCCGGCCAACTGCCCCGCGATGACCCCTGGCGGTGTGTCGGTGATGAATGCGGTGACCCGCATGCCGTCGACATCGGTGAACCGCAATTGCGCGCCCGGGTGCGGGCGCTCCTTACGTCGGCGAACCGCTGGCAAGTGCAGCGTCTCCAACACCGTGGCCTGCTCGGCGTCGCTGAGTGCACGGGGCTGGACCTGCGGCCCACCGAACCGGCGTCCTGGCCGCCAGCAGGCTGTTTGATGCGCCGCAACTGCACGGGCGCGGGCGCCGGCTGCTGGGGCGGTCTGGCTGCGGTAGTAGGACGCCCGCGGCACGCCCACCGCGTCCTCCGCTATCTCAGGGGCTGTGCGGTTCCCGCGCAATTTGGCGCGCGCGGATCTGCAAGAAGATTTTGTACCGCAAATGTGAGCTTTGCGGCGATGACGCCATTCCGCAACCGCACGGGCTGGATAGCGGGGCCGGTATCCAACGAATGCAACAGTTATTGATCTGATGCACGGATGCCACCTCGCAGGGACACCGTCAGAGACGGAGGCGCGGCTCTTATGAACGCCGGGAGGCCCGATAGCCGCGACGCGGTTGTTCAGAACGTTGGCGGTCGCGGACGGCCGCCCCGATGCGGTGTCCGCCTTCCGAATGGTTCGGCGCTGGCTCACGGCGCCGCACCGGATCGAGATGTAGTTGCTGGCCGTAGAACGCGGGGGTGGACCGAGCAACCCGGTTCGGCGGGTCGGCAGGCGTGACATTTTTCCCGCTACGATCATCTGGTCGCTCGTCAAACCGAACGGTGGCGCTCTCGGCCCATGCCGTGTCGGAGCGCGGCGGCCGCCGCATCGCGACCGTCACCATGGACCGGTTTCGGCCCAAGCCGGATGACGCCGATGGGCCAAGCCCAAACTTGCTCAGCCGTCTATGTTTTGGCCCGTCATGAAACGACAAGACGAGGCCTCCGCGGGGTTGATGCGCGCACGTGACAAGCGAGCGTCCCGCCGTCCAGTCTTCGGTCACGATACGTTCACCGGATGGTAACGGCCAGATCTCGACCGGCTCTTGCGCATGCGGCTGACCCGGCATAACCTTGCTTCTGCAATACAACTGTATTGCAGAAGCAACGCTCTCGTACGGTCTCTTACGTTGCGCCCGCGGACGGGACGTGGCGGTATGACATGCCGGGCGAAAGCGTCTGTTTGGTGCTTGTCTGAGGAGCAGCAATGGGATTGCGCCGCGAGGGAATCGTCCAGCTCGGCTGCGTGCTCCACTACCGAATGCGAACAGTGATGCCGTCCACATTGCAATTCGTGGACGGCATGCGATGCCGCCGGCGGCGACCCAACGGTCAGCAGTCGGCCGGCCATCGACAATGCCGGTAAACGCTTTGTTCTGAACCAGTTTGGCTGCAGCGATCCGTTGCTGCTCAACCGAATTCTGTGCCCCGCCATTGTGGGCATTACTTGCTATGCACGGCTTCGCGCCCGGCGCTGTACCGCCGGCAATCGGATTATCTTGAGGGAGGACGAATCACATTGGATCGTGCCTGGATCATCGACTCGGCAATCGACACCATTGACGGGTTCGAGGCGGCACTGGGCATCGGTATCCCGATGTCCGGAGATGCTTTCAACACCAGTTCGTCATGGTTTGCTCGAAGTGCTCGAGAGCAGGCATCGGCCGCCGCCGGTGACCGCTGGCAGGGCAGTGCGGCCGAGGCCTATACCGCCAAGAACCAGCTGCAAAAGGTCCGCGAAGAGATCATGGCGGATCTGGACTACATAACGGGCACGCTGGTAACCGAGCAAGCGGACGCAGTAAAGAACACCCGCGATGTCTTGTCGTTCGCCAGGGAAGTCCTCAAGATCGCACGTTCTATTGCGATTGGCCTTTCCTATATACCGCTTGTCGGACAATGGATCTCGGACTCATTTCAGCTTCCGATCACGTCCCTCATGATGAGCATCGTTACAGCTGCACTCGCCTCTTTGGCGGCCAAGACGGCCGAAGACGCCGCGAAGCTGGTTGCGGCGCTGTGGAAATTGGTCGAGCTGCTGGAAGCGTTGATCGAGGATGAAGTGGTTTCGATTGTGTCGGACATTGAATTCGATGTGAGGGAACTTGTTTCACGCCTGGAGTCCGACCTGTACGCGACCTGGTCGGACATGACCAGAATCTTTTCCGAAATGGACTCCGGATTGCCCTTGGTGTCCAGCATGACTTCGCTGTCGGGCATAGCGGGTATGGCGAGCAAGTCCGGCTCGGCTGGTTCGGCGATCATGCCCGGCCTCACTCACGTGATGGACTTGGCTCATTTGTCCGAGCCGGCCCAGTCCTTGGTGGGTGCCGGCTTGCCGTCATCGGGCCAGCTCGGCGGTTCGATGAGTCAGATGAGGTCATTCCCAACGGAAATCGGACCGCCCGCTGCCACCGGCCACCTTGGTGACCAGCCGCGCGCAGCCAGTGCGCAGTCCTCGACCGGTACGCAGGGCGCGCCCGGCTCGGTGCCCCATTCCGCGTCCCGCCGACCGCGGGACCACGAAGCCAATGGTGCAGCCTCGGGGGTCGACAGTGGGGGACGCGCACCCATCGAGGCTCTGACATCGACCCCCGCTCCAAGCAGGAAGGAGACCCTCTTCGTGAATGCCCTTGTGTCACAACCATCCGGCGTCAGCCCCTAGCAAAATCGTCGAGCGAAGAGGAGTAAACATGGGAGGTTTCCTCTACGTCGCGCCGGAGTTCCTGAGCGTGCTGGAGCGAATTCAACAGAACGTGTCGGCCGACGTGAAATCCGCGGTCGACGTGGTCGACGGGATCAGCCAGGCAGTTTCGACGACCCACGGTTCGTTCTGCTCGCTGTTCAACCAGACCTTGGCCGGGTTCGAGACGGTCCGTGGCGTCACGGGTGCATGCGTACAAACGGTCGACGGCCAGCTTGCGGAGAAGCTGCGTAAGACCGCCCATGCTTACCTCGACACCGACGAAGGGGCGGCCAGCCTGCTCAGTAAGTTCTTTCGCTGATCACGACCCTGCCGGTCAGCCGGCTCATGCGCCAAGTCGAGATCGGGTAGCTGGCTGACGCACGCTCCCGCGAGTCGCTGCGCGGAAGTGATCGTCAATGCTGCGGGCTTGTGAAGCCATCGCATGAATCCGAGGTGTCGTGTCCGGTAATCGTGCGGGTCATGCGGCCGGGCGGACGGATCCGTTCGACCCAGAATCGGTTCGACCCAGAAGTCGGATACCACGCCACCGGCTGCGCGCCGGACGGATTATTGGCCGTACACGCCCGGCGGTCCGGCCCGCACGGTTCGCCAGCTCGCTACTGCTCACCGGGAAGTCAGAACGTCTGAGCCGTGGGTGTGAGGCGGACCTCTTCGACGTCTTCGCATTCGTAGCATGTTTCGGCTCAAGGAATTTCGGTTCGCTTCCGGCTGCGGGGTGGTGCGTGCCGCGCTGCATGGGCGCTGATGTGCGGTGTGAGGCGATGGCGTCGGCGTCGCCGAACAGCGCTGGGCGACACGTTGGCCACCGGTAAGACCAACCATCGCGAACCGCGGGCACCGGCCCTTTCGAGCGCCCCGTCAGGGTCGGTGTGGAATGATGTCCACGCTGGTCAAGGCCAACTCAGGCAGCACCCAGGCAGCACTCGGTGAGCATTCAGGAGCACTCAGGAGCACTCAGGAGCAGTGGTGGATCTCAATTTGTCGATGGTCACACGCCCGGTCGAGCGTCTGGTGGCCACAGCCCAGAATGGTCTGGAAGTCCTGCGGCTGGGCGGCCTGGAAACGGGCAGCGCGCCGTCGCCGTCGCAGATCGTCGAGAGCGTGCCGATGTACAAGCTGCGGCGGTACTTCCCGCCGGACACTCGGCCCGGGCACGCGCCTGTGGGTCCGCCGGTGCTGATGGTGCACCCGATGATGATGTCGGCCGACATGTGGGACGTCACCCGCGAGGACGGGGCGGTGGGCATCTTGCACGCCCGCGGTCTGGATCCGTGGGTCATCGATTTCGGCTCACCGGACAAGGTCGAGGGCGGCATGCGCCGCAACCTGGCCGACCACATCGTCGCCCTCAGTCAGGCCATCGACACGGTCAAGGACACCACCGGGCAGGACGTGCATCTCGTCGGCTACTCGCAGGGCGGGATGTGGTGCTATCAGGTCGCCGCCTATCGGCGCTCCAAGAACCTCGCCAGCATCGTGGCGTTCGGCTCGCCGGTGGACACCCTGGCCGCGTTGCCGATGGGTATTCCGGCCAACTTCGGAGCGGCCGCCGCCAGTTTCATGGCAGATCACGTCTTCAATCGACTGGCCATCCCCAGCTGGATGGCGCGCACCGGTTTCCAGATGATGGATCCGCTCAAGACGGCCAAGGCCCGCCTCGACTTCCTGCGGCAGCTTCACGACCGCGAGGCCCTGCTGCCGCGGGAACAACAGCGCCGGTTCCTCGAATCCGAAGGCTGGATCGCCTGGTCCGGTCCAGCGATCTCAGAGCTGCTCAAGCAGTTCATCGCCCACAACCGGATGATGACCGGGGGTTTCGCCATCAGCGGTCAAATGGTGACGCTCACCGACATCACCTGCCCGATACTGGCTTTCGTCGGCGAAGTCGACGACATCGGCCAGCCGGCGTCGGTGCGCGGCATCCGCCGCGCCGCGCCCAACACCGAGGTCTACGAATGTCTCATCCGCACCGGCCATTTCGGTCTCGTCGTCGGATCCAGGGCAGCGCACCAGAGCTGGCCCACGGTCGCCGACTGGGTGCGCTGGATCTCCAGCGATGGTGACAAGCCGGCCAACATCAGCTTGATGGTCGAGCAGCCGGCCGAACACACCGACAGCGGAGTCGCGTTCAGCTCCCGCGTTGCGCACGGCATCGGAGAGGTCTCCGAGGCGGCCCTGGCCATGGCCCGGGGTGCGGCGGAGGCGGTCGTCGCCGCCAACAAATCCATGCGCACCCTGGCCGTCGAGACCGTCCGCACGCTGCCCCGGTTGGCCCGGTTGGGCCAACTCAACGACCACACCCGCATATCGCTGGGCCGGATCATCGACGAACAGGCCCACGACGCGCCGCAGGGCGAATTCCTGCTGTTCGACGATCGCGTGCACACCTACGAGGCCGTGAATCGGCGTATCAACAACGTCGTTCGCGGCCTCATCGACGTGGGGGTGCGCCAGGGGGACCGGGTGGGCGTGCTGATGGAGACCCGGCCCAGCGCGCTGGTCGCCATCGCGGCGTTGTCCAGGTTGGGGGCGATCGTGGTGCTGATGCGCCAAGACGTCGACCTGGCCGCACAGGTGCGGCTCGGCGGAGCGACCGAGATCATCACCGATCCCACCAACCTTGCCGCGGCCCGCCAATTACCCGGACAGGTGCTGGTGCTGGGTGGCGGCGAGTCACGAGATTTGGATCTGCCCGAAGACGCCGACGTCATCGACATGGAGAAGATCGACCCCGATGCTGTCCAATTACCCGCTTGGTACCGCCAAAACCCTGGTCTGGCAAGGGATTTGGCGTTCGTTGCGTTCAGCGCGGTCGGGGGTGAGCTGGTCGCCAAGCAGATCACCAATTACCGGTGGGCGGTCTCGGCCTTCGGCACGGCCTCGACGGCCGCTCTGGACCGTCGAGACACCGTGTACTGCCTGACACCGCTGCACCATGAATCGGCGCTGCTGGTCAGCCTGGGCGGCGCGGTCGTGGGCGGCACGCGCATCGCACTGTCGCGCGGACTCTGTGCCGACCGGTTCGTCGCCGAGGTACGTCGTTACGGCGTCACCGTCGTGTCCTACACCTGGGCCATGCTGCGCGACGTGGTCGACGATCCGGCGTTTGCTCTCAACGGCAACCACCCCGTGCGGCTGTTTATCGGCTCGGGTATGCCGACCGGATTGTGGGGGCGCGTCGTCGACACCTTCGCCCCGGCACATGTCGTCGAGTTCTTCGCCACCACCGACGGGCAGGCGGTGCTGGCCAACGTGTCCGGCGCCAAGATCGGCAGCAAGGGCCGCCCGTTGCCCGGCGCCGGACGGGTCGAACTCGGTGCTTACGACGCCGAACACGACCTGATCCTGGAAAACGAAAGTGGGTTCGTCCAGGTTGCCGACGTCAACCAGGTTGGCGTGCTGCTCGCACACGCCAGTGGACCGATCGACCCGAGCGCGTCGATCAAGCGGGGCGTCTTCGCACCCGCCGACACCTGGATCTCCACCGAATACCTGTTCTACCGCGATGCTGACGGGGACTACTGGCTGGCGGGCCGGCGCGGCTCGGTCGTACGCACCGCGCGTGGAATGGTCTATGCCGAGCCGGTCACCGATGCGCTGGGCTGCGTCAACGGTGTCGACCTCGCGGTCACCTATGACGTTGCGGTCAACGGCAAGCAGTTCGCCATCTCAGCGGTGACCTTGCGGCCGGGAGCTGCCATCACCGCGGCCGATTTGACCGAGGCGGTGGCGGGCATGTCGGTTGGACTGGGACCCGACATCGTGCATGTGGTCTCGCAGCTGACGCTCAGCGCGACCTACCGTCCCACCGTCAGTGCGCTGCGGGCGGCCGGAATACCCAAGGCCGGGCGGCAGGCATGGCATTTCGATCCCGCCTCCGGCGAGTTCCGCAAGCTGACTCCAGCAGTGCGTAGCGAGTTGTGCGGCCAGAAATCCGTCGATGATTGACGACAGGCTACTGAGCATCCTGGTGTGTCCGGCTGACCGGGGACCGCTACTGCTCGTGGATGACGGCAGCGCGCTGTACAACCCGCGGCTGCGGCGCGCCTATCGCATCGAGGACGGCATCCCGGTCCTGCTGGTCGACCAGGCCCGTGACGTCGGTGACGACGAGCACACGCGCTTCACGGCGTCAGGTCATCCGACAGATCCCCGGTGAGGTAGCGCTGCAGGTTCGGCGCCATCGTCTGCACGATCTGCTCGGCCGGCAGCGACGCGAACGGCTCCACCTTGACGATGTAGCGCGCCATGGCCACGCCGATCAACTGGGAGGCGACGAACTGGGCGCGGATCCGCCCGGTGCCGGGGGGATTGTCGACGCGTGAACCCAACTCCTTGGTGACCACGTCCTCGAAGAAGGACCGCACGAAGGTGACGTCGGTGCCCGTTAGCAGCGACCGCACCGTCGCGATCAACCGTGGGCCCAGCTCGGAATCCCACAGCGCGAGCAGCGCGGCCGGCAGCTTCACGGCGAGTTCTTCGACGGGGGTTTCCCGCATCGGCACGATGATGTCCATCGGATCGACCGGGATGTGAATAGCGGCGGCGAAAAGCTGTTGTTTGGTGCCGAAGTAGTGATGCACCAAGGCGGCGTCCACCCCGGCTGCCGCGGCCACCGCTCGGATCGAGGTTCGGTCAATACCGTCGTGCGCAAACAGTTCTCGCGCACACGCCAGAATGCGCTCACGGGTATCCGAGATCCCGGCCGGCCGGCCGGGGCGGCGGCGCCCTGCCATTACGGGGTCCGTCGTCGCAATGTCACCCCGGCCAGGGCCATGGACCCGACCGCGAACATCAGCACCACCACGACGTCGCGCACGGTGGTGTAGGTCAGCTCGGAATGCGCACCAACCTGCTGCAGCGCCTCCAGGGCGTAGCTGGCCGGCATCGCATTGCTGATCCACTGCAGCCAGGTCGGCATCAGCGCCCGCGGCACGATGATGCCCGCCAGCAGCAGCTGCGGCACCATCACCAGCGGGATGAACTGCACGGCCTGAAACTCCGTGCGCGCGAACGCACTACAGAGCAATCCCAGACCGACACCCAAGACCGCGTTGACGATCGCGATGACGAACACCCATACCGGGCTGCCCGCGGTGTCAAAGCCCAGGACCCGAAACGCCACAATGCAGGCGACCGTGGCCTGGGCCGCCGCGGCGATCGAAAACGCGGTTCCGTAGCCGGCAAGCAGATCAAACCGCCGCAGCGGGGTGGTCAAGATTCGCTCCAGGGTTCCCGAAGCCCGTTCCCGCTGCATGGTGATCGCGGTGATCACGAACATCACGAATAACGGGAAAAGGCCCAGCAGCACCAGACAGGCAGTGTTGAACCCCGAGGGTGTCCCGGGGCGATGCGGGACCTTGTCAAACATGAAATACATCAGCGTGAGGACAAGAACGGGCACCAGCAGGATCATTGCGATGCTGCGGTGATCAGCGGCCAGCTGACGCAGAATCCGCGCGGTGGTGGCCGTATAGCTCTGCAGGCTCAGCCGGCCGCGGGCGCGGTGGTGGTGCGTCGGATGATGGACAGGAACGCGTCCTCCAGTGATGTGCATCCGGTTTCCTTCCGTAGTTGGTCCGGTGTGGTGTGGGCCAGCAACCGCCCCTCCCGCAACAGCAGCAGATCGCCGCAGCGGTCGGCCTCGTCCATCACGTGGCTGGACACCAGCAGCGTGGTGCCACGCTGCGCCAGTGCGGTGAACTGTTCCCAGAGTTCGACCCGCAGCACCGGGTCCAGGCCAATGGTCGGCTCGTCGAGCACCAGCAGATCGGGCCGGCCGACCAAGGCACAGGCCAGCGAGACCCGGGCCCGCTGGCCGCCCGAGAGGTTGGCACAGCGCGCGCTCCGGTGGCTGCTCAGGTCCACCGCGTCGATCACCTCGTCGGCGGTGTGGCCGTCGACCCCGCAGAGTTCGGCGAAGTAGCGGACGTTGTCGATCACCCGCAGGTCGTTGTAGACGGTCGGGTCCTGAGGCATGTATCCGACGCGATGACGTAACTGGGCCGTCCCGGCCGGCAGCCCCAGCACGCGCACCGAACCGGAGGTAAGGATCTGGGAGCCGACGATGCAGCGCATCAGTGTGGTCTTGCCTGAGCCGGACGGGCCGAGCAGCCCCGTGATGGTTCCGCGCGCGACTCGAAGCGAAACATCTTGCACGGCAGGATGTTTGCCTCGGATAACAGTCAAGTGTTCGATGACGACCGCGGGCTCGACACCGTTCGAAATTAATTCATCACTCGATGAACTCATCATATGATGAATATCGACCTGTTGTCGGCGCTTGTCAAGGGGCACGGCACAATCTCTCCGGTGAGTGCTGAGCAACTACTGGTGGACCCGGTCGATGCTGCGCGCCGCTTACTGGGCGCCACGCTCGCCGGGCGCGGGGTGCGCGGCATTGTCGTCGAGGTCGAGGCCTATGGCGGAGAACCTCACGGCCCCTGGCCGGACGCCGCGGCGCATTCCTACCGCGGGCTCAACGGACGGAACGCGGTGATGTTCGGGCCACCCGGCCGGCTCTACACCTACCGCAGCCACGGCATCCATGTCTGCGCCAATGTGTCCTGCGGGCCCGACGGCACGGCTGCCGCTGTTTTGCTGCGGGCCTGCGCCATCGAGGACGGCATTGATGTCGCGCGGGCTCGCCGCGGCGAACTAATCCGTACCGCCGCATTGGCGCGTGGTCCGGGAAACCTCTGCTCGGCACTGGGAATCAGCATGTCGGACAACGGGATTGACCTGTTTGATCCAGATAGCCCGGTAAGGCTGGAGCTGGCCGATCCGGCCACGGCGCGGTCCGGCCCGCGAGTCGGGGTAAGCCATGCCGCCGACCGGCCGTGGCGGTTGTGGCTTGCGGGGCGGCCGGAGGTGTCGGCCTATCGGCGCAGCCCCCGAGCGCCGGTCCCGGGCGCCAGCGATTAGGCGATGCTGGCGTCATGATGTGGCGTCACCCGGTCGGTCAAAGGCCGGGAAAGGCGGACAACGGCGTCATCGACCGATCTACCCAACTGGCGGGGATTGTTTGCCTCGCATTCCACGCTGGTCTAGGACCGGAACAACCTGCTCCCAAGAACGTGGTGGGCGAGGTGTGCGGTGCGCCCGACTGGTCGCGCGGGCCAACGCTGACCAGGAAACCTCGGCTGAACTGTAATGGCTAGGGCCACGATCGAGACCTAGCCGCGCATCGGGCCGGCGGCTGCGGTCGGGGCTAAAGGGCTAAGCATGCAGGGAGAGCTGAGGATTGGCGTGAAGCCCTTCTGGCAGATGTCGATGTGGCGGGATGTGTCACGCGAGGCTGCCCCGGTTTACACCCGCCAGTACACCAACTGACAAAACATGTGTATTGTTTACAGTACGCATGTACTACTATGCCGATGGTGACAGAACGAACGCTGTGACTGAGTTATCTCAGGAAAGAGATGTGAATGTCAACGTTGGGGTGTGATTGGTGTGCCTCCAGGGCGGAGCCGGCATAGGTGTGTGCGAGTCCGTGTCCTTCGTGGCGGCGCCGGCGGGCACGAAGTCATAGTCTCACGCCGAACGCGGCTCGGCGGTTTTCGAGCGAGGTGTCGTCATGGGTGTCGTCGGTGACCGACGACATGCATTCGGTGACGGAGTTGGCGGTACTGAATGCGGGCGCGTTGGCGGAGGGTCTTTCTCGCTGCATTGCTCGTTGCTGGGTGGGCTAGGGGCATATTCATGTGGTCGGTTTTGGGGAATTATCCGTTACCGGAATTCCCCAAGAACTTAAGGTGGCTGGTGCTTCTTGTGTTGCGGTGATCGGCTGGTCGCGGCTGTTCGAGTCGTATTAGTGGGTGACTTTGGGGCGGGCGCCTGTTCAGGCGGATTTGTTGCGGTCAAAGGCGAACTTCTGTGAGGGCCCGCGCGCCGGGCTCGGTTTATGGTGTGCCCGCGCCAATTTCGCCAATGATTCCGCTGGCTACTGCTAACGCTACTAGCGCTACAGTGCCGGCACCGATGTCTCACAACCACCGTGACCAGAAATCCGTTGTCGCCCCGAATCATGGATTCCAACATCGAGTCGAGCCATCGCTAGCTTGGCTACGCACGAATTCAAACGCGATATCTATACAAAGCTTTCTTCGTCCTGGGCAAGCGACGAAGAGCAAACAGCCTACGGAGCCGGTGGCTCATTGGCGGGGCAGCGCGCCCGCTGCGGGGCTAGATCACATCACACGACGTCGAAGTCGATGACGACCATTGCTGCTTGCGGGACCAATCATGAGGAGTAGATATGGCGCTAACGCTTGAACGGGTACTTCGAAGCCTTCGGCGCGGCCAACGGTGGCTGCCAGGTGGATTGTCGCCGTGGGACTGGCGCGGGCTGCAAATCACGCTTGAGCCAGGTTCGACAATCTCGTGGTGTGTCCGGTTGACTGGAAATTTCGAAGAAACTGAAATCGATATCGCGGCCGCACTTTATAGCGCGCTCTATCCCGGGCGCTGCATCGTCGACGTGGGTGCCAACGTCGGTCTGCATAGCCTGGCCTGGGCGAAAGCTGCCCCGGTAGTTGCCTTGGAACCGGCGGCGCATACGTATGAGCGTCTCGAAGCCAATGTGGCCGCCAACGGCCTCCAGGGTCGCATCCACCCATTGCGCGTTGCTGCCGGAGAGACGGTAGGTGAGGTGGAGTTTTTCGTCGCGGCCGACAGTGCCTTCAGCTCACTAAAGGACACCAGCCGCAAGAAGATACGCGAGCGCACCCGGGTACCGTGTACGACGCTGGATGCGCTTGCGATGCAGCTGCCCCTGCCAGTAGGTTTGCTGAAAATCGACGTCGAAGGACTTGAAAGCGAGGTCATTTCCGGCGCGACGGAACTTCTGCGGCGCGATCGTCCCATTCTGCTGGTGGAAATATATGGGGGCACCGCCTCTAATCCGGACCCAGCCGCGACCGTCGAGCGCATCCGCGCGCTCGGGTATGAGCCGTTTGTCTACGCCCATGACACCGGCCTGCTGCCGTACCAGGTGCACCGCGACGATCGATACAATTATTTCTTTATCCCGCGGGCGCCGATGCTACCGAACCTTGATGTCTAGCATTTGGCCTGCAATAGGTGGGTCTGCTGAACGGTATAGATGACCGTTTTGATCTGCACGGATTGACAGGCCGGAGTGGATACGATCGCTTCGAACTCGATGAGGTCAACCGTGAATCATCGCCGTTACCGGTGATAATTGTGTAGGGGCACGTGATTGCTTGCTACATCTCATCACCGCAGTGGGATACTGCCCGTGAGCGTTCGCGCCGAACGTGGCCGACGGCCACTCCCGCGATGTAGACCGCCTGGCTATCCAATCGTGACAGCTGGCGTTTGCTGCGCAATGCCGCGCGATACCGGGATGGGTCGGGAATGGCGTGTTCCCCGTGAATGAGTCCGGCTTGTTTTAGAGTCCTGTGGCCCGAGGTCGGGCTGGAAGGGACGATGAAACACATGGCTGGTCGTAAGCGGCATTCCGCGGAGGACATCGTGCGCAAGTT
>NZ_UPHT01000057.1 GCF_900566085.1 Mycobacterium attenuatum
CGCCCCAACCCGCCCAGGTGAGGATCACCGCTTGTGACTGTGTTCACCGAAGTCGAGATCGAGTACCTGGCTAGCCAGCGGCTCGGCAGGCTTGCGACGCTCGCGCCCAAAGGCTCCCCCCAGATACGCCCGGTCCGCTTCCAGTACAACGCGGAGCTGAACACCATCGACATCGGTGGCCGAGCCATGGCCGGTAGCCGCAAGCTTCGCAACGTCCAGAACGATCCCCGAGTGTCGTTTGTCATCGATGACCTCGCCTCCATTGATCCGTGGCGCCCTCGAGGAATCGAGATCCGCGGGCGGGCCGAAGCGCTGTCGGCCGATGGCGCCCAGGAGGGGTCCGGCGGTGCCATGATCCGGATCCATCCCCGGCGGATCCTGGTTTGGGGACTCGACAGCGAGTCACCTGCTCTGCAGGCCCGCAACGTGACGCAAGTTTGACGCCGGCTGGGTGAGCATTCCCGCAGAACGTTATGCGGCCTCGTGCCGGTAACTTTCACCCCGAGAGCGCGATGGGTCGGCCCAGACCATCGGGTAGGGATCGTCGCCGGATGGAGGGGAAGTCGTCGACCCCGGCCGCCGGGATAACCTTGGGACCATTACACCCGAGGGAAGGACCAACAATCCGGTGGCAAGGCTAGCCAGGGCCGCTGATGTCGTGCTGGTGGGCGCGGGCATCATGAGCGCCACGCTGGGCGCGTTGCTCAAGCGGCTGGAGCCGGACTGGTCGATCGTCGTCGTCGAGAGGCTCGATGCCGTCGCCGCCGAGAGCAGCAGTCCCTGGAACAATGCCGGCACCGGGCATGCGGGGCTGTGCGAAATGAACTACACCCCAGCCAGTCCCGGCGGTGCCATCGACATCACCAAAGCGGTCCTGATCAACGAGCAATTCCAGGTCACCCGCCAGTTCTGGGCCTACGCCGCGGAAAACGGCATGCTGAGCGACGTGCGTGGCTTTCTCAATCCCGTTCCGCACGCCAGTTTCGTGCACGGAGCCGACGGCGTCGACTACCTACGGCGCCGGCGTGATGCGCTGGCGGGCAACCCGTTGTTCTCCCGCACCGAACTGATCGACGACCCGGATGAGTTCGCCGCCCGGCTGCCCTTCATGGCCGCCAAACGAGACTTTTCAGAGCCGGTCGCGCTCAGCTGGGCTCCCGACGGCACCGATGTCGACTTCGGTGCATTGTCGCGCCAGCTCATCGGCTATTGCGTCCGCAACGGCAGCACCGCACTTTTCGGTCACGAGGTCCGCGACCTTCATCGCCGGTCCGATGGCGGTTGGACATTGACCGTCAACAACCGTCGCAGCGGCGAAAAGCACACGCTGGAGGCGAAATTCGTCTTCGTCGGAGCCGGGGGAGACGCGTTGCCGTTGTTACAGAAGTCGGGGGTGAGGGAGATCCGGGGTTTCGCCGGTTTTCCGATCGGTGGCCGCTTCCTGCGCAGCGACAACCCCGCGCTCACCGCCGCGCACCGAGCCAAGGTCTATGGGGTGCCCTCGCCGGGTGCGCCGCCGCTGGGGGCGCTGCACCTGGACCTGAGGTTCGTCAACGGCAAGCCGTGGCTGGTTTTCGGGCCGTACCCGGGCTGGTCGCCAAAGTTCTTGAAACACGGCCACTTCAGCGACCTGCCCCGGTCGATCCGGCGAAACAACCTGCTGTCCCTGCTCGGTGTCGGCGTCACCGAACTGACCTTGCTGAACTACCTGATTGGCCAGCTGCGGCTCTCGACGCCTGATCGTGTCGATGTGCTACGTGAATTTGCACCCAATGCAAGGGATTCGGACTGGGAGCTGACCGTGGCCGGTCAGCGGGTGCAGGTGATACGGCGCGACAAGCGCAAAGGTGGGGTGCTCGAGTTCAACACCACATTTGTCGGCGCCGCCGACGGCAGCATCGCCGGACTGCTGGGAGGCTCGCCGGGAGCCTCGACAGCAGTGCCCATCATGTTCGAGGTCCTGCAGCGCTGCTTTGGTCATCGGTATCAGTCGTGGCTGCCCACGCTCAAAGAGATGGTGCCGTCGCTGGGGGCCGAGCTCTCGCAGGAGCCCGCGCTGTACGACGAAGTGTGGTCCTGGACCACCAAGGCGCTGCAGTTGGACGCCGCATGACCGAAGCCTTGCGCCGAGCGTGGTCGAAAGACCTTGACGCGCGGACCCTATACGAGTTGCTCAAGCTGCGCGTGGAAGTCTTCGTGGTCGAACAGGCCTGCCCGTATCCCGAGCTGGACGGCCGCGACCTGCTCTCCGAGACCAGGCACTTCTGGCTGGAAACCCCTGAGGGTGAGGTGATCTGCACCCTGCGGCTGATGGAGGAACACGCCGGAGGTGAGAAGACCTTCCGCATCGGTCGGCTGTGCACTCGGCGGGATGCCCGCGGTCAGGGGCACACCACCCGGCTGCTGCGCGCCGCGCTGGCCGAAGTGGGTGACTTTCCATGCCGGATCGACGCCCAGGTCTATCTGGCCGACATGTACGCTCAGCACGGATTCGTCCGTGACGGCGACGATTTCATCGACGACGGTATTCCACATGTGCCGATGCTTCGGCCCGCGTCCGGTCCGGCGGCCCACTCGTGAAGCCGTATCCGTTCAGTGCGATCGTCGGGCACGACCACATGCGGCTTGCGTTGCTGTTGTGCGCCGTTCGCCCGCAGATCGGCGGGGTACTGGTCCGCGGCGAGAAAGGCACCGCGAAATCGACGGCCGTGCGCGGACTTGCGGCGTTGCTGTCGGCGGCAACCGGGCATGCCGACGCCGGGCTGGTCGAGATGCCGTTGGGAGCCACCGAGGACCGCGTGGTGGGTTCGCTGGATCTGCAAAGGGTCCTGCGCGACGGTGAGCACGCGTTTTCGCCGGGCTTGCTGGCCCGTGCTCATGGGGGAGTGCTCTACGTCGACGAAGTCAACCTGCTGCATGACCATCTGGTCGACATATTGCTCGACGCCGCCGCGATGGGTCGGGTACATGTCGAGCGTGACGGCATATCGCATTCGCACGAGGCCCGTTTCGTCCTGATCGGCACGATGAATCCCGAAGAGGGCGAACTGCGTCCGCAGCTGCTGGACCGATTCGGTCTCACCGTTGACGTACAAGCGTCGCGGGACGTCGACGTGCGCGTGGAGGTCATTCGGCAACGGATGGCCTACGAGGCCGATCCCGACGGGTTCGCCGAACGCTACGCGGAGGCCGACGCGAAACTGGCTCGCCAGATCGCCGCGGCGCGTGCTCGCGTGGATGACGTCGTGTTGCCGGACAGGGAATTGCGGCGCATCGCCGCGCTATGTGCGGCCTTCGACGTCGACGGCATGCGAGCCGATCTGGTGGTGGCCCGAACGGCCGCTGCCCACGCCGCCTGGCGGGGTGCGCCCACCGTGGAGGAACACGACATTCGCGTGGCCGCCGAACTGGCGTTGCCGCATCGCCGCCGCCGAGACCCCTTCGACGATCACGGCATAGACCGTGACCAGCTCAACGAGGCGCTGCAGCGGGCGGGCTCCGACCAGGATCCCGAGCCCGACCCGCCCGGCGGCGGTCAGGCAGCCGAAGAGCCGGCGCCCCAACCCAACCCCCACTCAACTGACGACCCGCCGAGCCCGGCTTCGCCGGGCTCGCGGTCGTCACCGGACTCGATGGGCGACGACCCGCCGCGCCCGGCTTCGCCGGGCTCGCGGTCGTCACCGGACTCGATGGGCGACGACCCGCCGAGCCCGGCTTCGCCGGGCTCGCGGTCGTCACCGAAACCCAGCGCGCCACCGTCGAAAATCTTTCGGACCCGCGCGCTGACTGTTCCCGGCGTCGGCGAAGGCGCTCCCGGCCGGCGGTCGCGGGCCCGCAATTCAACTGGCAGTGTGGTCGCGGCGGCCGACCCCAGCGAAACCGGCGCGCATGGATTGCATCTGTTCACAACCGTGTTGGCTGCCGCCGAGCATGCGTCGGGGGCGGGTCCATTGCGGCTGCAGCCGGACGATGTGCGCCGGGCGGTCCGCGAGGGACGCGAGGGCAACCTGGTGATCTTCGTCGTCGACGCCTCCGGGTCGATGGCCGCCCGCGATCGCATGGCCGCGGTCAGCGGCGCCACCATGTCGCTGCTGCGCGACGCCTATCAGCGGCGAGACAAGGTCGCGGTCATCACGTTCCGACAGCACGAGGCCAGGGTGTTGCTGCCGCCCACGTCGTCGGCGCACATCGCGGGCCGGCGGCTGGCCGGGTTCGACACCGGCGGCAAGACTCCGCTCGCGGAAGGTCTGCTGGCCGCGCGCGAGCTGGTCATCCGGGAGAAGGCGCGTGACTTCGCTCGCCGCCCCTTGGTGGTGGTGCTCACCGATGGGCGCGCCACTTCTGGACCAGATCCCTTGGGCCGCAGCCGGATTGCGGCTACTCGACTGGCCGCCGAAGGCGTGGCGGCCGTGGTCGTGGACTGTGAAATGTCTTACGTGCGACTCGGATTGGCCGCTCAGCTGGCCCGCCAGCTCGGTGCGCCGGCCGTGCGCCTGGAGCAACTGCACGCCGACCACTTGGCGCGGGCCATTCGTTGCGTGGCCTAAAGCCGGGACCACAAGCTGGAAAGGCAACCGCTTATGCCGCAGGGAAATCCGACCTATGTCCCCGACGACGGTCTGACCACCAGAGCGCGGCGTAACTTGCCGGTCCTGGCGGTACATACCGGCGAGGGCAAGGGAAAATCGACGGCAGCCTTTGGAATGGCATTGCGCGCCTGGAACATTGGGCTCGACGTTGCCGTATTTCAGTTCGTCAAGAGTACCAAATGGCGGGTGGGCGAAGAGGCGGCGTTCCGTCAGCTCGGGCAGTTGCACGACGAACACGGGATCGGCGGGGCCGTTGAATGGCACAAGATGGGCGGCGGCTGGTCGTGGACGCGTACATCGCGCAAGGCCGGCAGCGACTCCGACCACGCCGCAGCGGCGGCGGATGGCTGGGCCGAGATCGCGCACCGCCTGGCGGTGCAACGCCACCAGTTTTACGTGCTGGACGAGTTCACCTACCCGCTGAAGTGGGGGTGGGTTGACGTCGACGACGTGGTGAATGTCTTGCGGACACGGCCCGGCCACCAACACGTCGTGATCACCGGACGTGACGCACCGCCGCAATTGATCGAGGCCGCCGACTTGGTGACGGAGATGACCAAGGTCAAACACCCGATGGATGCGGGCCGTAAGGGCCAGCAGGGCATCGAGTGGTGAGGCCGTGACCTCAACACCGGCCCTGGTCATCGCCGCGCCCGCATCGGGCAGCGGAAAGACCACCATCGCAACGGGTTTGATGGGGGCGCTGCGCCGGGCCGGTCACCGCGTTGCGCCCTTCAAGGTCGGTCCCGACTTCATCGACCCCGGCTACCACACCCTGGCCGCTGGGCGGGTCGGCCGCAACCTGGACCCGGTACTGGTCGGGGAGCAGCTCATCGGCCCGCTCTACGCGCACGGCACCGTCGGCGCCGACATTGCCCTGGTCGAGGGTGTGATGGGCTTATTCGACGGACGCATCGGTGGCGCGGTCAGCGGCCCGGCGGCGGGGTCCACCGCGCACGTCGCAGGCTTGCTGGGAGCCCCCGTACTCCTGGTGGTCGACGCACGGGGCCAGAGCCACAGCGTCGCCGCGCTGGTGCACGGCTTCGTCACGTTCGACTCGGCCACCCGAATCGCGGGCGTGGTCCTCAACCGGGTCGGGACCGCCCGGCACGAACATGTGCTACGACAGGCGTGCGAACAGGCCGGTGTCGCGGTGCTCGGAGCCATCCCCAGAAGCGCTGAATTAGAGCTTCCAACAAGGCATTTAGGTCTCATCACCGCTGTCGAGTACGGTCGTCGGGCCCGGCTGGCGGTCGAGGCGATGACGGCGTTGGTCGCTCGGCACGTCGATTTGACCGCAGTGGCCGCGGCCGCCGCAAGCCGGGTCGGCACGCCTCCCTGGGACCCGGTGGCAGCCGTCGGCGGGCCGCGGGGCAGGCGCCCCACTGTAGCGATGGCCGCGGGCAAGGCTTTTAGCTTCGCCTACGCCGAACATGCCGAGTTGTTGCGGGCGGCCGGCGCCGATGTCGTCGACTTCGACCCGCTCAGCCAATCGCTGCCCGAAGGAACGAACGCCGTGCTGCTGCCGGGTGGATTCCCCGAGCAATTCGCCGCGGAGCTCTCTGCCAATGAGCTGGTCCGCGGTCAGCTCCGGCACTTGGCGGCCGCAGGGGCTCCCGTACACGCCGAATGCGCCGGACTGATTTATCTGGTATCCGAACTCGATGGATACCCGATGTGCGGCGTGCTGGCCGGCTCCGCTCGCTTCACGCAGCGCCTCACACTGGGATACCGCGACGCCGTCGCGGTCGCCGATTCACCGCTGTTTTCGGTTGGCCAGCGAGTTGCCGGACACGAATTCCACCGCACCACGGTCACATTCACCGATAACTACCAGCCGGCTTGGGCCTACCGAGGCGATGAAACGCACGCTGTAAGAGACGGCGCCGTGCACGCTGGCGTGCATGCGTCTTATCTGCACACGCATCCGGCTGCCAACCCCGGCGCGGTGGCACGCTTCCTAGCACATGCCGCAACTCTGTCGTAACCGCGAGCACTAGCCCGCGAACGTACGCCAGGGCGAAAATTCGCGCCTGGAGTCGCCGTGGCGTTACATTCGCGGCTCGACAACACCCGCGTCGCGCTCCGCCGCGCTGGCGATCACCACTAAGCTTGGCGGGTGACCGAGAGCCCCTACCTCGTCGGATTGCGACTGGCCGGCAAGAAGGTGGTAGTGATCGGCGGGGGCAATGTCGCCCAACGCCGCCTGCCCCTTCTCATCTCGAGCGGCGCAGACGTGCACGTCATCTCCCGTAGCGCCACCCGCGCCGTGGAGGCGATGGAAGGCATCACATTGTCGCTGCGTGAATACCGTGACGGTGACCTCGAAGGCGCCTGGTATGCGATAGCGGCCACCGACGACGCGGAGGTCAATGCGACCGTCGTCGCGGAGGCCGACAGCCGGCAGATCTTTTGTGTCCGCGCCGACATCGCCGTCGAAGGAAGTGCAGTCACCCCGGCGACGTTCAGCTATGCAGGGCTGTCCGTGGGCGTGCTGGCCGGCGGCGAGCACCGCCGTTCGGCTGCCATCCGGTCTGCGATTCGCGAGGCGTTGCAGACGGGGCTGATCACCCCGGAAAGCCCGGAAAGCCCCTTAAGCTCCGACATCATTCGCGGCGGGGTAGCGCTGGTCGGTGGCGGCCCGGGCGATCCTGAACTGATCACTGTCCGCGGCCGGCGCCTGCTTGCCCACGCCGATGTCGTGATCGCCGACCGTCTGGCACCACCCGAGCTGCTCGCCGAACTGCCACCACATGTGGAAGTTATCGACGCCGCCAAGATCCCGTATGGCCGGGCCATGGCCCAGGACGCAATCCACGCCGCCATGATCGAGCGAGCCAAATCGGGGAGCTTCGTGGTTCGTCTGAAAGGCGGCGATCCGTTCGTGTTCGCCCGGGGCTACGAGGAGGTACTGGCATGCGCCGAAGCCGGTATTCCGGTGACCGTGGTGCCAGGTGTGACGAGTGCCATAGCAGTTCCTGCTTCCGCGGGCGTTCCGGTCACGCATCGGGCCACGAATCACGAGTTTGTCGTGGTCAGCGGCCATCTCCCGCCCGGTCACCCCGAATCGTTAGTGAATTGGAATGCATTGGCAGCATTGTCGGGCACCATTGTTTTGCTGATGGCCGTGGAACGGATCGAACTTTTCGTCGATGCCCTTTTGAAAGGCGGACGACCTGCGGAAACGCCGGTCGTGGTGGTTCAGCACGGAACGACGCCCGCTCAGCACACGTTGCGGGCCACCCTCGCCGACACGCCGGAAAAGGTCCGCGCAGAGGGGATTCGACCTCCGGCGATCGTTGTCATCGGGGCCGTGGCGGGCCTCAGCAGCGTTCGGGGTTTAAACAATTCTTAAGATTACTGTAAGGTAACCCGTTATGACGGCTCTCAACGACACAGAGCGGGCTGCCCACAATTGGACGTCCGGACGGCAGGAGCGTCCGGCGTCGGCTCGCCCGGCGCGCTCGGCGGAGACCGCCTCGCAGCGCATCACCAGGTATTACCCGACTTGGCTGCCCTCTCGTCGCTTCATCGCCGCAGTCATCGCGATCGGTGGAATGCAGCTCTTGGCGACCATGGACAGCACCGTCGCCATCGTCGCGCTTCCTAAGATCCAGAACGAACTCAGCCTGTCCGACGCCGGCCGTAGCTGGGTGATCACCGCCTACGTGCTGACCTTCGGCGGCCTGATGCTGCTCGGTGGGCGTCTCGGCGACACCATCGGGCGCAAACGGACCTTCATTGTCGGCGTCGCGCTGTTCACCATCTCCTCGGTGCTGTGCGCGGTCGCCTGGGACGAGGCCACGATGGTCGTCGCGCGACTGTCCCAGGGCGTCGGGTCTGCCATCGCCTCGCCGACCGGTCTGGCGCTGGTGGCCACCACGTTCCCGAAGGGGCCAGCCCGTAACGCCGCCACGGCGGTGTTCGCTGCGATGACGGCTATCGGTTCGGTGATGGGCCTGGTGGTCGGCGGAGCCCTGACCGAGGTCTCGTGGCGGCTGGCGTTCCTGGTGAACGTGCCGATCGGTCTGGTGATGATCTACCTGGCCCGCACCGCGCTGCGGGAAACCAATCGTGAGCGGATGAAGCTCGACGCGACCGGCGCCATGCTGGCCACGTTGGCCTGCACCGCGGCCGTCTTCGCCTTCTCGATGGGACCGGAAAAAGGCTGGATCTCGGTGACCACCATCGGTTCCGGCGCGGTGGCTCTGGCGGCTGCTCTCGCGTTCATCGTGGTGGAGCGCAGTGCTGAAAACCCGGTCGTGCCGTTCCACCTGTTCCGTGACCGCAACCGGCTGGTCACCTTCATCGCGATCTTCCTGGCCGGCGGTGTCATGTTCACCCTGACGGTGTGCATCGGTCTGTACGTGCAGGACATCCTGGGCTACAGCGCGCTGCGCGCCGGGGTCGGATTCATCCCGTTCGTTATCGCAATGGGTATCGGCCTGGGCATCTCCTCGCAGCTGGTGTCGCGGTTTTCGCCGCGGGTGCTCACGATCGCCGGGGGATACCTGCTGGTCTTGGCCATGCTGTACGGCTGGTTGTTCATGCATCGTGGCGTGGCTTACTTCCCCAACCTGGTGGTGCCCATCGTTGTGGGCGGGGTCGGCATCGGGATGGCGGTAGTTCCGCTGACCCTGTCGGCGATCGCCGGCGTGGGTTTCGACCAGATCGGCCCGGTGTCCGCGATGACGCTGATGCTGCAGAGCCTGGGCGGGCCGCTGGTGTTGGCCGTGGTTCAGGCCGTGATCACCTCGCGCACGCTGTACCTCGGTGGTACCACCGGTCCGGTGAAGTTCATGAACGACGCTCAGTTGGCAGCGCTTGACCATGGCTACACCTATGGCCTGCTGTGGATCGCCGGAGCGGCCGTCATCGTCGGCGGGGCTGCGGTGCTGATCGGCTACACCCCGGCGCAGGTCGCCCATGCGCAGGAGGTCAAGGAAGCCATGGACGCCGGAGAGTTGTAACTCTTCCGGGTGTCAGCGCAGCGGCCACACCAGTTGGCGAACATAGCCGTCGGGTTGGTCGTCGTCGATGCCATACTCGGCGGGCCAGCGGTCGGCGGGTAGGTACAGCGTGCCGAACAGCGCATCAACGAGAGGGAACTCCGCGGCGTAGTTGGAGTTGTAAGCCTGGGGCTGGCGTGCGTGGTGCCAGTGGTGGAACTGCGGAGTGGCAATCAGCCAGCTCAGCGGCCTGCAGGTCAGCCTTAAGTTGGCATGGATGAAGATGTCCTGCAGCGTCAACAGAATGACGATCGCGCCCAGGCCGACCCGACCAAAGCCCAGCGCATACAGCGGCACCACAGCGGCCGAGCGTATGGCTATCTGGTCGAGGGGATGCATGTGGGCGGCCGCGAGCCAGTCCATCTCGCGGACACTGTGGTGCACGCGGTGGAATCGCCACAGCACGGGGACCTCGTGCATGGCGCGATGCCCCGCGTAGCCACCCACTGCGGTAATGGCCAGGGCCGCAACGACTTGCAACCAACCCGGGTTCCCGACGACCGCGGCGCGAAAGGTCGCCGGTACCAGGGCCTGCAGGGCGGTGCCGGCCACCGCCACGGCGCCGACTAGACCGACTTTGCGCGCGGCCCCGTTGACCAGGTAATGCACCACATCGGTACGCCACCCACGGCGTAGCACTTGCCGCGGGTGAAGTGCGAACAGCCGCTCGAGGGGAATGAAGATCGTCGCCAGGATCGCCAGCTTGACCGCCATCTCACTGCGCACGCTGAGTGCGACGAGCACCAGCAACGAAGTGACCAGCACCAAGGCAATGCCGCCGGGTCTAACCCCGCCCGGCGCCCCGACTTCGACCGACGGGGGAGTAGCTGCGCTCACGGCGCGCGTCGGGCGGTCGGCTATGGCTAACGGCCGCCCGAGTCTGGACAGCCTGCCCCACCCGGCCAGCACACCGGCCGCCACGATGACGGCGGGAACTCCAATGATCGGTCGGACGGTGGCGACCGCTATCGCGGTGATCAGGATCGCCGATTGAAGCGCCATGCCGGTCACCTTCATCACTCGCGCGCCCTGCAGCAGCCGGATCGCGTGCCAGCCGGTCATGGCAGCCGCCGCCACGAGCACAACCTCAAGCACCATTGCGCCGCGGTCAAGACGCTCATGTCTTCCTGTGCCGACAATAGTCACGGCGCCAACGAGCCCGACCAGTTCGGCCGAGTACAAAATGCCCAGAGCCGCCACTAGGGGCCGGTCCCGATATTCGGGCTCTGCCCTGGTAAGCGCCGTACTCATGCGCGACAAGGTATCGCTCGCAGCTGAGGAATATCTGAATGTCTCCCTGTTCGCGACCCCCCATACCTGCTATGGGCGGGCGCGCCGGTCGCGCATCCGGTGGGGCCGTGCCGTCGAGACATCCCAGGTTTGTAAGTTGTCAAGCGGTGATGGGGGTTCGGTGGGCACAGGCTCGGTCTTCGTCGTAGAGGGCGTGGTGGCGGAGGCAGCCGTGCAGGATGCCGACGAGGCGGTTGCCGAGGGCGCGTAGGGCTTGGTGGTGGCTGTCTTTAGACCGTATGGGGGGCTGATCGTAGAAGGCGCGGGCGTCCGGGCTGGTGGAAAGGGCGCAGAAGGCCCACTGGTCGATGGCGTCGTAGAGGCGGCTGTTGCGGATGTAGCGGGCGACGACGCGGCATTTCTTGTCGGGAGCGACGGTCAGGGGTGAGGTTCCGGCGTAGTTTTTGCGAGACTTGGCGTCGGTGTATCGATTCGGGTCGTCCCCGAACTCACCAAGCACCCGGGCGCCGAGTACGACACCAAGTCCTGGCAGGGAGCGGTAGATGTCGGCGTCCGGGTGTGCCTCAAAATGGGCGGCCAAGCTGGTTTCGAGCTTGGTGATCTGTCGATTCAGCTCGGCGATGATGGCCACGGCAGCGCGGGTGGTGGCTGCGAATGCCGTCGCCACCGTTGGTGGGGCGGTCAGCTGTTGTGAGCGCAGCGCGGCTTGAATCTTTTTGGCTCGGCTGGCGATATAGCGTTGGCGGCCTCCGCGTTTGAGCGCGGACTGGATGGTCGACAGACTCAACTTGGCACCCGTATCGGGGGTGGGGGACAAACCCGTTCGACGGCAGGCCGATCAAGACCCATTAGTGTGCGCCTACGGCTTCGAGACTGCAGACACGGCGGCCGCCGGGGCCGCTGACCAGCCCTGAGCTCACATTGAAAGCCGCCACAGCACACTCGCCGTGATTAAGGCGCTTGCCGGGCTTCTCTGCGGGCCGTGCCGGCCCGCCTCGTCGCCCGGCTAGGTGGGATTGCCGGGCTTCTCTGCGGGCCGTGCCGGCCCGCCTCGTCGCCCGGCTAGGTGGGATTGCCGGGCTTCTCTGCGGGCCGTGCCGGCCCGCCTCGTCGCCCGGCTAGGCTTGCCGCCTGTGATCACCCGGATGTCCCAGCTATTCCTGCGCACCCTGCGTGACGACCCCGCCGACGCCGAAGTGCCTAGCCACAAACTGCTGATCCGGGCCGGATACGTCCGGCCCATCGCGCCGGGACTGTACACCTGGCTGCCGCTGGGCTTGAAGGTCCTGCGAAACATCGAACGCGTGGTCCGCGAAGAGATGAACGCAATCGGTGGGCAGGAGATCTTGTTTCCGGCGCTGCTGCCACGAGCGCCTTACGAAACCACGAACCGGTGGACCGAATACGGCGACGGTGTTTTCCGGCTGCAGGACCGCCGCGGCAATGACTACCTGCTCGGGCCCACACACGAGGAGCTGTTCACCCTGACCGTGAAGGGCGAATACAACTCCTACAAGGACTTTCCGCTGGTCTTGTATCAAATCCAGAACAAATACCGCGACGAGGCCCGTCCTCGCGCCGGCATCCTGCGGGTCCGCGAATTCCTGATGAAGGACTCCTATTCCTTCAACATCGACAGCGCCGGCCTGAAGGCCGCCTACCACGCCCATCGAGAGGCCTACCAGCGAATCTTCGACCGGCTCAAGGTGCGCTACGTCATTGTCTCGGCGGTCTCCGGCGCCATGGGCGGCAGCGCCTCCGAAGAATTCCTGGCTGAAAGCCCGGTCGGCGAGGATACGTTCGTGCGCTGCCCGGAGTCCGGTTATGCCGCCAACGTCGAAGCCGTCATCACCGCGCGTCCGGATAGCCGACCGATCGACGGGCTGCCGGAAGCAGTGGTTCACGACACCGGCGACACCCCGACCATCGCCACCCTGGTGGCCTGGGCGAACCAGGCTGACCTGGGCCGCACGGTAACCGCCGCGGACACCCTGAAGAACGTCATGGTCAAGGTGCGCCAGCCCGGCAAAGACTGGGAGCTGCTGGCCATCGGAGTGCCCGGCGACCGGGAGGTCGACGACAAGAGATTGAGCGCGGCGCTGGAACCCGCCGAATACGCGTTGCTCGACGACGGCGACTTCGACAAATACCCGTTTCTGGTGAAGGGCTACATCGGACCAAAGGCATTGCGCGCCAATAATGTTCGCTACCTCGTGGACCCACGCGTGGTCGACGGCAGCAGCTGGATCACGGGGGCGGACGAACCCGGCCGCCACGTGGTCGGCCTGGTGGCCGCCCGTGATTTCACCGCCGACGGCACCATCGAGGCCGCCGAGGTGCGGGAAGGTGATCCCTCTCCGGACGGCGCGGGTTCCCTGGTCATGGCGCGTGGCATCGAGATCGGCCACATCTTCCAGCTCGGCCGCAAGTACACCGACGCCTTCAGCGCCGACGTGCTCGGCGAGGACGGCAAGCCGGTCCGGCTGACCATGGGCTCCTATGGCATCGGGGTGTCGCGGCTGGTCGCCGTCGTCGCCGAGCAGCACCACGACCAGCTGGGCCTGCGCTGGCCGCCGGCGATCGCGCCGTTCGGCGTTCACCTGGTGATCGCCAACAAGGACGCCGAGGCACGCAGCGGAGCCGTCGCGCTGGCCACCGAACTGGATCAGCTTGGGGTTGAGGTGCTGCTCGACGATCGTCAAGCCTCGCCCGGCGTCAAGTTCAAGGACGCCGAATTGTTGGGAGTGCCCTGGATCGTCGTGGTGGGGCGCGGCTGGGCGGACGGAGTTGTGGAGCTGCGTGACCGGTTCAGCGGTCAGACCCGTGAGCTGCCCGCCGGCGCCTCGCTGGCCACCGATGTTGCGGCTGCCATCACCGGTTAGCTATTCATTCCCGCCAGGAAACGACGAAGTGATCGGCCAAGCGCCCAGCACCTTGTTCCAGCGGGCGGCCAGCACCGCGCTTTGGGTCACAGCAGTGGACGCGAAAGCCCGGTCATCTGCCGTCTCGGCATGCTCGACGACCGCACGCCACGCCGTTGCGCCGTCGTTCTCCATCCGCGCGGCCAGCCGCGCCGCATCGGCGGGGCTGCCCACGTCGCTGGGCAACTGGTAGCCCGCGGCAGCCACCGGCGCGGTGACTTTACGCGCGGCCAGCATGGCGATGACATCGTCACGGCGCTGGCGGTGTTGGTTCAATGCCTCGACCACCAAGTCGTTGACGCTGGGCGGCGACATTGCGGACACGATGCCGTATCCGTAGATGGTCGCGTGTTCGACGGCCAGGGCGTCACTCAGGGCCGCGGTGTCGGCGTCTTTGCCCGCAGGGGAGCGCTTGGGGCTGGCCCCGAAGCTGGGCTCGGAGGACGTCATATCGAGGGTCCCCCGGGCATCAGCGCAACCATGTAGGACGCCGTACACGAAGCCGCGATGGAGGCCAGCAGACCAGCGCGGTAGCCCGAGACCGTCGCCACCAGGCGACTGGCATCTTCGGCCGACTTGCGCAGCGAATCCACCACGTCCGACACCGGCGGTGGCGGTGGCGGTGGTTCCGTGCCGGTCGGGCTCGGGCTGGGACTCGAGCTGCTTATGTCGCTGGTAGCCGATACCAGCTTGCCCGCGGCCCGGGCGATCTCGGTGGCCAGTGCCCGGGCATGCGCGCCGCGCTGGCTGGCCACTACCGTCAGCGCGGCAGCGATCTGTGGCGGATTGCCGATCGCTGCAGCAGCGGCCGAAGCCAGCGCACTGTCGCGTCGGGCCTGCTCCAAGGGCGACAAAAGCTCGTCGACCGCGGGAGGCTTCGGGGCGGACTCACCGCACGCGGTCACCACCACCCCGAGCGCAGCGAGAGCGGCACCGCCGGCGAGCACGCCCCGCCTGTTGATGACGGGTACTGCTCTGGGCACAGCAACATCCTGCCATCACCGACGAGCTGGCCACGACAAGGGACGAGCCCGATCAGGAGAGCTCAGACCTCTACGGCCTGATCACGTGGGCATCGGCGATTCCTGGCGTATCGTTGGTAGCTGGTTCCCTGTGGATCGCCGACGATTGGGCGCCGGCGGACGAGGGGAACTGCCCCTGGCAGCGATACCAGCCAGATGTCCGGACAACTCAAGATGAGGAGCTCGCCGTGACCACCGGGCTACCTTCGCAGACGCAGGTGATCGAGCTACTCGGTGGCGTGTTTGCGTGCGCCGGCTACGAGATCGAAGACGTGGTCATCGACACCGGCGCCCGCCCACCGCGGATCACGGTGGTCGCCGACGGCGACACCGCACTCGACCTGGACACCATCGCTACCCTGTCGCGCTCCGCTTCGGCTTTGCTGGACGGCCTGGACACCATTCGCGACAGGTACGTCCTCGAAGTCAGCTCGCCCGGTGTCGAACGCCCCCTGACCACCGAAAAGCATTTCCGTCGCGCCCGCGGGCGCAAGGTTGAGCTCGCATTGTCCGACGGCTCCCGGTTGACCGGCCGCCTCGGCGAGCTGATGGGCGACACGGTGGCGCTGGTGGTCCGGCAGGGCCGGGACTGGACGGTGCGCCAGATCCCGCTGACACAGGTCCTGAAAGCTGTTGTCCAAGTGGAGTTTTCGCAGCCGGCTCGGGCCGAACTCGAGTTGGCGACGGCGGGCGGGGCCGCTGGTACGGAGGCCGAATCATGAACATCGACATGGCCGCGCTGCACGCGATCGAGGTCGACCGGGGCATCTCGGTCAATGAATTGCTCGAAACCATCAAATCCGCACTGCTCAGCGCCTACCGGCACACCCAAGGTCACCAGAACGACGCCCGCATCGAAATCGACCGTAAGAGCGGCGTCGTCCGGGTGATCGCCCGCGAGCTCGACGACGAGGGAAACCTCATCAGCGAATGGGATGACACCCCGGAGGGTTTCGGTCGCATCGCGGCGACGACAGCTCGTCAAGTGATGTTGCAGCGATTCCGCGACGCCGAGAACGAGCGGACCTACGGCGAGTTCTCGACCCGGGAGGGTGAGATCGTGGCGGGGGTGATCCAGCGCGACAGCCGGGCAAACGCCCGCGGCCTGGTGGTAGTCCGGATGGGAAGTGAGACCAAGGCCTCCGAGGGTGTGATCCCGGCCGCCGAACAGGTCCCCGGCGAAAGGTACGAACACGGCAACCGGCTGCGCTGCTACGTCGTTGGCGTGACCCGTGGTGCCCGCGAACCGTTGATCACGTTGTCGCGCACGCACCCGAACCTGGTGCGCAAGCTGTTCTCCCTGGAAGTTCCCGAGATTGCCGACGGCTCGGTGGAGATTGTGGCAGTGGCCCGGGAGGCCGGTCATCGGTCCAAGATCGCGGTGCGCTCGAACGTCCCCGGGCTCAATGCCAAAGGCGCCTGCATCGGGCCGATGGGGCAGCGGGTGCGCAACGTGATGAGCGAACTATCCGGCGAGAAGATCGACATCATCGACTACGACGAGGATCCCGCGCGGTTCGTAGCCAACGCGTTGTCGCCCGCGAAGGTGGTCTCGGTGTCGGTGATCGACCAGAACGCCCGGGCCGCGCGCGTGGTGGTGCCCGACTTCCAGCTGTCACTGGCCATCGGCAAGGAGGGGCAGAACGCGCGGCTGGCCGCTCGGCTCACCGGATGGCGGATCGACATCCGCGGCGATTCACCTGGGCACCCGGCCGCTCAGCCTGAACACGGTGCCAGCCGCGGAATGGCACATGACCGCTCGCAGTTGGCGTCGGATCCATAACGCCATCCCCGGGTGGTTCTGGCCGCCCGTTTCGTGACGCTAGACTTAGCCGTGATCCAGCGCGAGCCTTCGGCCCCCCGAGCCAGCTGGGCGCACAGATGCTCTGACAGTCCCTGCGGACCGGTGCGGACGTGCGTCGGGTGCCGGAAGCGAGAGTTGGCCGTCGAACTGCTTCGAGTGGTGGCTGAGTCGACCGGGAACGGCAACTGCGCCGTGATCGTTGACCCAAACAGAAGGCTGCCGGGGCGGGGTGCATGGCTGCACCCCGAACCGCAGTGCATACAACAAGCAATTCGGCGGCGGGCTTTCACCAGAGCGCTGCGCATCACCGGTTCACCGGATACGTCAGCGGTGGTCGAACACATCAGCGGGTCTTCCGCTGAGCAACAGAACGGGCAGCAACGAACATGAGCACACCGTGAAGTCCCGATGACAATGTGTCATAGCTAAACCCGAGGCGCGGCCTACAACTGTCGTCGCCTCATAGACAGGAGATGTAGTGGCAGGTAAGGCCCGCGTACACGAGTTGGCCAAGGAACTCGGTGTTACCAGCAAGGAAGTGCTCGCCCGGCTGAGTGAACAGGGCGAATTCGTGAAATCGGCGTCATCGACGGTGGAGGCGCCCGTCGCCCGCCGCCTGCGGGAATCGTTCGGTGGCGGCAAACCCGCCCCGGGCAAGGGCCCCGCAACCGGCACGGCGAAAGGCCCCGAAAAAAGCCCCGATTCTGGTCCCGTTGGTGGTGTGGCCAAAGCCGCGGTCAACCTGCCCGGTACCGACGGCGGCAAAGCCGCAGAGCGGTCACTTGACCAGGCCCTCGACAAGGCGATTGCCAAGGCGGCCGGCAACGGCGCGCCCACCCCCGTCGCACCCGAACAGGCCGCCGGTGCGGGCAACGCGGGGACTGCGCCCACCCGAGCCACGCCCCGTCCGCCGGCCGCTACCGCGACTCCTGCACCTCCGAAGGTCCCGCAACCCGGGCAACCGGCGGCACCGTCGCCGGGTCAGCCGCCAAGCGCCCCGGCGCCTCACCCCGGCATGGCTCCCGGCGCGCGTCCGGGACCGGCGCCCAAGCCCGGTATCCGAACCCCGCGCGTCGGGAACAACCCGTTCTCGTCGGCGCAACCCGCCGACCGGCCCATTCCCCGTCCGCAGGCGCCGCGGCCCGGCGCGCCGCGTCCCGGGGCACCGCGTCCCGGTGCTTCGCCCGGCAGCATGCCGCCGCGGCCCGGCGGCGCGGCCGGCGGGCCACGTCCACCACGCACCGGCGCGCCCCGACCCGGCGGCGGCCGGCCCGGGGGTCCGGGCGGCCGTCCGGATGGCGGCGGCGGTAACTACCGCGGCTCAGGCGGTGGCGTCGGTGCCGCACCCGGGACTGGATTCCGCGGCCGTCCCGGTGGTGGCGGCGGCGGCCCCGGTGGCGGCGGTGGTCGTCCCGGACAGCGCGGCGGTGCCGCGGGCGCCTTCGGTCGTCCCGGCGGCGCACCCCGGCGTGGCCGCAAGTCCAAGCGCCAGAAGCGCCAGGAATACGACTCGATGCAGGCCCCGGTCGTCGGCGGCGTGCGGTTGCCGCACGGCAACGGCGAAACCATCCGGCTGGCCCGCGGCGCGTCGCTGTCCGACTTCGCCGAAAAGATCGACGCCAACCCGGCCGCACTGGTCCAGGCGCTGTTCAACCTCGGCGAAATGGTGACCGCCACCCAGTCGGTCGGCGACGAAACGCTCGAGCTGCTGGGCAGCGAGATGAATTACAACGTCCAGGTGGTCAGCCCCGAGGACGAGGACCGCGAGCTGCTGGAATCCTTCGACCTGTCCTATGGTGAGGACACCGGAGACGAGGCCGATCTGCAGACCCGTCCGCCAGTCGTGACCGTGATGGGCCACGTCGACCACGGTAAGACTCGGCTGCTGGACACCATTCGTAAGGCCAACGTCCGAGAGGGCGAGGCCGGCGGCATCACCCAGCACATCGGCGCCTACCAGGTAGGTGTCGACCTCGACGGCAGCGAGCGGCTGATCACCTTCATCGACACCCCGGGTCACGAGGCGTTCACCGCCATGCGTGCCCGCGGTGCCAAGGCCACCGACATCGCCATTCTGGTGGTCGCGGCCGACGACGGCGTGATGCCGCAGACGGTCGAGGCCATCAACCACGCGCAGGCCGCCGATGTGCCGATCGTGGTGGCGGTCAACAAGATCGACAAGGAGGGCGCCGACCCGGCCAAGATCCGGGCACAGCTCACCGAGTACGGCCTGGTGGCCGAGGACTTCGGCGGCGACACCATGTTCGTCGACATCTCGGCCAAGAACGGCACCAACATCGAGCAGTTGTTGGAGGCGGTGCTGCTGACGGCCGACGCCGCCCTGGATCTGCGCGCCAACCCCGACATGGAGGCCCAGGGTGTGGCCATCGAGGCGCACCTGGACCGCGGTCGCGGGCCGGTCGCCACGGTGCTGGTGCAGCGCGGCACGCTGCGGGTCGGGGACTCGGTGGTCGCCGGCGACGCCTACGGCCGGGTCCGGCGGATGGTCGACGAACACGGCGACGACATCGAAGCGGCGTTACCGTCGCGTCCTGTCCAGGTCATCGGCTTCACCTCGGTGCCAGGGGCCGGTGATAACTTCCTGGTCGTCGACGAAGACCGCATCGCGCGCCAGATCGCCGACCGGCGCAGCGCCCGCAAGCGCAACGCCATGGCGGCGCGCAGCCGTAAGCGGATCAGCCTGGAGGACCTGGACTCGGCGCTGAAGGAAACCAGCCAGCTCAACCTGATCCTCAAGGGCGACAACGCCGGTACCGTCGAGGCGTTGGAAGAGGCCCTGATGGGTATCGAGGTGGACGACGAGGTGGCGCTGCGGGTCATCGACCGCGGTGTCGGTGGTATCACCGAGACCAACGTCAACCTGGCGTCGGCGTCGGATGCGATCATCATCGGCTTCAACGTGCGCGCCGAGGGCAAGGCCACGGAGCTGGCCAACCGCGAAGGCGTCGAGATCCGCTACTACTCGGTCATCTATCAGGCGATCGATGAGATCGAGAAGGCCCTGCGCGGCATGCTCAAGCCGATCTACGAAGAGGTCGAGCTGGGTCGTGCCGAGATCCGGGCGTTGTTCCGGTCCTCGAAGGTCGGCCTCATCGCCGGCTGCATGATCACCTCGGGTGTGGTGCGACGCAACGCGAAGGCCCGGCTATTGCGGGACAACATCGTGGTCACCGAGAACCTCTCGATCCAGTCGCTGCGCCGCGAGAAGGACGACGTGACAGAGGTCCGCGAGGGCTTCGAATGCGGTTTGACGCTGGGCTACTCCGACATCAAGGAGGGCGACGTCATCGAGTCCTACGAGCTGGTCCAGAAGGAACGCTCGTGACCGGCGCCGACGATGCAGTGGGGGCACCGCCCGCGCGCGGGGGTGCGGCGGTGCACTCGTGATGGGCCGGACGGATGGCTGATCCGGCCCGCGCACGTCGACTGGCCAAACGGATCACCACCATCGTCGCCTCCGCGATCGAGTACGAGATCAAGGATCCGGGGCTGGCGGGGGTCACCATCACCGACACCAAGGTGACCGCCGACCTGCACGACGCGACGGTGTACTACACGGTGATGGGCCGCACGCTGGACGACGAGCCGGACTACGACGCCGCCGCGGCGGCCCTGGACCGGGCCAAGGGTGTGCTGCGCGCGAAGGTCGGAGCCGGTACCGGGGTGCGATTCACGCCCACCTTGAGCTTCACCCGCGACACCACCTCCGACACCGTGCATCGGATGGAGGAGTTGTTGGCACGCGCCCGCGCCGCCGACGCCGACTTGGCGCGGGTTCGGCAGGGCGCCAAGCCGGCCGGCGACGCCGACCCGTACCGTAATGGCGGGGCTTCCGGGGGACTTAGCGATCAGATCGAGGCTGGGGACACCGGTGACGACGACCGATCGAAGGACTGAGCTGGCCGAGGTGCCGAGCTGTGCGGGTGCGCACGTCGACGCCGCGGGCGCCGTCGAGCTGCTGTCGGCCGCCGCCAGCGTTGCGGTGATCGCCCACGTCCATCCCGACGCCGATGCCATCGGTGCCGGATTGGCACTGGCCCTGGTACTGGATAAGTGCGGCAAGCAGGTCGAGGTGAGTTTCGGGGCGCCGGCGACGCTGCCGGAGTCACTGGCGTCCTTGCCCGGCTGCCACTTGTTGGTGAGCCCAGGTGCGATGCGCCGCGATGTCGATTTGGCGGTGACCGTGGATGTGCCCAGTGTCAGACGGCTCGGTCGTCTAAGTCACCTGGCCGGTCCCGGACGAGATGTGCTGGTGATCGACCACCATGCTTCCAACGATGCGTTCGGCACCGCGAACTTCATCGACCTGACGGCAGACTCGACCACGATGATGATCGCCGACCTTCTCGACGTCTGGGGCAAGCCGATCGAGGCGGACGTTGCCCAGTGCATCTATGCCGGATTGACGACGGACACGGGGTCGTTTCGGTGGGCAAGCGCGCGCGGGTATCGACTGGCGGCGCGCCTGGTCGAGATCGGCGTGGACAATGCCGCCGTCAGCCGGACCTTGATGGACACCCACCCGTTCGAATGGTTGCCGATGCTGTCGCGGGTGCTGGGTTCGGCGCGGTTGGTGCCCGCGGCGGTCGATGGCCGGGGGTTGGTCTACGTGGTCGTCAACAATCGCGAATTTCTCGTGGCGCGTCAGGAGGAAGTAGAGAGCATTGTCGACATCGTGCGCACCACCGAGCAGGCCGAGGTGGCGGCGGTGTTGAAGGAGGTCGAACCACGACAGTGGTCGGTATCGATGCGGGCCAAGCGCGATATTGATCTGACGGCCGTTGCCGCGCGGTTCGGCGGCGGCGGCCACCGGCTGGCAGCCGGCTATTCGACGAGCGGCTCCATCGACGATGCGGTGACGTCGCTGCTCGCGGCTCTGGGCTAACGGTCGTTGAGCGACGGCGGACGGTCTCGCGTACCTGGCCGCCGGATCGCGGCGCTGGCCTTGCCTGCGCTGGGAGTGCTGGCCGCCGAGCCGTTGTACCTGCTCTTCGATACCGCCGTGGTGGGCCGGCTGGGCGCACTGTCGCTGGCGGGACTTGCGATCGGCAGCCTGGTGCTTGGCTTGGTCGGTTCGCAGGCGACCTTTCTGTCGTATGGCACGACCGCGCGCTCGGCGCGCCAGTTCGGTGCCGGCGATCGGGCCGCTGCGGTAGTCGAGGGCGTGCAGGCGACCTGGCTGGCGGCGGGTTTGGGCGGGGCGACCATCGTGGTGGTGGAAGCCGCGGCGGTGCCGCTGGTGTCGGCGATCGGGGGTAGTAGCGCGATCTCGGCGGTGGCGTTGCCCTGGCTGCGGATCGCGATCCTGGGGGTGCCGGCGATTCTGGTTTCGCTCGCCGGCAACGGCTGGATGCGCGGGGTGCAGGACACCGTGCGCCCGCTGCGCTATGTGATCGCGGGTTTTGGGTTGTCGGCATTGCTGTGCCCGCTGCTGGTTTTCGGCTGGCTGGGCATGCCGAAGCTTGGGTTATCCGGTTCTGCAGTGGCAAATCTGGTTGGTCAGTGGCTGGCGGCGCTGCTGTTTGGAGGCGCGTTGCTGGCCGAGCGCGTGCCGTTGCGGCTCAATGGGCCGGTGTTGCGCGCACAACTGGTCATGGCACGCGACCTGATCGTGCGGGGTCTGGCCTTCCAGGCATGTTTCGTCTCGGCTGCGGCGGTGGCCGCGAGGTTCGGCGCCGCCGCGCTGGCGGCGCACCAGGTGGTGCTGCAATTGTGGGGTTTCCTTGCCCTGGTTCTCGATTCGTTGGCCATCGCGGCGCAGGCACTGGTCGGTGCCGCGCTGGGTGCGGGTGACGTCGTCCACGCAAAGTCGGTGGCCTGGCGGGTGACGGTGTTTTCCCTGCTGGCGGCGGGCGTGCTGGCCGTTGCATTAGGGGTGGGGGCGCCGCTATTGCCCGCGCTGTTCACCCATGATCGATCGGTGCTTGCCGCGATAGCGGTGCCGTGGTGGTTTCTGGTGGCCCAATTACCCTTCGCCGGAATCGTTTTCGCGCTCGACGGGGTGTTGCTGGGTGCCGGCGACGCTGCCTTCATGCGCACCGCCACGGTCGTCAGCGCCCTGATCGGCTTTCTGCCGCTGACCTGGTTGTCGTTGATGTACGGCTGGGGCCTGGCGGGCATCTGGTCGGGGCTGGCCATGTTCATCGTGCTGCGACTGCTCTTCGTCGGATGGCGGACCATGAGCGGCCGGTGGGCGCTGACCGGAACGACCTGACCCGCCGAAATGCCGCCATGGGTGCCGTCAGGGTCGCGGGCCCGACCGTGGCGGCAATCTCTACGCCAACCGGCCGATACACTGCGCCGGTGACCCCCCTCCTCCCCGACGCGCGCCGAGCGCGACACCGGCCGTGGCGGGATTACGCGCTGTTTGCCGTTCTGGTCGGCCCCAATGTGGGGCTGCTGCTGCTGTTCATCTACCGCCCACTGGCCGACAACATCAGGTTGTCATTGTTCGACTGGAACATCTCCGATCCGGAAGCCGAGTACGTCGGGTTTTCCAACTACGCCGAATGGTTCGCTCGTGACGACACCCGCCAGATCGTGGCCAACACCGCGGTGTTCACCACGGCAGCAGTGGTCGGTTCGATGGTGTTGGGACTGGTGCTGGCGATGCTGCTTGACCAACCGCTGCGTGGACGAAACCTGGTGCGCTCCACCGTATTCGCGCCGTTTGTGATCTCGGGGGCGGCCGTCGGCCTGGCGGCGCAGTTCATCTTCGACCCCCACTTCGGTCTGGTGCAAGACCTGTTGGCGCGCATCGGAGTCGACGTGCCGAACTTTTACCAGGATGCGCACTGGGCGATGTTCATGGTGACGGTCACCTATGTCTGGAAGAACCTCGGATACACCTTCGTCATCTACCTGGCAGCGTTGCAAGGGGTACGCCGAGACCTGTTGGAGGCGGCCGAAATCGACGGCGCCAGCCGATGGACCACGTTTCGCCGGGTGCTGTTGCCGCAGCTGCGCCCCACCACCTTCTTCCTGTCGATCACCGTGCTGATCAACTCGTTGCAGGTGTTCGACGTGATCAACGTCATGACCCGCGGTGGCCCGCAGGGCACCGGCACCACCACCATGGTTTACCAGGTCTATTTGGAGACGTTCCGCAATTTTCGGGCCGGTTACGGCGCCACCGTGGCCACCATCATGTTCCTGGTGCTGCTGGCCATCACCTACTACCAGGTGCGAGTCATGGATCGGGGGCAGCGGCAGTGATGTCAGCAGGCCGTCGCACGACCGCTCGCTTGCTCGGGTATGCGGCAATGTCGTTGGTTGTCCTACTGATCGCGGGGCCGTTGCTTTTCGTGTTCTTCACCTCGTTCAAAGACCAGCCGGACATCTATTCGCAGCCCACCACCTGGTGGCCGCCGCGCTGGTATCCGCAGAATTACCAGACCGCGACCGAGCAGATTCCGTTTTGGACCTTTTTGCGTAATTCGGTGATCATCACGTCGACGCTGGCCGCGGTGAAGTTCGTGCTGGGTGTGCTCTGCGCATTCGGCTTGGTATTCGTCCGATTTCCGGGCAAGAACGCGGTGTTCTTACTGATCATCGCCGCCCTGATGGTGCCCAACCAGATCACCGTGATCTCGAATTATGCGCTGATCTCACAGCTGGGCTTGCGCAACACCTTTGCGGGCATCATCCTGCCCCTGGCAGGTGTCGCGTTCGGGACATTCCTGATGCGCAACCACTTCCTGTCGCTTCCTCCCGAGATCATCGAAGCGGCCAGGATGGATGGCGCGCGCTGGTGGCAACTTCTCTTGCGGGTGGTGCTACCTATGTCGGGACCCACCATGGTGGCCTTCGGCATCATCACGGTGGTCAACGAATGGAACGAATACCTGTGGCCGTTCCTGATGTCTGACGACGAATCGGTGGCGCCGCTGCCGGTGGGGCTGACCTTTCTTCAACAGGCCGAGGGAATCACGAATTGGGGTCCGGTGATGGCGGTGACGCTGCTGGCGATGTTGCCGATTCTGCTGATCTTCATCGCCTTGCAACGGCAAATGATCAAGGGCCTCACTTCGGGTGCGGTCAAGGGTTAGCGCGCCATGAATCCGGTAAGCCGTCGACAGTTCCTCGCACTGGCAAGTGCTGCGGCCGCAGGAGCAACGGGCGGGTGTGCGGGGATGGGCGGCAGCGGGGGAGTGAAGTCGGGTTCGGGCCCGATCACGTTCTGGTCCTGCCACCCCGGCTCATCCACTGCAGTGGAGAAGGAGTTGATCAACCGGTTTCAGAGCCGTTTCCCGGATCTGGCGGCCAAGCTGATCGACGCTGGCAAGGACTACGAGGAGGTTGTGCAGAAGTTCAATGCGGCGCTGATCGGGACCGATGTGCCCGACGTCGTGTTGCTGGACGACATCTGGTGGTTCCACTTCGCCCTGAGCGGTAATATCACCCCGCTGGAAGATTTGTTCGACGAAGTGGCAATGGACACAAGCGATTACGTCGACTCGCTGTTGGCCGACTACGAGTTCAACGGCCGGCACTATGCGTTGCCGTATGCTCGCTCCACGCCGCTGTTTTACTACAACAAAGCGGTATGGGAACGTGCCGGCCTGCCAGACCGAGGACCGCACAGCTGGCAAGAATTCGACGAGTGGGGTCCGCACCTGCAGCGTGTTGTCACCGCCGGCAACTGGGCACACGGCTGGGCCAACGACACGCTGATCTCGTGGACGTTCCAGGGACCCAACTGGACATTCGGCGGTGCCTACTCCGACGAGTGGACGCTGAAGTTCACCGATCCGGCCACCATCGCGGCCGGCAGCTTTTACCGAGATACCATCCATCGCAAGGGTTATGCGGCGATCGCCAACGATATCAACAACGAGTTCGCCACCGGCATCGTGGCTTCGGCCCTGGCATCGACCGGCGCGTTGATCGGCATCACCGCAGCGGCCCACTTCGATTTCGGGGTTTCGCCACTGCCCACCGGCGCGGGTGGGGCGCCGGGCTGTCCGACCGGCGGCGCGGGCCTCGCGATCCCCACCAAGCTTTCCCACGAACGAAAAGTGAACGCGCTCAAATTCATTGAATTCGTCACCAACCCGGGCAACACGGCGTACTTCAGCCAGCGCACCGGCTATCTGCCGGTGCGAAAGTCGGCGGTCGACGAACCGAGCGAACGTCAATACCTGGCGGCCAATCCCCGGGCACGAGTGGCGCTGGACCAGCTTCCGCACACTCGCCCGCAGGATTACGCACGCGTTTTCCTGCCCGGCGGCAACCGCATCATCTCCAGCGGGCTGGAATCCATCGGACTGAGTGGAGCCGACGTCACGTCAACCTTTGCCAACATCGAACAGCAACTGAAAATCATCCTCGACCGCCAGATCAAACGAAAGCTGCCCGGTCGTGGCTGAAGTCCGGTATTCCGCAGTGACCCATCGCTATTCCGGTGCCGACGCGCCTGCTGTCGACAACCTGGACCTCGACATTGCCGACGGCGAATTTCTGGTCCTCGTCGGCCCCTCCGGCTGCGGCAAGTCCACGGTCCTTCGGCTGCTGGCCGGGCTGGAGTCGGTCGAAAGCGGCCAGATCACCATCGGCGGCGTGGACGTGACTCATCGTCCGCCACGTGAACGCGACGTCGCGATGGTTTTCCAGAACTATGCGCTGTACCCGAATATGACCGTGGCCGCCAACATGGGGTTTGCCTTGAGAAACGGCGGGATGTCGCGCGCGGCCGCCCGGCAGCGAGTACTCGAAGTCGCCAAGATGCTGGAATTGACTGAGCTGCTTGATCGTAAGCCGTCAAAGCTTTCCGGCGGACAGCGTCAACGGGTGGCGATGGGGCGTGCGATCGTGCGCCGGCCCCAGGTGTTCTGCATGGATGAACCGCTGTCGAATCTGGATGCCAAGTTGCGGGTGAGCACCAGGTCACAGATTTCCGGGCTGCAGCGCCAGCTGGGCACCACCACCGTCTACGTCACCCACGACCAGGTGGAGGCGATGACCATGGGTGACCGGGTAGCCGTGCTCAAAGACGGTGTGTTGCAACAGGTTGACAGCCCGCGGACGCTGTACGACGATCCGGTGAACGCGTTCGTGGCAACGTTCATCGGGGCACCCGCGATGAACCTCGTTGAGGTCACCGTGAGCGCCGGTGCGGTGACGTCGCCCGCGCTGGCGATTCCGGTTCCGCGCGGGGCGGTCGGGCGGGTCTTGGCGGGTATCCGGCCCGAATCCTGGGATGTGGTGCCGGCCGGCACTGCGGGATCGCTGGGTGTGCGCGCGGAATTGGTCGAAGAGCTGGGGTTCGAATCCTTCGTCTACACAACCCCTCTCGAGCAGGACGGCTGGGCGTCCCGGGCGCCGCGGATCGTGGTCCGCACCGACCGCCGCACCGCGGTCGGGGTAGGTGATTGCCTGGGCATCGTGCCGCACCCGCACGAGGTGTGCTTCTTCGACAGCGGCACCGAGTCCCGTATCCGCTGAGGACGGCTAACGCAGCTGGGAGCGACCGCGCTTCAGCACGGCCTCGCGGTTGGCGGCGATGTCGTCACCGCTGGTGCGAAATTTCCTGGCGGCCATGGCTTCCAACCACAGCCCGGCACTGGTGTGCGACTCGTCGATGCGGTGGTAAGACGCCAGCAGCGCGCGCACCGCGTTCTGGTTGTTGCCGACGATGGACGTCGCGACCTGGCGGGCGATGGGCAGCAGTTGATCGTGGGGCACCACCTGAGTAACCAGGCCGGTCCGCAGTGCGTCGGCAGCAGACAGGTAATCACCGGTGAGGCTCATCCGCCGGGCCATACCCACGCCTACCTTCTGCGGCAGCCGCACGCTGAGTCCCCAGGTCGGCAGCAATCCCACCCGGGCGTGTGTGTCGGCGAAGCGGGCTTGTTCGGAGGCGATCAGGATGTCGCAGTAGAGCGCCACCTCGAGACCGCCCGTCACCGCCGCGCCGTTGATAGCGCCGATCACCGGCTTGGTCATTGCGGGCCAACGCGGTGAGATGTCGGGCAACGCCGATTGTCCGCCCAACTCCTTGAGATCCAGTCCTGCACAGAACACCGGATCAGCGCCGGTGAGAATGATGACGTCTACGGCGCCGTCGGCGTCGGCTTCGGCAAGGGCTCCGAAAAACCGGTCCCGGAGCGCGGCGGACAACGCATTGCGGGACTGCGGGCGGTTCAGCGTCAAGGTGCGGATCCGCTCGTCGGTGTGGATCAGCAGGATGTCGTCGGTCATTAGCCAACCGTAGTCAGCCCGGGCCGGCCAGCAACCGCTGTCGGTGGCCGCCCGCCAAGAACCTTGCGGATCCGCGACGCCCGCCAGGCGAAACCCGGCACGTCACGCTAGACGCCTACGTTGAGAGCGCAACCAGGACCCCCGTATCCGCAGTCGACGTCGGGCGGCGCGGCGCCGCTGTCAGGTATACGGCGGCGTTCACTGACGAATGTCTTGAGCTGACATGGCGACGCGATCGAGTCGTTTTCGGGAATGTTACGTATTAGCCGTGAAGGCGACTTTGGAGTAGCTGAGCAATGTACGACGGGTGAATATTCATGTTCTGAGTTGGGGCTTGACCAGCGGACACGTAATATTCGCTTCAGTCAGCTAACAAGTGCATATAACAACAATTGTTAAAATAGCTGTTAGCTAAGTCACTTTTGTCAGTGCGCGTGGGCCAGAAGTGTGACCGGCTTCACCCGCCACTGCCGAGCTGGGAGACGAAGCGATGGATTACGGAGGCTTGCCACCGGAAGTCAACTCGGCGCGCATGTATACCGGCCCGGGGTCGATGTCGATGACGACAGCGGCATCGGTCTGGAGCGCGCTGGCAGCCGAATTGGATTCCGCAGCCGCCGGCTATGAAAAGCTGGTCACCCAGCTGGCAGGGGAAGGGTGGTTGGGCCCGGCATCAACGGCGATGGCGGCTGCCGTGGCACCCTATGTTGTCTGGATGCTGGCCACCGCCGCCCAGGCCGAGCAGACGGCCATGCAGGCCAGAGCGTGCGCGGCCGCATACGAGAACGCCTTCGCTGCGACAGTGCCGCCGCCGATGATCCTGGCCAACCGGCTGCAATTGACCGAGTTGGTGCAATCGAACGTCTACGGCCAAAACACTTCGACCATAGCGGCTTTGGAGTCTCAGTACGGCCAGATGTGGGCTCAGGACGCCGCTGCAATGTACGAATACGCCGCCGCGAGCGGGTCCGCCACGACCTTGTCCCCCTTCAACAAGCCGCCGCACATCGTCAACCCGGCCGGCACATCCGGCCAGTCCGGTGCGGTCGCTCACGCCGCCGCCACCTCGGCCGGCGCCAGCCAATCAGCCCTTTCGCGTCTTATTTCGGGAATCCCCACGGCCCTGCAGGGACTCGCTACCCCGATTAGTCTGGGGACGGCATCCTCACCGTTGGCGTGGCTGTGGCAGATCCTGTTCGGGACGTCGACTTTTCCCACGTCGATTGCGGCGCTGCTGACCGATTTGCAGCCATACGCCAGCTTCTTCTACAACACCGAGGGCTTGCCCTATTTCAGCATTGGTATGGCGAACAACTTTGTGCAGTCCAGCAAGACGTTGGGGTTGCTCGGCGGCACGGCCGCCCCAGCCGCCGCCGGTGCCGCGCAAAGCGGACTGGCAGGCTTGGAGGGCCTGGTGGGTGGCGGTGGGCAGGTGTCGGCCGGCTTGGGTCACGCGGGATCGATAGGCCGCGGGCTGTCGGTGCCGCCCTCGTGGGCGCAGGCCCTCCCGGGCGTCGAGTCCATCCCGGCGCGGATGCCGGTCGAGACGTTCAAGTTCGCGCCCGACGGTGCAGGTTCTGGAAACCTGTTGGGCGGCATGCCGCTTGGCGGGCCGGTCGGGCACGGCGCGGCGAGTTCCGGTCCCCGGTATGGAGTTCGCCCCACAGTGATGGCGCGTCCGCCGTTCGCGGGCTAAGGCTGATGACGACGAGTGCGGCAACGAGCCGCCGAAAACCTGGTCCGCGAGTTACGTTCCCCGCCATGGCAATTCTGTGGCGGTGGATTTTCCCTGCAGGCGAGCGTGCCCAGTCACGGATAGTCCGATGATGTGGGGCGATTACGGGGCGCTGCCCCCGGAGATCAACTCCGCGCGGATGTATGCCGGTCCGGGTTCGGGATCCATGTTGGCAGCTGCTGCCGCCTGGGATGCGCTGGCAACCGAGCTGAGCACGATGGCCGCCGGCTACTCGTCGGTGGTCTCAGAGCTGACCAGCGCACTATGGATCGGTCCGGCCGCGGCGTCGATGGCGGCCGCGGCCGCGCCGTATGTGGCCTGGCTCAGCGCCACCGCGATCCAGGCCGAACACACGGCCAGCCAGGCGCGGGTGGCCGCCGCCGCATACGAGACGGCCTTCACCATGACGGTGCCTCCGCCGACTGTTGCCGGCAACCGCATCTTGCTGATGACGCTCGTTAACACCAACTTCTTCGGCCAGAACACTCCGGCGATCGCGACCACCGAGGCGGAATACGCCGAGATGTGGGCGCAAGACGCCGCCGCGATGTACGGCTATGCCGGCTCGTCGGCAACCGCCACCGTGCTGAGGCCGTTCCACCCTCCGCCGGCGACCACCGACCTGGCGGGTCCGATGAGGCAATCAGCCGCGGTTGCCGAAGCCGCCGCGACATCTGCGGGTACGGCAATATCGGCAAAGATTTGGGGGCTCGCGTCCAGCCCGGCTATATCGCGCGGGCTGGCACGGCTGTCGTCCAACGCGTGTTTCCCGGCATACGCAGCGTTCGCGCAATGGCTCGAGGCGCTGTTGCCCGACATCACTCCCGCGGAACGCACCGCGCTGGTTCGACTGGCGGGGTTGAGCTATTTCGCGATGGGGATAGCACAGTTCATCGCCTCGATTACACAACAGACCATACCGGGAAGCCCCGGCGGTGCCGGCGATTCAGGATCCTCGGTTCTGGACAGCTGGGGCCCGAAACTTCGTATCGGAGCCTCCACCGGCGGTGGGGCGCCCAGGATTTTCGGGGCGCCTGAACAGTATTGGGAACACCTCGACCGTCTGGCCAGACCGGTGTCGGCGGTGATGGCCAAGGCGGGTTCGATCGGATCCTTGTCGACGCCGAGTAGTTGGGGCGCCAGTGTTCGAGCGTTTCACGCTGCCCCGCTGGATCAGGAGTTCGACATCATCGGCTCCTTAGCGAATGCGAAGGCAAACGCCTACCTGCAGGGCATGCCGACGGCGGCGGCCGGCAGGCATGCCGCGGCGCCTGACCAGCGATACGGATTCCGGTATCGGGTGACGCAACGCTCACCGTCTGCCGGGTAGCCGGCTACACCGCACCTATCGTTGAGACATGTGCCGAAACATCACCGAATTGCGCGGCCTGGAACCCCCGGCCACGGCTGCGGAGATCGCGGCCGCCGCGCGCCAATATGTGCGCAAGGTCAGCGGTATCACCCGTCCGTCACCAGCCAATGCCGAAGCGTTCGAAGCCGCGGTTGCTGAAGTGACGGCGACGACGACGCGGCTGCTGGCCGCGTTGCCGGCGCGGCGTCAGCCACCCAAGAGTCTGCCGCCGCTGCGCCGGCCCGAAGTGTTGGCCCGCGTGGCGAGATCCCAGTGACGCCCGCGCTGAAGGAATGGAGTGCGGCCGTGCACGCGCTGCTCGACGGCCGTCAAACCGTGCTGTTGCGCAAGGGCGGCATCGGGGAGAAGCGGTTCGAGGTGGCGGCCGGAGAGTTCTTGTTGTTCCCGACGGTCGCGCACAGCCACCCGCAGCGGGTTCGTCCCGAGCACCGCGACCTGTTGGCCCGCGCGGCCGCCGACAGCGCCGACGAGCACGTCCTGGTTCGCGCTGCGGCGAAAGTCGTTGCAGCACTGCAGGTTAACCGGCCTGAGGGGCTGGACGACATTCAGGATCTGCATATCTGGACCGCCGCGTCGATCCGCGCGGACCGGCTCGACTTCCGGCCCAAGCACAAGCTGGCCGTCCTGGTGGTGTCTGCGATGCCGCTTATTGAGCCGGTGCAGGTCACCCGCATCCCCGAGTACGGCGGTTGCACCAGCTGGGTTCAGCTGCCGATTGCGGCGAGCCTGGCGACGCCGGTGCATGACGGTGATGTGCTAGCGGAGGTGGCCGCCCGGGTCCGCGATGCGGTCGGCTGACGGGCCGACGGGTAGTACCAGCCGGGAATTGCTGAAATGCACCGAATGGGTGGCGGGCTTTGTCTGCCGGCCGGACAGCGCCGGTTCGCCGGTGCCGAGATTGGGTGCGTAGCGGGGAAACCAACTGCCGGCGACCAGGACGCGGATACGGGAGCCGGCTTTGAACCGGTGGGCGACGGCGTCGAGCTCGATGCGGACTGTCTCCGGCGCGTCCCCGAGCCGACGGTAGCCGTCGGTGACATTGCGGGATCGGCCCTTGGCGTCGACCTCGCTTACCCGGACGAACACGTCGACGTTGGGGTTGTCCGAAGAGTGCGTCAATTCGATGATGGGATTTCCGTATATGTACAGATCCTGCGTAATGGTGGTGCCGGTAAAGGACAGGACGTCGTCGCGCAGCGCTAGCCGTGTGTCGTCGCGGTAGCCGCCTTTGGCCAATAACGCGCCGCCGGTGATGGGTGTTGGGTCGGCGGGGTCATAGCGGAAACTCGCCGGTGGGCTGCTGGCCGGCGGCGCCGCCTCGTCCAAGTGGCCATGCGGTGCCAGGTACAGCACCCGTTGGCTGGTCGGCGGCGGCCAGTCGGGCAGTGAACGCCAGTCATGACGGTTCACGAAGACGCGAACGGCATCTGGGCGGCGTGGAGCCGGCGCGCTGCCCAAGTGGGCGTTCAACCAGTCCAACGACTCCCGAGCACAGGTGGCCAACCCTTTACTCATCATCTGGGTATGTGTCCACGGGCCGACTGTCAGCGCCACCTCTACGCCTCGGTCGCGCAGCTGCTGATACTGGTGCAGCGTCTGGTCCAGGAAGATGTCCTGCCAGCCGGTCAGCAGCAGGACCGGAACCTCAACGCGGTCCAACGCGGCGGGATAACGCCGTGATTCCCAGAAGGGGTGATCGTGGTCGGCGTTTTGTACCCAGGATTCGAACCAGGGTGCGCCCTCGCCGAGCAGTGTCCGGGCCGCCGAGTTCATCGGCATCCCAGAGATGGCACGTTTCACCTTGCGCGGCGCCCGTAGCTGGCGGATCGCGCCTCGCAGCGGCCCCGATTCTTCTTGACGCGAAACCAGATAACTCCAGCCCAAGAAGTCGTTGACGGCAAACGATCCGGTGCCCCACACCGAGGCCCGGAAATCGTGTGGCCCCACGGTGATGACGGCCGCGGCCAGCTCCGGCGGCGGATCGTGCAGCAGCGCCCACTGAGTGAAACCCAAGTACGAGAGGCCGACGGTTGCGAACCGGCCGGTGAACCACGGTTGGCGCCGCAACCACTCGACGGTGTCGGCACCGTCGGCCGCTTCGTTGGCCATCGGTTCGAATTCGCCGGCCGACCCGAAAGTTCCGCGCACGCTTTGCAACACCACGTGATAGCCGCGCGCGGCATAGAGCCCGGCGAACACCAAAGAAAACGGGAATCCGCGGCCATAGGGGCACCGGACGAGCAGCGTGCCGGTCGGCTCGGACGTCGTGGGCGCGTAGTGGTCGGCGACCAGGTGAATCCCGTCGCGCATCGGGACGTGCACCCGGCTCACGGTGTAGCGCGTGGTCGCGCGGGGCAGACGCAGCAGCGCGCCAACCGCTCCCGGGACGGCGCGGCCGGCTCGCCTGCTCGGGCCGCGCTGCTCGGACCGTGGCGAGGTGGCGCTCACTGTGCGCGACCTAGAACTTGTAATACGGAGCCAGATCGTTGGCCCGTTGCAGGTTGGTGGACGGGCAGTCGACGTCGGGCTCGGAGTAGACCGTCGAGTAGAACAGCGACTGCTGGATCACCCCATAGCTCGTTTTGAACGTCACCATGCACGAGGAGTACCAGAAGCTGTTGTGGTAGGTCGGCTTGAGCACCCAATACTGCGCGGCGCGGTGGCCGGCGATGGTGGTCTCGATGGCGTCCGCCGGCAGAGTCTGGGCGTAGCTGCGCCAGGTGATGGGCTCGACGGCCAGCTGATAGTTGCCCGCGTCGTAGTGGCACCGCAACCCCTCCTCGGCTTCCGGCGGTGTGTAGGCGAGGCCGAGGCGCTGGACTGCGTCGAAGGGAATGTCGTTGCACGGGTCGAACGGACTCGGATCGGTGGTCGCCACGATGGGGCTCTTCATGGTGGTCGACATCGGTTCCGCAGTTGACCGCAACTCGACACTGCCGTCGGCCGGCGACGCCGAGGCGCCATGCCAGCCCACGGTCCCCGCTACGGCAGCTGTGACCAGCGCACCGAGCGCTCCGGCCAGACGCACCTTGGCGAACACCACACCCCCTGCCTTTGGCGGTCCCTTTGCCGGGAGTGTACAAGTCCTCGCCGCGGCCGTCACAGAGGTTCGCTGAGTTGTGCACCCATGAGGCGCTTGGCATGCTGGGGTCTCCACATGGCATCAGGAGGTTGGGATGTTTCAGCTCAGCCCGGAGGAGTGGATGTCCTCGGCGGTGCACGTGACCGGTCAGGGTGAGGGGTTGGCGACCGCGCATTTGACGTCCGACTATCGGCTTCAGTCGGCGCAGGTGGGCTGGCAAGGCGCCTCGGCGACGGCGTTCGATGCCAAACTGGGCGACTGGTTGGAGGTGTCCAGGGCGCTGCTGACCCGGGTCGGTGACCACGCACGCGGCCTGCACGAGGCCGCTGTCCGGCACGCGGCGGCGGAGGAGGAAAGGGCACATGCGTTAGCGCGGGTCGGCGCTTCTGCCGTCGGTACGACGCGTCAGGTGTGATCGGTGTCCTTGACGGTGGCCGATATCGATCGGTGGAACGCGCAAGCGGTCCGGGAGGTGTTTCACGCCGCCAAGTCCCGAGCCGAGGTGACGTTGGAGGTGTCCCGTCAGTTGGCGACGTTGTCGATATTTGCGAGCTCCGGCGGCAAGACCGCTGAGGCGGCGGCACACCAAAACGAGGGGCTTCGCCGCGATCTCGACGCCCACGGTTACGAGGCGTTGGCCGTTGCCCGCGCGGCTGACAGGGCCGCGGACGGCATTGTGAAGGTTCAATCGGACCTGGCCGCACTACGCAAAGCCGCCGCGGCCGCCGAGCTGACGGTCGACGCGCTCAGCAACAAGGTGGTGCCGGTCCCCGGACTGCGGTATACCGAGGCCGAGTGGGCGCGGATGCTGGCCAAGCAAGCGGAGCTGCAGGCCGAGCTCGATGTGATCGTTGCCGAGGCCAACGCCGTCGACGAGCAATTGGCCTCAGCGGTCAACATGGCTGACGGAGATGCGCCCATCCCGGCGGAGTCCGGTCCGCCGGTCGGTCCCGAAGGCCTGACACCGACACAGCTTGCCAGCGACGCCAACGAGGAGCGGCTGCGCGAGGAGCGCGCCAAGCTGCAAGCCCGTATCGGACAGTTGCAGGGACGATACGACGACCTTGCGGCACAGGCTGCCAGAGATTACAACAACGGCATCCTGAACAGCGACGCGTTGGGCCAGCTTGCCGCCCTTGATGGTCAGCTCAGTGCCGCCAAGGGTCGGCTGGCCGACCTTGACGCCGTCGACCAGGCGCTGCGCAATGCCCCGGAGACTTACCTCGCCCAACTCCGGATTCCCGACGACCCGCACCAGCAGGTGCTGGCGGCCGTGGCCGTCGGCAATCCGGATACCGCGGCCAACGTGTCGGTGACCGTGCCTGGGGTGGGTTCCACAACTCGAGGTACTTTGCCCGGGATGGTGACCGAGGCCCGCAACTTGCAGGCCGAAGAAATTCGACAATTGAAGAATGCCGGCAAACCGACCTCTGTTGCCACGATCGCCTGGATGGGCTACACCCCGCCGCCTAACCCGCTCGACACCGGGAGCGCGGGCGATTTGTGGCAGACCATGACCGACGAGCAGGCACGTGCGGGCGCGGCCGATTTGTCAAGGTATTTGCAGCAGGTCCGAGCAAACAACCCCAGCGGCCACCTGACGGTGTTGGGACACTCCTACGGGTCGCTAACCGCGTCGCTGGCCTTGCAGGATCTCAACGCCCACGGTTCCCACCCGGTTAACGATGTGGTGTTCTATGGCTCGCCGGGCCTGGAACTGTACAGCCCGGTCCAGCTGGGGCTTGATCACGGCGAGGCCTACGTCATGCAGGCTCCGCACGACCTCATCACAGATCTCGTGGCCCCGGTGGCACCACTGCACGGCTGGGGTCCGGACCCCTACCTGACCCCCGGGTTGACCGAACTCTCGTCACAGGCCGGCTTCGATCGGAGCGGCATTTGGCGTGACGGGGTGTATGCCCATGGCGACTATCCTCGCGTCTTCCAAGACGCCGCTGGCCAGCCGCAGCTGCGGATGTCCGGCTACAACTTCGCGGCGATCGCCGCCGGGCTGCCCGGCAACAAGGTGGAGGCGCCGTTGCTTCCGCCGGTTCTGGGCGGTGGCATGCCCGGCGCGCCGGGCCCGGTACCGGCAGGAGGGCATTGATGCGGTGGCCGATGGCATGGTTACTGGCCGTGGTTTGTGTGATGGTGCTGGGCTGCGGTCGCAGTGGTCACGGGACCGGTAGCGGAGAGGAGGGACCTTTGAGCCCAGAAAAAGTCGCCGAACTCGAGAACCCACTGCGGGCCAAGCCTACGTTGGAGGCCGCCAAGGATCAGTACCGGGCCGCGGTGACTCAGATGGCCAATGCGATAACGGCCCTGGTGCCTGGGTTGACTTGGTCGATGGATATGGACAGCTGGAATCACTGTGGAGGCGAATATGTATGGACCGACGCCAAGATGGCGTATTTCATGGCCGGATTCAGCGGACCAATCCCGGACGACAAGTGGCCGCAGGCCGTGCAGATCGTTAAGGACGGGGCAAAACAGTTCGGCGCAACCAACTTTGGTGTCATGAAGGATAAACCGGGAGACCACGACGTGTACATTTCCGGTGCCGGTGGTGTCGAATTCAAGCTCGGCACCCAGGTCGCTTCATCGCTCACCGCACAGTCGGACTGCCGCATCAGCCAAACCGATACGCCGAAACCCTCGCCGAGCCCATAGCGGTTCGGAGCGTGGCAAAGACTAGTGACGGACCCTCCAACATGCGATGGCTTGTGGCCTGGCTGGCCATGGTCTGTGTGATCGTGCTGGGCTGCGGTCGCATCGGTCATGGTGCCGGTGGCGGAGAGGAGGGGCCGTTGAGCCCGGAGAAGGTCGCCGAACTTGAGGACGCATTGCGCGCCAAGCCACCGCTGGAAGCAGCGAAGGACGAGTACCGGGCCGTGTCGGCCGAAATGGCAAACGCAATCACAGCATTGGTGCCCGGGTTGACATGGAGGACCGACATGGATACCTGGACGGGCTGCGGTGGCGATTATGAATGGACCAGGGCAAAAGCCGCGTATTTCATGATGGTCTTCAGTGGACCAATTCCCGACGACAAGTGGCCGCAGGCCGTGCAGATCGTCAAAGACCGTGGTAAACAATTCGGCGCCACCAACTTCGGGGTGATGAAAAACAAGCCTGGCGATCACGATGTCTACATCGCGGGCCATGGCGGAGTCGAGTTCAAGCTATCCACTCAGAAGGCGGCGGTGCTCACCGCGCAATCGGACTGCCGCATCAGCCAAACCGATACGGCGAAACCCTCGCCCAGCGCGTAGCGGTTCGGACCGTGGCAAAAGACTAGTGACGCAGGTTCCCAACATGCGATGGCTTGTGGCCTGGCTGGCCGTGGTTTGTGTGATGGTGCTGGGCTGTGGTCGCATCGGTCATGGAACCGGTCGTGGTGAGGAGGGGCCGTTGAGCCCCGAAAAGGTGGCCGAATTGGAGAACCCGCTGCGGGCCAAGCCTTCATTGGAGGCCGCCAGGGAGGAGTATCGCGCCGCGGTGACGCAGATGGCCAATTCGATCACAGGCTTGGTGCCGGGGTTGACTTGGCGAACCGATATGGACAGCTGGAACCACTGTGAAGGCGAATATGTATGGACCGACGCCAAGATGGCTTACCTCATGGTGGTCTTCAGTGGACCAATCCCGGACGACAAGTGGCCGCAGGCCGTGCAGATCGTCAAAGACCGTGGTAAACAATTCGGCGCCACCAACTTCGGGGTGATGAAAAACAAGCCTGGCGATCACGATGTCTACATCGCGGGTCATGGCGGAGTCGAGTTCAAGCTATCCACTCAGAAGGCGTCATCGCTCACCGCGCAATCGGACTGCCGCATCAGCCAGACCGACACGCCCAAACCCCCGCCCACCCCGTAGCGCGCCGCAGCAAAGCGTGTGACAAGGAACAATTCGTCTGCACCTCGCCAGTTCATTAGGGTGGTTGATCGTGACAGGGCACGAGTCGACCGGCGGACAGCCGACGCTGTGGGCTGTCTCCGACCTGCACACCGGTCACCTGGGCAACAAGCCCGTCGCCGAGTCGCTGCACCCATCGTCGCCGGACGACTGGCTGATCGTCGCCGGCGATGTCGCCGAACGCACCGACGAGATCCGCTGGACACTGGACTTGCTGCGGCGGCGGTTCGCCAAGGTCATCTGGGTGCCCGGTAACCACGAGTTGTGGACCACCAACCGCGACCCCGCGCAGATCTTCGGCAAAGCGCGCTACGACTACCTGGTCAATATGTGCGACGAACTGGGCGTCGTGACCCCCGAGCACCCGTTTCCGGTGTGGACCGAACGCGGCGGCCCGGCCACCATCGTGCCGATGTTCCTGCTGTATGACTACTCCTTCCTGCCACATGGCGCCACCAGCAAAGCCGAGGGCATGGCGATCGCGAAGCAACGCAATGTGGTGGCCACCGACGAATTCCTGCTCTCACCCGAGCCGTACCCCACTCGAACTGCCTGGTGCCACGAACGGGTGGCCAGCACTCGCGCGCGTCTTGAACAGCTCGATTGGATGCAACCGACCGTGCTCGTCAACCACTTTCCCCTGGTGCGCGAGCCCTGCGAAGCGCTGTTTTACCCCGAATTCTCGCTGTGGTGCGGAACCACCAAGACCGCCGACTGGCACACCCGCTACAACGCGGTGTGCTCGGTATACGGCCATCTCCACATTCCCCGCACCACCTGGCATGACGACGTGCGCTTCGAAGAGGTGTCGGTGGGCTACCCGCGGGAATGGCGTCGTCGCAAGCCGTACAGCTGGCTGCGCCAAGTCCTGCCCGACCCGCAGTACGCGCCGGGTTATCTCAACGACTTCGGCGGCCACTTTGTCATCACTCCCGAGATGCGTGCCCAAGCCGCCCAATTCCGGGAACGATTGCGGCAGCGGCAATTACGGCGGTGACGACGAGCATGCTGGTGTCGTCGGTGTTGCCCGGCGCGGTGGTCGAGGATCTGGCGTATGCCGAGATGTACTCCGACCCGCCCGGTCTGGCGCCGTTGCCGGACGAGGAGCCGTTGATTGCCAGATCGGTGGACAAGCGCCGCAACGAATTCATCACCGCCCGCCATTGCGCCCGCGTCGCGCTGCGTGAGCTCGGCGTGCCGCCGGTGCCGATTCTCAAGGGCGACAAGGGACAACCCTGCTGGCCCGACGGCGTCGTCGGCAGTCTGACCCACTGCACCGGTTATCGGGGCGCGGTGGTCGGGCGCAGCGGGGCGGTGCGTTCGGTGGGCATCGACGCCGAACCGCACGACGTGCTGCCCAACGGCGTGCTCGACGCGATCAGCCTGCCTGCCGAACGCGCCGAACTGTCCCACAGCATGCCGGCCGGCCTGCACTGGGACCGAATCTTATTCTGCGCCAAGGAGGCAACGTACAAGGCGTGGTTCCCGCTGACCGAGAGATGGCTGGGTTTCGAAGACGCCCACATCACGTTCGACGCCGACGCCTCCGGTATGACGGGCCGCTTCAGGTCGCGCATCCTGATCGACCCGTCGGCTCTATCGGGTCCGCCGCTGACGACGCTGAGCGGCCGATGGTCGGTCGAACGTGGCCTGGTGCTCACCGCTATCGTGCTATGAGCCAAAGCCGCACCGGCCCAGGTCTTGTGGTGGTCGACAAGCCGCCCGGAATGACCAGTCACGACGTGGTGGGGCGGTGCCGCCGCATCTTCGCCACCCGCAAGGTAGGCCATGCAGGGACGCTGGACCCGATGGCCACCGGCGTGCTGGTCATCGGAATCGAACGCGCCACCAAGATCCTGGGCCTGCTGACCGCGACGTCGAAGTCGTATGCCGCCACCATCCGCCTGGGCCGGTCCACGTCCACCGACGACGCCGAAGGTGAAGTGCTGCACACCGTTTCCGCCGCGCATCTCACGGATGAGCAGATCGCCAGCACAATCGCCGGGCTGTGTGGCGACATCAGTCAGGTGCCCTCGGCGGTCAGTGCGATCAAGGTCGGCGGCCGTCGCGCCTATGAGCTCGCCCGCCAGGGTCATGACGTCGCGCTGCAAGCTCGGCCGGTACGCGTCGACCGGTTCGACGTTCTGGCCGCGCGACGCGGCGGTGACGGCGTCGTCGACCTCGACGTGGAAGTCGACTGCTCGTCGGGCACCTACATTCGCGCGTTGGCGCGCGATCTCGGTGATGCCCTTGGCGTGGGTGGCCACCTGACGTCGTTGCGACGCACCCGGGTGGGCCGCTTCGGCCTGGACCAGGCGTGCTCGCTCGACAAGCTGGCGCAGCATCCGCAACTCAGCCTGAGCCTGGACGACGCGTGCCTGCTGATGTTTCCTCGCCGCGACCTCACTGCCAAGGAGGCCGAGGCCACCGCCAACGGCCGGCCCCTCGCGCCGGCCGGTATCGACGGCATATACGCCGCCGCCGACGCCGACGGGCGGGTGATTGCGCTGCTGCGCGACGACGGTCCACGGACCAGATCCCTGGTCGTAATTCGTCCGGCAACGTTGTAGGGCACCCGGGCTGTTGTCCGTCGGTATCCAGGTTGCACACTGGGAGGCAGGCCAACGGCGCTCGCCGGGCGGCCGCTGCTCGAATGGAAGGGGCGTGCATGTCTCCCAAGATGCCTAGCAAGGTTTTTGTCGTCGGTGTGGGCATGACCAAGTTCGAGAAGCCGGGCCGCCGCGAAGGCTGGGACTATCCCGACATGGCGCGGGAATCGGGAACCAACGCGCTGCGCGATGCCGGCGTCGACTACAACGACGTCGAGCAAGGCTACGTCGGCTATGTCGCCGGCGATTCGACGTCCGGGCAGCGGGCGCTCTACGAGCTCGGCATGACCGGGATCCCGATCGTCAACGTCAACAACAACTGCTCGACCGGCTCGACGGCGCTGTTCTTGGCGGCCCAGGCCATCCGCGGCGGAATCGCCGACTGCACGATCGCGCTCGGCTTCGAGAAGATGCAACCCGGTTCGTTGAGCGGTGGTGCGCAAGACCGCGAATCGCCGATGGCCAGACACGTCAAGGCGCTGGCGCAGATCGACGAGTTCGCCATGCCGGTGGCCCCGTGGATGTTCGGCGCCGCCGGCCGGGAGCACATGAAGCAGTACGGCACCACCGCAGAGCATTTCGCCAAGATCGGCTACAAGAATCACAAGCATTCGGTCAACAACCCCTATGCGCAGTTTCAGGAGTCCTACACCCTCGACGACATCCTGGCGTCGCGGATGATCTCCGACCCGCTGACTAAGCTGCAATGTTCGCCGACCTCCGACGGTTCGGCTGCGGCTATCCTGGCATCGGAATCGTTCGTCGACAGTCACGGGCTGGCCGGCCAGGCGGTGGAGATCGTCGGTCAGGCCATGACAACCGATTTCGCGTCCACCTTCGACGGCAGCGCCAAGAACCTCATTGGCTACGACATGAATGTTCAAGCGGCACAACGTGTTTATCAGCAATCGGGACTCGGTCCCGAGGACTTTCAGGTTATCGAGTTGCACGACTGCTTTTCGGCCAACGAGCTCTTGCTGTACGAGGCGCTGGGCCTATGCGGCCCGGGCGAGGCGCCCAAGCTGATCGACAACGGCGACACCACCTATGGCGGACGCTGGGTGGTCAACCCTTCCGGCGGTCTCATCTCCAAGGGGCATCCGCTGGGCGCGACGGGCTTGGCGCAGTGCTCCGAATTGACTTGGCAACTGCGCGGCACCGCAGACAAGCGGCAGGTCGACAACGTCACCGCCGCTTTGCAACACAACATCGGGCTAGGCGGCGCCGCCGTCGTCACCGCCTACCAGCGCGCCGAGCGCTGAGATCGGGCGCGCGCCGTGATCGAGTGGTCCGAGACCGATCTGATGATGCGCGACGCGGTTCGCCAATTCATCGACAAAGAAATCCGGCCGAATCTGGACGAGTTGGAAACCGGTGCGCTGTCGCCATATCCGATCGTGCGCAAGCTGTTCAGCCAGTTCGGCCTCGACGCGGTGGCCGCCGAATCGGTCAAGTCGATGCTGGACCGGGAACGGGCTGAGCGCCACGGAAAGAACGAAAGAGGTGGCAGTTCAAGCAGTTTCGGTGTCCTCGGCGCTCAGGCGTCGATGGTTGCGGTCATGGTGTCCGAACTTGCGGGGGTGAGCATCGGATTGATCAGCACGGTCGCGGTCAGCATCGGGTTGGGGGCGGCGACCATCATGAGCCGCGGCACGCTGGCCCAGAAGGAGCGCTGGTTGCCTGAGCTGATGACGCTGGAAAAGGTCGCGGCGTGGGCAATCACCGAGCCTGACTCGGGCTCGGATGCGTTCGGCGGCATGAAAACCCACGTCAAGCGCGACGGCGCGGACTACATTCTCAACGGGCAGAAGACCTTCATCACCAACGGTCCCGACGCGGACGTGCTGGTGGTCTACGCGAAACTCGACGACGGCTCCGCTGGCGACGCCGATTCGGACCGGCGCAACCGGCCGGTGCTCACCTTCGTTTTGGATGCGGGAATGCCGGGTCTGACGCAGGGCAAGCCGTTCAAGAAGATGGGCATGATGTCGTCGCCGACCGGCGAACTTTTCTTCGACAGCGTGCGACTGACTCCGGACCGTCTGCTGGGGGAGCAGGAACAGCACACCGACGGCGACGGCCGCGACAGTGCCCGGGCCAACTTCGCCGCGGAACGCCTCGGGGTCGCGTTGATGGCGCTGGGCATCATCAACGAATGTCACCGGCTGTGTGTGGCATATGCGAAGACCCGCACCCTCTGGGGCAAGAATATCGGGCAGTTCCAGCTGATCCAGCTCAAGCTTGCCAAGATGGAGATTGCCCGAATCAACGTGCAGAACATGGTGTTTCAAATTCTGGAACGGCTCAAGGCCGGCAAGCTTCCGTCACTGGCCGAGGCGTCGGCCATCAAGCTCTATTCCTCGGAGGCCGCCACCGACGTCGCGATGGAGGCCGTGCAATTGTTCGGCGGCAACGGCTATATGGCGGAGTATCGGGTCGAACAGCTTGCCCGGGACGCGAAGTCGCTGATGATCTATGCCGGCAGCAACGAGATCCAGGTAACGCATATCGCCAAGGGCCTACTGGCCTGACGCTAGGCCACCACCCAGATCGCTCGTGCCGCCGGGCTCCCCAACTCGACAGGCGTCGGGCCGCCGTCACCGGAGTCGATCGCCACTGAGATCATGCCGGCGAACTCGCGCCGGGTCACTACCCGCAGCCGCGAGTCCAGGCTGATTCCGACACTGTCGAAATACCGCAGCATTTCCGGTTCGGCATCGGAGATGCGGGCCACCGTGCCGGTATCGCCGTCGCGGCACTCCCACAGTTGCCGGGCCGGCGGCGTGGGCACTTGCCCGTCGGATGCCGGAATGGGGTCCCCGTGCGGATCGCGCTGCGGAAAGCCCAGCTTGGCGTCGATTCGAGCCACCAGCCGATCCGATACCGCATGCTCGAGCACCTCGGCCTCGTCGTGCACTTCGTCCCAGCCGTAACCGAGTTCATTGACCAGGAACGTCTCCAGAAGCCGGTGCCGGCGCACCATCGCCAGCGCCGCGCGACGGCCGGCGTCGGTCAACGTCACCGCGCCGTATTTTTCGTGGTCGACCAAACCCTGTTCGGCGAGTCTGCGGATCGACTCCGAGGCCGTGCTGGCCGAAACCCCGATCTTCTCGGCCAGCATCTTGGTACTGACCTTTTCCAACGACCATTCCTGAGCCTTCCAGATGACCTTCAGGTAGTCCTGGGCAACCGCGGTGAGACCGCCAGGCTCTTCGTCAGCCCTCACAACCTGAGAGTTTAGGCGCACCTGACCTAAAACCGGGTCTGCGATCGCCTCGGTTGGCCGGTGCCGTTGTCGAGCCTGCGGTGGGCGCGCGAGCCCAAGGCCGCGATCGGCGCTCTGGGCGCAGTCTCGGTGCGGGCAGCGCAGTCTCGGCGCGAGCAGCGCGAACCAGCGATAACTCGCCGATCCTGCCCGCCGCAGCTGTACCGGCGCCGTAGGCTTGCGACTGTGCAGCGGTGGCGCGGTCAAGACGAGATCCCCACGGACTGGGGTCGATGTGTACTCACCGTCGGAGTGTTCGACGGGGTGCATCGGGGGCACGCCGAGTTGATCGCACACGCCGTGAAAGCCGGCAGGACGCGTGGTGTCCCGACCGTGCTGATGACGTTCGATCCACACCCCATGGAAGTGGTGTACCCCGGCAGCCATCCGGCGCAGCTGACGACGCTGACCCGCCGCGCCGAGCTGGTCGAAGAACTGGGTATCGACGTGTTTCTGGTGATGCCCTTCACCACCGATTTCATGAAGCTCACACCGGAGCGCTACATCCACGAGCTGCTGGTCGAGCACCTGCACGTGGTTGAGGTCGTCGTGGGTGAGAACTTCACCTTCGGAAAGAAGGCGGCCGGCAACGTGCACACCCTGCGCCGGGCCGGCGAGCGATTGGGGTTCGCGGTGGAGTCGATGTCGCTGGTGTCCGAGCATCACAGCCACGAGACGGTGACGTTCTCCTCCACCTACATCCGGTCGTGCGTGGACGCAGGCGATGTCATGGCCGCCACCGAAGCATTGGGCCGGCCGCACCGCGTGGAAGGCGTGGTGGTCCGAGGTTATGGGCGAGGGGCCGAGCTGGGCTTTCCCACCGCCAACATCGCGCCCCCGATGTATTCGGCCATACCGGCCGACGGTGTGTACGCCGCGTGGTTCACCGTCTTGGGCCATGGTCCGGCCACCGGCGCGGTGATTCCCGGTGAGCGCTATCAGGCTGCGGTGTCCATCGGGACCAATCCGACCTTCTCCGGGCGCACCCGAACTGTCGAGGCTTTCGTGCTTGACACCACCGCAGACCTGTACGGCCAGCACGTGGCCCTGGACTTCGTCGCTCGCATCCGCGGCCAGAAGAAGTTCGAATCGGTGCGTGATCTCGTCGCCGAGATTGCCGCCGACACCGAGTGCACCCGAACGCTGCTGGCCGCGGGCTGACGGTTATGCCGCCGGGCTGAACCGCTGTTAGACTGCCCGTCGTCAATCGGCGCGTGCTGCGGTTCGCGGCGGCCGTGCCGGAAAAATCCTTGATCGCGGACCAATTGATGGAGATGTTTCGTGGCGCTGACTGCCGAGCAGAAAAAGGAAATTCTCAAGACCTACGGTCTGCACGAGACCGACACCGGTTCCCCCGAAGCGCAGATCGCGCTGCTGACCAAGCGGATCGCCGACCTAACCGAGCACCTGAAGGTGCACAAGCATGACCACCACTCACGCCGCGGACTGTTGCTCCTGGTGGGACGCCGCCGCCGGCTGATCAAGTACATCTCCCAGATCGATGTCGAGCGTTATCGCTCACTTATCGAGCGGCTGGGTCTGCGTCGCTGACACCTGGCGGCATGCGCACGCTCGCGTGCGTGTTCGTGGCGGCATCCGGGATAGTGCTGGGGTGTTCGTCCGCGGCCAACGTCGCTGACCTCAAGGTGGGGGATTGTCTCCGGCTCGGTGGCACGCCGGACCGACCGCAGGTCACCAAGGCGGCGTGCGGCACCCCGGATTCGAATTTCAAGGTCATCGCCGTGGTGAAGCCCGGGGTCGGCCGCGCGCAATGCCCGGCCGACATCGACTCCTCGTATTCCATGCATAACTCGTTGAGCGGTGAAGACAGCACCTTGTGCCTGGACATTGACTGGGTGGTCGGCGGCTGCATGAGCGTCGACCCGGCGCACAAGACCGACCCGTTCCGGGTGGACTGCAACGATACCTCGGCGCCACACCGACAACGGGCCACGCAGATCCTTCGAGACCTGGATCCGCCGGTGACCGCCGACCAATGTGTCAGCGGCGTGGGCTATACCTACACCCAGCGGCGATTCGCCGTGTGCGTCGAGGACGTCAGCAACGGACCGCGGACATAGTGGTCGGACACATCAGGCATCCGGGTCTTCCCATGACCCGGTAGTTAGCCGGTGTACAGTGATGACGTTCTGGGCCGGTTCGGCCCGAGCAAGTGGTGCGGTCCACGTAGATCCGCGTGTACCGCTCCAGCGAGTCACAAGGTATGTCCGAGGGAGCAGCCCGGCCTGTATCGGGCGGTCTTCGGTAGTGGCGGCCGGGCTCCCCGGATCTGGGAAGGTCGGCCGCTTCGATCGATGGCCGTAGCCGCATTCAGGCTCGCTTTTAGGGACGCTCACTCAGGGCGGCTCGCAGGTCCGTCCGGGCCCGCGAGCCGGCCCTGCGAACCCTCAGGGTGTACGTGACAACGCGAAACAGTTGAACAACCCAGAGAGGGCGCGCGGACGTCATGTCTGTAGCTGAAATTGAAGAAGGCGTGTTCGAAGCGACCGCCACCATCGACAACGGGAGCTTTGGCACCCGCACCATCCGGTTTGAGACCGGCCGATTGGCCTTACAGGCGGCCGGCGCTGTCGTCGCCTACCTCGACGAGGAGAACATGCTCCTGTCGGCGACCACCGCCAGCAAGAACCCCAAGGAGCATTTCGACTTCTTCCCGCTGACCGTCGACGTCGAGGAGCGGATGTATGCCGCGGGCCGGATTCCCGGTTCGTTCTTCCGCCGGGAGGGGCGACCCTCCACCGACGCCATCCTGACCTGCCGGCTCATCGACCGGCCGCTGCGCCCGTCGTTCGTCGACGGTCTGCGCAACGAAATCCAGATCGTGGTGACCATCCTGAGCCTGGACCCCAACGACCTGTACGACGTGCTGGCGATCAACGCCGCGTCGGCGTCCACCCAGCTGGGTGGCCTGCCGTTCTCCGGACCTATCGGCGCGGTGCGCGTCGCGCTGATCGACGGCACTTGGATTGCGTTTCCGACCGTCGAACAGATCGGGCGTGCGGTGTTCGACATGGTGGTCGCCGGCCGGATGGTCGGTGACGGTGGCGGCAGCCTCGAGAAAAATGACGTCGCAATCATGATGGTCGAAGCCGAGGCCACCGAAAAGGTCATCGAACTCGTCGAAGGCGGTGCCCAGGCGCCTACGGAAAGCGTTGTCGCACAAGGCTTAGAGGCGGCCAAACCGTTTATTGCCGCACTCTGCACCGCGCAGCAGGAGCTCGCCGAGGCGACTGGGATGTCGTCGAAACCGGCCGCTGACTACCCCGTGTTCCCCGAGTACGGCGACGACGTCTACTACGCGGTGTCCTCGGTGGCCACCGACGAGTTGTCGGCCGCGCTGACCATCGCCGGCAAGGCCGAACGCAACCAGCGCACCGACGAAATCAAGACCCAGGTGCTCGAGCGGCTCGTCGAAACCTACCCGGGCAGGGAGAAGGAGATCGGCGCCGCGTTCCGTGCGCTGACCAAGAAGCTAGTCCGGCAGCGCATCGTCACCGACCACTTCCGCATCGACGGCCGCGGCATCACTGACATCCGCGCTTTGTCGGCCGAGGTCGCCGTGGTACCGCGGGCACACGGCAGCGCACTGTTCGAACGCGGTGAAACTCAGATCCTCGGTGTGACGACGCTCGACATGGTCAAGATGGCCCAGCAGATCGACTCGCTGGGCCCCGAGACGTCCAAGCGCTACATGCATCACTACAACTTCCCGCCGTTCTCCACCGGCGAGACCGGCCGGGTCGGCTCGCCCAAGCGGCGGGAGATCGGCCACGGTGCGCTGGCCGAGCGAGCGCTGGTGCCGGTGCTGCCCAGTGTTGAGGAGTTCCCCTACGCCATCCGCCAGGTGTCCGAAGCGCTGGGCTCCAACGGCTCGACATCGATGGGATCGGTCTGCGCGTCCACCCTGGCTCTGCTCAACGCCGGCGTGCCGCTGAAGGCGCCGGTGGCCGGCATCGCGATGGGTTTGGTCTCCGACGATGTCGAGGTTGACGGTGGCGAAACCGAGCGCCGGTTCGTCACCCTGACCGACATCCTGGGCGCCGAAGACGCCTTTGGCGACATGGACTTCAAGGTCGCCGGAACCAAGGACTTCGTCACCGCTTTGCAGCTGGACACCAAGCTCGACGGCATTCCCTCTCAGGTGCTCGCCGGCGCGCTGGAGCAGGCCCGCGACGCCCGGCTGACCATCTTGGAGGTGATGGCCGAGGCCATCGACCGACCCGACGAGATGAGCCCGTATGCGCCGCGTGTCACCACCATCAAGGTTCCGGTGGACAAGATCGGCGAGGTCATCGGCCCCAAGGGCAAGGTCATCAACGCCATCACCGAAGAAACCGGTGCGCAGATCTCCATCGAGGACGACGGAACCGTGTTCGTCGGCGCCACCGACGGGCCCTCGGCGCAGGCCGCGATCGACCGGATCAACGCCATCGCCAATCCCCAGTTGCCGACGGTAGGGGAGCGGTTCCTCGGAACGGTGGTCAAGACAACCGATTTCGGTGCCTTCGTGTCCTTGCTGCCCGGGCGGGACGGCCTGGTGCACATCTCCAAGCTCGGCAAGGGCAAGCGGATCGCGAAGGTCGAGGACGTGGTCAACGTCGGCGACAAGCTGCGGGTAGAGATCGCCGATATCGACAAGCGCGGCAAGATCTCGCTCGTCTTGGTGGCCGAAGAGGAAAACTCCGCCAACGCGCCTTCTGGCACCGCAGCGCCAACCGATGCCGCGACGGCCAGCAGCTGAGCCAGCGGCGGCCCAGGCGGTGCGCCGTACTACGCTGCCAGGCGGTCTGCGCGTCGTTACCGAATACTTGCCATCGGTGCGTTCGGCCTCGGTCGGGCTCTGGATCGGCGTGGGATCGCGTGACGAGGGCACCACGGTGGCCGGTGCTGCGCACTTCCTCGAGCACCTGCTGTTCAAGTCGACGCCCACCCGCACGGCCGTGGACATCGCGCAGGCAATGGACGCCGTGGGCGGCGAGCTGAACGCGTTCACCGCCAAGGAACACACCTGTTACTACGCGCATGTGCTCGACGCTGACCTGGCGTTGGCCATGGATCTGGTCTCCGATGTGGTGCTCAACGGGCGTTGCGCCGCCGACGATGTCGAGCTGGAACGCGACGTCGTCCTCGAGGAGATCGCGATGCGCGACGACGATCCCGAGGACGCGCTGGCAGACCTGTTCCTCTCGGCGCTGTTCGGCAACCATCCGGTGGGCCGGCCGGTGATCGGGACCGTGCAATCCGTATCGGCGATGACGCGGGCCCAGCTGCAGTCGTTTCACGTGCGGCGCTACACACCCGAGCGCATGGTCGTGGCGGTGGCCGGCAACGTCGACCACGACGAGGTGGTCGCTTTGGTGCGGGAGCACTTCGGGCCGCGGTTGGTCCGCGGGCGCCGGCCCGTCGCACCCCGCAAGGGCGCCGGCCGGGTGAACGGCATGCCCGGGTTGACGCTGGCCGAGCGCGATGCCGAGCAGACACACGTCTCGCTGGGCATCCGAACGCCCGGACGCGGTTGGCAGCATCGGTGGGCGCTGTCGGTGCTGCACACCGCGTTGGGTGGCGGGCTCAGTTCGAGGCTGTTCCAGGAGATCCGCGAGGCCCGCGGGTTGGCCTACTCGGTGTATTCCGCGCTGGACATTTTCGCCGACAGCGGCGCCCTTTCGGTGTATGCGGCCTGCCTGCCCGAACGTTTCGCCGAGGTGATGCGAGTGACCGCCAGCGTGCTGGAATCGGTGGCGCGCGACGGCATCACCGAGGCGGAATGCCGGATCGCCAAGGGGTCGTTGCGCGGCGGGCTGGTGCTGGGCCTGGAAGATTCCAGCTCGCGGATGAGCCGCATCGGTCGCAGCGAATTGAATTACGGCAAGCACCGCAGCATCGAGCACACGCTTCAGCAAATCGAGCGGGTCACCGTCGACGAAGTCAACCTGGTGGCCCGGCGGCTGCTGGGCAAACGCTATGGCGCTGCCGTCCTGGGACCGTATGGCTCGAAACGACAGCTGCCGCAACAACTTCGAGCGATGGTAAATTAATCCGATGGTGCTGGGCTTCTGGGACATCGCGGTGCCCATCGTTGGTGCGCCGATGGCCGGCGGGCCGGGCACTGCGGCCCTGGCCGCGGCGGTGTCGAATGCGGGCGGGCTGGGCTTCGTCGCGGGTGGCTACATCACCGCAGACAAGTTTGCCGACGATATCGCCGCCGCGCGCGCCGCGACCACGGGCCCGATCGGGGCGAACCTATTTGTGCCCCAGCCCAGCGTCGCCGACTGGATGCAGCTGGAGTATTACGCGGAAGAACTCGAAGAGGTTGCCGAGTACTACCGCTGTGAGGTCGGCCAGCCGATACACGGCGACGACGACGATTGGGCGCGCAAACTCGAAGTGGTGGCCGACGTGCGCCCGGAGGTGGTGTCGTTCACTTTCGGGGCGCCGCCGCCGGATGTCATTCGCCGGCTGAGCGCGCTCGGACTGCTGGTGTCGATCACCGTGACGTCGTCGTATGAGGCCGGCGTTGCCGTCGCGGCCGGTGCCGACAGCCTGGTGGTGCAGGGCCCGGGCGCTGGCGGGCATCGTGGCACCTTCGCGCCGGACATGGAGCCGGGGGAGGAATCGCTGCACCAGCTGCTCGATCGGATCGGCAAGGCACACGAGGTTCCGCTCATCGCCGCCGGCGGCCTGGGCACCGCCGAGGACGTCGCGGCCGTCCTGCGCAGGGGAGCCATCGCCGCCCAGGTGGGCACCGCGCTGCTGCTCGCCGACGAAGCGGGAACCAACCCGGCGCATCGGGTTGCACTGAAGAACCCGGAGTTCGACTCAACGCTGGTCACGCGGGCATTCTCGGGCCGGTACGCCCGCGGGCTGGCGAACAACTTCACGCGACTGCTCGACCATGTGGCGCCACTGGGCTATCCCGAGGTCAACCAGATGACCAAACCGATACGGGCAGCAGCGGTCGCCGCGGACGACCCGCACGGGACCAACCTCTGGGCGGGTACGGGCTACCGGGAGGTCCGGCCGGGTCCGGCGGCCGACATCGTCGCGTCGTTGGCCCCTGACCTGCGATTGCTGTAGCGCGGCTTTCGAAAATTGTTGCGGGCGTTGGTTTCTGCGATAGCGGGAATCAGTACTGTCGCAGATTCTGACCGGCCGGAGGGCCCCCGACGTCGATGATCGGCGAGGCGGCTACGCGGGCTGGCTATGATCGGCCAATGACTGAGCTCTCGGTGTCGGCCACTGTCCAGATCAACGCCAGCCCGGAGCGGGTGTACGGGATGATCACCGACTTGCCGACACTGGCCTCGTTGGCCGAGGAGGCGGTGTCGATGCAATTGCGCAAGGGCGACGCAGTCCGCAAAGGGGCGGTGTTCGTCGGCCACAACGAAAATGGCGGTCGACGCTGGCACACGACATGTACCGTGACCGACGCCGAACCGGGGCGCACCTTCGCATTCGATGTACGCAGCGCTGTCATTCCGGTGGCGCGATGGCAATACGACATCGTCGCCTCCGACGGCGGCTGCCGGGTCACCGAGAGCACGTGGGACCGTCGGCCGCGCTGGTTTCGCAAGCTAGCCAGCATGGCAACCGGGGTCAACGATCGGGCGGCGGCCAACGCCGAACACATCCAGCTCACCCTGCGCCGCCTCAAGCAGCGCGCTGAGGCCAAGTAGCGGACACGGCACTATACTGACCGGCGCGTGGTGTCCACGGGGACGACAATTGCCGCGCTGATGTAAACGTCCAGGCAAGGGGGCCTCATGTTCACCGTCGATGAACGGGCAGCGGGGCTGCACGCCGGCAAGCCGGGCCATGCCGACCATGAGCATCTAGTCCTGGAAGCACGCGATGTCGAGTTCGACTGGGCGCGTTTGCCATTCCACTATGTTCCGGACGAACCGTTGGCCACGCACTTCATGAATGTGCTGCACCTACTGCTGCCGGCCGGCGAGGAGTTCTTCGTCGAAGTGTTCAAGAAGACCTTGCCGCTGCTCAAGGACGATCAGCTGCGACTGGACGTACAGGGATTCATCGGGCAAGAGGCGATGCATTCGCAAGCGCATTTTGGCGTGCTGGCCTACTTCGATGCCCAGGGTGTGGACGTCACGCCCTTCACCGACCAGATCAACTGGCTGTTTGAGAAGCTGTTGGCGGACAAACCCCGGCGTAGCGTACGCAGACAGCATCGCTGGTTGTTGGAGCAGGTCTCGTTCATCTCGGCGATCGAGCATTACACCGCTGTGCTGGGCGAGTGGATTCTGGACTCCCCGCAGCTTGACGTCGTCGGCGCCGATGCGGTGATGCTGGACATGCTCCGGTGGCATGGCGCAGAAGAGGTCGAGCACAAATCGGTGGCCTTCGACACCATGAAGCACTTGCGCGCCGGCTATTGGCGGCAGGTGCGCGCCCAGCTGGCAGTCACCCCGGTGCTGTTGCTGTTGTGGATTCGCGGAGTGCAGTTCATGTATTCGGTGGATCCCCACGTGCCGCCGGGCGTCAAGCCCCGTTGGCGCGACTACGTCGATGCCGCGCGCCGCGGTCTGCTGCCGGGCCCGTGGCGATTGCTGCGGGTCGTCGGTCACTACTACCGGCCAGGTTTCCACCCGTCACAGCTGGGTGGACTGGACAAGGCGGTGGATTACTTGGCCGTTTCACCCGCCGCCCGCGCGTCGCACTGACCGATGGCTCAGAGGCGCGACCCGGCGATGCGCCGGTTGCTTGGGTGGTCGAGTTCGACGGTGCCGCAAAGTATTTGGCGCAGTAGGCCAGCCGATCTGCACGGTGGGGGCCGCCCGGATCGCTTTGCCACCGCGTTGTGGGGAGTTCGTACGCTATTGGGTGGGTTGGCGTCGGCCTCACGGTGGGACCCGTCGCGGGTGAGCCCGGTGCGACGGACACATCTGGCGACCATTGTGAAACGCCAATTCGTGGCATCCGATGTGGTGGCGTTGACCCTGGCCCATCCGGATGGTGGATTGCTGCCGTCCTGGACGCCCGGCGCTCACATCGACGTGCACCTGCCCTCGGGCCGGCGCCGGCAGTACTCACTGTGCGGGCGGCCCGGGCGCCGCACGGATTACCGGATCGCGGTCCAGCGCATCGCCGACGGTGGCGGCGGCTCGGTGGAGATGCATGAGGCCTATGACGTCGGCGACTTACTCGTTTTCGAAGGGCCCCGCAACGCGTTCTGCCTCGGAACGGCCGAACAGGACCTGCTTTTCGTGATCGGCGGCATCGGAGTGACACCAATCCTGCCGATGATCCAGATGGCTCACCAGCGCGGAACCGATTGGCGTGCAGTATATGCCGGCCGAAGCCGAGGCCACATGCCGTTGCTCGAGGAGGTCATGGCGGTGGCGCCGGAGCGGGTGACCGTCTGGGCCGACGACGATCGCGGCCGCTTTCCTAAAGTCGATGAGCTGCTGGGTGACGCCGGGCCGAGGACGGCTGTTTATGTGTGTGGGCCGACCCCCATGCTGGAGGCGGTATGTGCGGCTCGCGCTCGACACGCCCGCGCACCACTGCACTACGAGCGGTTCAGCCCGCCGCCGGTGGTCGATGGCGCTCCCTTCGAGGTGGAGTTCGGGCGGTCGGGCCGGGTACTGAGGATCCCGGCCAACCGGTCGGCGCTGGACGTCATGCGCGACGACGACCCGACCACCGCATACTCCTGTCAGCAGGGCTTCTGTGGCACGTGCAAGGTCAAAGTCCTTGCCGGACAGGTCGATCACCGCGGCCGCGCAGCTGAAGGCGATGACGAGATGCTGGTGTGCGTGTCCCGGGCGAAGAGCCGCCGCGTGGTCATCGATCGCTGAGGGCTGCTCCGTCATTGCGGCACGCCAATTTTTCGTAGAGGGGACTGTGCTTTTCCCGCGGCTGCCGCCTATCATTCGTACCCAAGGAGGACCGCTGAGATGGCCAAGCCCCCGCTGTCGATGAAGCCGACCGGATGGTTCCAGGTGGCTTGGTGCGACGAAATCGGGGTCGGTGACGTCCATCGGATGAAGTACTTCTCTCAGGACATGGTCGCGTGGCGCGCCGCGTCCGGCCGCCTGACCGTGATGAACGCTTATTGCGAACACCTCGGCGCCCACCTTGGTTATGGCGGCAGAGTAGTCGGCGAGGTGTTGCAATGTCCCTTCCACGGCTGGCAGTGGAGTCAACAGGGCCGCAACGTATGCATCCCGTATCAGGACCGGCCCAACCGCGGGCGGCGCATTCGCACGTATCCCGTGATTGAGCGCAACGAGTCGGTGTACATCTGGCACGACGTGGACGGACGCCAACCCTTCTTCGACGTGCCCGATGTGTTCGCCAGCTTCGACGAAGGTAGTGCAGCGGATTATCACCCGCAGCAGCGGTTGTACCGGCCGGGCCTGGAACTCCATCCACAGTATGTGCTCGAAAACGGCGTTGACTTCGCGCATTTCAAGTACGTGCACCGGACCCCGATCGTGCCCGTGTTCACCCGCCACGACTTCGCTGCGCCGGTGTCGTATGTCGACTTCACTATCACCTTCGAGGGTGACGACGGTCAGCAGATCGAAGATGTCAACAGCGGCGTGCAGGCGGTCAACGGCGGGCTTGGCGTTGCGGTGACCAAGAGCTGGGGCATGGTCGACAACCGCACCATCTCGGCAATCACGCCGGTAGACGGATCCACCTCCGATGTCCGGTTCATGGTCTATATCGGCCGGACGACGGGCAAGGATGCGGCCCGCGCCGAACTCCGAGCGCGCGAGTTCGGGCGGGAGGTGATCCGGCAGTTCGAGCAGGATATCGAGATCTGGGCTCACCAGCGCTATTCCGACCGGCCCGCGCTGGCCCCCGACGAGTTGGCGGGTTTCACCGCCATACGCACCTGGGCCACGCAGTTCTATCCGGACGGTCGCGGCCGCAGCGCGGTCGAAGTGTCTGCCGCGTCACTCGAAAGGCCGTAGCGAATGAATGCCCCGAGCCGCCCGATCCGCGTCTTTCAGGTCGCCACCGGCAACGTCGGCCGCGAGATGATCAAGCGACTTCAGGCGCAGCCGGACCTGGAGCTGATCGGAGTGCATTGCTACTCGCCCGGCAAGGTCGGCACGGACGCCGGGGACCTGGCCGGTATCGGGCCCATCGGCATATCGGCCACCGGCAGCGTCGAGGAGATCATCGCGGCCAAGCCGGACGTGCTGACCTTCCACGGGGTGTTTCCCGACGAGGACCTGTACGTGAAAGTGCTTGAGGCCGGCATCAATATCGTCACCACCGCCGACTGGATCACCGGGTGGCACCGCGACCACAACCATCCGCATCCGTCGGGGAAGCCGGTGACCCAGCTGTTGGCCGAGGCTTGTGAGAAGGGTGGGGCCTCGTTCTACGGCACCGGCATGAACCCTGGCCTGAATCAGGTTCTCGGCGTGGTGTGTTCGGCTGATGTCGCCGAGATCGAGAACATCACCACGATCGAGTCCGTCGACGTGTCTTGCCATCACTCCAAGGAGACCTGGATCGAGGTCGGTTATGGCCAACCGGTCGACGATCCGCAAATCCCGTCGAAGCTGGAAAAGTACACCCGGGTCTTCGCCGACAGCGTGCTCATGATGGCCGACTGCTTCGATCTGCCGCTCGACGAGGTTGTGTTCAGCTATGAACTGGGAGCCTGTACCAAAGACGTCGACCTGGGCTGGTACATGCTGCCCGAAGGCTCGGTGGGCGGCAGCTACATCAAATACCGGGGCATGGTCGACGGAGTCGCGCGGGTCGAGACGCATCTGGAGTGGCAGATGACCCCGCACACCGACCCGAGCTGGAAGATCAAGGGCTGCTACATCACTCAGATCAAGGGCGATCCGTGTGTTTACAACAAGCACATGATCTTCCCCAAGCCCGGCGTCGATCTGTCCAACCCGGCCAACTTCGCCTCGATTGGCATGACGGTCACCGGCATGCCGGCTCTCAATGCGATCGAGTCGGTGGTCGCCGCGCGCCCCGGCCTGATCACCAGCGCCGACATTCCCTTGCGCGGGTTTGCCGGTCGATTCAGAAAGTAACCTGTCAAGGCGCTTCATCTTCGTCGAAGAGGCGTTCGGGGTGGTGGTAGTCGTTGGTTCGGGTGCCGGTGTCCAGTTCTGGTGGTGGAATCCATGCGGTGCGGCCGTTGGGGAGTTTCCTTGTGTGCCAGCCTTTTCCGATGAGTTTATGGTCAGGTGTGCAGGCGAAGGTGAGTGTGTCGATGTCGGTGCGGCCGCCTGCTGCCCACTCCTCTACGTGGTGGACTTCACACCAGTAACCGGGGACGTCGCAACCGGGGTGCGTGCAGCCGCGGTCTTGCGCATACAGCACGATGCGCTGATCCGGTGAGGCGATTCGCCGGGACCGGCCCAGATACAGCGGGCGGCTGGTGTGCTGGTCGAACACGGCGAGGTAGTGGTACGCGTGCCGGGCCAGGCGGATCACGTCGGGCATGGGCAGCAGGGTGCCGCCGCCGGTGACGGCTCGCCCGGTGCCTGCGGTGAGCTCTTGAAGCGTGGTGGACACGATGACGGTGACGGGTAATCCATTGTGCGCGCCTAGTTTCGGATCACCGAGCTGGCCGCGGACGAGGGCGTTGAGTGCATCGTGTTGGCGCTGGGCGGGACCGCGCCGGTCGGCCGTGACGGCGTCTTCGCTGGGCTGGCCTGTAACGCAAGCTTGTTCGTCGTCCGGATTGCACATTCCGGGCGCGGCGAAGCGCGCCAGCCACGCATCAAGGTTGGCGCGCAGCTCCGGTGATGCCACCAGCTTGGCGATGCTCATGCCGTCGCGGCGCTGCCCGCACCAGGTGAAGCCGCGCTGACGCGCGCGGTCGGCGTCGGAAAACTTGCCGTCGGGATTGATGTAGAGGGCGCAGCGCTGCGCCACCTTCTCCAGTTGGTCGGGCCGCAACTTTGTCGCTTGCCCAGCCAGGAACCTCTCGGCTCGTTCGACGGTGCCGGGCGGGGTGGCCTCGGGCAGGTCGCGAAAGAAGGTCTGGATCACCCGCAGATGCTGTCCGTCGAGCAGGCCTTGGCGCCACGACACGGCGGTGGCGGGCAGATTGGGCGGCAGTTGCTCTCCGGTGAGCGTCACGCGCGGGGATAGTTGCTGGGCGTCGTGGAGCCGGCGGCGTGCCTCGGCGTAGCTGATCCGCAGCCAATCGGCGACCACCTTGTGGGCAGGGCCTCCGATGCGGGCGGGATCCTCCTTGGCCAGGCCGGCGATGACGTTATGGCTGATCACCGCCTGGCGCCGGCGCGCCGACTCCAACCGCTCCAGCGCACCCAATCGCGCCGCGGGCGGCAACGCGTCGAAGTCGACGTCATCGAATGCCGCCACCGCCGCATCGAGTGCATCCAGCGCCCGCGGTATCGAACACATATTCGAATCCTAATGGCGGGCGGCTGAAGGCGGCGCCCGATCGTCGTCGGCTGTGGATGGTTGGCGAACTGTGGATAACAGCGGGCATGAGACCAGCCCGGCGCCGGTCACTGGGACCTCGAGCCGCAAGGATGCCGTCGCAGCCTTCGGCCCATCCGTGGGCGCCCGCGCCGGAAGGCTTAGATGGGCGAGCACGCATGTTTGCGGAAGTACCGGCCGCAGTAGGCTTCAACAAATGCGGGTAGGTGTGCTGGGAGCCAAGGGCAAAGTCGGAGCGACGATGGTGGCGGCGGTGCGGGCCGCCGAAGACCTGACCCTGTCGGCCGAGGTGGATGCCGGTGATCCGCTGAGTCTGCTGACCGACGGCAACACCGAGGCGGTCATCGACTTCACGCACCCCGAAGTCGTGATGGATAATCTAAAGTTCCTGATTGACAACGGGATTCACGCGGTGGTCGGCACCACCGGCTTTACTTCCGAGCGCGTCCAGCAGGTGGCAGAATGGCTCGCGGGAAAGCCCGACACATCGGTGCTGATTGCGCCGAACTTTGCCATCGGGGCGGTGCTGTGTATGCATTTCGCCAAACAGGCCGCTCGGTTCTTCGACTCGGCCGAGGTCATCGAGTTGCATCACCCGAACAAGGCCGATGCTCCGTCGGGCACCGCGACGCGCACTGCCAAGCTGATTGCCGCGGCTCGAAAAGGCTTGCCGCCCAACCCCGATGCCACCAGCACCAGTCTTCCCGGAGCCCGCGGCGCCGACGTCGACGGCATCCCGGTGCACGCGGTACGGCTGGCCGGACTGGTCGCTCACCAAGAGGTGCTGTTCGGAACTCAAGGGGAGACGCTGACTATTCGTCACGACAGTCTCGATCGCAGCTCGTTTGTGCCCGGGGTGCTGCTGGCGGTGCGCTGCATCCGAGACCATCCCGGCCTGACCCTGGGCATTGAACCGCTACTCGACCTGCGATAACGGGACAATCAGAATCCGATGACAGGCGCCGCTCGCACCATGCGCATCCAGCTGCTAATCGCGTTCATGTGCCTGGCATTGCTGGCGTACCTAGCTCTGCTCGGCCGCATTGGGTTCACCTTGATCGGTTCGGGCCGGGCTGCCGCGATGGGCCTGGGGCTGTCCTTGTTGGTCATGCCGGGCATCGGACTATGGGCGATGATCGCCACGCTGCGGGCCGGATTCGCACATCAGAGGCTGGCCCGGCTCATCGCTGACGACGGGATGGAACTTGACGTCAGCGCGCTGCCGCGGCGGCCCTCGGGCCGCATCGAACGGGCCGCGGCCGACCAGTTGTTCGACAGTGTGCGCGTCGACCTCGAACACCAGCCCGACGACTGGCGTCGTTGGTACCGGCTGGCCAGGGCCCACGACTACGCGGGCGACCGCCGTCGGGCCCGGGAAGCCATGAAAACGGCCGCGGAGCTGGAAAGGCGCTGTGGGAGGCGTCGGTGACCAAGACCCTGCTCGTCGTGCACCATACCCCGTCGCCGCACTGTCAGGAGATGTTCGAGGCGGTCGTATCCGGGGCGACAGACCCTGAAATCGAGGGCGTGGAGCTGCTGCGGCGGCCGGCGCTCACGGTGTCGCCGGTCGAGATGCTGGAAGCCGACGGCTACGTGCTCGGCACACCGGCCAACCTCGGATACCTTAGCGGTGCCCTCAAACAGTATTTGGTGCAAAACCCGTCTAGTACCCCGACGATGTCTCGCCGCTCCACGTGGAGTGTCGGATGACAACAGTCGTGGCGTGGGAGCGCGAGGTTGGCTTGCAGCGCGAACTTGTCATGGCTAGCGATAGCCGCTTAGGTGGCGGTGAAGATTGGGACGCGTGCGCCAAGATTTTCGATATCGGTAGATCTGATGCACTCCTGGGGTTTGCCGGCAACACGTGGCGAGCATTGCCACTCATATTCCAGGTGCTTGCCACCACGCGATCCTACGAAGGATCGTTGTTGCGAACCTTGGACTTACCGAAGTACGCCGGTCACCTCGAGCGCGTGCTGAATGTGGTCCTGGAACAGGCTGCAGGTCCGGCCGCAGCGGATCCGCCCGGCTGTGAGTTTCTGCTAGCTGGATGGTCCTGGTCCGAGGGCAGATTCTTGATCTACCACTACCTCTTCGACAAGCGCACTTCGCAGTTCGTCCTTGCCGGATTGCGAAACCCGCCCCGCTCGATCGCGAGACCCGCCAAGGTTCGTTTGTATGGCGTAATTGGCGATGCTGGCCGGAAACTCACTGGCCAGATGGCAAAGGACTACAGTCTTGGCGTCATGTCGGGGAAGCTCGACTACCGCCCTCTAGAGGCCCTATATAAGCAGACGGCGGATCCAGAATTTCGCACTGTGGGCGGCCCGGTGCAGGTCGCGAAGGTCTACAAATCAATCCGGGTCGAGCACTTCGCCACTCGCATCCACGGGAATCTCTACATATCGGGGCGGCCGGTGTTACCACACTCTGAGAACGTCGATCTTCGTGTGATCGCCCGCAACGAGGATGGAACATGGGAGATCGAACCACGGAAGGATCTGGCTGAGTGACGTGGAATCTGTGGGGTAGATACCGGCGTACTGAGCTTAGACCGCGCTTGTGCTCTGAGCGCCCGATGGTCTAGTCAGAGTGTCACGCATCGACCAATCTAAAAAGCGGGGGAGCAGCACAATGTTTTCGTCTGAGCGGGAGCCTGCGCAGTGACGATCCCTGACTATCAGACGCTCATGCGCCCTGTACTCGCGTCGCTGGCAGACGGACAGATTCATCGGTCGCGTGACGTGATCGAAGCGATGGCCGATGAGTTCGCCCTTACCGTTGAGGAGCGCGCAGCCAAGGTGCCGAGTGGGCAGCGGCGCATCGACAATCGCGCCGGATGGGCGATGTCGTACCTGAGTCAAGCCGGTCTGATCGAACGGCCGGGACGTGGCCTCGTCAGGATCTCGGATGAGGGTCGTGCGGCGCTGGCCAAGCACCCGCAGCGGATCGACACAAAGGCGTTGGAGATTTACCCGGCGTATCTAGAGTTCCGCGATCGGAAGCGAGGCCGGTCCACCGACGATGGGGACAGCGCGGAGAAGTCAGCCGCCACCGACGACGATTCGAGTACGCCGAACGATCTCGCTGAGCGTGCAGAGCGAATTAACCGCACGGCGGTCGAGCGCGAAGTGCTTGCGGCGGCGCTCAAGCTATCGCCCACTGGCTTTGAGGAATTGGTCGTGCGATTACTCGACCGGATGGGGTACGGGCGCACCGGCTCGGCGCACCGAACCGCGCCCTCCGGCGATGGCGGCGTCGACGGAATCATCAGCCAAGACCCGCTGGGGTTAGACCGCATCTATATCCAGGCCAAGCGGTACACGGACGCGGCGGTCGATCGGCCTGCAATTCACGGTTTTGCGGGGGCGCTGCTCTCGAAACAGGGTGATCGGGGAGTCTTCATCACGACATCGCGTTTCACCAGAGGTGCGCAAGACGAAGCGGAGCGGATCAACGCTCGGATAGAACTGATCGACGGTGCCCGCCTCGCTGAGCTTCTTGTGCAGTACGGCGTTGGAGTCCAGCCCGAGCAGTCGGTGACGCTCTACCGCCTTGATGAGGACTTCTTCGAATCAATATGAGGGGGCGACGTCAGTGCCACGCCTGCTGATCATCCATCACACCCCGTCGCCACACTGCCAGGAGATGTTCGAGGCGGTCGTGGCCGGTGCCACCGATCCCGACATCGAGGGCGTGGAGGTCGTCCGCCGACCGGCGCTCACTGTGTCGCCTGTCGAGATGCTGGAGGCCAACGGCTACGTGTTGGGCACTCCGGCGAATCTGGGCTATATCAGCGGTGCTTTGAAGCTGGCGTTCGACCAGTCGTACTATCAGCTGCTCGACTCCACACGTGGCCGCCCGTTCGGCGTCTACCTTCATGGCAACGAAGGCACCGAGGGAGCCGAACGTGCGCTCGACGGTATCACCGCCGGATTGGGCTGGGAGCGTGCCGCGGAGACCGTGATCGTGTCGGGCAAACCGACCAAAGCCGACGTTGAGGCCTGTTGGAATCTCGGCGCAACCGTCGCCGCAACGCTTATGGGGGAGTGACGAATTGGCCGCCGAGGCGAAGCTCCATCACACGGTGCCCCAGTTCTACCTCGCTGGGTTTGCAGACGACTCAGCACGGATCACAACCGTGAGATTGCCGGGCGAGAAGCGGTACACGTCTCGCGTGAGAAACACTGCCGCGACAAATCGCTTCTATTCGATCGACGGACATCCCGACGGCGCGGACGCGTTCGAGAAGGCGCTGTCACTGTTGGAAGGTAACGCGGCATCGGTCCTGCGCGTGATCGAGGAGGGCACCTGGCCGCTCTCCGAAGAGGACCGCCTGACGCTCGCGACCCATATGGCGGTGCAATACCTTCGCGGACCCGACCACCGTCGGACCCTCGAATACCTCGCCGCGCAGATGACCCGTTTGGAGGTGCAGTTCACCGGGCGGGACAACATCAAGCAGTGGGTCGAGAAGCGTTACGGCGTCGAGGTCGATGACGATGAGGCCGAAACCCTCTGGCAGCAAGCGACTCAACCCAGCGGGCCACCGATTACCCTTGCGCCGATAGCGCACATCGAACAGATCATCAACGGCGCGGATGAGTCGTTGCCGTACATCGTGTCTCGGCCCTGGAAGCTGGTTCGATTTGACCGCCGCTCGTTGGTCACCTGCGACCAACCAGTCGGCCTTGTGCCCGCTGAAGATAGCAAGCCGTGGCAGGGTGTGGGTTTCGCGACGGCGTGGGGAATCACGTTTCCCGTGACCCGGAAACTCGGCCTTGTGATGAGCGACGTCACGCCGATGATTGAGTTCCGGTATCCGGTCGAACGGGTGCGGGCGGGTCAACTGGACTCGGCCGAACCAGGCACAACCGCGATGGAGAAGTTCATCAACGAGAGCACGATCAGGTCGGCTAGCGAGTATCTCTACCTGCACCCTGACGATGAATCGTTCCTGCCGCCCAAGCTGCCGGAGCCAACGCTCAGCAACCTCGTTTCGCCGGCTGAGCTCGACATTCCGGACGGGGAGGTGATCTGAGTCAGCCGGACTCCGGCTTGCTGAGGTCGTCGGTTCCGACGGGTTGGGCCTGGGCTTTCATGTAGTTGGCGTGCCGTATCGGCGGGATGAGGTAGGGCCGGAACACCGACGTACCTCGGAGCACTCGGGGCATCGCGGCGTGCAGCCATATCATCGTCAGCACCAGCGGAGCGTCCGTTTGGGCATAGGCCCAACCCGAGTAGTCGTTCTTGACGGTCTTCGAACCGTCTTCCTTCTGAATTCCGATCTGGATGCCCATCGGGTTGTCAGGTCGCAGGTAGAGCCACACGCCCTTCCCGAGCACACAGATCGCATCGAGCGGCGGTTGTGGCGTGTCTGCCCAGTCGTGCGGCCCCATCGACTTACCTGGTGGCGGTGGGATCAGGTCCGCCTCGCGGAGGCGCTCACCGATTGTTTCGATGGCGACCTTGTTGTCAAACGCGACAACGAAGTAAGGCGGCACCATGCCGATCTGCTGCATGTAGGCCTGCTCTTTGGCCGTCATCACGTGGTCCGACTCGTTGACCGTCATCCGCAGTTGCTTAAACACCGTGCCCTTGTTGATGCAGTCACTGAGCGCGGCGACGTCAAGACAGGACTTGACTTCCCCGGCGGCAGCGACACCGTCCACGACGTAGGTTCCCGACTTGCCCTCGGGGAACGACAGAGGATGGTCGGGGTTCGTGATCACGACGTCGGTCTGTCGTGAGCCGTCTCCAAAGGCGTCGTAGACGATGCCCTTGCCGACGCTGTAGACCAAGGGAAGATAGCTACGCAGCGTGGTGCGCACCGCCTCCTCGGCTCCGTCTCCGACCGTGGTGCCGTGGTCAGATTCCAGGCGAGCTTTCGCCAGGGCGGTCTGCAGTTCTTGCTCGACGGTCGACAGGATCTTGTGAAAACGCAGGTCGATGCTGTAGCTGCCCTCTTGGGTCTGCTGCTCGGTCATGCACTCACGACCCCCCGGCGAACCGGCGCGCCTCGGCGGTCGGCTGCCGAACGACGGCGAGACCGTCGTCACCCGGCAAACTGGACTCGAAGTACTCGGCGATCGACGGCAGCAGCTTCCGAACCGCCACGTCGAGTTCAACGCCGAATCGAGCAGCCATTGCCCCCGCGCTGGCTGCGCCGTCGTTCTCGTCGCATATCTGAAGCGCAGCTCGAAGGGTGGCCAGTTTGTCGGGAATGGTCATAGTCGCCAGTATGCGCGGGGTCACCGACACAACTCCGCGAGACCGCCGCCCCCTAACCGGACAGCATGTTGCCACCTGCACCTCCGAGCGCGCCGATGGCGATCTGTTGGAGCGCACCCGTGAGCCACAGCCCTGCTTGCTTGGCACGGCTCCGTTCCTCCTCGGGGCGCGAGTCGTCGGCGGCGACGGCCTCGAACGCCGCCACCAGTCGTTCCAGCTGCACCTCGGGTGAGGGCCACTGCCCGGCAACCCGCAGCGCGGCACTCGTCGGCGGCCCGACCGCGAGGATTTGCCCGCTGAAGGCATTCATGCCCTTCTCGAAGTACGGCTCTCGATAGAGAGCGCGCAGTGCCCGCTGCACTGTGTCCTTATCGAACTCACACGCCGCCCCGAGTTCAGCGGCGCTCGGATTCCGGCCCGTGCGGTCGAATATCTCGACGGCTGCCCGCAGCACCGGCAAGTCCCGATCTGTCCATGTGTCGGCGATCATGGCGCGAGTATGCCCCCGCACCCCGACAACGGCAGGGAGGTCAGCTACCCGCTGATCCGGCGGCGCAGGTACCCCGGCATGGCCGTGATCGCGCCCTCGCGAGCACGGCGCTCGCTGCCTAGCGGTGACGCAAACCCCCACCGCTGACCGATCGAGTGGACCAGCACGTCGTGAGCCACGACCGTTGCGGCGAGGGCGTCGGGCTGGTGCTGTCCGGCCTGCCACGTCACCGCCGCGCCTTCGAGGTCAGGCAGGTGCCCGGCGATGCGGGTGGTGCCGGTCTCCAAGCCCTGCAGCAGCGCCGCCGACCGGGCCAGCGCATCACCGCCGCCGCGACCGCTGCCCTTGGGAGGCCACGTCGTGACCTTGATCGGGCGGTCGAGCTTGGCGCGGCGCAGCGCATCGGTGACGACACGCCGATACGTCTCGCGGGCGGCGAATCCCTCCACGGCGATCTCAGATGCGCCGACGTCGACCGCCAGATCGACAGCGGCCCTGGCCCATTGGTCGGACGTCATCGGCGCGGAGACATCGGCGATCACAGCCACGACGCCCTCAGGCGTGAGGCTCGCAGCGACGATGCCGCAGGCGTCGCCGGAGCCGGAGTCAGCCGGGTCAACACCGATCACGGTCTTGACCGCGCCGCTCGGCGCTGCAGGCAGCCGCCACGCATCGAGCCACTCGCGCTTGACCAGACCGCCCTCGGGAGCCGAGGGCACCCCCTCGTACAAGGCGTACCAGGCGCGCTCACCGGAGGTGCGGCGAGCGGCGGCGAAGTGTTCAGCGGTGAAGCCCAGCGCCGACGTCATGGCGGTGCCGGGCGACCGGCCCAACACGTCGGGCGCGCCGGTCTCGGCGACGGCAGGCACGTTGGTGTGGGTCCAGACGTCGGGTTCGGCGTCGAGCAGTTCGCCTGCCAGGTCGCGTTCGTGCCAGCGCGTCATCACCAACAGCACCGACCCGCCGGGATGCACGCGGGTCGCCAGGGTGGAGCGGTACTCGGTGATCACGCGGCGGCGGTGCGCCGCGCTGTCGGCCTCGGCGGCATCCTTCACCGGGTCGTCAATCACCATGAGATCGGCACCGAAACCCGTCACGCCGCTGTTGATCCCGGTCGCGAGCAGCCCGCCCGCGTGGCCCTCGACCCGCCATCGCCCCACTGCCGTCTTGTCGGCGGACAGCCGGATGCCGAGGTAGTCGGCGTGCTCATTGATCAGCTGGCGTGCCTCGCGGCTATGGGCCTGAGCGAGTTCATCGCTGTAGCTGACCAGCACGATTTGCAGGTCGGGATTGCGCATCAGTGCCCACACCACCTCCCACACAGCCAGCAGCCTGGACTTGCCGGTGCGCGGCGGGGTCGTCACGATATCGCGGCAGTCCGGTTCCTCAACAGCGCGCACGGCGATGTCCGACAGCAGCCGGATGGTCGGCGTGACAACGAACTTCGGGTCCAGCCGACGCGCCAGATCGGCAGGGCTACTGGGCCGTTGCCGGCCTCGACCGGCCCGCAGAGCACGGGCGGCAGTGAGCGTCGTGAAGGCCTCGATCACGCCGCGCCCTTCCGGTCGAACCCCGCCTGTTCGGCATCCCACAGGTCGGTGCGGGTCCACCGATGGCCGCAGTGAACGCAGACGTACTCGCACGTCACGCGCCGGTCGCCGTGCCACGTCACCGCATCAGGTTCGACCAGGGTGGACAAACGAACGCAACTGTCGGCCTGGTCTCCGGCGGGGTTGCAGTGCCCGCAGTAGTCGCCGAGATAGCTAACATGTCTGCGGTCGACGGTGTTGGTGCTCATTGGGTCTCCTCGGTGTTGGTGGTGAGTCGTTGGCGGCGGAGACCTTCGTGGCTGTGGGGGTGAGTCAGGCGGTCGCGGCGGTCACCGCCGCAGCCCCGCGGTCAAGAAGGCGATATGGGTACTGCTCGGCCCGCCCCTGTCGCCCTTGGGCAACCCAAGCGCGGCGCACACGTCATCGTGGGAGGCCTCGCTGGTCCGGTGCAGCTGTTGCGCGACCTTCACGACCGCGCCCCACGTGCGGTTCAGTAACGGCGGCACCACCATTCGCGCCTCCGCTGTCGGGGTGCCGGGCGTGTTCATCTCCCGCACCGCCGCTGCGCACAGAGCCTTGGTGTCTCGACCGTTGTAGGTCTGCAGGTACCGGAGCTGCGCAGTTGTCGGGCGCGGCCCGTACAGCAACCGGCTCTCGGCAGCCATGCCCGCGTAGGTGACTCGGGCGTCGATATGGTCGGGGAGGTTCGCCCAGTGGACGAACCCCTCCAAGCCGTTCACCCTGCTGTCGCTCACGATGGCCGTGCCGATCTCGCCGCCGAGCACGGCACCGACGACGGCGTGGCCTGCTTCATGGACGCACGCCCGCAGGTGCAGCATCTCGCCGTCGGTCAAGTCGGCCCACGTCAGCGGTGGGCGGGTCTTGGTCATAGTTGGCCCTTCCTAGCTATTACAAGTTGCGTCTCGGTGGGACGTCGGGGCGATCGGCACATAGCTCAGATCACCGCCCCGACGCCACCTTCCAGACCGAAGGAGAGTCTTTGTTGCTGAGCAGCTTGGAGAGATTGCGCTTGCGGGCCTTCTGGTCGCGGACGTCGGCACGCGCTGCAGCCGCTTCGAGGTGGTCATTGATGCAGGCCGTGCAGGTGTAACCCCAGACGTCGCCCTTCCACTGCCAGCACGGGCCGTTGCAGGACCGGCAGCGCGGGCCGCGATAGTCCGTCATTAAAAATCCTGTCTCTCTGGCGGTTGTGGTCTTAGACGTCGATGCCCAGCGCGGCCAACTCGGCGCGGGGGTCGGGCTTGGCGGGCAGAGCGGACGGTTCGGTGTCGGCCCGGTCGAGCGCCCGTTGCAACGACATTGCGGCCCGGTCGACAGTCTCGCGCAGCAGCGCAGCCAGCACGTGTGAGCGCGACGGGCGACCACGCAGCGCGGGCGCGCCCGGCGGGAACGCGGTGGCGAGCAGGTCACGCAGCGCGTCGTCGACCGGCGTGACCATCTCGACCAGCGCCACCGCCCACGAACCGTCAGCGATCATCTCGTCGGTGATCTTCGGCAGGGCCGGGCGCGGGGCGAGATCGCAGATCGTGGTCATGGCGTACTTGCGCTTGCCGGGGTCATCGGCCAGGTGTTCGGTGCGACGGCGCGCATCGCGCTCGGCGTGCCAGCGGGTCATGGAGCCCGCCGCCTCATGCGCCGCGTCGGCGTAGGCGAGCACCTGCCGCCGCAACTCCAGAGGGCACGGCTGGGCGGTGACCTGAGCAGCCAGAGGCCCGGCCACGTCGGCGACCTCGCGGCACACTGAGAAGCCCCGGTAGTCGTCCACCGACAGGTTGCCGCGACGTCGGCGGATTTCAGCCTGATCCATGAGTCGTCCTCTCGACGGGCGGGCCACAGGTGTAGGCGAGGCCGGGTCGCGCATCGCAATCACGGCGTCGCCTCGGCGGGCGCAGGCTCCAATGGCGATTCCGGCTGCCTCTTCGCAACGCTTGCGGGCGAATGGGGTGCGGGCAGGTCATCGTGTGGGGCGGGTGCCTGCGCGACCTCTGCGGGCCGGGGCGTGGACTCGATCAAGTCGAGCAGTGCATCAGCCCGTTCGGCGCTCAGGCCGGTGTCTCTGATCAGGAACGTGCGACGACGCCAAAAGCTCAGTGCCGTATCGCATTCGGCAACGCGAGGTCCGTCAACCTCACCACGGCTGGCGAGCACCGCCTTGCGCGCACGCCACGACTCCATCGGGCGCGAGCGAGGGTGGGCCGGGGTCGGGGTGCTGACTGTCATAGCGCCCATCATGCCACTGAGGCGTGCAAGGAATACGCTTAAACATGTTGCGGCACAACGCTATACGGTAACCAAACTAACCAGAGGCGAGGGTGGAAACCGTCTCGATCCAGGGCAAACGCAACGACCCCGGCTGACCAGAATCAACCGGGGTTCGTTGGCGCGTCGGGAGCGTCGGCGCACCTTTGCACGCCATTACCGGTCAGGCGGTCGGTTCGAGCTGACGGGACAGGATGCGGCTCACGGTGGCTGAAGCCCACCGCCCGCCGCGCTTGGTCGGATGCCCCTCGGCGGTGAGCGTGTCGGCGATCTGCTGCGTGCTGGCTCCGGTGTCGCGCAACTCGTTCATGCGGCGCAGCGCGGCCTGCTCGGCAGGCACCGGCACCAACGCGCCGTTGGGGTTGGCCGGGCTGCGCTTGCCCGAGCGCCACCCGTACGGCGTTGCGCCCGTGGCGTGTCCGCCTGCAGCGGCCTTGGCACGCCGTCCATCGCGGAGGCGCTTGGCGATCATTCGGCGTTCCAAACCGGCGAACACCCCAGCCATCTCGCGCATCGCCGTGCGCATCGGGTCGTCAGGGTCGTCGCGCATCACCTCGGCGGGCGGCAGGCTGGTGAACACGGCGGCGTGGCCGACCAGCCAGACCCTCGTCAACAGCGCCTCCTGCACGGTGACGGAGCGCGCCAGCCGGTCGAGGTCACGCACAATCAGCCCGTCGGCCTCGCCGTTGTCGATCATGTCCAGCGCCTCGGTGAGGCCGGGGCGATCGATGGCGGGCAGCGCGCCGGATAGGCCTTCATCGCTGCAGCAGGCGACCACGCGGGCGTCCAGAGCGCGAACCGCGTCGCGAATTGCCCGGCGCTGCACGTCGAGCCCGAACCCGTGAGCCTTCTGCTCGATGGTCGACACGCGGAGGTACGCAACAAGTCGACGCTTACGTTCCTGCATGGCTCAAGTCTCCTATGTGGGCCGCGATTAGAGCTGAAGGTCTAGTAGCGACTATAGCTGACGGCGTGCCCTGACAGACGTGAGTTGCGCTGTGGCCGAGGGGTTTTCAGGTCACGAACCGGCGCGGCTGGGACGCCAGCCCGGCGCACCCGTGCTCGCGGGCGGTTCCGTGAAGGCATCGTTGCGGCGCGTAGCCCGCCAGTCCTCGCCGAGGTCAGCCGTCGGTGCAGCCGTCGAGCCACGGTTCGATCGCGAAGCGCGCCAATCTGATCCCAGTCCGCTGTCGTTTGCCATGTGATCCATTCTCCTCTGTTGGGGTGAAGCTCAGAGCCGTCGAGTCGCGCCGGGGTTGAAGCCGCGCAACGGGTCATAGTCGCCGCTGTCGGCCCGGCGCTGCGGTGCAGGCGTCGGCGTGGAGGCAGGCTGCGCGTGAACCTGCTGGGCAGCCGAAGCGAGTGCCGCCAGCGCCGACACGATCGAGGTGCCCTGCAGCGCAGCGTAATCGGATTCGTCCTCCGGCGCGTGATCGTCGTCGGTGGATTCCGGCCTGCTCTCCGCAACGCTCGCCAACGAAACCGCCGGCAATGGATCATCGTGTGGGCAGGACGATTCCGACGGCTCTGTGGGCTGCTCGACACCGCGCTGGCGATCGAGCACGGCTGCCCACTCGCGCAATTCCTCGGGACTCAGCGCACCAAGCCCCACCGCCTGCCGGGCGACGTCGGCGTGCAGCGACCACAGCGGGTCATCGGCTCCGATCACGGTGCCGAACAGTTCGCGCAACTCGGTCACGGCCTGGTCCTGCAGCGCCGACGGGTCCAGCCGACCCTCGGCCACGTCCTGAGCAACGGACATCGCAGCGTCTACGGCGTCGCGCCGGGTAACAGTGGTCATCAGGCGATCTCCTTGGTTGGGGTTGGTGCGTCGACCACCTCGGCGTCGAGCACTTCGAGCATCCGTTGACGCGTGTCGGCGATCAGCGAGGGCAGCGATTGGGACACGTTCACGTCGACCTGCTGGGCAACCGGCACGTGCAACCCGTTGAGCTTGGCGTCCTTGTCGATGTTGTCTCCGATGGCCCGGGCGTAGGAGACCACCGCCTGATGGTCTCCGGCCTGCTTCGCTTCCGCGAGACCGGCGAACATGATGCTCCTGGTGATCCGCAACCCGTCTGCAGCGGTGCGACGGAGGGTGACGGGGTTCTCTGCGGGTTCGGCCTCCGCCAGGCGAGCCACCGCCAGTTGAGCCGCCCGCCGCGACCGGAAGCCCTCGGAGTCGGCGATCTGCTGCCACGTCTTGCCGGTACCGCGCAGCCACCGCGCCCGCTCAGCGCGGCGTCGGCTGTCCTCTCGGCTCATCGCCGGTCCCGGTCGTGCCATGTGGTCATTGTGGGGTAATTGCGACCTTCTCCTCTAGTACCCGACGTCGGAGGGAAACTCGTTGTGCCACTGCCTGATCCGCCGCTCACCGCCCCGGTCATCCGCCGCTCTCCGGCCCGTCGGGGCGCGCTCGGGTGAGGGTGTCGCCGCCGCCGCTCCTGACGTCGCCAGTGACGCCGGAGCAGCAGGGGCGGGTCTCGTCGTCGGTGTTCCCCTTCCCTCTAAGTCCCCCCATAAAGGGGGGAACGACACTTAGAGGGGGTAGGCCTCGATTTGGACCCCCGCTTAGAGGGCTTATAAACATGCAGGTCAGCGCATTTAGACCCCGTTTAGAGGGCTTTAGACCCCCGGTTGCCTAACTAACCTGGGGTCTAAGTGGCTTCATTTAGACCCCTCGTCCAGTCTGACCTGGGCTTTTGCGCCTCAGCGGCGTGCCGGAGCCGTCGAAACCCGCCATCGCTAACCCGATCGGGCATTGCTCCGAGCGCAAAGGCGCAGTTCGGAAGGGATCTAAGTGACGATTTAGAGGGCTTAGACCCCCCTCGCTTGACCCTTCTATGCGGCATCTCCGGCGGCATCCTCGAACCCGGCGGTGTCCTCGGTCGCCGTCAGTGCAGCACGATCGGCGTCGGTGAGTTCCACGTCATCCTTGGGCTGCCAATAGGTGTGCTGCAGGGAGTCGACGCGGGCGACCACCAGCTTCCCGCCTTGCGCGAGCAGCTTGATCGCCGTGGTGGCGGTGCCCGTGCTGCACACCCGCCGCTCCTTCTTCGTGCGCCCCTTGTGGTCGGTGTATTCGCGGACCACCTCGGCGGCGATCTCGGCGAGGCGCGTTTGGGTCAGACCGACGCCGGGGATGCAGTTGACCTGCGCCAGCTTGAGCATCGGCAGCGCGTAGTTCGCGCCGACGCCGGTCCACTCCTCCATCGGGGCGGTGGTGAGGTCGACGTCAATAACAGCCGGGTCGACCGCCTCCGGTGCCAGCACCAGAGTGCTCCGCCCGCCGCCGAGTTCGACCTTCGTGGCCGTGACGAGGATGGCGTGGCCGTCGGCACCGTTCTTGTTCTTGCGGTTCTCCAACCGGACAGCGAACGTGCCGGGGTCGGGCCGCAACACGGCCCATTCGGTGTCCAGCGCATTGGTCCACGCAATCGTGCCGCGCCCGACTTCGGGGTTGCTCTTGGGCGTGTGGTGCAGCAGCAGCGCAGTCACCCGCGTGTCGTTGACCAGATCGGTGACCTTTGCGATGGCGAGACCCTGGGCTGTGGCGCTGTCCTCTTCGAGACCGACCGTGCAGCGGGCCTGGGTGTCGAAGACGATCAGGGCGGTGCTCCGCGCCTGGACCAGTGCCCGAATGTCGGCCATGTCGGCGTCGGACGCCAGTTGCGCCGCCCCATTTAGGAACGTCACGTACTGATCAACTTTGCTGCGGGGCACGCCGCGCTCCCGGCACCACCCCTCCACCCGGTCGTTGATGCCCGCCAGACCCTCACCGACCACGTAGGCGACGTGCACCGGCTCGGCTCCGGCCACCTCGAACCGCCGCGCCCCGAGCAACGGGGTGGCGGTCGCCAGCGACAGCGCGACGTCGAGAGCCAGGAAGCTCTTGAGCGTGCCCGACATGCCGACCCAGCGTTCGAGGGTGCCGGTGCCCATCAGCTTCGGGATCAGGTCGACCGGCGCGGGCAGGGCGGCAAGCTCATCGAGCGACATCCAACGCTCGCGCACGGGGTTGGTGTTGCGGCGTGCGGCAGCCAGGCTCTGCGCTGCTTCCCGCGCCTGGATGCGGCAGTCCTCGCGGGTCGCCGCCTCCGTGATCTTCAAGGCGGCGATCTGCTCGTTAGTCAGTGCGCCCAAGGCGGTGATTTGGTCGTCGGTGGCTCCGGCGTCCACGAGCCGGTCGCCCTTGAACATCAACTGCGGGGTGTCGCTGATCGGATCGCGTCCAGCGTCCCAGGCGTCGATGTTGGCGGCGAGCTTGCGCGCCCACGGCTCCGTGCACCCATCAAGGCTACTGCGGGCGAACCGCACGCTCGCCCAACGGTTCCGCCGCTTCTCCACTGCCTGCTGCACTCCCAACTCCTTCGCGTGCTTGGCGTTGGCCGACGGACGGTTGAACGGCTGATAACCCTCCTCGCCGGGCCGCAGCCCGTTCACGTCGGCCTTGCCGTCATCGGCCTTGGCGCGCTTGCCGAAGTCGACCGGCAGGTCGATGACTAACCCGCTGTGGCCGTTTGTATCGGCCTGTTCTGCACCGCTGCCGGTAGACTCGGCAGCGTTCTCCTTGCGAGACATGGTGTTGCCTTTCTGAACTGGTGACTCGGAGAGGGTGCGGTGGCCTTCGTGGTTGTGGGCGTCGCGGGCACTGAATCGTTGGGAGTGATGCCCGCCGGGTTAGCGTCCGGCGGGCATCACCCTTTTCAGGGCAATCATGTTGAGCCGGTGCCGGTTCGGGTCACTAAGCTCATGTGGCACCGCTGGTCTGGACGTCAGCACGGCTGAGCGCCAGCAGTAACTCGCCAGCCCGCCGCAGGTCGTCGGCGCTGAACTGAGCAACGACAGCGGCTACCCAGGCCTGGTCGACCGGCGCAGGGTTACTGCGAGGCGGCGTGGCTGTTACCGCACCGCCGTCGGCATCGCGGTTGCGGACCCAGGCGTCGACCTCATCGGCGATGAACATCTGGCGACGACCAACACGGTGCGACGGAAGGCCTTGGGTCTTGGTGAGGTTGAGGATTCTGCCGGGCGCGACAGCACCGCCGAAGCATTTGGTGCTGACTTCGTCCGGCGTGAGATACCGGGGGAGAGTGGCAGTGGCGGACAACGGGTTTCCTTACAACTCGCCGACGTACCGCCCAGGATCGGGTGATCCTCGCGGGCTTGTCGGCGGGTTCGGTTCCGCCTCAACAGACGCGACTATAGCGCGTGTTAGATCACTTTAGATATCGGTGCGCGCTCTATGGCGCGTCGAGAAACCCACCTTTGTCGGGTTGCCTCTCAACGGTTTTGGCGTGGCGTGATGATGATGCCGTGCTCCTTGGCGTGCCACCTGCTCGTCACGCGCTCGATCTCGATCGTCATCACGGCGCGGATGAACTCGCGCTTGCGAGGCAGGGAGAACGATCGCCACAGTGCCAGCGGGTCAGGGGCTGTGGCGATTTCACGCACGATCGGCTCGGTGAACACGGGCGCGGTCACCTTCTCCAAGGCATCGATGCGCTCGGCAAGTCTGGTGGCGACGCGTGCGCCCACATCGGCGGGCATTTTGCCGTCGGTCAGCTGGTCCTCGACCGCCTGCAGCTGGCGCTTGAGTTCTTCGAGATTGGCCTTGGCCGTCGAGTCGGGTTCGGCACGCGGCACGGCCAGCGCCTCAAGTGCCTCCGGCGTCGTCAGGATGCCGTCGACCACCGCCAGGATTACGTCATCGACCTGGCCGAGGTTGCGCCCCACGCAGCCTTTCCGGCACTTGTAGACCTCATAGAGGGAACCATCCTTCTTGCGTCCCGCCTTGCCGCGCCAGATTTTGTCGCCGCACACCGCGCAATCGGCGATACCCGACAGCAGATACACGGGCTCAGGCCCACGCGGGCCAGTCTTGCGGGCGGTGAACAGCGCAACCAGATCGTCGTGCTGCTCGGGTGTGAGGATGGGCGTCCAAGTGCCTTCCTTGACGATCTTCTGCGGTCCACGCTTGCCGTTGACCTTTGCGCTCTGAGTGCGGAATCCGGCGTTGGTGGCGTTGAGCAGAATCCGCCGGAGCTTCGCGGCGTTCCACCGGGGGTCGGGGTCTTTGGCGGCGATCCACCGCACCGTCGATTCGAGGCTGTGCCCGTCGAGCACCCGGCGCGCCGCCTCGGCAACCAGGGGAGCGCGTGCAGTGTCGGGCACGCGCCCGGTCGCTTTGCCGGTCTCGGGGTCGCGAACGATCTTGTAGCCATACGGAACTCGTCCGTGGGGCTTGCCCGCCGCCAGGTTGGCGCGGTGTGAGCGGACGATGCGCTTGCGAATGTCCTCAGCCTCGCGCTCGGCAATCAAAGCATCGAGACCCGTGGTGAAACGGTCGTCGCCGTCGTCCATGTCGAACAGCTTCCCGCTGTAGGAAAGCAGCACGCCGCGCTCCGAGCACAGCCGCCGCAGATCGACGTAGTGATCGAGTGACCGCCCCGCACGACTGGCCTCCCAGACCACCAGCACATCGCCGGGTTGCAGGATCGTGCGCAGCCGCTCGTACTCGGGCCGGTCCTTAGTGGCGAACCGTGTTGCCGAGCGGTCGTTGTCGGTCAGCACGTCGGCGACCGGCCAGCCCCGGCGGTCGCACTCGGCACGGCATTCGGCCTCTTGCTCGACCACCGAACGGCCCTTGGCCCTGTCGCTCGACACTCGGGCATAGATGACAGCACGGGTGACCTGCGGTGATAGTGTCGTCGCCATACTAAGAGACTATACGAGTTTTAAGCACGCGTTCGATCAGTCCTACTACCAGCTGCTCGATTGCACCCGTGGCCGACCGTTCGGGGTCTATATCCACGGTAACGAGGGCACCGAGGGAGCGGAGCGGGGCCTCACCGCCATCACGACGGGACTGGGCTGGGTGCAGGCTGCCGAGACCGTGGTGGTGATGGGCAAGCCGAGTAAGGCCGACCTGGAGGCTTGCTGGAACCTCGGCGCGACGGTTGCCGCTCATCTCATGGGTTGACAGCCGGGCCCCGCATTCGGTTCGCGGCGTTCGAGTTCGATGGGGCCGGCCTGTGCACTGTTGCCTGTCACTCGGCGGGTGGCTGTTCGGGTTCCATCACGTAGATGATGGCGCCTACGGGATCTTTGAACATGCAGATAATTCCAACGCCGGGAACTTGGCTCGGATGTTCGAGCACCGTCCCCCCGAGGTCGGTTACTCGGGCCGCGATCTTGGCTGCGTCGTCCACGGCGATGTAGGCAACCCATCGGGGTGGTGGGGAGCCGGCGTAGTCGCGCGCCGTCGGGTTCATCATCCCTGCGGCGTCCCGTCCGTCGCGCTGGAAACGGTGTAGATGCCGGGGCTACCTTGCACAGTCACCACGCGCCGAGCACTGCCCCGACACCATGTGACACCGCCGGTGCCGCTATCGCCGTCGGCAAGCCGATGACCGGGTGGGCCGCAATCAGGGTGTCGACCTGATCGAGGTCGTCGACACGGGTACGCGCCTGTCAAGTGAGCGGCGCGCTGACGGCGAACATGATGAAATGATTGCTGCCGCAGGATGACCGTCGCCCGCTCGACCTCGACCTCGACTAGTAACGGAACGCCTCAATGGATTTTGGAGCTCTGCCACCGGAGGTCAATTCCGCGCGCATGTACACCGGTGCGGGCGCGGCGGGCCTGGTGGCGGCCGCGGCGGCGTGGAACGGCATCGCAGTTGAGCTGAGCACTGCTGCATCCTGCTTCGAGTCAATCGTCACGCGGCTGACGACCGAGCCGTGGCTGGGTCCTGCCGCGCTGTCGATGGCTGCCGCCGCAAAGCCTCTCGTGGCCTGGCTGAACCACGCGGCTGAATCCTCGGCGTTCGCGGCGGCACAAGCGGTGGCCTCTGCGGCCGCGTTTGAAACGGGACTTGCGACGACGGTCGCCCCGGCGCAGGTTGCGGCCAATAGGGCGCAGTTGGCCCAACTGGTAGCGACAAACCTCCTCGGGCAAAACATGCCGGCCATCGCGGCCGTCGAGGCGTGCTACGGCGAAATGTGGGCTCAGGACGCGGCGGCCATGTACGGCTATGCGACCGCCTCCGCACTAGCGGGCAGGTTGAACCCGCTGATCGCTCCGTCGGCTAGCACTACCCCGGGGATTGCCGGCCAAGCCGCCGCTGTTGGCCAGGCCGTTGCCTCCGGTTCTGCACAGCAGGTCGGCCTTAACAACCTGATCAGCAACGTGCCCACCGCCGTTATGAGCCTTGCCTCCCCGGCTCCGTCGGAGGCCCAGGCGGCGGGACTCAATGCGGTCGTGGCATTTCTCGCTGAGCCCAATCCGTTGTTCGTCGATCACGCATGGCACGGCGCCTCGGGCGTGATAGCGGACTTTGATATGGCCTTGACCACTAGCAATGAAGGGGCCGACGCCGCTGGCGAGGTCGCCTTCAGCGGAGCGGGTTCGGCTGCCGCGACAGCCGCAGCGGCGCACACGGTTGCCCCCGCGGGCGTCGGCGCAACACCGATCGCAGCCGGCGTGGGCACTGCATCCTCCGTCGGTCGGCTGTCGGTGCCGGCGAGCTGGTCCAGCGCGGCACCGGCGATGGCCGCCGACGTCGCCTCGGCCGGCACAGGGTGGGCAGTTCCGCAGCAGGACGGCGCGATCGCAGCGGTACTGCCAGCGCCGGGAATGCTCGCAGCACTCGCCGACGGCGTAGGCGCGGGCCCGCGATACGGAGTCAAGCCGACTGTGGTGCCCAAGCAAGTTTTCGCCTGATCCGGCTGACGATCTCGTCATCCGCGCCTACGGTGTGTGGGTGCACGGCAACATTGACACCGTTGGCGCCGCTGTCGCCGTCGTCAAAAGCTGCAACGGCGTGGAGTGACCAGGTGCCTCAGATCGTTGCGATTTCCAGGGCAGACAACCCGTTTCCGCGCACCGGCGTTTATCTCGATCACGACGGCGTCCCACACTACGACGACCTGCCGGCCACCCTGCTGGACATGCTTGCCGAACAAGTCGACAGCCGCCCCGACAGTGAAGCGGTGGTTGAACTCGGCGCTGCGCGGCTGACCTACCGGCAGCTGTGGGATCGGGCTTCGAGGGTGGCCGGCGGACTGCGGGCGGGCGGTCTATGCGTTGGCGACCGGGTGGCCGTGCGCTACCCCGCCGGGGTTGATTGGGTGCTGGCGTTCTGGGGCACCGTGATGGCCGGCGGCATTGTGGTGCCGGTCAACACACGCTCCACTCAACCGGAGGTCGAGTTTGTGGTGTCCGACGCCGGGGCGCGGATCGACCTGAGCGCGGACACGGCGCTGCCCGACGGGGCCCCGTACGTGACAGAGCGGCTGGGCCCGCGGGACACGGCCGCGCTGTTCTACACCTCCGGCACCACTGGCCACCCCAAGGGGGTACCGACCACCCATGAGGCGTTCCTGACCAACACCGAGAACGGGGCCAGATGTCTCTGGCTGTCAACCGATCTCGGCGACCAGCTGCGCACCCTGATTTCGGTGCCGCTATTCCACGCGACGGGCTGTAACTCGCAGCTGCTGGCAGCCGCGCGCGTCGGCGGAGCGTCAGTGATCATGCCCGCGTTGAACCTCGACCAGTTGCTCGCGACACTTCGCGCCGAGCGCATCTCACTGCTGGTGACGGTTCCCGCTGTGTACTCATTAGTGTTGCGGCACGAGGGTTTTGCTGCCGCGGACGTCTCCTCGGTCCGTTGGGTCGGCTATGGCGGTGCACCCATGCCCCCGTCCCTGGCGCGGTCGGTGAAGAAGGCGTTTTCGCACGCAACGGTGTTCAACGGATACGGCATGACCGAATCGGCCTCCCTGATGACGGTGCTGCCGGATTGGGACGCCGTTGAGCATGCCGACTCGGTCGGCTACGCGGTGCCCTCGGTGGACCTCGGAGTGGTTCCGTTGCGGGGGGACGGCCCCGACCCGGGCGAGACGACGGGCGAGTTGGTAGTCCGTGGGGCCAACATCATGGCGGGCTACTGGAACCGGCCGGACGCCACCGCGGCCACGATTGTCGACGGCTGGTTGCACACCGGCGACGTGGTCCGTGTCGACAACGCGGGCCGGGTGCGCATCATCGATCGGCTCAAGGACATCATCAACCGCGGTGGTGAGAACGTCTCGAGCGTCGAGGTCGAATCCGCGCTGCTGGCAGCTCCCAACGTTGCCGACGCCTGCGTGCTGGCCGTGCCCGACGACGTCATGGGGGAGAAGGTCGGCGCGGTGCTGTACGGCGGCGCGGAGCGCATCGACGTGGCGGCTGTGCTCGAACACTGCCGGCGGCAACTGGCCGACTTCAAGGTTCCGCAGTACGTCACGGTGGTGACCGAAGCGCTGCCGCGCAACGCCGGCGGCAAACTGCTCAAGGGCATGCTGCGCAAACAGGTCAGGTGGGGCCCGCCGCTGCGTTGACCGGCGCCCGGCGCCCCGCCCGCAAAGCGTAGAAATTCGCGCCACACCTCTCATTTCAACGCCGCTGGTAGCCGGAAGATGACACGCTCGACGGGACAGTGTTAGCACTGCCGGCGTTCGCGTTAAGAAACCGTAACGGGTCTGCTCGCTGACGCCTTTGGATCGCGACGGCGGGAGTGTGGATCACTAGCCTTATCTGAGTACACAGACACTGTCCAGCAAACAAACAGAAGCTGTTCAGTAAATTCACAGGAAGTGGCCGCCGCAATCGGTCGGCATGTTTCGAACACGAGGAGCACTGATGTCATTCCTGACGACACAGCCAGAGGAGCTGGCCGCCGCGGCGGGCAAGCTGCAAACCATCGGCGCGACGATGGATGCCGAGAACGTCGCCGCGGCCGTCCCGACCACGGGCGTGATTCCGGCGGCAGCCGACGAGGTGTCGATGCTGCAGGCGTCGTTGTTCACTGCCTATGGGAGCTTGTACCAGCAGATCAGCGCCGAGGCCACGGCGATGTACGACATGTTGGTGAACACTCTCGGGGTCAGCGCCGGGACCTACGCGGCCGCCGAGGCGGCCAATTCGTCCGCGGCGGCCTCGCCCTTGTCGGACATCCTTGGCGCGCTGGCGCCCAGCCAGACTCCGGGATGGATCTCGGATCTCGCCAACATCTTCAACATCGGGACCGGCAACTGGGCGTCGGCCGCTTCGGACTTGCTCGCGTTGGCCAGCGGTGCGATTCTCCCGGCTGCGGCCGAGACCGCTGAAGCCGATGCAGCCGACGTCCTGGGCGGAGCCGCCCTGGCACCGGCGGCCGCGGCCGAGGCCGCCCTCGGTGAGGCGCCAATCGCCGCCGGCCTGGGTGCGGTGTCATCGATCGGCGCGGCGGCGCCGCCCACCTGGGCGGGGACGGCCACCCTGGTGTCAAGCACCAGCGTCGGCACGCTGCAAGGTGCCGGCTGGACCGCGGCCGCACCGCTGGCGGCGCCGGGCACGGTCATTCCCGGAATGCCGGGATTGGCGTCGGCGACGCGCAGCAGCGCTGGCTTCGGTGCGCCGCGCTACGGCGTAAAGCCGATCGTCATGCCGAAGCCTGAAGCCGTCTAGGCAACCAGCTGATTCAGCCGGACTGAACCAAAGGAGCGGGATAACAATGGATTTCGGAGCCTTACCCCCTGAGATCAACTCCGCACGGATGTACGCCGGTGCGGGGGCGGCACCCATGATGGCTGCCGCTGCAGCATGGAACAGACTGGCCGTCGAGCTGGGCACCACGGCCGCCTCTGTCGAATCGGTGGTCACCCAGCTGACCACCGAGCAATGGTTGGGCCCGGCGTCGATGTCCATGGCGGCCGCGGCGCAGCCGTACCTGGCCTGGCTGATCTACACCGCTGAATGCGCCGCCCACGCCGGCTCGCAGGCCACCGCATCGGCGGCCGCTTTCGAGGCGGCCTTTGCCGCGACCGTGCCGCCGGCTGAGGTGGCGGCCAACCGGGCGCTGCTGGCGGCGCTGGTGGCCACGAACATCCTGGGCCAGAACACCCCCGCCATCGCGGCCACCGAGGCGCACTACGGCGAAATGTGGGCACAGGACGCCCTGGCGATGTACGGCTATGCGGCGTCGTCGGCGGCCGCAGGGACGCTGAACCCGTTGACCCCGCCGTCGCAGATCGCCAACCCGGCCGGGCTGGCCGGCCAGGCGGCTGCGGTGGGCCAGGCCGCCGCGTCCGGAACGGTGCAACAGGTGGGGCTAGCCAACCTGATCACCAACGTGCCCAACGCGGTCATGGGGCTCGCGTCGCCGGCTGCGTCGGTATTCGACGCGACGGCCCTCGGCGGAATCATCGGTGACCTGCTCGGCAACACGTTCGTGCAAAACGCCATCAACGGTGCGGTCAACACCGCGGCCTGGTTCGTCATGGCCACCATCCCCAACGCGGTCTTCCTCGGACACGCCCTCGATGCCGCGAACGCCGCGGGCGGGGTTGCTGCCGAAGTGGCTCCCGCGATTGCAGGACCAGCGGCCACGACGCACGCGGTGGCACCGGCGGGCGCGGGTTCCGTTCTGGCTGGCCTGGGCCAGGCATCCACGGTTGGCAAGATGTCGGTGCCGGTGAGCTGGTCCAGCGCCGCGCCGGCAGTGCCTTCGGGAACCACGGCGCTGGAGGGCAGCGGCTGGGCGGTACCCGAGGACGCGGGGCCGGTCGCAGCGATGCCCGGCGCGCCGGGACTGGCTGTCGCCGCCAAGGGCGGTTCATATGCTGCGCCCAGGTACGGATTCCGGCCGACGGTGATGCCCAAGCAGGTCGTCGTCTGATCCGGCCGGCCGGGCCGTAATGTGGCCCGTATGTGGTCTCGCGTCACGATGACCGGGGTGTCCGAATGAGGTTGCTGATCGCGAACCGGGGCGAGATTGCGCTTCGAATCATCCGGACGGCAACCGAATTGGACATCCACACGGTCGCTGTCTACGCCGACGATGACGCCGACAGCCCGCACGTGCACGCGGCCGATCAGGCAATTGCCCTGCCCGGGAACGGCATAGGGACGTACCTGGACGGTGCGGCCATCCTGGCCGCAGCCGCGGCGTCCGGCGCCGAGCTGATCCACCCCGGCTACGGGTTCCTCAGCGAGGACCCCGAATTCGCGCGGGCCTGCGAGTCCGCCGGCTACACGTTCGTGGGACCCGACGCCGAGGGGCTGGAGCTGGTCGGCGACAAGTCTGCCGCCCGCTCAGCCGCCGTCGCCGCCGGGGTGCCAGTACTGGCTGCGACCCAGGGGCCGAGCACCGTCGAAGACATCCAGGAATTCTTCGCCGCCCAGGGCGGCGGCGCGATCATGATCAAGGCGCTTGCCGGCGGTGGCGGCCGGGGTATGCGCAAGGTGGCAAGCGCCGCTGAGATCGATGATGCGTACCAGCAGTGTGCTGCGGAAGCGCAACTGGCCTTCGGTAACCCGGCGGTGTTAGCCGAGGCGTATCTAGGTGGCGCCCGGCATGTGGAGGTTCAGGTCGTCGGGCAACCGCCGCATGCGCTGGCGCTGGGCGATCGCGACTGCAGTATCCAGCGACGCTACCAGAAGCTGATCGAAATGGCTCCGGCCCAAGGCCTCTCGGAGGGCCTACGCCGTGGTTTACATGGCGCCGCGACGAAGCTCTGCGCCCGCGTGAGATTGCGCGGGCTGGCCACCGTCGAATTCCTGGTCTGCGGAGAGGAATTCGTTTTCTTGGAGGTCAACCCACGAATCCAGGTTGAGCACACCGTCACCGAAGAGGTGACCGGGCTGGACCTGGTGGCGCTGCAGCTGGCGATCGCCGGCGGCGCGTCCCACGGCGAGCTGGATTTACCGTCTGGAATAGCCTGCGAGGCAAACACAGTCATGGGTGATCCCGCTCCCGCGCGCGGCATCGCAATCCAGGCCAGGGTCAACGCCGAAACCGTGGCGGCGGACGGGTCCGTCCTATCCACGGCGGGTGTCCTGACGATGTTTTCGCCCCCGAGCGGCCCAGGAGTGCGGGTCGACACCCACGGCCGGCCGGGGCTGTCGGTGAGTCCCCGGTATGAATCGTTGCTGGCCAAGGTCGTTGTTCATGTCCACGGGTCGTCGTTTGCCGCTGCCGTACGCAAGGTGCGAATTGCGCTGTCGGAGTTCAGCATCGAAGGTGTCGCCACGAATTTGACGCTCCTACAAGAACTTTTGTCGGACCATCAGGTGCAGTCCGGCGTGGTCACGACGAGTTTCGTTGAAGAGAAGCTGCCCCTCCTGGCCGCGGCCGCGCTATCTCACCGGCACGAGCATCGGGTTGCCCCGGTGGAGCTCTACCCCGATGAGGAAGCGCTGCGTGCCCAGCTGGCCGGCACGGTCGTAGACGTCGCGCCCGAGGGTAGCGAGGTAGGTGCCGGCACGCAGTTGGTCGTGCTGGAGGCGATGAAAATGCAGCATGTCCAGGCGGCTCCGGAGGCGCTGCGGACCATTCGCAACCTGGTATCGCCCGGTCAGGTAGTGGCCACCGGCGACCCGCTGCTGGTGTTCACCCGCACCGACGCTACTGACAGCGAATCATCCACTGCGGTAATCGATCTGGATCGAACACGGACCGACCTTGACGAGGTCCGCCAGCGCCATCTGCGCACCCTGGACGAAGGCCGGGAAGCGGCTGTGGCCAGGCGGCACAAGCAGGGTCGGCGTACCGCACGCGAAAACATCGCCGATCTGGTCGACGCCGGCAGTTTCGTCGAGTACGGGGCTTTGGCGATCGCCGCACAACTGAGCCGACGCTCGGAGGCGGACCTGATTGCCCATACTCCCGCCGACGGCCTGATCGCTGGTCTGGCGACCATTGGCGCGGACCGATTCGGCTGGGCGGCTGCTGAGGTGGCTGTGCTGTCCTATGACTACACGGTGCTGGCCGGGACGCAGGGCATGCGCAACCATGCGAAGACCGACCGCGTCTTCGACCTGGCCGTCCGGAAACGCCTCCCGATCGTCCTCTTCGCCGAGGGCGGCGGGGGCCGGCCCGGCGACACCGACGTCGGCGGCCGGGCCGGGCTGGACGTGCCGACGTTTCGGGTGCTGGCCGGTCTGTCCGGCCGGGTGCCGTTGGTGGCCATCGTGTCCGGCCGGTGCTTCGCCGGCAACGCCGCCCTTGCCGGTGTGTGCGACGTGATCATCGCGACCCCGGACGCCAATATCGGCATGGGCGGGCCGGCGATGATCGAAGGCGGCGGCCTCGGGGTGTACCCGCCGGAAGCCATTGGGCCCATCGACGTGCAGCGGCACAACGGCGTGGTGGGCCTGGTCGCCCACGACGAGGTGCACGCTGTGTCGCTGGCCAAGCAGTACCTGTCGTATTTCCAGGGCAACGTGGCCGATTGGGCCGCTCCCGACCCACGGATGTCGCGACATATGGTGCCGGAGAACAGGTTACGTGCCTACGACGTACGCCGGGCAATCGAGTCGATCGTCGATGTCGGTTCGGTGCTGGAGTTGCGTCCCGACTACGGGGTCGGCATCCTCACGGCGCTGGTCCGCGTCGAGGGGGTGGCCTACGGACTGATCGCCAACAGCAGCCACCATCTGAGCGGCGCCATCGACGCGTCGGCATCGGACAAGGCCGCCGACTTCCTCATGCTGTGCGAGTCGTTCCGGCTGCCGGTGATCTCGCTGTGCGATACCCCGGGATTCATGGTCGGGCCGGAGGCAGAGAAAGAGGCCACGGTTCGGCGGTTCGGCCGGATGTTCATCGCCGGCGCACGGCTGACGGTGCCGCTGGGAATGATCATCTTGCGCAAGGGGTATGGGTTGGGAGCGATGGCCATGGCCGGTGGCTCCTTTCGCGCCCCCGAGTTCACGGTCGCCTGGCCCACCGGCGAGATCGGTGGCATGGGGCTGGAAGGGGCGGTGCGCCTCGGGTTCCGCAAGGAGTTGGCCGCGGCCGCGAATGAGGTTGAGCGCCAAGCGCTTTTTGACCGGCTGGTCGCCGCGGCCTACCAGCACGGCAAGGCGCTGCGCTCGGCCACCACGTTCGAATTGGACGACGTGATCGATCCGGCAGACTCGCGAGCCTGGATCACCAGGCTGGCGAGACGCTGACGGTACGCTGCGCTGCCCCGGCCCCGGCCAGCGGTTTCCGCAGGGTTAGATTGGCTAACATCGACGACACAGAAGGCATACCACGATGACCGCACTGGATCTCACCGGCCGTACCGCCCTAGTCACCGGCGCCTCCAGGGGAATCGGGCTGGCGACAGCGCAGCGCCTGGCCGCCGCCGGCGCCAACGTGGTGCTCACGGCGCGCAAGCAGGAGGCCGCCGACGCGGCCGCCGCCCAGGTCGGCGAGCGCGCGGTGGGCGTGGGCGCACACGCGGTCGACGAGGAAGCCGCCCGACGCTGCGTGGACCTTACCCTCGAGCGCTTCGGCAGCGTGAACATCCTGATCAACAACGCGGGGACCAACCCGGCGTTCGGCCCGCTGATCGAGCAGGACCATGCTCGATTCACCAAGATCTTCGACGTCAACCTGTGGGCACCGTTGCTGTGGACCTCACTCGTCGTCAAGGCATGGATGGGAGAGCACGGCGGCGTCGTCATCAACACCGCCTCGATAGGCGGCATGCATCAATCTCCGGCCATGGGCATGTACAACGCCACCAAGGCAGCCCTGATCCATGTGACCAAGCAACTGGCGCTGGAACTTTCGCCGCGGGTGCGGGTCAACGCAATATGTCCTGGAGTGGTGCGCACCCGGCTGGCCGAGGCGCTGTGGAAGGACCATGAGGATCCGCTGGCGGCCACCATCGCGCTCGGGCGCATCGGCGAACCGGTCGACGTGGCCGAAGCCGTCGGATTCTTGGTCTCCGATGCCGCGAGCTGGATCACCGGCGAGACCATGGTGATCGACGGCGGCCTGCTGCTGGGCAACGCCCAAGGGTTTCGCGCCAATCCGGGTGGCGCGCGATGAACATCGGCGAGGACCTGCAAACCCGGGTGCAGGCGCTGCTCGACCAGCACCGACCGGCCACCACCGACCCGCGGGAATTCCTCGGCGCGCGGTTCGACGCGGGGCTGGCCTGGGTGCACTTTCCGGTGGGATACGGCGGGCTCGACCTGCCGCACACGTATCAGGCGCAGGTTGACGCGCAATTGGCCGCAGCCGGCGCGCCGCCGGCCGGCGGCGGGCGAAACATCATCGGGATCGGCATGGCGGCTCCGACGATCGTTGCGTTCGGAACCGAAGACCAGAAGCGTAAGTTCTTGCGCCCGTTGTTCACCGGTGAACACCTGTATTGCCAGTTGTTCAGCGAACCGGGAGCCGGATCGGACCTAGCCGGGGTGGCAACGCGTGCCGTACGCGATGGTGACGACTGGATTGTCAACGGGCAGAAAGTATGGACGTCGATGGCCCAGCACGCACAGCTGGCCATCCTGGTGGCCCGCACCGACCCCGATGTTCCCAAACATGCTGGGCTGACATACTTCCTGTGCGACATGAGGCAACCGGGCATCGACATCCGGCCGCTGCGTCAGATCACCGGTGAGGCGGAGTTCAACGAGGTGTTTCTCACCGACGTCCGGGTGCCCGACGCCAACCGGCTCGGCCCGGAAGGCGTCGGCTGGCGAGTCGCGACCACCACCCTCAACAACGAGCGCGTCGCGATCGGCGCACGGACCGGAATCCCGCGCGAAGGTGGCCACATCGGCAGGGTCACCGAAGCTTGGCGCGATCAGCCGGCGCTGCGCAATCCGGCCATGCATGACGACATGATGCGGCTGTGGGTGGAAGCCGAAGTACTGCGGCTCACCGGCGAACGACTGCGTCAGCAGGCCGCGAGCGGCCAGCCCGGGCCGGAGGGAGCCGGCATGAAAGTGGCATTTGCCCGTCTTGCGCAACAGATCTCGGGATTCGAGCTCCAATTGCACCCCGAGTCCGGGATGGGATACGACGACTGGACACTGCGACGGCCGGAGACCGTCGACCTCATCGGGCGCGGGCCGGGATATCGCTACCTGCGCGCTCGTGGCAACTCGATCGAAGGCGGCACGTCGGAGATTTTGCGCAACACCATTTCCGAGCGGGTGTTGGGCCTGCCCGGTGAACATCGTGTCGACAAGACCGTCGCGTGGAAGGACTTGTCTCGATGAGCGCCGCGGACCTGCTGTACTCCGACACCGAGGAGGCGCTGCGCGACAGCGTGCGCCACTTTTTCGCCGACCGGTGTCCGCACGAACTCCTGCTGCGTGCCTATGATGCACCGCCGCAAGACTTTTCGGAGATATGGCGGACGCTGGCCGCCGACCTGGGAGTGGCCGGGCTGTTGGTCCCCGAGCCGCTGGGCGGAGCAGGTGCGAGTGCTCGTGAGGCAGCCGTGGTCGTGGAGGAGATCGGCCGGGCCGTCGCGCCGGTCCCGTTCCTGTCCAGTGCGGTGCTTGCGACCGTCACGCTGTTGCGATCCGGTGAGACCGAGACGCTCTCGAGCCTGGCCAGGGGCGCCGTTACCGCGGCGCTGGTGGTGTCGCTGTCGACCGCGCCGGGTGATCCGGTCACCGGAGTGGGCAGTGGCGCCGACGGACTGACCGGACGGGTCACCAGCGTGGCGGGTGCCAGGGAAGCCGACGTGCTGGTGGTGCCGGTCGCTGGACCCGACGGTGTGGAGTTGCATACCGTCGCCCGCGACGCGGCCGGGGTCGAGGTCTCGCCGCTACTGACGTTCGACATGACCAGACCCCTCGCAGACGTGCAGTTTTCGGGTGCTGCGTCATCGCCGATCGGCACCGGGCCGGCCGAAGCCGCGCTGGCCGAAGCGCTGCAGACCGCAGCGGCGCTGATGGCCTCGGAGCAGCTGGGGATCGCGCGGTGGTGCCTTGACACCACGCTGGCCTACGTCAAAGAGCGTAAACAGTTCGGCCGGGCCATCGGTTCCTATCAGGCGATCAAGCACCGGCTGGCCGATCTGTGGTTCGAAGTCGGTGCGGCGACGGCCGCGGCCCGCTACGCCGCCGACACGTGCGCCCGAGGCGATGCAGATGCGGCTATCGCGGCGGCTCTGGCGCAGGCGTATTGCAGCGGCGTCGCGGTGCGCGCCGCCGAGGAATGCGTGCAGCTTCACGGTGGAATCGGCATGACCTGGGAATATCCTGCTCACCTGTACCTGAAGCGGGCCAAGAGCGACCAGCTGGCCCTAGGCACCGCGTACCGGCACCGCGCCCGACTGGCCACCTTGATCAACCTGCCGGTCACCTGACTTCGGCGAGGCTTCGGGCTAGCGGGCCGGGGTCGCGCTAGCGGGCCGGGGTCGCGCGAGCAGGCCGAGGTCGCGCGAGCAGGCCGAGGTCGCGCGAGCAGACGCAAAATCGCCTGACACGCCGAGGAATTGGGTGATTCTATGTCTGCTCGCCGGATCAGCGCGACAGGGCGGAACCGAAAACTTCCGTCATCGCCGTCCAGTGACGTTGCTCGCATGCCTGGTCGTACGGCGGGTTGTCCGGGACGGCAAACCCGTGAGCGGCCGGATACCACTCGATGGTGTGCTCGACACCCGACGCGGTCAAGGCATTGTCGAGCTGTTCGGCATGGTCAGCGGTGAACGAGGGATCGTTCTTCGCGCCACCGACGTACACGATGGCATGCATCCGCTCGGCCAGCAGATGCGGGCTGTCTGCGCTGTCGGTGACCAGGCCACCGCCGTGAAACGACGCCGCGGCTACGACCCGCTCCGGAACACGCCCGGCGACCACCAGCGAGATGCGGCCGCCCATGCAGTAGCCACATACGCCGAAGCGCTGGCCGCTCACTTCCGGCCGGTTGGCCAGATAGTCGAAAAACGCGCCGGCGTCGCGGGTGACCCGGTCCGGGGTCATGGTGCCGATCATGAACATGATCCGCGCGCGCTCCTTCGGGTCGCCGAACGCCGTCGCCATGTCGAACGGGATCCAGGAGCCCTCGCGGTAGTACACGTCGGGCAGCAGTACCGCGTAGCCGAATCCCGCCAGCGTTGCCGCCATCTGGTTGAAGGTGTCCCGCACGCCGCCGGCGTCGGGATACATCACCACACCGGGCCACGGGGCTTCGGCTCCATCAGGGGTGAACAGCTCGACGGGGCAGGTGCCGTCGGGCGTGGTGACCGTATCGGTGAGCTTCGGCATGGCTTCCGTTGTACTCCTGCGATCGCCGCTGGATTGATTGGCGTCGACCCGCCGCGCCCCGCTTCGCGGGGCTTGCGATCGCCGCTGGATTGATTGGCGGCGACCCGCCGCGCCCCGCTTCGCGGGGCTTGCGATCGCCGCTAAGCTGGCCGCGTGGTGCCGATTGCGACTCCCTATGAGGACCTGCTGCGCCTGGTGCTCGAAACGGGCACGGCCAAACCCGACCGTACCGGCACCGGCACCCGAAGCCTGTTCGGCCAGCAGATCAGGTACGACCTATCTGCCGGCTTCCCGCTGCTGACCACCAAAAAAGTCCATTTCAGGTCGGTGGCTTACGAGTTGCTGTGGTTCTTGCGCGGCGACTCCAACATCGGCTGGCTGCACCAGCACGGTGTCACCATTTGGGACGAATGGGCAAGCAACACAGGCGATCTCGGGCCGATCTACGGTGTGCAATGGCGGTCCTGGCCGACGCCTTCGGGTGAGCACATCGACCAGATCAGTGCCGCTCTGAATTTGCTGCGCACCGATCCCGATTCCCGGCGGATCATCGTGTCGGCCTGGAACGTCAGCGATATCCCGCAGATGGCGCTGCCGCCGTGTCACGCGTTCTTCCAGTTCTACGTCGCCGACGGGCGGCTGAGCTGCCAGCTCTACCAGCGCAGCGCCGACCTGTTTCTCGGCGTGCCCTTCAACATCGCCAGCTACGCATTGCTCACCCACATGATGGCCGCCCAGGCCGGCCTTGGCGTCGGCGAGTTCGTCTGGACCGGCGGTGATTGCCACATCTACGACAACCACGTCGAACAGGTCCACGAACAATTGCGTCGTGACCCCCGGCCGTACCCAAAACTAGTGCTGGCACAACGGGATTCGATCTTCGACTACACTTACGAGGACATCCTCGTGGAAAACTACCACCCGCACCCCGCGATCAAAGCCCCCGTAGCTGTATGACAACAGTGGGCCTGATCTGGGCTCAGTCAACGTCGGGTGTCATCGGCCGCGGCGGTGACATTCCCTGGCGGGTGCCCGAAGACCTCGGCCACTTTAAACGGATCACGATGGGCCACACAGTGGTGATGGGCCGACGGACCTGGGACTCGCTGCCGGTCGCTGCCAGGCCATTGCCCGGCCGACGAAATGTGGTACTGAGCCGCCAGACTGACTTCGTGGCGGAAGGTGCCGAGGTGGTCGGTTCACTTGACGACGCCCTCACCGAACCGGAGGACACCTGGGTGATCGGCGGGGAGCAGATCTACACTCTGGCCCTACCGCGGGCCATCAGGTGTGAGGTGACCGAGGTCGACGTGGACCTACCCCGCGACGACGATGACGCCCTTGCTCCGCTGCTCGACGAGACGTGGCAAGGCGACGTAGGGGAGTGGCAGGTCAGCCGGTCGGGGTTGCGTTACCGCTTCCACAGCTACTACCGGTGATGAGCGCCTTGACTGCCGCGCAAGCCCGCCGGGTCGCGGTCGCGGCACAAGGCTTCGTCGAGCCGAAACCGGCGGGCCCGATAACGCGCGCCCACCTCAAGCGGCTGATCTCCCGGATCCAAGTGCTGCAACTGGATTCGGTATCGGTGGCCGTGCGGGCGCACTACGCGCCGGTGTTCAGCCGGCTCGGCCCCTACGATCGCGACCTGTTGGACCGCGCCGCGTGGGGCCCGCGCTCGTCGCGTTTGCTGGTCGAGTATTGGGCACACGAAGCCGCGTTGATGGCTGTCGAAGACTGGCCGCTGCTGCGCTGGAGGATGCGGCAGTACCGGTATGGACGCTGGGGTATTCATATCGTCAAGGCCAACCCGCAGCTGGCCGACGACATCATCGCCGCGGTCGCCGAACTCGGACCCAGCACCGCCGGTCAGATCCAAGCGCAGTTGGCCGCCGAGCCCCGCACACGAAAAGGAACCTGGTGGAACCGCAGCGACACCAAGTGGGTCGCCGAGGCGCTGTTCGCGTCCGGGGCGCTGACCACCGCCACCCGCGTCGGCTTTGCCCGCCACTACGACCTGGTGGAGCGAGTGCTGCCGGCAGAGGTGCTGGCGCGAGAGGTCGACGACGACGAAGCCGTGCGCCAGCTGACGCTGCGAGCGGCCACCGCACTGGGGGTGGGCACCGAAGCCGACATCCGCGACTATTTCAGGCTGACCGCCCAACAGGTCAAGCCGGCGATCACCGACCTGGTGGCCACCGGTGAAATCGAGTCGGTGAGTGTCGAGGGCTGGCCGGCGCCAGCCTACCTGCGGGTGGGCCAGACGGTGCCGCGCCGCGATCGCGGCACGGCGCTGCTGTGTCCATTCGACCCGTTGATCTTCTTCCGGCCAAGAGTCCAGCGGCTGTTCGGTTTTCACTACCGCATCGAGATCTACACGCCGGCGCCCAAACGCCACTACGGCTACTACGTGTGGCCGCTGCTGCTGGACGGCCAGCTGGTCGCGCGGGTGGACCTCAAAGCCGACCGCGCCGCCGATACATTGCGCGTGGTTGGGGCGTTCGGTGAACCCGACTCGCCACGGCCGCGGGTCGCCGCAGCGTTGGCCGGGGAGCTGCAGGCGATGGCGTCCTGGCTGGGGCTGAGTGGGATCAGCGTGTCCGGCCACGGCGACCTTGCCGGGGAGCTGCGCGTCGTGACCAAGCGGGCCGGCGGATGAGCGCCGGACGCGCAAGGCTGGGCGATCATCTTGATTTCGCTCACGGTCGTGCACGGCCCAAGCGAGAACCCGACGGCGACGTTCCCGTCTGCGGCGCCAACGGGGTGATCGGTTATGCAGGCCAGCCAAATGTCCACGGGCCGCTGATCGTCATCGGCCGGGTCGGGTCGTATTGCGGTAGCGTGCATTACCACGACTCCGACGTGTGGGTCACCGACAACGCACTGGCCTGTCGTGCCAGGCGCCCCGAAGAAATCCGCTACTGGTACTACGCGTTACGAAGCTGCGGCCTCAACCGGTATCGCGCCGGTTCGGGACAGCCCCTGCTCAACCAGACCATCCTGCGGGACCTTTCGATGTGTGTAGCCGACGCATCGGATCGTCCCCGAATTGGCGAAGCACTCGGCGTCTTTGACGACAAGATTGCCGCCAACAACCGCGTCATTGAAGCCGCCGAGTCGCTGATGCTCGCCATCGTGCGGCGTGTGTCTGATTACGTGACGCTGTCGAGCCTGGCGAAAAGGTCAACCGTGTGCGTGGCTCCCCGGAGATTTGACGCCAGAGTCGCCCATTACAGCTTTCCCGCGTTCGACGACGGGGCACAGCCTGCCGTCGTCGATGGTCGAACCATAAAAAGCGCCAAGTTCGTGTTGTCGCGGCCGTGTGTGCTGTTTTCCAAGCTGAACCCGAGGATCCCGCGGATCTGGAACGTCACCAACCTTCCGACTGAAATGGCTTTGGCGAGTACGGAATTCGTTGTGATGGAGCCGATCGAGCTAGATGCCTCGGCCGTGTGGTCGGCATTACGGCAACCCGATGTCTTAGCCGGACTCCGCCAGCTGGTTGCGGGCGTGACAGGAAGCCGTCAACGAATCCAGCCGCACCAACTTCTGCAAACCCGCGTGCCTGATGTGCGACGCCTGACTACCGGACACGCACATGCGATTGCCGGCTTGGGCGCGCTGTGCCATGGCCGACGGGTCGAATCTGCTCGGTTGGCGTCGTGTCGCGATGCGTTGCTTCCACATCTGGTGTCCGGTGTGGTCAATGTCCGGCAAATCGAGCCGATCAACAGTGGCGTGGTGGAGCGAATCTATGCGGCTGCCCAGGGCACCAACGTCACGAGTCGACGCGTGGTAGCGCCCGCGCGCGAGCCGGCGGCGCGCAGCGGCACTTACCGGGCCATCCCGGTGAAGGACGCCGACCGCGTTGCGGAGCCCGACCGCGATGCAACGCCGAATGGGAGGAAGCAAGGGATGCTGTCCCGCAACGACCAGGAGCGGCCGGCGCCGTCGACGGTGAAGGAACTCAGGGACACGCTCTGGAAAGCCGCCGGCAAGCTGCGCGGGTCCATAACGGCGAACCAATACAAAGACGTGATCCTCGGCCTACTGTTCCTCAAATACCTGTCCGACGCGGATGCCGAGCGGCGCACCATGACCCGGGCGACGTCGGCCGGGGACATGGGCTGCGGCGCGTTCACCGTGCCGCCGAATGCGCGCTGGGAGTTCTTGATCGCCAACGCCGACATCAACACCAACACCAACATCAACGCCGACGGCAGGCCGGCAGTACGCGCTGAATCGGTGAAAGCCATTGGCGCCCTCATCGACGAGGCAATGGACTCAGTGATGCAAGCCAATCCGGTGCTCGCCGGGACGTTGCCATTGCTGTACAGCCGCGACAACATCGACCAGCGCCGGCTCGGTGAGCTGGTCGGACTGTTCAGCAAGGCGCGCTTCAGCAGGCAAGGCGAACATCGCGCGCGAGACCTGATGGGCGAGGTGTATGAGTACTTCATCGGCAAATTCGCTCGTGCGGAAGGCAAGCGCGGCGGGGAGTTCTTCACCCCGCCCAGTGTGGTCAAGCTGTTGGTGGAGGTTCTCGAGCCGTCAAGCGGTCGGGTGTACGACCCCTGTTGCGGATCCGGGGGCATGTTCGTGCAGACGGAGAAGTTCGTCCACGAGCACGCGCGTGACCCGAACCAAATTCGCATCTATGGCCAGGAGAGCGTCGAGGAGACTTGGCGAATGGCGAAGATGAACCTCGCTATCCACGGAATCGACAACAACGGCCTCGGCGCCCGCTGGGGCGACACCTTCGTCCGTGACCACCACCCGGGAATCCTGATGGACTATGTGATGGCCAATCCGCCATTCAACATCAAAGATTGGGCCCGTGACGAGAACGATCCACGCTGGCGGTTCGGCGTTCCGCCCGTCAACAACGCGAATTATGCATGGATTCAGCACATCCTGTCCAAGCTTGCCCCGGGGGGGCGGGCCGGGGTGGTGATGGCGAACGGCTCGATGTCGTCGAACTCTAGCGGCGAAGGCGCTATTCGCGCACGAATCGTCGACGCAGACCTGGTTGCCTGCATGGTCGCGCTGCCGACTCAATTGTTCCGCAGCACCGGGATCCCGGTCTGTCTATGGTTTTTCGCTGACGACAAGGGTGCGGGTTGTCAAGGCTCGATAGACCGCTGCGGCCAGGTGCTGTTCATCGACGCGCGCGAATTCGGCTACCTCGTCGACCGGACCGAGCGGGCGTTGACCACCGATGAGATCACATTCATCGGCGACACCTACCACGCCTGGCGTGCAACGCTTTCAGCTGGCGCGAAACAGCTTGGCTACCAGGATGTTCCAGGATTCTGCAAGTCGGTGACATTGGCGGAGATCAGGGCGGCCAACTATGCGCTCACCCCAGGCCGGTACGTGGGCGCAGCTGAAACCGCGGAGGAGTCCGAGCCGACCAATGCGAAAATCAGGCGGTTGGCAGATGAGCTGGTGGAAGCGCTCGATGAGTCGGCCCGTCTGGACCACGTTGTGCGTAAGCAGCTGATACAGCTGGATGTGTAAGACCGGTTGCCGCGGCCTGAAATGCTGACCGGGTAGGCGCCGCCATCGTCGTTACCGACGGCGGTGCGCTACCGTGCGACGCTGCGGGACAACGCCGTTCATCGGCTGCCGACTGCACCCAAGCCGGTCACCGAGCTTGCGCAGCCGCGGTGATAATCGGCGGTTATCTATCAAGCAGTAACACGTCTTGGACAACGAAATACCCAGCGCGCAGAGTTACTAGTTGCCACAAGTGCTCCGGTCGCATGGATAAGAGGTTCGCTGTTGGTTGTCCGTTGCCTACGACGTGGTCGGTGCGCGAATCCGCGAACACCGGCCAACACCGAGGCCAAACCGCCGCGACTGGAGTGGTAATGGGTCTGCTCACGCAATTTCGTAGCTTCAACTACCCCAGCCGCGTGCTGATGATCAACCATTTCGGCATCAACATCGGATCCTTCATGCTGATGCCGTATTTGGCGGGCTACCTGACCGGAACACTCGGGTTGCCCACATGGGCGCTGGGTTTGTTGATGGGCGTGCGCAGTTTGTCCAACCAGGGCATGTTTTTCGTCGGCGGCACGTTCGCGGACCGAGTCGGCTACAAGCCGCCGATCGCGGCCGGTTGTTTGATACAAACCTGTGCCTACGCCGTGCTGGCGATTGCGCATTCGCTACCGATTCTGATGCTCGCCGCCGCCGCAACGGGTATCGCCGGAGCGCTGTTCACCCCCGCGGTGCGCGCTTATCTCGCCGTTGATTCCGGTGACCGCAGGGTTGAAGCATTCGCCGTGTTCAACGTCTTCTACCAGGCAGGCGTCCTGCTCGGCCCGTTGGTCGGATTGGTGTTGCTGACGATGAACTTCAGGGCCGTTGTACTGGGCGCGGCCGGTGTTTTCGCGACACTCACCGTCGTGCAGCTACTGGCGCTGCCTCACCACGTCGCCGATCCGCATCAGTCGAGCACTTCGCGGGGCTCGATCCTGCAGGACTGGCGCTCGGTCGTGCGTAATCGGTCCTTTCTGTGGTTTGCCGCCTGCATGACCGGCCGCTACCTGCTGACTTTCCAGATATATCTCGCACTTCCCATCCAGGCCTCGACCTTGGCCCCACATCAGCAATCGTTGTTGGTAGCAGCGATGTTTGCGGTATCGGGTCTGCTCTCGATTACCGGTCAGCTCCGCATCACCCGCTGGCTGGCGTCGCGGTGGGAGCCAGGACGCAGCCTTTTCGTCGGGGCCGTGGTGATGGCCGCATCGTTCGTACCGCTGGCCATCGTTCCCAATGCCCAGGTGCTTGGCACCGCGGCTGCTGTCACGGCATTGCTGACGTCGACGTTTCTGCTGTCCATCGCCTCGACGGTGATGTTTCCGTTCGAGATGCGCGCAGTTGTTTCGTTGTCCGGTGAGCGGCTGGTGGCGACTCACTACGGGTTCTACAGCACGCTCATCGGACTGGGGGTCCTCGTCGGCAATCTCGGTGTCGGATCGCTGATGGGCGCCGCGCATCATGTCAACGCCGACGAACTCCCCTGGGCTGTGTTGATTCTCATCGGTGCGCTCGCTGCTTTCGGATTGTGCCGGCTTGATTGCTTCAGCCCTGGTATGCGGCGGTCAGGTTTGCGCGAGAAGGGCGACTTGGGCATGAGTTCCCTAGCCGGTCAACGGGTTACGAATGGCCAGCACAAAGCCGAAGCGCCCGAAGTCGCGATCGGCTGACCGCGGCTCGCCAACCCCGTGCGCAGACCGCGATCTGCGCCGTGCGCAATGGTCCGTAGGCTCACCGAGCAACGCCAGAATTGGGTGGGGCCACCCAAACGTCCGGGGCTGCTTGACGTGCTCGGCCGCGACCTGTGAAATTCGGCGTCGCCCCGGGGCGCACACCGAGATCTTGGTGTCCATGGCGGTCATCGGAGGTCGTCAGCGACCATGTTGCGTCGCGATCTGCCAGCTCCCGGGCTTAGCCGTCCTCAACAGACCCGTGCAGCCATATCGTGCGCCGAGCGCAGGATGCGTCCTGTGGGCGGCCTCAGTGCCGGGCTGGCCCTGCGGCGGCGCTGCCCCGCTCGGATCTGACGGGTGGCGCGGCTAAGGTGAGCGCCGTGGCCCACACCGCCCCGCTCCGCGTGCGCCTGATCGCCAAGACGGAGTTCCTGGCGCCGCCAGAGGTGCCGTGGACAACCGACGCCGACGGCGGGTTGGCGCTCACCGAGTTCGCCGGCCGGGCCTGCTACCAGAGCTGGTCAAAGCCCAACCCGAAAACCGCGACCAACGCCGGCTACATCAAGCACATCATCGACGTCGGCCATTTCTCGGTGCTCGAGCACGCGAGCGTGTCCTTCTACATCACCGGTATTTCCCGGTCGTGCACCCATGAGCTGATCCGGCACCGGCACTTCTCTTACTCGCAGCTGTCGCAACGCTATGTGCCCGAAGGCGACTCACAGGTCGTCGTGCCTCCGGGTATGGACGACGACCCCGAACTGCAACAGCTCCTGACCGCTGCTGCCGACGCCAGCCGGGCCACCTACATCGAACTGCTGGCCCAGCTGGAGGCAAAGTTCGCTGATCAGGCCAACGCGGTGCTGCGGCGCAAACAGGCGCGCCAGGCGGCACGTGCCGTGCTGCCCAACGCCGCCGAGACCCGCATCGTGGTGACCGGCAACTACCGCGCATGGCGGCATTTCATCGCCATGCGGGCCAGCGAGCACGCTGACCTGGAAATCCGGCGGCTGGCCATCGAGTGCCTGCGTCAGCTCGCCGACGTCGCACCCGCCGTGTTCGCCGACTTCGAGATCACGACCCTGGCTGACGGCAGCGAAGTGGCGACCAGCCCCTTAGCCACCGAGGCCTGAGCCCGCCCCGGCTGGTTTTCGCCGAGTTCGGCGTCTAGCCGGCCCCTTCTCGCCCGTTGTCTGCAAGACGTTGATGTCGTTGGATCGGGGACCAGTTCTGCAAAACCTGGTCCCGGGAGCACCCGGAACGAACACGCGGCGCTGACGCTGCTGCCAAAAAGCTTGGCGGCGCCAGGTAACCTTGGACAACGTGAGCACCGTCGGATTCGACGTCCCAGCGCGCCTGGGAACCCTGCTGACCGCGATGGTGACACCATTTGGTGCCGATGGCTCCCTGGACACCGCCGCCGCGGCGCGTCTGGCGAACCGTCTGGTGGACCAGGGATGCGACGGCCTGGTGGTATCCGGTACCACCGGTGAGTCGCCGACCACCACCGACAGCGAGAAGCTCGAGTTGCTGCGTGTCGTGCTGGAGGCGGTAGGCGACCGGGCCCGGGTGATCGCCGGTGCCGGTACCTACGACACCGCGCACAGCATCCGGCTGGCCAGCGCCTGCGCTGCCGAAGGTGCGCACGGGCTGCTGGTGGTCACCCCCTACTACTCCAAGCCGCCGCAGAGCGGGTTGCTGGCACACTTCAGCGCCGTTGCCGACGCGACCGACCTGCCGGTGCTGCTCTACGACATCCCGGGCCGATCCGGGGTGCCGATCGAGCCCGAGACCATCCGCGCGCTGGCGTCGCACCCCAACATCGTCGGGGTCAAAGACGCCAAAGCCGACCTGCCCAGCGGCGCACAGATCATCGCCGACACCGGGCTGGCCTATTACTCCGGCGACGACGCGCTCAACCTGCCGTGGCTGGCAATGGGCGCCCTTGGTTTCATCAGCGTGATCGGTCACCTGGCGCCCGGTCAGCTTCGCGAGTTGCTATCGGCCTTCCAGTCGGGCGACATCGCCACGGCGCGCAAGATCAACGTCGCGGTGAGTCCGTTGTGCAAGGCGATGGGCCGTCTGGGCGGCGTGACGATGGCCAAGGCCGGCCTGCGCCTGCAGGGTTTCGAAGCCGGCGACCCTCGGCTGCCGCAGATGCCCGCAACACCGGAGCAGATCGACGCGCTGGCGGCCGACATGCGTGCGGCTTCAGTACTCCGGTGAGTCACAGGGCGAGTCATCCGTGAACGAAGATCTCCCGCCACCAGGTCCGTTGGCCGCAGGTGGGTTGCGAGTCACCGCGCTGGGCGGCATCGGTGAGATCGGCCGCAACATGACGGTTTTCGAGCATCTGGGCCGGCTGCTGATCATCGACTGCGGGGTGCTGTTCCCGACTCATGACGAGCCGGGCGTCGACCTGATCCTGCCCGACCTGCGCCATATCGAGGACCGGCTCGACGACATCGAGGCGCTGGTGCTGACCCACGCGCACGAGGACCACATCGGCGCGATCCCCTTCCTGCTCAAGCTGCGTCCCGACATTCCCGTCGTCGGCTCCAGGTTCACCTTGGCGCTGGTCGCGGCCAAATGCCGCGAACACCGCATCAAACCGGTGTTCATCGAAGTCGAAGAGGGTCAGAGCAGCAGGCACGGGGTGTTCGAATGCGAATACTTCGCCGTCAACCACTCCATCCCCGACGCGCTGGCCATCGCCGTTTACACGAGTGCCGGTACCGTGCTGCACACCGGCGACATCAAGCTCGACCAGCTACCGCTCGACGGGCGTCCCACCGACCTGCCCGGTATGTCCCGGCTGGGCGACGCCGGCGTGGATCTGTTCCTGTGCGATTCGACCAACGCCGAGATTCCCGGTGTCGGACCCTCGGAAAGCGAAGTGGGCCCGACATTGCACCGGTTGATGCGAGGTGCCGAGGGCCGCGTCATCGTGGCATGTTTTGCCTCCAATGTGGACCGGGTGCAGCAAATCATCGACGCCGCAGTGGCTTTGGGCCGGCGGGTGTCGTTCGTCGGGCGATCGATGGTGCGCAATATGGGCATCGCAAGGGATCTGGGTTTCTTACGAGTGGCCGATTCCGACCTGATCGACATCGCAGCCGCGGAGCTGATGGCACCCGAACAGGTGGTGCTGATCACTACCGGTACCCAGGGCGAACCGATGTCGGCGTTGTCCCGGATGTCGCGCGGTGAACATCGCAGTATCACTTTGACTTCGGGTGATCTCATCGTGCTGTCGTCGTCGCTGATTCCGGGAAACGAGGAGGCGGTCTACGGCGTCATCGACGAGCTCTCCAAGATCGGAGCGCGCGTTGTCACCAATGCCCAAGCGCGGGTGCATGTTTCCGGACACGCATACAGCGGCGAGCTGTTGTTCCTGTACAACGGGGTACGGCCGCGCCACGTGATGCCGGTACACGGGACCTGGCGAATGCTGCGCGCCAACGCCAAGCTCGCGGTCGGCACCGGAGTTCCGGAAGAGTCGATCTTGTTGGCCGAGAATGGGGTCAGTGTCGATCTGGTCGGCGGCAGAGCCTCGATCGCCGGTGCCGTGCCGGTCGGCAAGATGTTCGTCGACGGCTTGATCACCGGCGACGTCGGCGAAATCACCCTGGGTGAACGGCTGATCCTGTCGTCGGGTTTTGTCGCGGTGACCGTGGTGGTCAAGCGTGGCACCGGGCGCCCGGTGGCGGCGCCGCATCTGTATTCGCGCGGCTTTTCTGAAGATCCCAAGGCGCTGGAACCCGCTGTGCGTAAGGTCGAAGCCGAGCTGGAATCGCTGGCCGGCGCCAATGTCACCGATCCGTCCCGGATTGCCCAGGGCGTGCGCCGCACGGTCGGCAAGTGGGTTGGCGAAACCTACCGCCGCCAGCCGATGATCGTGCCCACGGTGATCGAGGTCTGACAACCGGAGCGTGTTCTGACGGGTCAACCAGCCGGATGCGCTGGTAGGAAGCTCACTAATGACCGCGGTCGATTGACGTGGGCTGCTCGGCTCCCGTAGCCTTTACGCCGAAAGTAGCATATTACTACTGTCACTAACTGCAAGCTTCTACAGCACGCACCCTATGGGCACGCACCCGAGGAGAATTATGTCGCGCGACACCGCAATCTGCCACGAGAGCCTGTTCCATGAGGTGGAGGTCGCCTGCTCAAGCCCTGCTTTCGTGGTTGACGCTCTCGTCTAGTCAGAACTGTGCCGGCTCGCCCGTCGGGCCACCGCGTCGCGTGTCTGGCGTCGATGCACCGCTGGACCATCGGCTCGCACTCAACGATCAAGCAAGATTTCTCGCCCAGCGAGCTACCGGGTTGACACCGGTGGCCCAGTGGGTGTGGGTTTACGACCGCTCCGTCGACCTCGATGGCCTGAAGCGTTTTCACCGCAATCTCGGTTACGGGTTGTTGGGACGCAGGATCGAGCGTTCGCCGCTTCCCTTCGGCCGGCACCGCTGGGTCTGTTCACCGGCCTCGGCGGACATCGATATCGCTCGGTATGCCCGTCCGCGCGCTGAGTTGATCGGCTGGGCCGACGAGCGCGCGCAATTGCCACTCGATCCGCAATGGGGGCCTGGTTGGCATGTGGGTGTCCAACCGTTTTCCGACGGTTCCACCGCGGTCAGCCTGGTGGCCTCGCACTGCCTGGTGGACGGGGCCGGCGGCTGCCTCGCGATCGTTGATGCGGTCAAGGGCAATGTGGACAGTCCCGGTTACCCGTTACCAGGTTCGCGCAGCCGTGCGCGCGCAGTGGTTTCCGATGCTCTCCATACCGCGCGTGGCCTACCAGCGATCGTCCAGGCGCTGATCGCGGCCGCCAGGCAATCGCGTCATCGCAGCCGGGGTGGTGGGCAATCGGGGCGGTCGGGGCGGCTTGTTGTCGCCAGGGGCAACGACGACGCTGTTGCGGTGCCGGCCATCGCAATTCATATCGACGTTGGTGACTGGGATACTCGCGCAGCGGCTCTCGGCGGCAGCAGTAATGCGCTGTTTACCGCGTTCGCCGCGAAACTGGGTGAGCGGGTGGGATGTCGACGCGCCAACGACGGCGCGATCCGGGTGGGCATGACCGTCAACGACCGAGCCGAGGGCGATACTCGCGCAAACGCATTCTCGCTGGCGACCATTGATATCGACCTGACTCGGATAACGTCGGATTTGTCCAATGTTCGAGCCGGCATCAGGCGTGCACTCGGCACTTTTTCCGCGGTGCGGGGTGAGCAGCTCAAGCTCCTGCCGTTGATCGCGTTGATGCCAGAGTGGGCGGCCAGACGACTGGCCCACATGTTCTTGGCCACTCCGGCGGTGGGTTGCTCCTATCTCGGCGACGTCGACCCGGCGGTAGGTCGCCCCGATGGAACCGAGGCGGATTCATTTTTCGTGCGCGGGGTAACACAACACGTCTCGCGACAGATCGTCGAGCAGGTATCGGGCATGACTGCGGCGTCGGCTGCGCGCATCGGCGGCACGATCTGCATTGCCGTCACCGCATACCAGTCTGTCGAAAGGCGCCTCTTGGGCGAGCTCGCCGCAGCAACGCTGGCGGAGTTCAACCTGACCGGGCTGATCGTCTAGGCGGAAATTATGACCGCCGGTGCGGGCGTCGCGAACCCGGAGGCCCACGGAGATCTAGACCTTTTCGGCGTACGCCGACCACTCGATCTGTGAAGCTTTGAGGGTGCGCCCGGTGGGCGCGACATAGCGCTGGACAAGTTCATCCGGCCCGGCTTGTTCCACCAGCCGCCAGCCGTACTCGGCGAGAAAGTCGGCCACCTGCTCGGGCAGCAAGCCGAAATGCCACAGCTGACGCCGCTGCCGAACGGCGCGATACAGCGTCCGGGTGCCGTACCGATTACTCCCGTCGATGAAGTCGCGGCGCACGTAGGTGAATACCAGGCGACTGCCCGGTGCCGTTGCCCGCAGTCCGTCCAATGTCCGCCGGACGGCACGCTCCGTGAGGTACTGGGTGACACCTTCGCAGATGAAGAAGACCCGGTAATCAGTGCGGTATCCGTGCTCGGCCAGCGCGGTTAGCAGGTCGTCGCGCTCGAAATCCAAGGCCACCAACCGAACTGAGAGGGGTAACTCGCCCAGGACGCGCCGGACCGTCTTGGCCTTGCGGGCGATGTTGACCGGCAGGTCCACTTCGAACACCGGGATACGAACCTGGCGGGTCAATCGATAGGCGCGCGTGTCGAATCCGGCACCCAGGATGACGACCGCGTCGATGTCGTCGAGTGCCGCCGCCAGTTTGTCGCCAATGAATCGCTTGCGGCAGACCAGGTTTGCCCACAGTCCGCGGCCGGACCACTCCGACCCCGCGATGAACAAGCGCCTCAGTGTCGTGGGCCGGGTGGCGCTGACGAGCCAGCGCAGGGGTCTGGGCAAGAACAGGTCCGCCAGGTCGTCGTCCACAAGCCGGCGGTCGGGTGGCTCGTTTTGTTCGACGGCCGACAAGATCATCGGGCCGAATGCAGTCTGTGCAACGGGATTTCGGGCCATCAGCTACCTCTTGTTCACACAGCCCGCGTCGACGGGCAACGCCACGCCGGTGATGTATCGGGCCTCGTCGGACACCAGCCATGCCACGGCATTGGCGATGTCCTCTGCTGGCAGAATCCGCACCGGCAACGCGTTGCCCGCGCCGGACGCCGAGCCGTCCTGAGCGGCCATGTCGGCAAGCCACTGCGCGGTGAACTCGTTGTCGATCATCGGGGTGCCGACCGCGGACGGATGCACGGAGTTGACTCGAATATTGTGGGGCGCAAGCAGATTGGCGTATAGCCGCATCAGCCCCACGAGTCCGTGTTTGGCGGCGGTATAGCCGATGGAGCCGGCGTCGGCGCTGCCGAAGCCGGCCAGGCCCGCCGCGGAGCTGATCAGCACGATCGAACCCCCGGCCCCTTGAGAGGTCATGGCGGGTATCGCGACATCGACGGTGTGGTAGGCGCCGGTCAGGTTGACGTCGATCACGTCGTGCCAGCCGTCGGCGCCGGACTGCATCGGGGCGATGCCGGCATTGGCGATGACGATGTCGAGCCGGCCGAACTCGTCAAGACCCGCCCGCAGCGCCGCGGCCAGCGATGCACGATCGCGGACGTCGGCTTGGTGCGCCACGATGCGCGCACCGGTCTCCTCGACGAGCGTGACGGTCAAAGCCAGATCTTCGGCGGTGCCCAGCGGGTAAGGCACACTGTCGATCTGCTCGCACAGGTCGATCGCGATCACGTTGGCGCCGTCGGCCGCCAGCCGCACCGCATGGGCGCGGCCCTGACCTCGTGCGGCGCCGGTCACGAAGGCAACCCGGCCGTTCAGCGGCCCAGGTGACGACCCGGCCATCAGCGGCGAAGCTGCCCTTTGTCCGGATCGCCCGCCGGGATGGGTTGCAACACGTTGATGTCGGGCGCACCGACCAAATGGTCTCCGACCGCCTTGAACATCTTGGCCACCGCGGGTGCGGTGCTGTGGACTTTGAGTGCGTCGGCGTCGGCCCATTGCTCGACGAATACGAACGTCTCACCCGTTTGATGCAGGGAGTACAGCTCGCAGCCGGGCTCGCCGTGCACCTCTTCGACCGCGGTGATCAAGATGTCGCGGACGGTGTCGACCGAGTCGGGCTTGACGGTCAGCGTGGCGACGACGACGACGGGCATGCTAGAGCCTCCTGGGACCTGTGGCGGATTATCGGCGGCGTGACGCGGCATGACCCGCGGATGACCATTGTCACCTTTGGCCAACCCTACTCATGCCCGTTGATAACGAGGCGAGCACGGGTTGGAGAAGCCAACGTTACCAGTGTGGCATGTGGTGCAGAAGATGTATTTGCGACTAGGCTTGCCCGCATGGCCAATCGGACCGTTGCCCGCTCCGGAAGCAGAACGAGCAGGTCAAAAGCCACTTCGAGGGGGGCTACGCGCAGTGCGCGATCGGCTGCGCCCAGAACCGGGAAGCGCCCGAGTGGGCCGGTCAAACGGGTGAGCCGGCCGGCCCGGCGGCGCGATCAATCCCTGATCGCGTCGACCGGACTCGCCTGCGGCCGGGCCGTGCGCGCGACCTGGCTGATGGCGGCCAAGGGCACCGGGGGAGCGGCGCGCTCGATCGGGCGCGCGCGCGACATCGAACCCGGACATCGCCGCGACGGTGCGGCGCTGGCACTGCTGGGCCTTGCCGTGGTCGTCGCCGCCGGCTCGTGGTTCCACGCCGCCCGACCCGTCGGGGCGTGGGTCGACGCGATGCTGCGGATGCTGATCGGCTCAGCCGTCGTGTTGCTGCCGATCATCTTGGCCGCCACGGCGATAGTGCTGATGCGGACCCAGCCCAATCCCGAGACCCGGCCGCGGCTGATCCTGGGATCCAGCCTGATCGCGTTGTCATTTCTCGGTTTACGGCACTTGTGGGCCGGCTCGCCGGAAACCCCGGCGCCGCGCGGTCATGCAGCGGGATTCATCGGTTTTGCGATCGGCGGGCCATTGTCGGACGGGCTGACGGCGTGGATCGCCGCACCGCTGTTGTTCATCGGGGCACTGTTCGGGCTGCTACTGCTGACCGGAACCACGATCCGCGAGGTGCCCGACGCCTTACGGCGCATGTTCGGCACGCGGCTGTTCCAGCGCGACTATCCAGACGACGAAGACCAGTACGACGACGAATACGACGAGAAATACGACGAGAAATACGACTTCGCCGGCGACGACGCGGACACCGTCGAGGTCGCACGCGAGGACTTCTCCGACGGCTACTACGACGAGGTGCCGCCGGTGCCGGAGGCCGGCCCGCCGGCTGACGACACTCCGACCACTCCCGAACCCACGGTCGGGCGGGGACGAAAGCGCAACACCAAGAAGCAGGACACCCAAGCACTGGACCGCGTCGTCGAAGGGCCTTACACGCTGCCCTCGCTGGACCTGCTGGTGGCCGGCGATCCACCCAAGAAGCGAAGCGCGGCCAACAACCACATGGCCGCCGCCATCGGGGAGGTGCTCGTCCAGTTCAAGGTCGACGCGGCCGTCACCGGCTGCACCCGCGGGCCGACCGTCACCCGCTATGAGGTCGAACTTGGACCCGGGGTCAAGGTCGAGAAGATCACCGCGCTGCAGAAGAACATCGCCTACGCGGTGGCCACCGAGAGCGTGCGGATGCTGGCGCCCATCCCGGGCAAGTCCGCGGTCGGCATCGAGGTGCCCAACACCGACCGGGAGATGGTGCGGCTGGCCGACGTGCTCACTGCTCCGTCGACCCGCCGCGACCACCACCCGCTGGTGATCGGGCTGGGCAAGGACATCGAGGGCGACTTCATCTCGGCCAACCTGGCCAAAATGCCCCACCTGCTGGTCGCCGGCTCAACAGGATCGGGCAAGTCCAGCTTCGTCAACTCGATGCTGATATCGCTGTTGACCCGAGCCACCCCGGAAGAGGTCAGGATGATCCTGATCGACCCGAAGATGGTGGAACTGACGCCCTACGAAGGCATCCCGCACCTGATCACGCCGATCATCACCCAGCCGAAGAAGGCCGCGGCCGCGCTGGCGTGGCTGGTCGAGGAGATGGAGCAGCGCTACCAGGACATGCAGGCGTCCCGGGTGCGCCACATCGATGACTTCAACGAAAAGGTGAGATCTGGTGCTATCACCGCGCCGCTGGGCAGTCAGCGAGTGTACCGGCCCTATCCGTATGTCCTGGCAATCGTCGACGAGCTGGCCGATTTGATGATGACCGCGCCACGTGACGTCGAGGACGCCATCGTGCGGATCACCCAGAAGGCGCGCGCGGCCGGTATCCACCTGGTGCTGGCCACCCAGCGCCCGTCGGTCGACGTGGTGACCGGACTGATCAAGACCAACGTGCCGTCGCGGTTGGCGTTTGCGACGTCGTCGCTGACCGACAGCCGGGTGATCCTGGATCAGGCGGGCGCGGAGAAGCTGATCGGTATGGGCGACGGGTTGTTCCTGCCGATGGGCGCGAGCAAGCCGATCCGGTTGCAGGGCGCCTACATCACCGACGAGGAGATCCAGGCCGTCGTCGCCGCCTGCAAGGACCAGGCCGAACCCGAGTACACCGAGGGCGTCACCGCTGCCAAGCCCAGCGGTGAGCGCGCCGACGTCGATCCGGACATCGGCGACGACATGGACGTGTTCCTCCAAGCCGTGGAACTGGTGGTGTCCAGCCAGTTCGGCTCCACCTCGATGCTGCAGCGCAAACTGCGGGTGGGTTTCGCCAAGGCCGGCCGGCTGATGGACCTGATGGAGACTCGCAGCATCGTCGGGCCCAGCGAAGGCTCCAAGGCGCGCGAGGTGCTGATCAAACCCGACGAGCTGGCGGGCACCCTGGCGCTGATCCGGGGCGGGAGCGACGCCGCCGGGAGCGATTCCGAGTAACCCGCGAACAGACACCAACGCGCCCAATTCGCCGGCGTGCCGGGGGCTTTTTCGACTGCTCGGCTGGTCAGAGGACCAGCAGCATCCGGGAATTGCCCAGAATGTTGGGCTTGACGTAGCTCAGATCCAGGAATTCCGCGACACCGATGTCATAGGACCGGCACATCTCCTCGTACACCTCGGCGGTGACCGGAGTACCTTCGATTTCGATAAAGCCGTGCTGGGCAAAGAATTCCGTCTCGAAAGTCAACACGAACAGTCGCTCCAGCTGAAGCTCCCGGGCAACCTCGAGGAGCCGGTCGACGATCGCGTGGCCGATGCCGCGACCAGTCATGGCGGGGTCGACCGCGACGGTACGGATTTCCCCGAGGTCGGCCCACAGTACGTGCAGCGCCCCGCAACCGACTACTTTGCCCTGGATTTCGGGGTGTTCGGCCACCCAAAATTCTTGCACCGCTTCGTAAAGCGTCACCATGTTCTTTTCCAGCAGGATCTTTCCCGCATACGTGTCGACGAGTTTTTTGATCGCAGGCACATCAGACGTGCGGGCACGCCGGACTACCGGTTGGAAATCCCATGGACTTTCGCTCACGTAAAGAACAGTATCGACATCGACGACGGGTGGCCTGGTCAACAGTTATTCTGTTGCCGTGCCCGGGCAGCCGCAAACAGGTCAGATGCCAGGAACCGCCCGTATCGCCAACCTCGCCAATATTCTGACCGGCCTGAGGCTGGTGTTGGTCCCGATTTTCCTGTACGCGCTGTTCTATGACGGCGGCCACCAAACGTCTGCCCGGATAGCGGCATGGGCGGTATTCGCGGTTGCCAGCATTACCGATCGGTTCGATGGCCTGCTGGCTCGCAACTACGGCATGGCGACCGAATTCGGCGCCTTCATCGATCCGATCGCCGACAAGACCTTGATCGGGGCGGCGCTGATCGGCCTGTCGATGTTGGGTGACTTGCCGTGGTGGGTCACGGTATTGATCCTGAGCCGCGAGGTCGGGGTGACGGTGCTGCGACTGGCGGTGATTCGGAGTGGTGTCATTCCCGCCAGCTGGGGCGGCAAACTCAAGACCGTGGTGCAGACGGTCGCCATCGGTTTGTTCGTGCTGCCGTTGTCGGGTCCGCTACATGTCGTGGCAGTGATGGTGATGGCCGCTGCCATCGTGCTCACGGTCGTGACCGGTATCGACTACGTCGCATCGACGATCAGGGAAATCCGCTGGGCCAACCGCGGGTCGTGAACTCTCGGGAACCACATCAGCCGGGGCGGCGTTGACCTAGAAACCATTGCTCGTCGGGTGCCCCGGCGAGGCAAATGCATGAGGTGTCGGACGCGACCGGATCAAGGAGATTCTCAATGAAGTTGTCAAGCCGCCGCGGCGTTAGGCGCGGTGGGTTGGTAGGCCCGGTGGTCGCGCAGCATGGCCTACAGGATGTGGGGGCGTGGGCGGGCCACGGCGGGGACGGCTTGGGTGTGGG
>NZ_UPHT01000070.1 GCF_900566085.1 Mycobacterium attenuatum
TCCTACCGCCAACGCACCCGACCCGGCCAACTTGACCCCGACCATCCCAACGACCATCCTCAATAACGCGCCACGGTGGTCCCATCCCCCTGGCAATCAGGTGGTCCCATCACCCTGGCAAGCGACAGATGTACCCGGAGTCTGCCCGGCGGTGTACGGGCCGGGTAGTTTGGTGACCGTCGATGAGCGGCAATCAGGCGTCGAGCCAGAAGATCTGACTGTGACTTCCAGGATGCTTACCGAGCCGATGTGTCGGCTCGGTCATCTTTAGGGTTGCCTGTTGGCGTTCGGATGCTTCCGCGACGCCACAATGCTTCTGATCTTCAATATGCTCGAGCACTGCGTGTGACTCGCTAGCGCCTGCTCTTTCGCTCGAATCTGTTGTGGTGGAAGGGGTTCGGGAGAACCTGCCGGGTCGGCTGTGATGCCGCCATATTGTCGAGTCTGCGATGACGGCTTTGAGTGTGCGTAGAGGGTTTTGAGTGTGCGCAGAGGTTTTTGAGTGTGCGCACAGGGCGGGAACTTCGCGCTGGGACCGCCCAGGCGGCACCTTCGGGGCCAGGAGCGCACATTCGGCGCCAGGAGCGCGCATTCAGGTGCCCGCGCATTTCAGCTCCCGCAGCGCAGCCCTGAAACCTAGCAGCGACGAAAGTCGGTGCCCACGTTTGGCTTGCCGGACCTCCGCAACTACCGCACGCCTGGCCCGTTCGTCACGTAGACCCAGGACAGGAACCGGGCTACCGCCTCGGCGGCCTGATGTGCACGCGGGGAACCGAAGATGTCGAAAGCGTGTTGAGCATTGGGCAATTCGGCGTAAGCGACCGGGGACTTCGAGACCCCGCGCAATTCGTCAACGAATTCCCGGGCTTCCACGACCGGGATGAGGGAGTCGTCGGCGCCGTGCAGCACGAAGAACGGCGGCGCGTCGGCGCGCACGTGATGAATCGGCGACGCATCGACGAATATTTGCCGATGCTGGCTGAATTTGCGCTTCACCACAAATCTTTCGAGCAGCCCGATGAATTCGGGTCGCCCGGCCGCGTCGGTGGAATACCAGTCGTAGCGCCCGTAGAAGGGAACCGCTGCGACCACCGAAGTGTCGGCATGTTCGAAACCGGGCTGAAACCGGGGTTCGTTGGGCGTCAGTGCCGCCAGGGCCGACAGGTGTCCGCCGGCCGAACCTCCGCTGATCGCAACGAAGTCCGGATCGCCGCCGTAGGCCGCGATATTCTCCTTGACCCACGCCAGCGCACGTTTCACGTCGACGATGTGCGCCGGCCAGGTATGCAACGGAGAGACCCGGTAGTTCAACGAAACGCAGACCCAGCCCCGCGAAACCAGATGGGCCATCAAGGGATACGCCTGCGGCCGACGCCAGCCCATCACCCACGCGCCGCCGGGCACCTGCACCAGCACCGGCGCCTTGCCGTCACGGGGCAGGTCGCGGCGGCGCCAGATGTCGGCGAGGTTGGCGCGCCGATGCGGGCCGTACGCCACGATGTTGGTCTTCTCGACATAACGCCGGCGCGCCACGGTGGTGCGCAGCGGCAGGTTGCGCCGGCCCCGGCGCGTCGGCTCGGTCGGCAGCTCGGCGAGTTCGCCGGCGTAGTCGGGTCCGAGCCCTTCGCTCAGCCCCGCTTCCAGCACCGGGCCCGGGGTCGTGATGCCGCGATAGCGGATCACCCCCAAGATGGCCCACGCCGCAACGGTCAACGCCAACGCCGTCTTTCCCTTCGGCCCGGCGAAATCGCCGCGGCGGCCGCGGCGCACCGCGTCGAGCAGCGAGACGCTCAGATACATTCCCGGCACCTCCGATGCCGGCCAGCCGAACCAGAAGACCAGGGCCGAGGCGTAGGGGTGGCGGGTGATCGGCTGTAATCCGTTGGCGGCGTTGACCAGTTCGACGGCTCCGCGGGTCAGCGGCCGGGGACGGCGCGCCAGCCTCAGTAGCCGCATCCCCCTCATGAGCCGCCCACCTTGGACTGCAGTTCGGCGCGCAGGATCTTGCCGGTGCTGCCGCGTGGCAGCTCGTCGAGAACCGCGATTTCGCGCGGCACCTTGTAGTTGGCCAGGTTGTCGCGCACATGCTGTTTGAGGGCCTCGGGGGCCGCGCCCCTGTCGAGATGAGCCTCGGGCGCCAGCACTACGAACGCCGCGAGCCGTTGGCCGTACTGCTCGTCGTCCACGCCGATCACCGCGGCTTCGGCCACCTCGGGATGGGCGGCCAGCGCTTTCTCCACCTCGATTGGGTAGACGTTCTCGCCGCCGGAGACAATCATCTCGTCGTCACGACCGACCACGAACAGCCGCCCGTTCTGGTCGAGGTAGCCGACATCGCCGGAGGACATGAACCCGGCATGGAAGTCTTTCGTGGTGCCGGAGGTGTAGCCGTCGAATTGGCTCTCGTTGCGGACATAGATGCTGCCGACCTCGCCGACGGGCAGCTCGTTGAATTCCGGGTTCAGGATGCGGATTTCGGTGCCCTCAGCGGGTTTGCCCGCGGTGTCGGGCGCGGCGCGCAAGTCGGCGGGCGTCGCGGTGGCGATCATGCCGGCTTCGGTGGCGTTGTAGTTGTTGTAGATCACGTCACCGAACTGGTCCATGAAGGCGATGACGACATCGGGGCGCATCCGCGAGCCCGACGCCGCGGCGAAGCGTAACGACCGGCCGCTGTAGCGACGACGCACCTCGGCAGGCAGCTCCATGATCCGGTCGAACATCACCGGCACCACCGCCAGACCCGTTGCCTGGTAGCGGTCGACGAGGTCCAGCGTGGCCTCCGGATCGAACTTGCGCCGGGTGATGATCGTGCACGCCAGGGACGCGGCCAGCACCAGCTGCGAGAAACCCCAGGCATGGAACATCGGCGCCACGATCACGATGGGCTCCTCGGCGCGCCACGGCGTGCGGTCCAGGACTGCCTTCAGCGTGCGGACTCCGCCACTTCCACCGGAATGCGTTGCGCCCTTGGGTGTTCCGGTGGTGCCAGACGTCAGCAGGATCAACTTGCCTTTGGTGCCGGGACGCTGAGGCCGCTTCCCGGAATGCGCAGCGATGAGTGCTTCGACGGTCAGCTCGTGCTGGTTTTCGGTCCATGCCAGGATGCGAGTGGCTTCCGGTTTGCCCGCGACCGCGCGATCCACCGTCGCGGTGAACTCTTCGTCGTAAATCACGGTGTCGACGTTTTCCCGGCTCACCACGTCGGCCAGCGCGGGACCAGCGAATGACGTGTTGAGCAGCAAGGTGTGGGCGCCTACCCGATTGGTTGCTATCAGAGCCTCGACGAACCCGCGATGGTTGCGGCACATGATGCCGACGACTTTCGGGGGACCGGCCGGCAAGTCCTGCAGCGCGGCGGCCAGGGCGCTGCTGCGCTCGTCGAGCTGCCGCCAGGTAAGCATGCCGAGTTCGTCGATCAGTCCCGGGCGGTCCGGGCAGCGTTGGGCCGCACCGGCGAAACCCGCGGTGAATCCCATCCCTTCGCGCCGCATCGCGGCGGCAATCTTGAGGTAGCGGTATGGCCGCATCGGCGCGATCAGCCCGGCACGCGCCATCGTCGTGATCAGACCCAGAGCTTCGTTGACGCGAGATAGCATGGCTCAGCCTAGAATCGGGAAGCGACGGGTGGCCGCGAGCTTGTCGAGGGCTTCCTGCATCACCGACCGCACATACTCGTCGACCTCGTCGATGTCGGGATCCTCACCGAAACGTGCCGTGATGTCGATCGGATCCAGCACCTCGGTGACAATCTTGGTCGGCAGCGGCAGATTCGGCGGAAAGGCGGCGCTGAATCCGAATGGAAAACCGAACGAGAGCGGCAGGATGTCGCTGCGCAGCAACCGTCTTAGTCCTAGGTGCTCGGCCAGCCAGGTGCCGCGCGACAGATAAAGCTGCGTCTCCTGGCCACCAATGGACACCGCCGGCACGATGGGCACACCGGCTTCGATCGCGGTGCTGACGTATCCCTTGCGACCGTTGAAGTCGATGACGTTCTCGGCGAACGTGGGCCGGTACGCGTCGTAGTCGCCTCCCGGGAACACGACCACCACACCACCGGAGCGCAGCGCCTTGGCCGCGTTCTGCCGGGTGGCGCGAATGTAGCCGGTGCGCCGGAACAGTGACCCGGTCAGGCCCATGAAGAGAATGTCGTGGCTCAGCGTGTAGACGGGCCGGTCGTAACCGAACTTCTCGTAGAAATCGACGCTGAAGATGGGAACGTCCATCGGAAACATTCCACCGGAGTGGTTGCCGACCACCAGCGCTCCGCCGGGCGGAAAAGAATCCAGGCCATGGACCTCGCACCGGAAGTACGTCTTCAAGACCGGGCGCATGACACCCATCAACCGCTTGGTCAGGCCGGGATCCCATTTGCCGAGCTCGGGATCTTCGATGTCTGGGTCGTCGGTGCTCACGTTCCTCCTTCGAGGTCGCTCGGGCCTCTTTGCCGTCGAGTCCCTCGATGGTAACGACCTGGGCTGGGCGGGGGAGTCGGCCCGGGAGGCGAAACGCCTGCGATCCGCGCTGCGGGCGGGCACAGTGGTCATGATGCCGGCCCGGCCGGGTGAACGACCAGCTGAGCCCAACACAGGAGGGATCCAAAGGTGGCCCAGATCGGCGGCAGTTCCATCGCGGTGATCGCCCGGCAGATGGACACGATCCGTGACCAGTTCATCGCCGAGGTGTTCGACCTGATGAAATCCGAGATCCAGGGGCTTGACTACGACAGCCGGATGATGGACATGTGGCAGGCCAGTATCACCGAGAACTACGTCGCCGCCGTCCATTACCTGCTGCGTGACGTGCCGACATCGCTGCTTGAAGCCCCGCCCGCCGCGCTGGCTTATGCGCGGGCAGCCGCACAACGCGACGTGCCGTTGGCGCCGTTGGTTCGGGCGCACCGGCTCGGGCATGCGCGTTTCTTGGAGGTGGCGATGCAATATGTGTCGCTGGTGGAGCCTGAGCAGCGAGTGCCGACCATCACCGCGTTGGTGAACCGCTCATCGCGAATCGTGGACTTGGTGGCCGATCAGATGATCATCGCCTACCAGGAGGAGCATGAACGCTGGCTGAGCCGGCGGGGCGGCCTGCAGCAGCAGGCGGTCAGCGAGTTGCTGGCCGGCACTCCGGTCGACGTGCAGCGCGCCGAGAAGTTGTTGCGCTATCGGTTGGACGGTGTGCACGTCGCCGCGGTGGTGTGGGTGGACGCGGTGGTGCCAACCGGTGACGTGATGGCAGTGTTCGAGCAGGTCCGTTGCCTGGTGTCGGCCGAGCTGGGTTTGGTGGGCGGCTCGTTGCTGGTGCCGACCGATGAGCGCGAGGCCAAGCTATGGTTTTCGGTCTGGGACGACCGAGCGGGTGATCCGGCCCGGTTGCGGGCGGCTTTCGAGTCGGCGGGTATTCGGGCGCGGCTGTCCTGCGGGCAGCCGGGTGGCGGGCTGCGCGGCTTCCGCGCGTCGTTGAAGCAGGCTGAGCTGGCCAAAGCGGTCGTGCAGGCCGGGGGAGACGGCCGGGGCAGCCGTGTCGTCTGCTACGACGACGTGGCACCGGTAGCGTTGATGGCCGCCGATACCGACGCCGTGCGGCGCTATGTCGCCGACGTGCTGGGGGACCTCAGCGTGGCCGACGAGCGTAATGAGTGGCTACGCGAGACGCTACGCGAGTTCTTGGTGCGCAATCGCAGTTATGTCGCGGCTGCTGAAGCAATGATTTTGCACCGCAACACTATTCAGTATCGGGTGGCTCAGGCGATGGAGCTGTGCGGACATAGCTTGGACGATCCCGATGCCGTGTTCAAGGTGCAGATCGCGTTGGAGATCTGCCGGTGGATGGCGCCGGCGGTGCTGCGCGCGCCACAGTAGGCGAAGTATGCCGCAACGTGCGTGCTGTCGACGGCGGCTTCCTCGGCGAGCGCCGGTGGTGAAACGCTGGTGCAGGATGCACTCACAATTCCGCTCGTCTCCGCGGTCTGCATGGTCCCCCGGAGCGATCGGTCCGTGGCTTGTTCGGATGGATTCGGATGGATTCGGATGGATTCGGATGGATTCGGATGGAAGAGGTAAGCCAAGTTGCCGGCAGTCGACCTACTGCCCGTTGGATCGCAGCTGTTCCGAGGGTGTCCAGATGATTACCGATGCTGGTCCATATATGCCTCGTGATCGAGCTCGGGATCGTGCATCGGGCGCCCCGACACCCGCAGGATGAGCAGCTTGGCCAGGCGATCCGCGAAGGACGGATTGGGTTTCAGTGTGCGGTTGACGATTCTGACCAGCAGGCGCGCCCGCAGCTCCGCGATCTTGCCCCGCGGCGGGGTGAGCGCGAGGATCCGATTGACGACAGCCGAGCGGCCGGTTCCGTGTCCCATCGGCTAACCTCCCCGGGCCGCGGCCGAAAACTCAGGGGCCTCAGTGAGTTTGACGATCCGCCCGGGGAAACCCTTGAAGTGGGGGATGCCCTGCTCGTGGTCGAGGAGCTCCGGGTCGTCACCGCACAAGACGGCGTCGCTACTGAGGAAGGCCCCGGCCAGGTGCTCTTTTCCGCGTAGCTCGGGATACCACCAGCCGTGCGGGACCCGAATGTGGCCCTCCTTCATGGATTCCTGGACCAGCACCTGCGCGACAACAGCGCCGTACCCGGTTTCCAGGCGCGCCCAGTCGCCGTCCGCCAGCCCTTCGCGGGCCGCGTCGACGGGGTGCAGGAACAGCTTGGGCGCCCGGGCACGGTTGCGCAGCACGTCGATGTTGCGCTGTCCGGTCTGGAAGAACGGGTCTTCTCGGACACCGGTGAAAATCAAGTATGGGTAGTCGGCGTCGGGCGGCGGAGCCTCGCGGAAATAGGGCAGGGGATCAAATCCCAACTCGTCGAGGATGCTGGACCACAGCTCCACCTTGCCCGAAGGAGTGGCGAACCCGGTCTTCTCGTACTTCTTGAAGACCGGGACGTCGGCCTTCATGTAATGCTTGTCGGCGAACTGCTGGAACGTCATACCCGACGGCGAAAGCCGATAGTCGAGCACGTCTTCGATTGTCTGCCAGGGGAAGTGTTCGCCGAATCCCATCCGGATCGCCAGGTCGCGCCAGAACTGGTAGGTGTTGGATGCCTGCTGCGGCGGCTCGACCACCTTCTCGGATACGGTGAGGCGTCCGACCCAGTTCCAGAAATCGTGGATGTTGTTGCGTTCGCTGAAAACATCGCCGGGCAGGACGTAGTCGGCGAGCATCGACGTCGGCGTCTGGAAAATCTCATGGACCACGATCAGATCCTGATTCATCATGCCCTGATAGATCTGGTTTTGGTTGGGGTAGCTGAGCAGTGCGTTGTTTCCCAGGGCGAAGAACGCCTTGACGGGGTACGGCTTTTCGGTTGCCATGGCGCGAAAGACCGCCGAGGGGTTGGCCATGAAGCAGCCCATGACGAGGTCGATGTGCCGATAGCCCCATACCTTCTCGCAGTAGTCGCCGAGCATGTCCTGCGCCCGGTAGGTATACACGGGGTGCAGGTCTGAACCCAGCTGCTTGTCGCGCTGCTGCTGGGTGAGCAGCTCGTGCATCGACATCTGCGAGTCCGAGATGTAGTCGGGATTGAGCCCGGAAAACGTTTCACCGCCTGGCACGTCGATGTTGCCGGTGATGGCGCGCAGGATGCTTTGCAGCCGGATCGCCGACGTCGACGACAGCTGCTGGTCGGTGATGGGGGTCCACGGGATGACGGCACCGCGCGCGGTGGCATACATCCGTGCCGCGGCCGCGATCTGCTGACGGTCGACACCGGTAATCGCCTCGACGCGCTCCAGCGGATACTCGCCGACGCGTGCCTTGAGTTCCTCCCAGCCGACGGTCCAGTCGCGCACAAACTGGGCGTCGTAGAGCTTCTCGTCGATGATGACGGCCAGGAAGCCCAGCAACAGCGCGGCGTCGGTGCCGGCCCGCAACCGCAGATGGATGTCGGCGGTCTCGGCCTGATCTGAGACGCGGGGGTCGGCGACGATCAGCTTGGCCCCGTGTGCCCGGGCGTCGTTGATCATGTGGTAGATCGGCGCCCAGGACTGGCGGCGAGGGTTATGGCCAAGCAGGACAATACATTTGGTGTTCAGCAGGTCCGGGAATGGATACCAGCCGTAGGTCAGCTTGTTGACGGCCGCGGTGTTGCCCGCGCACAGCGCGACGCCGCTAATCCAGTTCGGGCTGCCCAGCAAGTTCATGAAGCGGCGGTCGGCGCCATGGGTGACCGCGGTGTTCCAGCCCGACGTCGACACGGCCAGGGTCTCGGGGCCATAACGCTGCACCAACGAGGAGAGGCGCTCGGCGATCTCGTCGAGAGCCTGGGCGTAGGAAATTTCCTCCCACTGGTCGGCACCGCGCCGTCCAGCTCGTTTCAGCGGGACCTTCAGCCGGTCCGGGTGGTTGTGGATGCGCGGCGCGGCGGTGCCCTTGAAGCAGATGTTGTTGGCCAGGAACGGATTTTCGTGCGCCAACACCTTGGTCAGAACACCGTCCTTGGCGACCGGTCGCAGTTGGCAGCCGATGTCGCACACGGTGCAGATGACGTGTTTGGTGCGGGTGCCGTCCGCATCGTGGTGGACGCCGGACTGGTCGCCCGAGCGCGAGCTGCGCAACAAGGGGATAGAGCCGAATGGCATTACGCACCTCCACGTTCGGGCGTATTCATATAATTTCTCATTGTCCGTCGGTGCGGGCAATGTTGACCGGAGATTTTGGTTGGCAGGACGGCGGTCAATGGCTTTTTCCCATAGCTAAATCTGGCAAACGACGGATTTGGTCTGGGTGTAGGCATCGAGGACCTCCTGGCCCATCTCGCGGCCCCAGCCGGACTGCTTGTAGCCGCCGAACGGCAGCGCTGCGTCAAGGATGTTGAAGCAGTTGATCCACACCGTGCCGGCTTGCATGGCTTTGGCCATACGGTGCGCTTTGGAGACGTCGCGGGTCCAGATGCCGGCGGAGAGCCCATAGACGGTGTCGTTGGCGCTGCTGACCACCTGGGCGGGGTCATCGAAGCGATCCGCCACCAGCACGGGGCCGAAGATCTCCTCGCGAACCACCGCCATGTCGGGGCGGGTGTCGGTCAGCACGGTCGGTGGGTAGAAATAGCCGCCACCGTTGTTGCGGGCGGACCCGCCCGTCACGGCCACGGCGCCGTCGGCGACGCCGCCGTCCACGAATCTCGACACCCTGCGGAGTTGCTCGGCCGACACCAGGGGACCCATCGCCGTGTTGGGGTCGCGGCCGTCGCCGATCTTCATCGCCGCGGCGATCTCCGACACCCCGGCGATCACGTCGTCGTAGGCGTCGGCCTCCACGAACAGCCGCGACCCCGCGCAGCACACCTGCCCCTGGTTGAAGAAGATCGCCTCGGCCGCGCCCCGAACGGCGGCCTCGCGGTCGGCGTCGGCGAAAACGATGTTGGGCGCCTTGCCCCCGAGCTCCAGGGTGACTTTCTTCAGGTTTCCCTTGGCGGCATCGACAATGAGCTTGCCGACCTCGGTGGACCCGGTGAACGCGATCTTGTCGACGCCGGGGTGCGCGGCCAGCGCGGCGCCGACGGTCTCGCCGAAGCCGGTTACGACGTTGACCACCCCCGCGGGCAGCCCGGCCTGCTCCATCAGGTCGGCAAGGTAAAGGGCTGACAGCGGGGTCTGTTCGGCCGGTTTGAGCACGGCGGTGTTGCCGCACGCCAGCGCGGGCGCGAGTTTCCACGCCGCCATCAGCAGCGGGAAGTTCCACGGGATGATCTGACCGACCACACCGATCGGCTCCCGCAACGTGTAGGCGTGGAAGACCGCGCCGGGCGCATATGGCGTGGACAGATGAATTGTCTTGCCGTCCAGCTTGGTACACCAGCCGGCCATGTAATGAAAGATGTCGGCCGCGGCCGCGATGTCGACGAATTGCGCCTGGAGTTTGGGTTTTCCGTTGTCCAGCGATTCGATTCCGGCCAGCGTTTCGGCGTGTTCTTCGACGAGGTCACCGATTCGCCATAGGACCTTGCCGCGCTGGGCTGGGGTCAGCGAGCCCCACGGGCCATCCAGGGCAGCACGCGCGGCTGCCACCGCGGCGTCGATGTCTTCTTCCTGGCCCTCGGCGACGGTTGCCAGTCGTGCGCCCGTCGCGGGGTTGGGCGTGTCGAAGGTCTTGCCGGACAACGCCATGCGGTGCTGACCGCCGATGAATAGCCGCCCCTCGGCGGCGATGAAGTCGTCGACGGGCCGGTCGCTGCTGCTGACGGTCATTCAATTCTCCTGAGCGGGAAGGCATTTGGTGGCAACCGCGCGTCGCGACCCGAGCCGTTGACGGCCCAGCGCAGACGCGCCGAGGACGGACGAGCACCCACGCTTGCCAAGTTAGGCCGACAAGGTTGGTCCTCGGTAGGTCGAGGCGTAGATCCCCGGAACCGGTCAGTCGATGCTGGTCAGGTGCCCGCGCAGAATGTGGCGGCGGCCGTCGCCGGACGGCAGAATCCGCAAGATGTGGTCGGCGAGCTGGGCGTCGTCGTCCAGATGGGTGGCCAGCGCCAATGCCGACTCGTAGTCGTTGCTGTTGAGGACGGCGTCGCGAAGCGCCACTTCGACGGTTCGGGCCAGTCGCACGATGCGCGGGGACTCCGACCACGGCAGCAGCGAGCCGGCGTAACCGGTGACCGCATCGGCGACCCTGCCGTGGCGCAGATTTTCGAGCACGTCCAACGCGTCTACTTTGACGTTGCCCAGCAGTCGGTACGGCGTCCGGGACACTCGTCCATCCAATATGTGACGCAGGTGCGACACCTCGGCCTTGAGCGTGCCGATCTGCACGGCTTCATCGCCGTACAAGTCGGCGTGCAGCTCGGCCAGGCTCACGCCCGCCGGGCGCAGCGCCAGCAGCAGCGCGATTTCGGTTTGGCGGCGGGTCACTCGCACCGGAGCACCCGCCAGCGCCAGACGATGCTCCCCGAGCACGCTCAGATGTATTCCGTCACAACCGATGTCGGAAGCGGTGTTTGCGGCGGCCTCTGCGCCCAACCGTTGCGCCAGCGCCGTCACGGCCATGTACAGAGCCGGATGGGCGTTATCCCACGGAGTGGAGAAGTTCAGTACCCCGAACCGCTGTCCCGTCTGGGGGTTTCGGATCGGCGCCGCGTAGCACGACCAGTCATGCAACACTAGTGACCAATGCTCGGCTGTGCTGACCGCCGACGGGCGATCGCAGCTCAACGCCAACGACATCGCGTTGACACCGATGCTGGCCTCGTCCCACAAGCCGCCGGGCAAATAGTTGACCTGTTCGGCCACCCTCATCAACCTGGGCTCTCCAGTGGTCCACACGAGCTGTCCTCGCAGATCGGCGATCGCAACGGCCACGTGGGAATCCCGCAGCGGGTAGCGCATGGTGTCGTCGAGCACGCGGGTTGAAGCCAGCAATGCCTCATGGTTGAGCTCGCTTTGCCCAACCGGCGCGATCGCGACGTCAGGAGAGAGCAGCCGGCGAGTCCGACACCATGAGGACAACACCTCCTCGCGGATGCCGTTGGGTGTTTGTCCGGACATGAACTGCGTCCAGGATCGATAGATCGCGTTTCGTCTGGCCCGAAGTCCCCGATCGCCCTTCACCGTTACTCCTGCCATTCCTGCTCGTCCGCAGGCTGCCTGACGCTACGACTCGGAAACGTCGCGCGCGGCGACTTTCCGATCTCGCCGAAGCTGCCCATACCGCTGGCGCGCGGATGTGAACCAGCTATCAGTTATCCATGTCAGGATAGGCCCGAGCAATCCTGCCCGTCACGCGTTTCTGCGGGTATCGACCCAGGCCGACGTCGGCCTCGTTGCGCCCGGTACCGGTCAGCCGCTTGCCGAGTCGAAAGCTTCGGTCACGGGCTTATGCCGTTGACCAACCTTTTACCAACATCACGGCGTCAGTATGTGGGCTACCCATGGCTACTGAACACCCTGGTTCTGATCGAGGGGAGTTCACGCTGTCGCCGGTGGCTGTTGAATGCGCTTGCTTGGACGGAGTTTTCGAGTGTCGATGAAGGCCGATATCAAACCTGTACTCGCTGACCACAGTGACGTACAGCGAGGTGCGCGGCTCGGCCGCGACGGGACAGAAGTACTGGCCACGAACGAAATTCGTTGTGGTGCGACAAATCGCGTAGTCAAGCTGCGGACGCCGCTAGTCCTCGTCGGCGGGTTCGTTCGGATGTGCGTCCTAGCCGCCAGGGCACTGTTCCGCTGGCCCTTCCAATGGCGTGAGTTCATTCTGCAGTGCTGGTTCGTCATGCGAGTTGCGTTGATGCCGACCATCATGGTTTCGGTTCCCTTGACAGTGCTGTTGATCTTCACTCTCAACGTTCTGCTGGCGCAGTTCGGGGCGGCCGACCTGTCCGGCGCGGGCGCGGCGCTCGGTGCCGTCACTCAGCTGGGCCCGTTGACGACGGTGCTCGTCGTAGCCGGGGCCGGTTCCACCGCCATCTGCGCCGACCCGGGTGCTCGTGCCATCCGCGAGGAGATCGACGCGATGGAGGTACTCGGCATCGACCCCATCCATCGGCTGGTGGTGCCCCGGGTATGCGCCACGACGGTGGTGGCCACTCTGCTCAACGGCTTGGTCATCACCGTCGGTCTGGTAGGCGGCTACCTCTTCGGTGTCTACCTGCAAAACGTTTCGGGCGGAGCCTATCTCGCCACACTGACCACCATTACCGGCCTGCCTGAAGTTGTCATCGCGACGGTCAAGGCCGCGGTATTCGGGCTGATCGCCGGTCTGGTCGGCTGCTACCGCGGCCTCACCGTCGGCGGTGGCGCTAAGGGTTTGGGCACCGCGGTTAACCAGACCGTGGTGCTCTGCGTCGTGGCGCTGTTCGCGGTCAACGTGGTGTTGACCAGCATCGGCGTGCGATTCGGGACGGGCCGGTGAGCATGTCAGCAGCCCCCGCCGCAGCTGCCCGCTTCCCCAGGACGGTCGCTTGCCTCAATCGCTATGGCGGCGCTGCCGGACGCGGACTGGAAGAAGCCGGGCGCCTGGCCTGGTTTTCACTGTCCAGCATCGGGCATGTCGGGCACGCATTGCGCCACTACCCCCACGAGACGCTGCGCCAGATCGTTCAAACGGTCATGGGCGCCGGTGCGATGGCCTAAGTCGGCGGTGCTGTCGGGATCGGTGGCTTCGTGGCACTCTCTGGCGCCTCGCTCGTTGCTATCCAGGGCTTTGTATCGCTGGGAAGCATTGGTGTCGAGTCATTTACCGCGTTCTTCGCCGCGATTATCAACGTACGTCTGGCCGTTCCGGTTATCGGCGGCATCTTGCTCGCGTCCATCATCGGTGCCGGCCACACGGCCGAGCTAGGAGCCATGCGCATCAGTGAGGAGATCGATGCCATGGACGTGATGGGCATCAAGTCGATCTCGTATCTGACCTCCACGCGGGTGATCGCGGGGGTGGTGGCGGTCGTGCCGCTGTACGCCGGGTTGGTCAGCATTGCGTTTCTGTCTCCACAGCTCACCACGACGGTGCTTTACGGACAGTCACACGGCACATATGAGCACTATTTCCGAACGTTCCTGCGCCCAGAGGATGCGTTCTACTCCTTTGTGGAGATCGTCATCATCGCGGTGATGGTCATGGTCACCCATTGCTATTACGGCTACACCGCACGCGGTGGCCCGGTCGGCGTCGGCGAGGCGGTTGGGCGGTCAATGCGGTTCTCGCTGGTGTCGATCCAGGTCGTTGTCTTGTTGGGCACGTTGGCGATCTATGGCGCAAACCCGAATTTCGCCCTCACCGTCTAGCGCTCACCGACAGCTGCGCGGACGTAATCGGACAGCAGCCAAGGGCTTTGGCGCGTAGGACGCCTTGCTCGTCGCCCGATGTGGTTAATGCGTGGTTAATGCGACGGCGGCTCGAACGCTTGCCCCCACCGGTCGGCGAAAGCCACTTCGTGCAGGGGCAGCCGCAGCCGCGGCGCCGTGTCGCGGTACGCGATGTGCGGATCGACTTTCGCGTAGTCCCCGAGGAACCCAACCGCGACGATTGCCAGCGGGCGAACTCGACTGGGCATTTGGAACTCTCGGTGTGCGGCTGCAACATCGAAACCGGCCATTGGATGTACGACGAGCGACCGCGACCCCGCCTCGATGCTCAGTTGCGCGATGGCCGCGCCGGCATCCAGTGCCGAGTAGACGGCGGTCCGGTCATCGTCGCCTTGGTCGGCGCACACCAGGATCAGCGCACTGGCGGCCTTGGCATAGCTGTTGCCCCGCTTCAGGATTTCGGCCAGTGTGGTGAACGTAGCGTCGCCGCGAATTCCCACGAAGAAACGGACTGGTTGGCGCCGTCCCCAGGTGGCGGCCCAGCGTGCGGCCTCCAGTAAGGCAACGACCTGGTCGCCCGCGACGACCGCCCGCGGGTCGAATGCTCGCGGGCTCCATCGGCGCGCGACGATGGGATTGATGGGCACGTGCGTGTCAGCAATCCGCGACACGCCGTGCACCTGCCCGGCCGGGCGTTCTCGGCGACGCACGATCAGCCGCCGGCGAACGGTGGCAGCACATCGAGTGTCGATAGGTCGACCACTTCACTATTCGTCGCGGTGACCGCCACTTCGTCGAGCAAGAAACTGCACCGCACCAGCACGGTGGCCATCCGCTCGCCGTGGCGCTGCCCGATCGCGCTGACCAGGTCTGCGACGGTGCCGGCCTTACTTAACGCCAGTGTCTCCATGGCTCGTCCGGCCGCGGCGCGGGCTGCGCCGAAATAGCGGACCGTGACGGTCGGCATACCGATCACCCCCCGATCGCATTCATCGGCCGGCTGGGCTGCAGAAAGCCTGCCTGGTTGATACCGTGTCCGGGAGCCTTGGCCCACATGGTGTTTCGCCAGAGACGGGCGATCTCGTCGTCGTCGCAACCCCTGCGCAGCAGCGATCGCAGGTCGGTTTCGGTGTCGCTGAACAGGCACGACCGGAGCTGGCCATCGGCCGTCAGCCGGGTACGGTTGCAGTCGCCGCAGAACGGGTGGGTTACCGACGCGATCACGCCGACTTTGCCGGGCCCGCCGTCGACGAGCCACACTTCTGCTGGCGCCGAGCCACGCGCTTTGCTGTTGGCGGTGAGCCGGAAGTGGGCCCGCAGGTTGCGCAGGGTCTCCCGCGCCTCGACCATTGTCGTTCGATCCCAGTTGTGTTGGGCGTCCAGCGGCATTTGTTCGATGAACCGCAGCTCGTAGCCCTCGGCCATTGCGAAGGCCAACAGCGAGGGGGCCTCGTCGTCATTGACGCCGCGCAACAGGACCGTGTTGAGCTTCACCGGGTAGAGGCCGGCGGCCTTTGCAGCGGCGAGACCGGCGAGCACATCGAAAAGGCGATCGCGGTGGGTGATGCGCAAATATCGGTCGGGTCGAAGCGTGTCCAACGAGACGTTGACGCGATCCAGGCCGGCGGCGGCCAGTCGACGAGCACGCGGTGCCAGTCCGATACCATTGGTGCTCAACGAGATTCGCGGTCTGGGTCGCAATTTCGCGACCAATGCGACAATCGACTCCAGGCCGCGGCGCAGCAGGGGCTCGCCGCCGGTGAAACGAACGTCTCGAATCCCTAACTGTCTGACCGCGATCCCGACAAGGCGTACGATCTCGGTATCGGTGAGCCGGTCGGAATCCGGCATCCAGTCAAGGCCGTCGGCAGGCATGCAATACGAGCAGCGCAGGTTGCACCGATCGGTTAGCGAGACACGAAGATCCACGGCCCGCCGCCCGAATTTGTCGATCAAGAACGGGCTCTGTGGACGATCGATCTCGGGAGCGGGTCGCATCCTGATGTGCGGCGTGCCGAGGCTGATCACCGTCACGGTACACCGACCCAGTGGTGTGCTCCGCCGGAAAAGACCTGAAGTTTCCACACCGGAAGATCGCGTTTGATCGTCTCGACCAAGACGCTGCACGCTGTAAACGCCGCATGCCGATGCTCGGCGGCAACCACCACACACAGGGCCACTTCGCCGATGTCCAGCCGACCGACGCGTTGCGCCGCTGCGATCCCGCGAACGCCCCGATGCATGCGCGCCACCTCGTGTGTGGCTCGATCCAGCACCGCGGCGGCGTTCGGATGTGCGCTGTACTCCAGGGCTTGCACGCGTTGGCCCTGGTCATGGTCACGCACCGTGCCCACAAACGCCACCAGCGCGCCGGCGGCCGAATTCTGTATGAGCCGCTCATAGTGCTCCACCTGAATCGGCGCGGTTTCGATCGTGGCGCGAACTACCACGTCGTGAGAGCCGACGATCAACCTGTCGGGCCGGTCACCGTGCACGCCGGCCATCATGGCGCAAGCCCAATTCGGATGCCGGCCCACGCTGCGTCGGCACATTTATTGTCTCCTGACATCAACCGTCCTCAGCCCACCTACAATCCGCCGCATGTGGTACGGCGGTAGTGAGCTATGACGGTAAGGCGATGAGGTTGGCGAGTCGTGGGTCTGATGGCGAAAGCTGTTGTGTACACGATTCTTGAGATTGCTCACCGTGGTGCGGATGACCGGGAAAGGTTCGGTGCCAGGCGTACTCATATCTCGTGCGTGGTGGCCACATCCATCATGCTGCACGCACGAAAGTGAACTCGAAGTTTGGTGCAGGCGCATATGGTGTTCGCCCGTCCTGCGGCGTTAACGTCTGCACGTCAGTCGGTAAGACCACCGTGAAGGAGATTGGAAGGGGTCGCCTTGAGCATGTGGCTTCACCAATTTCTTGAACGGGATGGGCGCGGCCTCGGTGGCTTCCCGAGACCTCGACGAGTTGCCTGAGTCGGCAGCGGGTATCCGTCCGTGCGTGTTGAGGGGTCGCGCATGGCGCAGCCCGCGCCGGCCGCGGCAGCCGAACCCGGCCAAGCGGTAGCCCGAAGTTACGGGGCCGGGTCCGCCAGAGGGGGGCGGACCCGGCGGCCGCTGGCCGAGTTGGCCGGTTCCGTCCGGTTTCGGGCGCGGGGGCGTGACGCGTTAGCTACCATCCATCCACCGCTGGGCGGCGCCGCTGCCGACCAGGTCTAGGCGAAATGGGAGTGGCGCGAATGTCGTTTGTGGTCGCCGAGCCGGACATGATGGCGGCGGCGGCTTCGGATGTGGCCCGCATCGGTTCGGTGATCAGCGCGGCCAACGGTGCGGCCGCGGCCGGCACGACTCATCTGCTTGCTGCGGGTGCCGACGAGGTGTCGCAGGGGATCGCCGCGCTGTTCGACGGCTACGCCCGGGAATATCAGGCCGTCAGCGCCCGGATCGAGGCGTATCACGACCAGATCGTGAGAGGCCTCTGGACCGGGGCGCAGACGTACGCCGGCACCGAGGACACCAATCGCTCGGTGCTGCGGCCGTCAACCAGTGGGGTGCCCGGCGGCGGCAGCCCGACGGTTCTCGTCATGGGTCCCACCGGAAACCCGGGACCGTCGCTGCGCTACTTGCAGCAGGTCTACGACCTCTACATCCGCCCCTTCTACCCCGGCTCACCGGTGTTCGGTGTCACCACGCCCGAGCAGTTCCAGCCGTTCACCGGCATCCCCAGCCTGACGTTCGACCAATCGGTGGCCGCGGGTGCCGCTGATTTGCACGCCGCGATCATGGCCCAACACGCCGCGGGACACGACGTCGTAGTCCTCGGTTTCTCTCAGAGTGCTTCGGTCGCCACGGCCGAAATGCGTTATCTGGCAAGCCTGCCGGCCGACCTAAGGCCCGGCTCCGACGAGCTGTCCTTCGTGCTGCTCGGTGATCCCAACAATCCCAACGGCGGCCTACTCGCCCGCTTCCCGGGGCTTTTCGTGCAGCCGATGGGTCTCACGTTCAGCGGTGCCACGCCGAGCAATCTGTACCCGACGACGGTGTACACCCGTCAATACGACGGCTTTGCCGACTTCCCGCAGTACCCGCTCAACATTCCCGCCGACCTCAACGCGCTGCTGGGCATCTATTACTCCCATGGCACTTACCAGGAGCTCACGCCGGCGCAGGTCGCGGCGGGTGTGGTTCAGCCGGTGTCCCCGGCCGACATCCACACCACATATGTCCTGTTGCCCAGCGAGCATCTGCCGCTGGTGGAGCCGCTGCGCGGCATTGTGCCCGCACCGCTGCTCGATCTTGTCGAGCCGGACTTGCGGGTGATCATCGAAATGGGTTACGACCGAACCGGATACGCCGATGTGGCCACCCCGGCGGGGATATTCCCGACGCACATCAACCCGCTGTCGGTCGTCGGCGATCTCGCCGGCGCGAGCGCGCAGGGGATAAGTCATGCCCTTGCCGACGTGGGGTTGCCCGCACTGCCGCAGCTGCCGGTGCCCAGCACGCCGCAGCTCCCGCCGTTGCCGCCACCGAGCTTGCCTGCGGCCGTCGCGGTGCCGCCACAGATCGGCGGCGCTATCGACGGCCCGCTCAATTACCTGACCGGTGTGCTTGACACCGCCGTCAACCACACCCTCGATCCCGTCGTCACCGCGGCCATCTACCGGGCGGGAGATTGGCTGACTGCCGTAGCGCTGGGTCACGGCGCAGCCCCGCAGCTCGTCAATGCGATCTTCATCGCCAAGCAGATAGCGCCGGTGCTGGTGGCAGGTCCCGGCTACTTTGTGACCGCCGACGCTCAATACGTGGCTAGCGGCATCGAGCGGCTGGCGGCCGGCGACCTCAACGGGTCCAGCCAATACCTGCAACTCATCCCGGCCACGAACGCCATGCTGAGCGTGTTCGGCGTCGGGATGGCCGGGGTCGCCGTTGCGGCCATCCTCGCCGGCCAACCGTTCCCGACCTGATCCGAAGCACCGAGGACTCCGAATACAGGACGGGCCGGCGCAGACCTCGCCAGGAGACCGACGATGGTGCGAACATCTATGTCAGAAAGACCGAGGGGGCTAACCGACGCCCAGAACCGCCCAGTACTGACCACCGCGTCGCGCGACGCCCGATTCGCCTTGTTCATCAAGTGATTTCCACACCTCAATATCAGGAAGGCCGCCATGGGTTTCATGTCCCCGGAGCTTCCGGACGTCGACCCCGCTACCTGGCAGTCCCTGCCACGGGCAACCCGGCTGCAAATCGTCACCCGGCATTGGGTCGACCACGGCTTCGGAACGCCTTACGCCGCATATCTGCTGTACCTCGTCAAGATCGGGGTATATGTCGCCGCGCCCGCGGCGATCATCTCGCTCACACCCGGCCTCGGCGGGCTCGGCCACATCGCCGACTGGTGGACCCAACCGATCGTGTATCAGAAGGTCATCATCTTCACGCTGCTTTTCGAGGTGATGGGCTTTGGTTGTGGGTCCGGCCCGCTGACCGGGCGGTTCATGCCGCCGGTCGGCGGATTCCTGTATTGGTTGCGGCCCAAGACTATTCGACTGCCCGCCTGGCCGGACAAAGTCCCGTTGACCCGCGGCGACAGCCGTACCGTCGTCGACGTCGCCCTCTACGCCGTCGTGTTGGCGGGCGGGGTGTGGGCACTGTTGTCGCCCGGAGAGGGGGGTCCGGTCACGGCCGCCGGCGACGTCGGCCTGGTCAACCCGGTGCTGGTCGTTCCGATGATCGTGGCCCTGGCTGTCTTGGGGCTGCGCGACAAGACGATTTTTCTGGCGGCCCGCGGTGAACACTATTGGCTGAAGCTGTTGGTGTTCTTCTTCCCGTTCACCGATCAGATCGCGGCGTTCAAGCTGATCATGCTCGCGCTGTGGTGGGGGGCGGCGACCTCCAAGCTCAACCACCACTTCCCGTACGTCGTTTCGGTGATGACCAGCAACAACGCGTTGTTGCGCAGCAAGCTGTTCAACCCGCTCAAGCGCCTGCTGTACCTTGACCCGGTCAACGATCTGCGCCCGTCGTGGCTACCGAAGCTCATGGCGCATGTGGGCGGAACCACGGCCGAGTTCCTGGTCCCCGGGGTTCTGGTCTTCGTTGCCGACGGCCACCCGTGGCGGTGGTTCCTCATCGGGTTCATGGTGATTTTCCACCTCAACATCTTGTCCAACCTTCCGATGGGCGTCCCGTTGGAGTGGAATGTGTTCTTCATCTTTTCGCTGTTCTACCTGTTCGGCCACTACGGCACGATCGGCGCCACCGACCTGCGATCACCGCTGCTGCTGGCGATCGTGCTCGCCGCGGTGGCCGTCGCGATCGCGGGAAACCTTCTGCCCGAAAAGATTTCGTTTCTGCCGTCGATGCGCTACTACGCCGGCAACTGGGCCACTAGCATCTGGTGCTTCCGGCCCGGGGCCGAGGACAAGCTCGAAGCGAACGTCGTCAAGAGCTCTGCGCTGGTGGTCAATCAGCTGGCCAGGCTCTACGGCGCCGACAGCGCGGAAATCATGATGGACAAGACCGCGGCATTCCGCGCGATGCACACCCATGGCCGGGCGCTCAACGGCTTGGTGCCCCGCGCCGTGGGCGGCCCGGTCGACGAAACCGACTACAGCGTGCGGGAAGGTGAGCTTATTGCGGGTCCACTGGTCGGGTGGAATTTCGGCGAGGGACACCTGCACAACGAGCAATTGCTGGCCGCGGTACAGCGACGGTGCAATTTCGCGGAGGGGGAGGTCCGCGTCGTCATCCTGGAAGGTCAGCCGATCCATGTCCAGAAGCAGTGGTACCGCATCGTCGACGCCAAGGCCGGCGTGCTCGAGGCCGGCTATGCCGAGGTCAAGGACATGCTGACGCGTCAGCCCTGGCCCGAACCCGGCGACGAATTCCCCGTCCACGTCACGACCGAGCGCACCATCCCATAGGGGTCAGGCGGTGACGCCCGCCGGTGGCGCAGCATGTCCGAGCAGTGCGATGATCGCCAGCGCCGCCTTGGTGACGTCGTGTGGTTCGCCGGTGATGATGTCGGAGTAGAGGAAGGACTCGACGATCCGCACGATCAGGTAGGCCAGGTCGTGTGGCGGCAACGGCGGGTCCATCTGCGTGCGCGTGATCTCCTCGCGGACAAGCGTTTCCACGGCCGCGACCAGCCGCGCCTGGACCGTTCCGGCCTGTGTGGTCAGGATGCGCAGCGCCCGTTCCGGTTCTCGTCGCAGAAATGCCCGGAAGTAGTCCGCCTCGTCCAGCAACGCCACGAAACGGCCAATAATGGCCGAGATGCGCTCGCCACCGGACTCCGGTTCGACGGGTGTGTCCCGCACGGCCAGGGCCAGCGTACGTTCGGCCAGTGACCAGAGGATCTCGGCCAACAGATCATCGCGGCTGCCGACCCAGCGGAACAGGGTGGCCCGGTTCACCCCGAGTTCGGCGGCCAGTTCCTGCATCTCGATCCGCTGGCCGGCCATGAACCACCGGCGGGCAATGCGGAATGCCGTCAATGCATCGGGCCGGCGGTCTGTCGCTGCCAGTAGCCGAGCCAGGTGTGTTTCGGCGATGTCGCACCTCCTGGTCTCAGTGAACGTCTCGCAACCGCACCAGGCTATCAGATGTTGCATCGCTGATTCGGGCGGTCCGGTGCTGCAACTGGAGGAAGCATTCGCTAGTTGGCGCGAATGGTTGCGGAAGATGGGCGTACCTAGTGAGATAACTCGTCATTGGTTGCAGATATGCAACGCATCTCTATAGGGTGCAAGCATGATCCTCAACCTGATCACCGGGGTGCGGTGATGCGCATCCTGGACCGCTTCCGGCTCGATGGCCGGGTCGCGATCGTGACCGGGGCATCCAGTGGTCTCGGCGTCGCGTTCGCACAGACGCTGGCCGAGGCGGGTGCCGACGTCGTGCTCGGCGCGCGGCGCGAGGAACGGTTGGCCGACACCCGCGCATTGGTCGAGGCGATGGGGCGCAAGGCCGTCGCGGTGCGCACCGACGTCACCGACCCCCAGCAGTGCCAGCGCCTGGTGGCTGCCGCGGTCGACGCCTTCGGCCGGGTCGACATCCTGGTCAACAACGCCGGGGTCGGCACCGCAGTGCCCGCTACTCGTGAGACGCCCGATCAGTTCCGTTCCGTGATCGACCTCAACCTCAACGGTTGTTACTGGATGGCGCAGGCCTGTGCGCAAGTCATGAGGTCCGGCAGCTCGATCATCAACATCAGCAGCGTGCTCGGGCTGACCACCGCCGGTTTGCCGCAGGCCGCCTACGCGTCGTCCAAGGCCGGGCTGATCGGCTTGACCCGCGACCTGGCCCAGCAGTGGACGGGGCGAAAGGGCATTCGGGTCAACGCGTTGGCGCCTGGGTTCTTCGAATCGGAAATGACCGACCAATTCCCCGCCGGTTACGTCGAGACCACGGTCATCCCGCGCACGCTGAACGGCCGCGTCGGTCTGGCCGACGAACTCGGCGGCGCCCTGGTCTTCCTGGCCAGCGACGCCAGCAGCTACGTCACTGGTATCACCCTGCCCGTCGATGGTGGCATGCTCACCTCCTGACCGCACCGACTCAGAAAGGCAGCCATGAACGTCGGATCGCACCTGACCAAACGAGCCGAGTTGAATCCCGATCTGGAGGCACTTGTCGATGACACCGCCGGACGGCGGTTCACCTTCGCCGAACTCAACGAACGCGCCGACCGGGCCGCCCGCATGTTGACCGGGCTGGGGCTTGGCAAGGGCGAGCGGGTCGCCGTGCTGTTGCCCACCTGCCACCAGTTCGTCGAGGTCTTCTACGGCGCGGCCCGGGCGGGGTTAGTGGTCGTTCCGTTGAACTGGCGGCTGGTCGCCAATGAACTGTCGTTCATGCTGCGTGACTCGGGCGCCACGGTGCTGGTGTTCGACGCCGAATACGACGCCGTCGTGGCCGAGTTGCACGACAGTGATGGAAACGACGACGGCACACCGGTGACGCGCTGGCTGCGCATCGGAGCCGACGGCCCAGACTGGGCGGCCGACTTCGATGCCCTTGTGGATCAGGCTGCACCCGAACCAATTTCGGCTGTCGGTGACGGTGATGACCCACTGTTCATCATGTATACCTCGGGTACCACCGGGCTGCCGAAGGGCGCGGTGCACACCCACGACAGCGTGCAGTGGTGCCTGCTGACCATGCAGGTCAGCGTCGACATGCGGTTTCGGGACCGTTACCTGATCTCGCTGCCGTTGTTTCATGTGGCGGCGCTTGCCCCGTTGGTCGGTTGTGTCTACGGCGGTGCGACCATCGTCATGGTGCGCCAGTTCGACCCCCGGCGGATCTGGGAGGTGTTCCGCGACGAGCAGATCACCACGACCTTGGCCGTGCCGGCGATGCTGAACTTCATGCTGCCGACATATCAGCCAGAGCTACGGGAATCGTTGGCGCTGCGCTGGATCATGAGCGGGGCGTCGCCGGTGCCGCCGTCGCTGATCAAGTCCTACGCCGATCTCGGCTTCGAAGTGCATCAGGTTTACGGGCTCACCGAATCGTGCGGTCCGGGCTGCGTGATCGGCCCCGACGACGCGATGTCGCATATCGGGTCGACTGGTAAGGCGTTCTTTCACACCGACATTCGCATTGTCGATGAGCACGGCGCCGATGCGGCGAGCGGTGTTGCGGGTGAGATTTTGATTCGTGGGCGCCACATCATGGCCGGGTACTGGAACCGTCCTGCAGCGACGGCCGAGACCGTCATCGACGGCTGGCTGCACACCGGCGATATCGCCGTTCGCGACGCCGACGGTTTTGTTTACATCCAGGACCGGATCAAGGACATGATCATCTCCGGCGGGGAGAACGTTTACCCGGCCGAAATCGAGGACGTCCTGCTGTCGCACCCCGGTATCGCCGACGTCGCGGTGCTGGGCATGAAGTCGGCCAAATGGGGTGAGTCGCCGTTGGCGGTGGTGGTGCGCGCCGACCCGGATCTCGACGAGGCCGCGGTGCTGACGCACTGCGAGGGCAAGCTGGCCCGCTACAAACTGCCGAAGCGGGCGGTTTTCGTCGACGCCATCCCGCGCACCCCGACCGGTAAGGCGCTCAAACGCGTTCTACGGGAAACATTTTCGACAGAGGCATCCGAATAGGCGAGGAGCCACCCATGAAGCAACTCTCCGGCTTGGACGCCGCCTTCCTCTACATGGAGACGCCGACGACCTTCGGTCACGTCACCGGCCTGATGATCTTCGAACGACCCAGCCCGGATTACGATCCCTATGCCGCGGTGCATGCCAAATTCGCGTCGCTGGTCGGCGAACTCGAGCCGCTGCGGCGACGCCTCGTCGCGGTGCCGTTCGGGCTCGATCATCCCTACTGGGTGTTCGACCCGGCGTTCGATCTTGACTTCCACATTCGCGAATTGCACTTGGCCAGGCCAGGTCTCGTCGATCAGCTGGCCGAGCAGGTGTGCCGAATCATCGCGCGGCCGATGGACCGCACCCGGCCGCTGTGGGAGGTATACGTTATCGACGGCCTGGCCGACGGGCGCTGGGCGTTGCTCACCAAATACCACCACGCCACCATCGACGGGGCTTCCGGTCAACTGATGCTGCAGATCGTTACCGACACCGAACCCGTCGTACCACCGCCGGGGGACGGCCCGGCCTGGGAGCCCGAGGCACTGCCGTCCACCACCGAATTGCTGCGCCGGACCGCAGGTCAACTCGCGCGCAACCCATTCCGGGCGATGCGGGTGCAAGCCCGGATCGTTGGTCGGCTCGCCGACGCCGCGGGAATTCACAGCGTGAGCAGCGCGGCGGGCCGAGCCGGCGACGCGGTCAAATGGGTCGCCCAACTGGGCCTCAGAAGTAGCGGCAACCGGCCGAACCTCTCGTTGCCCGCCGTCACGGCACCCCCGACGCCGTGGAACAAGACGATCACCAGCCATCGCCGCTTCGCCATGCGCAGCACCTCGCTGGACAACGTCAAGCGGCTCAAAGACGCCACCGGCAGCACTGTCAACGACATCGTCATGGCGATCTGCGCCGGCGGGCTGCGCGAGTATCTGTTGGCCCATGACACGCTGCCGGACCGCCCGCTGCGGGCGATGGTGCCGGTGTCGATCCGCACCGGAGACGAGGCGGACCCGTGGACCAACCGGGTGTCGGCGATCGTCGCCGAGTTGCCCACCGACTGTGCCGATCCGGTGGAACGGGTCGCGCGCTGCCGCAAGGCCATGCAGGACGCCAAACGCACCCACGAGCTGGTGCCGGCGGACGAACTGGTCGACCTCAGCCGCTATTCGCCGCCGGTGCTGTCGACCGCGGCGGTGCGGCTGGCGTCGCGACTGCGGCTGGCCGACCGAGTCTCGCAGCCGTTCAACGTCGTGATTTCTAACGTGCCCGGGCCCCGCCAGCCGTTGTATTTCGCCGGCGCGAAGCTGTGTCACCAATTCCCTGTGTCGATCGTCACCGATGGGCAGGGGCTGAACATCACCGTGGTGAGTTATCTGGACCGGCTCGACTTCGGCTTCATCGCCGACCGCGAGCTCGTTCCCGACGTCTGGGACCTGGCCGATATGCACGTGGCCGAGATCACCCGGCTGTTCGAGGCCACCGGAGCACAGTGGGCTCAGCCCCCGCAGCCGCCCTCGCCGCGTCGCGGCCCTATCAAGGGCGCCCCGAAGCCTGCCAAGGCCATAGCGAAGCAGCCGGCGAACAAGCCAGCGAAAAAGTCGGCGACCAAGCGGGCGGCCAAGCCGGCATCGACAGCAGATGGCGGCGCCCGGTAGGCCGACGGGTCGTCTGCCGGCCCGGTCCGGCCCGCCCAACCAGGCGCATCGCCGGAACTCCGAAAAGCCTTGTGTTCCAACGAAACTCACCCAGCACGGTAGGTCGAAGCAGTCGGGCTGGCGCTCAAACCGGATCCGGGACGGCGTGAATGAGTGGGGACTCGCGTCAGACCACTGCGGATTGTGGCAAGCACCGGCGAGAGGTCGGGGGACACCGCCGATCTTGTTCGGCGCGGGTGGCCAAGCCAGCGGGATCCTCGGGTGGGTGGGCCGGCCAACAGCTGGCGGTGAGTAAACCAGCGAATTTCGGGTACTTCCCCGCTATGGCGGTCATCATGGTCGGTGCCGCGCCACCACGATGGTGGTGCACCGAGCTGCTTCGCGCTGACTCGGCTCAGTCGTAGCTTTGGTGCCGGCGCACATGAGCACGCGCGGCGAAGCCGGGTCGTTTGTGCATTCTGCGGTGCTGTACCGCTCCGAGCAGCACTACCTCGACACGGTAACCCCTTTCGTTGCTCGCGGATTGGAGCAGAACGAGCCCGTGCTGGTCGCGGCGCCGGCAGACAAGCTGGCGTTGTTGCGCGAAGCGCTAGGCAAGTCGTCGGCCGAGGTGAGCATGGTCGACATGGCTGAAGCTGGCCGCAACCCCGCCCGGGCGTTGTGCGCGATGGACGTTTTCGCCGCCGCGCATCCGGATCGGCGGGTACGGGTGGTCGGCGAACCGGTGTGGCCCGGTCGCGGTCCCGATGAATATCCCGAGTGTGTCCAAAATGAGGCGCTGACCAACACGCTGTTCCGGGGACGCGACGTGACAGCATTGTGCCCGTATGGTGCCGCCCACCTCAGCGAGCGTGTGCTGGCCGACGCGCGGCTCACGCACCCGCTGTTGTGGGAGGGCGGCACATTGGTGCCAAGCGTTGACTACGCGCCCGAGGAAGCGGGGGCCCGCTACAACCGGCCGCTAGCTCGCCCGCCCGGGGCGATGTCGTATGTGGTCAATGCGCACCGCGATCTGGTTGCGCTGCGGTCGTTTATCGCCGTGTGTGCACAGTGGCTGGGCGTGTCCCCACGACGTGTTTACGATCTGCAGTTGATCGCCACCGAGTTGGCCACCAACAGCCTCGAACATGCCGGTAAGGCGTGTCGGCTGGCGCTGTGGCGAAACCTCGCGCATGTGGTGTGCGAGGCCAGCGACCGCGGCCGTCTCAACGACCCGCTGGCCGGCCGCCGGGCCCCGGCGCATGACGCGATCAGGGGTCGAGGACTGGTCCTGGTCAACGCCATGACCGATCTGGTCCGCATCCACGCCACCCCCACAAGCACAACCATCCAGGCGTTCCTTGCGATCGCCCCACGCCACAGATGAACCGTCGCCTCCAACGTGGTCTTGATGGCGTCCTAGGCCGCGGCTCGGTTGACATGCTCACTGCGGCAACCTGGTCTCAGCCCTGGCGCCGGCGCGCCAGATCGGTTCAACGGCAGTCGATTTGGGCGAAATGCTACTGCTCCCACGTGCTCGGGGTCAGCGATGCCGGCGTGGCGGGATCTGGCCCCGGTGTTCGATAATTGCACGAGCGACGTTGTTGAGTTTGGTATTGAGGTCCTGGGAGCAGCGCTGCCACGTGGCCGAGGCCTGGTCTGCGGAGATGCCCCGCGACAGCATGGGCATGCTCGAAACCGCTGTAGGTCGGCGTGTTTGGCGGTCAACTCGTGTGCCGGCGCGGAGCGGTCCCGGCGCAGGATCCCATCTTGTTCGGCGTCGATGGTGTCGTCGAAGGCTGCCGATGAAGCACGGCGCGCCGTTGCCGTTACGGCACCGGGTAGACCCTCCGCGGCGTCCACCCATCGCCTCAGCTCGGCGCGGTGCCGTCTCGCAGTGCTGGGTGGGGCATGTACCGCGGCCGGGACGCCGGCCGATCTGAAGGTGAGCCGTGGTGGCGCTCGAATAGCTCCAGGCAGACGCGGTGAGCACCGCCAGCGGTCACGACGTCAGCGAGTTAGGGGGTGTAGGTCTCAAGCGTGCCGGGTACTGCAGCAAGACTGCTCGTAGATGGAAGGAACTCCGATGGTGCCCGCCTCCACACCAGCGCGCCCGCTGATTAACGCGCTCGAGCAAGCCAGCGTGTTAGACGTCCCAGCGCAGACAATAGCCAGCAAGGTCCGCCAACTCCTTGGCGGCGGCAAGCTCAAACAAGCGATCAGCGGTACCTGGCTGGGTCATCCAGCACATCCACCGCTCACGGATTTGGTCATCGGTTCGTTCCTGTCGGCGTCGGTCCTCGACTTGCTCGCTCCCCGCGCCGGCGAACGAGCGGCGCGACGGCTGATAACCATGGGCATCGCCGCATCCACGCTCACCGCAGTCACCGGATTCAGCGACTGGGCCGACACCGAACTGTCCGACGAGAGCGTGCGCCGAGTCGGTCTGGTGCACTCAGAGGCGAACCTGCTTGCGTTAATGCTCTACTTCAGCTCGCTGATCGCCCGCCGCCGGGGTGCACGCATGAGGGGCGCGCTGCTTGCGTTCGCCGGAGCCGGCGTCCTGGGGGCAAGCGGGTACCTCGGCGGGCACATGGCCTATGTCCGCGGTGTCGGGGTCAACCAAACCGCCTTCGATGCCGGTCCGCAGGACTGGACGGCTGTCGGGGCTGGTGTCGAGCTGATCGACGGGCAAATGCTTTCCGCCGAGGCGAACGGCACGCCGGTGTTGTTAGTTTGGGAGGGCGGGAACGTCTACGCGATCCATGACCGCTGTTCGCATCGTGGGTGTGTGCTCAGCGAGGGCAAGCTGGAAAGCCACGTCATTACGTGCTCATGTCACGGTTCACAATTCGACGTTCGCGATGGCACACTTCTGCACGGTCCGGCCACCGTCAGCCAACCATCACTGGACGCGCGTGAAGTCAATGGCCGCATCGAAGTACGTAGAGTGACACGAGGCTAGCCAATCCCGGCGAAGATGACGGTCTTTGACGATCTTAGAAAGCCGACTCTACGAACGATAAGGGTGTGGGTTGTCGCATGACTGCCGGCACCGCGCAGCGGCCTACGGTATGTTGGCCAGCGGTGTTTTGAGGTTGGTCGGACGAGAGTCACCCAGGCTCGGGCGCAGGGCCGGCTAGTGCAGCGCGGCTGTGAGCGCCGCCAGCCGGTGCTCTTCGGCTTCTGCGGCGGCAGGCGCGTCGAGCGTGAAGCGCATGGCTTAGTTGTTGCCACGGCGGCGGTGACGGCTCGAAATAGGCTTGCGGGCATCGCGCGTGATGGCCACCCGTGTTACGCCGGTCGGACCTCGGGGCGAGCCAAACCCCGTTTGCGAAGCAAAGTTGTCTGCTGGCCGGGCGGCGAAATGCCGGGCGCTTCGGGGTTTCCGTTCATCGGTCCCGGGTATCAGCTGGTGATTCGACGACCAGGAGGTACCGGGTATGGATGCTTTGACGTTCCTTCGAAGTGATCACCAAAGTGTGCTGGGCATGTTGGAGGTCCTCGATGGCGCGCCGACGGGTGACGGCGCCCACCGCAGCGGATTGGACACGACGGTGACCAATTTGGTGATCGCTGAGTCGCAGCATGAGGCCATCGAAGAGCAGTTGTTTTGGCCGGCCGTCCGCGCGGCGCTGGACGAGGGTGACGAGCTGGCCGACCATGCGATCGCGCAGGAGCAAGACGGTAAGAAGCTGCTGCAGCAACTCGAGAATGGCACGCCGGGAGAAAACGGCTACGCCGCGGCGCTGGCTGCGTTCGTCGGGGCCGCACGCGAGCACATTCGTTATGAACAAGAGGTGGTCTGGCCGAGATTCAAGGAAGCGGTCAGCGCCGAGGAGCTGGAAAAGCTTGGCGGGCTGCTGGAAAAAGCAAAGAAGGCCGCGCCCACCCGGCCCCATCCCCATACTCCGTCGGGACCCGGTGCGCAGATGACACTGGGGGCGGCGGCCTCAATTGTGGATCATGTTCGGGATGCGGCGACGGGCCGAGCGCACGACAACCCGCCCGACCCGCCGCGGCCCTGAACCGGATTATGTTGTGGCGGTGTGTTGTTGGTGCGTGAAGGTTTCTGGCTGGGTATTGCGGGACTGCCCTGCGGGTTGTCACGCTGACCCCGGTTTTGCCGGGAGGAGCTGCCCAGCCATTCTTGGCTGTTGGGTGACCGGACGTAGTCCCATTGCATGCCCGACGGCCACGGCCCTTGCCCTTGGTTCCATGGTCCGCGCACGTCGGCGTCGCCGTCGGACATGTTGAACGCGACGTTTTGGAAGCGCTCGTCGCCGGGCAGCTGCCCGGGCGGGAAGTTGACGGGCAGCTCGTTGAGCGCTGCGGTGAACTGCTGAAAATGCGCGACTTCGCGGGTCATCAAGAAGGTGAGGGTGTCTTGCACACCGGGATCGTCGGTGAACTGTTTGAGGTACTCGTAGACGAGCTTGGCCCGTGACTCGGCGCCGATGTTGCTGCGCAGATCTACCGACGGGTCGCCGTTGGCGTTGATGTAGGCACCCGTCCACGGGGTGCCCTGGCAGTCGCTGACGTGGGGGCCGCCGCCGCTATGGGCAAAATACAGCGGATTGACGGCGACGTGGTGGATGATCCGGTCGCGTCCGTCACCATCGGCGACCGCGGGCATCCAGTCGCAGCGCTCGTTGGCCATCTTGAGATCGTCGTTGAGTCCGTCGAGCAACATCGTGATCATCGAGCCGACCATCTCGAGGTGACTGAGTTCTTCGGTGGCGATGTCCATGAGCAGGTCGTACATCTTGGGGTTCTTGTGGCGCAGGACAAAGGCCTGGGTGAAGTACTGCATCGCTGCCTTGAGTTCTCCATTGGCGCCGCCGAATTGCTCTTGCAGCAGTGTGGCGAACCGGGGATCGGGCTGGCTGACTCGGACCTCGAACTGCAAATCTTTGTTGTGAATGAACATGCGCGCTTCCTGTGCTTGGTGGGTTTGCTTGGTTGGTTTGGGTGCGCCACGCATACCCTGGGACGGCGCCGTCCAACCCGCTATCGACCGATCTCGTGGTGACGCCGCAGCGCACGGTTCACACCGGGACAATCTGACCGATTCTGGCGTGCGGACGCCGGCATGCCTTCCCGTTCACATGTGCGCCTGGTGCAGGGCCAGACTCAGCACAACCAAGCCCAGGAGCGCCATCAGGCAAAGTTCGCCCATGGCCACGCCGGCGATCAGCAGCCAGCGGGCGCAGCGGCGCCGGCCGCGTTCGAGTGCGGCACGACGGTTTTCCCGGGTGAACTTGGTTGCGATCAGAGCGAAGTCGATGTCCGCCAGTTCATCGGACGCGACGGGCGCACCCGCGGCGATGGCTTGAAGACGTGCCACGGGGATGTCGACGCCGACGCAAGCAAAGCGCCGGCTGATCTGCCGCGCCCGCCTACGGTTGAGGAGGTGTCTGCGGATATGCCGGCGCTGCCGCAGAAGTCGCGATCGGCGCCCGGCCCCTGACTGGAAGATCATCGCTCACAGCTGTTCGCATCGTGGGGCCGGTGAGGCGGCGCTGGGTAGCAAGAGGCTTTCCGGGTCTGATCGCGAACGACAAAGATACTCATGGTGTTCCAAGGTCTCGCGGGGCCAACGCCGCCTCCTGGGGAGACGAGGTGCGGCCGGAACATTGTGCCGACACCTTCATGTACCTCCGGGGTGCACGACTAAACATGCGAGACCAGCGGGGTGGCGGGTAAGTGTGGCGGTCCGAGGTAGTCGAGATCGTTCGGTTGCCGACGGGCGCCGCGGCTGCAAGGTCGACGTGCCTAAAGGTCCCGGCAATGACCGGGATTCACGCTTGGTTCAGGCCCTCGCCGAGTTGGTGCACCACTGGGCTCTGGTGGTTTTCCGACAATGCGTGTCCTAGACCGAGGGCCATCGCGACGGGCCATTCCACGAGCTGCAGCACCGGCCAAAGCGCCCAGCGGCATCGCCGCCGACTGCCGTTGCGCTCCTGCGAATCGCGGAACCTCCATTGACATCCAGACTTCCCGGCAACGCGAAGCTCAACCCTGGGACAAGTGGCGCGGTCTGCGGGCCCGGGAACAGCAGCTGGGCGGTCGAGCAGCCATGCGCGACAACGGTTTAGAGCATCTTCCCGTTGCGGCCGACTTCCCCGGGGGACCGGCCGTCAACGACGCACGCAATTTCTGCCAGTCGGCGCGCGGCGGACCGACTCAGTGCGCACGGGAGGCCCAAGCCTTGTCTGGCGGTGCTAGTACCGCCCGAAGGCGATGGCCACGTTGTGGCCGCCGAATCCGAACGAGTTGTTGATCGCATACCGGTAGTCACCGGGCCGCGGCTTACCCGCCACCACGTCCAAGTCGATCTCTGGATCGAGGTTTTCCAGGTTCAGTG
>NZ_UPHT01000055.1 GCF_900566085.1 Mycobacterium attenuatum
CTTTCCCACGGTCAGACCGCGTCGCCGTGCCCTGTCCTCATCGGTGAAGGTGCCGTCGGGATTGAGGCAGTCCATGAGTCGCTGAGCCAGCTTGGCCAATTGGTCGGGCCGGTACTGGGTGGCCAGCTGGGCCAGATGCGCCTCGACCGCCGCCCGGGTTCCTACGTCCACGCTGGCGGGCAGCCGGCGGAAGAAATCGCGGATCACCCGCACCTGGGCCTCCCCGATCCGGCCCTCGAGCTGGGCCGCCGCGGTGGCCGTCAACTGCGCAGGCAACGGCTCCCCGGTCAATGCCCGACGCGGCCCCAGGTCTGCCGCCTCACCCACTCGCCGGCCGGCCTCGCCGCGGGTGATGCGCAGCCGGTTGGCCAGCGCCGCGGGCAGTCGCCCGCCTAACTCCTCCTCGCTGGCCTGCTCGGCGAGCTGATTGACCAGTGCGTGTTCGATGCTGGGCAGCTGGCGCCGAGCCGTTTCGCACCGCTCGAGCAGCGCAAGCCGTTCGGGGGTGGTCAACGCGTCGAAGGAGAGCTCTTGCAGCCGCGACAGGGTCGCCTGCAGCGCGTCAAAGGCCGCAACGACCTCCTCACGACTACTCGAACTCATGTTCGAAACACTACGCCGACCCTCCGACAGAAATGACCGTCGAGCAAAGCGACTCCATGTTTCTCTTTCAGCGAACGTCGACGTCGTTCCGTCGCCGGCCACAGCGAGGCGTTATCAGCTTGCCACCACGCGGAATTCGGCCAGCGACTCGTCCGCGGCGCCCTCGACCATCACTCCCTGGGCGGCCTGGCACTGCAGATAGTCGACGATCGTGTCGGTGAGTAGCTCGCCCGGGGCAACCACCGGGATGCCGGGTGGATAGGGGCAGATCATTTCCGCGGAAACGCGACCGGCCGCCTGCCGCCACGGCAGCATCTCGGTAGCGCCCAGGAAGGCGTCGCGTGGCAACACGACGGTCTCGGTGCGCAGCTGCGACCACGACGGTACGTCGTCGACGGGACGGGGTTTGGCGCCCGCGTGTTCTTCGGCCAGCGCCGCCATGGCGTCGATGAGCCGTTGCGCGGTGGCGTCGGTGTCGGCGTAGGTGATCAGCGCCATCACCCGGCGGTGGTCGGACAGTTCCACATGGATGCCGCGGTGCTCCCGCAACCAGTCAGCGGCCTGGAAATCGGTCAGGCCAAGCCCCACCACATCGATGGTGACATGGGTCGGGTCGAACGCGAAAGCGCCAGCGCTGCCGAGGATTTCGTCGCCGATCAGGTCCAGTCCGGGCAGCTGTGCGATCGCCGATCTGATGCGCAGCGCCACGTCGATCGCGTCGCCCAGCAGCCGCTCGCCGTTTTCCTGGAACTCACGCCGGGCCGCGTCGATGGAGGACAACAGCAGCGTCGACGCGCTGGTGGATTGCTCCAGCTCGAACACCAGCGACAACCGCGTCGAGTCAATTCGGTTGCCCTGCTTGCTGAGTACCGAGGTCTGCTGCAGACCGTTGAGTGACTTGTGGACGCTGCCGATGCACAGATCCGCGCCGCACTCGAGCGCCGAGGGCGGTAGCCGGCTGCAGAAGCTGTAGTCCAGTCCCCACGCGTCGTCGGTGATCAACGGGATGTCGTGGCCGTGCGCCACCTCGGCGAGCCGGCGAACGTCGGCGCTGATGCCGTAGTAGGTCGGGGTGAACACCATCGCGGCTACCGCCTCGGGATGCTCCTGCAACACCCGCTCCAGCCGATCGGGGTCGACGCCATGGGCGATCTGCCACCGCTCGTCGTAGTCGGGCTCCACGTACACCGGCATGGCACCGGAAAGCACCAGCGCCGAAAACGCCGACTTGTGGCCGTTGCGCGCCATCACCAACGTCTCGCCGGGGCGCACGGCCGCCATCATCGCGACATGCACATTCTCCGTGCTGCCGTTGGCGGAAAACAATGTTTCGTCGGCGCCGACGGCTTGGGCAAACAGCTGCATGGCGGTCGGTTCCACCTGCCAGGATTGGTGCCGGTTGTCGACGCCCTTGTTCATCGTGACGTCGGCGCGAAACGCCTCGGAGCCCATCCAGCGGGCCGCGAGCGGTGGCATCCGGCCGGTGCCCGACCGGTGGGCCGGGATACCGAAGGCGATGTCGCCTCGCCGGTGGAATGCCTGAATCGCGTCGCCGATCGGCGTGGCGTCGGGCTCGGCGCGGGCCGGCCCGGCCTCGGCCTCTGCTTGCGCTTTCTTGATGTTCTTGCGGCGCTGCTGATCCACGCGTGCGGAGAAGGACTTTGCGGTTGTCATGATCGGACTTCTCTCATCGCCACTCCGTTTCGTTTCGTGGCCATGAGTACCCGCTGTTCACCACCGGTATGCAACCCGGCCGTCCGTCGCTGCGGTGTTCGTCAGTCCGATGCGGCCGATTACCGAACCCGACGTGGGTTGAGGCGCGAATCATCTTGGCCGACAACCGTTCACGGAGTCGGTCCAGCGGGCAACCCCGGTCCTCCGATTCGCTTGGGCGACCGGCGAGCGGTCTCGACGACGAAGTATCCATGGGATTACCCCGCCGGCTTCGGGGTACCTCTAGGAGGTCAGTACCCGTGAACGACGACCGTTAACCGGCCGCCGCCAGTGACGCTGCGTCGCCAGCCGGTTTTGCCAAGCGCCGCCGCGCTGGACTGTGTCGGCCGCCAGATTAAGGAAAGCCGGATGAGCGAACCCGAACCCATCATCAAGAAACTGCGGGACATCCTCGACACGGAGCGAGACCTTGCCGGCCTGCTCGAGCAATCTTTGGTCAAGGCGCGGAAATGGGCAGCGGCAGAGCTGAATCCGCAACTGTTCGCGGCGCTGGACTGGCCCACCGATATCGGTGAGTACCAGGACTATCTGAAACGCTACCTCAGATGGGTTCCGCAGCAATCGGATGCCGACGCCTGGAAGAACGAGCAGCGCCAGGCCCAGGAGGTCAGCGACCGGATGGGGCATTTCTACTTCCTGGTCGACCAAGAGGCCGACGGTAAGGCGCCACAGGACTGCGATGCGTTCCGGCAGTGGATGACCGAGTTCGCCCGGCAGTGGGGCAATTTCCTCGATACGCCGGAGTCGTTCAATCGGAAGGTGTTGCAGTCGTTCATCGACAACGCGCCGGAATACCGCATCGAGGAATCTCTGGTGGACGGTGTGCCGAACGCGCCCAGTGGCTGGCTGACGGCCAACCAGTTCATCGCGCGCGAAATCAACGGCGGGCTAAGGCCTATCGCGGAGCCGGCAAGCAATGTGGTCGCCACCTCGCCGGCCGATTGTCGTTATCAGCACGCCTACCAGATCGATGCCCATTCCAACATCCCGGCCACGACGGTGAAGAACCGCAAGTACGGCAACATCAAGCAGCTCTTGGAAGGCAGCGCCTACAGCGAAAGCTTCGCCCGCGGCACCTTCGTGCATTACATGCTGCCGGCGCACGCCTATCACCGGTACCACCTGCCGGTGGCAGGTGTGGTCAAGGAATCGTTCCGGATCAACGGCAAAGTGTTCATGCAGGTGGGCATCGAGAATCACGAATTGCAGTCCAGCGACAGTGCCGCCAGCGGATATGAGTTCTCCCAGACGCGCGGAGTAGTCACCGTCGACACCGCCGAATCCGATTGCGGCAACATCGGCATTGTCGCGGTCATCCCGGTGGGAATGGCGCACGTCTCATCGGTGGCGCTCACCTCGGTGGCGGGCAAGCACATGGCCAAGGGAGAAGAATTCGGCTACTTCCAGTTCGGGGGCTCCGACATCATCGTCTTGTTTCAGGAAGGAGCGGCCCGCGAGATCGACACCAGCAAGGAGTTTCGGCTCGTCGGCACACCCGTAGCGCGCTGCCGGCTGCGCGCGGCCTGACGTCAGGCTGACCCCGCCACGGACCGGGCCTGCCGGGGAGGAGGTCGGCATCCTCCCCGGCAGGAGTCTCCATCCCGACGACGCCGGCCGCGTTAGCGGCGGGAATGCACCCCACGCCGGGCTGCACCGCACAACCGCTGCCCGCAGTCCAATCAAATGACCAAGTTCCGTTTCATTCGGTCGTCGGTGCGGTACCCACTGAGCGGTGAACCAAACAACGGGGGGATCAGCGCGTCCCTCCCGCCATTGGCCTCTATTGGCGCGCGAACCATCCGGCTGCCCGTCACCTGGCCGGGCTGTCTTGCCGCGGCGCGCCAGCGCGAGGAGAGGCCGGCCCGTCCTAGCAGAAGGGGCCCCGGGCATACCGGACACAACAGAAAGGACACCGGGAAATGACCGACCCGCTCGGCCTGTCGATCGGGGTGGCAAACCTTGTCGCCGCGCGAACGGGCAGCGCCCCGGTGACCCGCAGCTGCGCGTTGACCTTGTTCAGTGACCGCGCACCCGAAGTGGGCACACCAGAGGAAAACGCCAACGTGGGCGGTTCCGGGCTGACCCTCAGCGGATTTGTCGAGCGCGTCGGAGACGCCGATCCGTTGACAGCGGCCGACGGCTCGACCCACTCCGGTGAGGCCCTGACCGCCGTCGCGCTCGACGCGATGGCAGGCACCGTCGGCTACGGCGCCCCCGTCGCCATCGCGGTCCCCGGCCATTGGGGTGAGCATCAGGTCGGCGCCCTGCGCGAGGCGTTGCGGGGCCACCCCGCTTTGGCGCCCGGCGCGATACCACCGGCGTTCATCTGCGACGCCACCGCTGCGCTGGCGGCGCTGTACGCCAAGCCCGGATTCCCCAACGACGGCATCGTGGTGCTGTGCGATTTCGGCTCCAGCGGCAGCAGCGTCACCTTAGCCGATGCGGCATCGAACTTCCGTCAGATCGCCCCGACCCTGCGGTACCCCGAGTTCTCGGGCAACCAGCTTGACCAGATGATCCTGCGGCACCTTGCGCAGCACACCGCAGACGGCCGAGACGCCGACGGCACCGCACCGCTGGTCCCGCTCAGCCGTCGGCTCGCCCAATGCCGAAGCGCCAAGGAACAATTGTCGGCGGCGACGGTCGCCGTCATCACGGCCGAGATTCCCGGCATCGGCGAAGATATCCGATTGACCCGGACCGGGTTCGAGGACCTCATCTCCCAACCGCTGCAACAATTCGTCTCCTGCGTCGAAGAGGTGTTGCAGCGCAACCAGATTCCCAAGGGCCGGCTGGCCGCGATCGCGACGGTCGGCGGGGGCGCCAGTATCCCGCTGATCACCAACCGACTGTCGGAACGGTTGCAGGTGCCGGTTGTCACCACGGCCCAGCCCAGGTTGAACGCGGCCATCGGCGCCGCAGTTCTGGCTCAAATGCGGTCGTCCGCCGCCGGGACGCCCGCGGTGGGCGCGGTTGTTGGTGACGCGACGGTCGGGACGGGTCCGGAGGCCGCCGCCGCAACGGAAGGCGTAAGCGCGGCGGTCGCCCCCACCGAGGTGGTGCCGTCGGCATGGGCCGTCGGGGCCCGTCGCACCGCCGCAGGCGAAGCGGCCGTCGACGGCGACCAATCGGCGACTTACCGAGCCCTGGCCTGGTCGCAGGAAGCCGTGGGCGACCTGCCGATACCCGCCCCGCACCCCGGCCAAGCCGGTCATGCCGACCAATACGCCGCCGACCAATACGCCGCCGACCACTACGCCGCCGACCAACACGCCGCCGACCAATACGCCGCCGACAGCGCCGGCCAGGCAGTCGGTGCGGAGCACCCCCCGGTCCATTCCGATGCCACAGCACAACGCACCCACTGGTATGGGCGCTCGACGGTGCTCATCGGGGTGACCGGGGCAGCGGCCGTTGCGCTGGTCATCGCCGCGGTTCTGGCCGTGAAGTTCGGTGCCGCCCACAGCAAACCCGTCAACCACACCCGAATGGTCACTCCGCCGGTCGAGTCATCCCGGCTCGAGCCGGCGCCTCCGCCGCCGTCGACCACGGTGGCCGTCACCCCGTCGAATACCGAACCGACCGAATCGGTGACACCGCCGGCGACCACCGTCGCAACAACGCAGCAGCCGGCTACCACATACCCGACGACTCGCCCGAGTCCCAACCCGACCACTTACCCAACGACCGGATATCCCACCACGCCGTCCTATCCGACGACCACCCCGTATCCGGCGAACCCTAATGCCACCCCGCCCAACCCGTCGGTCGGCAAGAGCGCGGCACCGACCCCACCGCCGATCACGACGACGCTGGTACCGGTCAGGCCCACGGTGAATCCCGCGAATCCCTGAACCAGCCGTCGCTGTCGCTGATGCCGTGTGCCCGCCCGGCAGACCGGGTGCCCGAGGCGGTCCCGTCCGGACGTCTGGCCAGCGGGATCGGCGGTTTGGCGGCCGGGCCGTGGCCTGTTTGCACACCGATTCGGCCGGGTACTTAGCAGCGGTGGCTGGTCTGCTCGGGCGACTGCGGCTCAACGTGTGGCAGCGATTGTGGTTTTCGCCGGTGCTCACGCTCAACGGCTACGTCGCCTTCGACCTGCCCCGGACGGTGACCGGATTGGCGGGCTCGCTGCTGATGGGGCTGGTGGGGGTGCACGCCTACCTGCTGGTCACTCAGGAGGGCTTGCCGCTGTACTTCGTGAGCTACGCCACGGCGCTGATCGGCGCCTGCCTGATCGCCGCCAGCGCCATGGCCTTTGCGCTCAAACCACTTGTGCCGCAACGTGGTTGGTATTTCGGCAGCTTGGTCTGCGCGGCCTTCCTGCTGGTTTACCTGGGTAGCCGCTTCGCCAGCCTGCCCGGGCTGGTGGCGTTGACCGGCCGATGGGACCTGGCGCCCGGGACGCTCGCGGCGGCCTGCGCCGCGGGCTTCGTCGCCGTCCATGCGACGGTCCTGTCGGGGATCAACGTGGCTTACCCGCAGCGGCAGAACTGGCACGACTGAACGAGGCAGGGATGACCCAGACCATGACAGTGCTGGACTTCCCGGCCTGGCTGCGCATCGACCATTGGCTCAATGTGCTGTTTTTGACGCTGTTGATCCGCAGCGGCATCGAGATCCTGTCCACCCACCCCAAGCTCTACTGGCATGAGGACAGCAAGCCGGGCACCGAGTGGGCGCGCTTCACCACCAAGCAGATGCCGGTCAACAAGCTCTACGACACCCTCGACGAAGAAGAGGACTACAACTCGCTGTTCGCGCTGCCCGGCCACAAGAAGCTCGGCATGGGACGCCACTGGCACTTTTTTTCAGTGATCGGCTGGGTTCTCGTCGGCCTGTCGTACTACATCCTGCTGTTCGCGACCGGCCAGTGGCACCGATACTGGCCGTATTCGTGGTCGATTTTTCGCGAGGCCTACAACGACATCGTCACCTACCTGAGCTTCAACCTGCCGCCGCTGTTGCCCGGCGGACCCGATGATGCCATTCAGAAGCTGACCTATGCGGGCGTCATTTTTCTGTTGGCGCCGTTTCAGATCCTGACCGGCGCCGCGCAATCGCCGGCGATCGAGGCTCGGTTCCCGTGGTATGTGAGAATGTGGGGGGGTCGGCAGTGGGCGCGCAGCCTGCACTTCCTCGGCCTGGTGGCGTTTTTGGTCTTCATCGTCATCCACCTGTCGATGGTCTTCTTCTGGGGCTGGGGCGAGTTGACCGCGCTGATGATCTTCGGTTCCGTTCGTGACGCCAACTGGGCCACCATATGGTCTTTGGTGATCATCGCGGCCATCGTCGGAGTCCATGTCGCGGCGACGATGTGGAGCCTGCGCCGGCCCGTCCAGGTTCGCCGCATCCTCGGCGCCGTGGTGACCGGAGTTCGCAAAATCCTACTGCGCCCGTTGAATTCGCGGCAGAACTACCCCGAGCGGATGATCTCCAAAGAACACCGGGTCAACGGCAAACCGCCGGCGAGCACCGAATACAAGGTGATGGCGGTGCACAACTTCGTCGACTGGCGACTGCGGGTCGGCGGCCTGGTGGAAAACCCGGTCACCCTGAACCTGGACGAGTTGCGGGCGCTGGCCGATCGGCACTCGCAGCGGGTTCTGCACAACTGTGTCCAGGGCTGGACCAGCATCGGCGAATGGAGCGGGCTGCCGCTGGCGCAACTCGCCGACCATGTGCGGCCGCTGCCGCAGGCCAAATACATCTGCTTTCTGACCATGCAGGACAACGGCCGCGACGAGCCCAGCGCTGAGGGAGTAGGGCAGTTCTACGAGGTGATGGACCTCGAATTGGCTTACAAGCCGCAGACGCTGCTGGCCTACGAGATGAACGGCAAGCCGTTGCCCATCAAACACGGAGCACCGTTGCGGTTGCGGGTGGAGACGCAGGTGGGCTTCAAAATGGCCAAGTGGATCAACCAGATCGAGTTCATCGACGACTACTCCGGCATCGGCAACGGGCTGGGCGGCTGGCGTGAGGACAATGTCCATTACGACAAGGATGTGGAGATCTGACGTGACCGACATGGCGGTACGGCCGGAACTGATCGAGCTGAAAAGCGATGAAAACGAGCAAGTTTGCGAACTGGTGGCGGTTCGGGGCGGACACTGTGCGGCGTGCGGCGAGAAGGACTTCGCGGTCGGGCATGCGCTGTATCTGGGCTTCCTGTTCCTCAACGAGGACGACGACGCCTTCATGGTGGCGTTGACCTGTCGCAACCCCGAGTGCCCCAAGCCGCGAACCGGAATTGTCTTGGCGGGCAAGGAGTTCCTCACCGAATACCACGGCGTTTCGGACATCGGTGCCATCGCGAGCCACGCCAGGGCGGCACAGGCTAGCGCCACCTGGGGCGGCTCGGGGTGTCGGTGAACCGCGGCCGGGCCAGATCGAACCTTTCGATCAGATTCGACATCGAGCGCAATTCGTCGCACACCGACTGAAACCGTTGTTCGTCGGCCGCAGAAAGTATTCCAAGGCAGCTGTAGTGCACCAGCCGGCGTAGTCGCCCGGCCAGCGCCGCTCCCCACCGGATGCTGAAGTCGTAGATCTTTCCGTCGTCGACGTGGTCGCAGCGGCCGAGCTGTTTGAGGGACTCGATCTGCTCGGTGAGTAATTCGATGTCATCGTCGACACCGATCGGCTGTGTTATTTCTGTTGCGGTGCTCATGTCTGTGCACGTCCTCACAGGTGCGGCTTGGCCACGCTGACCAGATACGGTTGACCGCGCAACGCCAGATACACCCGTTTGGGTCCCACCGCCATCCCCGACAGCGGCGCGGAGGCGAGCGGGCCGCCCGGAAGGCCTGTCCGATAGTCGATCGTGCGGAGTACCGGGATGGTCCCGTCGGAGTAGCCAGTGAAGCTCTCCGTTTCCAGCACCACCACGTCGCGGTCGGTGGCGGCGTAGATGCGGGTGTCGTCGGTGCCGAGGTAACGAATCGGCGCCGAAAGTTGTGCGCGGCCAAGCACTTCCATGCCGTGCCCGCCGCGTCGGGAATCGACCGCATACAGCACGCTGTCGTTGCGCCCGGCGACATAGCTGCGCGTCACCGCGGTACCGTCCCCGGCCGACACGGCTACGTCCATATGCAACGAGCCACGTTCCTCGGGCGGCGACGACGGACCCTTGTAATAGCGGATACCGGAGGCACCGTAAAGGTGGTACTCGATCTGGCGTCCCCGGTTGGCGCCGTCGATGGTGTCTGCGGGCTCCCCGGAGATGTTGGCGGCCGGCAGTTTTCGAAATCCGTACTGATCCACCGGCGTCACCGAACACCCGTCCGCCGACAACGCCAGCAGCACGCGCATTCCGGCATCTTCGGTGAGGAAAGCCGGAGCCGGCCCGGCGTCGAACTCGTCGACCCGTCGCAGGCTGTCGATGTCGACGACCGCCACCCGGCCACGTTGCGGCTGCGGCACGAAGACGTGCCGGTCGTCTTTCTGGCTGATCTGCAGGTTTCGCCCGACGTCCATCGGGTCCGAAAACTGGGTCGGGGCGGTAGGGGAACCGGTGACGGTGATCTTGGCCAGCCGGTGGTCATCGGTGAGGCCCAGCAGCGCGTGGTCGCGATACGAACCACACGGGATCATGCACCGCCGCTCCGATCGCGGTCAGCTCCACCGCCGGCGCGCTTTCCAGGACCGTACCAGGCGGAGAACAGCCGGAGGCTGCCACCAGTCCGGCGGCTAGTGCACCAGACCAGCGCCACCGCAGACATCGGCGGGGACAACTATCGAGGGCCACCATCGCTCGGCGTCCTTTCGCTACACCCCTAGGGCAGTACCCCCGCGGCGGTCCGGCTACACACGCCCGGTGGGGCAGTGGATCCGGCGGCGTGCCCTACAGAATCGGCCGGCCTCCGGTGACGGCCACCCGGGCGCCGGAAATGTAACTGGCCTCATCGGATGCCAACAGGACGTAGATCGGCGCCAGTTCGGCAGGTTGACCGGCCCGTCCCAGCGGCACGTTGTCCCCGAAGGACTGCACGCTGTCCGCGGGCATGGTCGCCGGGATCAGCGGTGTCCAGATCGGACCCGGTGCCACGCTGTTGACGCGAATCCCTCGCTCCCCGAGCAGTTGAGCCAGGCTTGCCGAGAAATTGGCGATGGCCGCCTTGGTTGCCGCGTACGGCGCCAACGTGGGGTTGGGCGTATCGGAGTTGACCGAGGAGCTACCGATGATCGAGGACCCGGCGCGCATGAACGGCAACGCCGCTTTGACCAGATGGAAGTAGGCGCCCACATTGAGCCGGAAGGTGTAGTCCCACTCCTCGTCACTGATCTCGTCGAGGCTTTTGTGCATCATCTGATAGGCGGCATTGTTGACCAGAATGTCGATGCCGCCGAATTCCTGAACCGCGCGGTCGATCACCGCGCGGCAATGCGCCGCATCCGCGAGATCTCCGGGCATCAGGACACATCGCCGGCCGGCCTCCTCGACGTGGCGTGCGACGTCGCGCGCGTCGTCGTGCTCGTTGAGGTAGGAGATGAGTACATCGGCGCCTTCACGTGCGTACGCGATCGCCACCGCACGGCCGATGCCGCTGTCCCCGCCGGTAATGACCGCGCGCTTACCGGTGAGCTTTGCCGAACCGCGGTAGCTGTTTTCGCCACAGTCGGGAACAGGGTTCATCCGGGCCTGCACTCCGGGCACGCTTTGTTGCTGCGCCGCAAAGCTCATTGCAACTCCTTTTCGGTAATTCCTGCTGAACAATCGTTGAGCACCGCAAATATTCGACCGATAAGCCCGCGCCGCGTCAGTTCAGGAATTCCGGCTTCCCGGGCCGGCCGTGGACACGTCGTGGTCGTCGTCGGCCGGTGGCTCTGGATCGCGCCATTCCTGGCTTCTGCTCGAGCGGTTTGCCTGTAGGGTGCCGCTCAATTCATGCTGGAGTTCCTCGCCGTGGCGCGCGCTGTGCTTGGCGTTCCCGCGTTCCATGGCAGGTATCCCCTTTCGTGGAGCGGCTCGTGGGCGGTTCGTGCGCCCCGCGGCTCGGCTGCACACCGGCTACCCGTGCCCGCGGCCGGCTAATCAGTCGCAGGCGGCAATTCCGGCCGCGAGTGCAATCCCGATTCGGTTCGGTGGCAGTTGATGCTGGTGTTAATGCCTGTTGCCAATGATGTTATGCCGGGCAAAAAGAAATCTGATTCCTCGCGCAGGTGAGCCAGCGAATCGGGGTAACGGGACCGACGAGCGCGTTTGGGCCCGCAACGGCGCGGTTATTCGTTGGGCAGTGGTTTAGGACCCGAATAGGGCAACGACTGCTTTGAACGACACGAAAGAGAGGGGATAAGCGTGAAGTTCACAACGGCTGCAATGAAGACAGCTATCGGTGCGGCGGCGATCGCGGCGGCTGGTGTTTTCGGCGCGGCAACGGCAACTGCGGCACCTCCGACCGTCCAGGGCTTCGGTACCGCCGAACGGCTGGTCGACGGGCCGCTGGTCACCTCCTACACGGTGGCTAACCTGCAGCCCAGCACTGTGACGATCCCTGGCTACACCCCGCAGGGGCAGCTCTACCAGGCGGAGATCACCGCCAAGTCCGTCAGCGGAGTCGTCACCCCCGTGGTGGCTGACTTCAATGCCCGCTCGGCCACCGGCCAGACCTATCGGGTGATCGACACGGTTCCCGTTCCCAACGGCCTGAACCCAGCGCCGATCAACCAAGGTGACCAACGCAGCGGAATGCTCTACTTCGACGTGACCGGCCAGCCGCCCAACGGCGTGGTCTACAACGACGGAGTGCAGGACGTTCTCATCTGGACCAGCAACGTCTAAACGCTCGTCCGCTGCTTGTTAATCGACCTCCCCGCGTCAGTGCTGACGCGGGGAGGTCTTTGTTGCCGCCCGCCAATCAACTGGCCAGGCCTGCATCGGCACCCACTCGATCGGGTACTCCGTCGCCATGAGTGCAACCGATACCAGGCCCGAAGAGGTCCGCGAACAGGCGCGCCGGCATGCCGATCAAGCCCAGGCGATGATGGGGGACAAGCGCGACAAGCAAGCCGGCGGGCTTAGCGGCTGGGTGGCCAAACGCGCCGGCGAATGGGATCTCGACGGCCAGGACGAGACCACCCTGCACCGCCACAAGTTTGTCTGGAACTTACTCGTCGACTACTGGTTCCGCATGGAGATAGACGGGTGGGAAAACATTCCGGAGCCACCGGTGCTGTTGATCGGCATCCACTCGGGAGCCCCGTTTGTCTGGGATGCGTGGACCGTGGGCCTGCAATGGTGGCGACGGTTCGGCCCGGAGCGCCCGTTGCACGGCACGGCTCACGATGCGCTGATGGCGATACCAGGAATCGGGCGATACTTCCGGTCAATGGGGGTCCTTCCCGCGGCCCCGGACGCGATCGCGACGGCGTTGGCCGAGGGCCGTGACGTGGCGTTGTGGCCCGGGGGTGAGGTCGATTCGCTGCGTCCCTGGACGGAGCGCGACCGGGCCAACCTGGCCGGGCGGAAAGGCTTCGTCAAAATGGCGATTCGTGCCGGGGTGCCCATCGTGCCGATCGCGACGGTCGGCGGCGCCGACGCCATGCCGGTGCTGATCCGCGGCGACCGCCTGTCCCGCGTCTTGCAGCTCGATCGGCTGTTGCGGCTGAAGGTATTTCCGCTGGCCATCTCGCTACCGTGGGGCATTGCGCCGGCAGCGCTTCCGCAGTTGCCGTTGCCTGCCAAGATCCGGACCCGGTTCATGCCGGCGGTCGAGGTGGACCATGACCCGGCCCGCGCGGAGGACAAGGCCCACGACGAGGCCTATGTCGACGGCAAGTACCGCGAAGTCGAGGACAGCATCCAGCACGGGATGGACGCGCTGACCCGCAGGCGCGCCCTGCCGCTGTTCGGCTGACGAGCGGGGCTAACGGAGCTAGTGGGGATTATCGGATTATTGGGCACAGGAATCGGCGGCCGCGGCAGCCACCGGCGCTTTCTCCTGCTGTCGGACAATCCACCGGGGCTCCGGTGGTGTCGCCACTCGGTAGCCCACGCTACGAACGGTCTCCAGCAGCGCCGCATACTCGGCTCCGAGCTTGGCGCGCAGTCGTCGCACGTGAACGTCCACGGTGCGGACCTGACCGGCGCAGTCATACCCCCACACTTCATGCATCAGCCGGGTCCGGGTGAACGCCCGCCCCGCGTGCTGCACAAAAAAAGCAAGCAACTTGAATTCGGTGGCGGTCAGGCCCAGGTCTTTGCCGCCCAACGAGGCCGCATAGCTATCGGGGTGAAGAACCAGGCCACCGAATTCGAGCGTGCCCTCCAGGGCGTTACGCCGGCGGGTCACCGCCATCCGCAGCCGTGCCTGCAACTCGGCAGCGCCGGCCGCCTCCAGCAAGACATCGTCGAAATTCCAGTCGACGTCAACCTCGATGAAATCGGCCGGCGCGACCACGGCCAGCACCGCCAGCGCAGGGGCGCTGGCCGTCAGCCGCCGGCACGCCCGGCGCGCCGCGCCCAAGTCGTTGCGCGCGTCGATCATCGCGACGTCAGCGCCGTCAACCTGCCATGCCAGCCGGTCGTCCAGCGGCGCGCGCCGTAGCGAGCGCGCAACCGACGGCAAGGTCGGCAAGGCCGATTCGAAGTCGGCGTCGTTGCTGATCAGCAGAACTTCCAACGGACGTCTCCCAACCCCTCGCACGGGTTCCACGACTGGGCATCCGTAGGTTGCATCCGGAAGTCCTCGTGCGTAGGCCCCTATCCCGTAGGCACCTCCCGGGGAGATGTCTCACATTGAACGCGTGAATACCCGCTGGAAAGAGAATTATTCGCACGTGTGATCGGGCTAACAGGATCAAGTTCCGCACGATCGATGAACCCGGCCCGGGTCCCGGGCCGGGTCCACCATTCCCTCAAGTCCCTCGAGCCGTGGCCGGCTCGGGCTGCACTCCAGGTGCAGCGGAGTCGCGCCCGTTCGTCACCGCGCTCGTCTCACTGCGCGCCGAATTCCCCGGCACACCGACTGCTCAAACATCGGCTCGAACATCAGCACAGTCTCGAACATCAGCACAGTGGGGCCGGATCACGGCTGCTGCGACAGTTGTTAGCAGCGACACCGTTTGGCCGGGCTCGCCCCGGGCAACTAGCCACCAATGACATCGCTATGGCTGGCCGGCCACAATCGGCTGCGGGAGCAATCCGATCGCCTGAACGGCCAGTTGACGTCGGCCGACGTGGTCGTGGTCGGCGCCGGCATCACCGGGCTGGTCGCCGCGGTGCTGTTGGCACGGGCCGGCAGGGAGGTGCTGGTTCTGGAAGCCCGCACAGCAGGCGCGGTGACGACGGGCAACACCACCGGAAAGCTCAGCCTGCTGCAGGGCACCACACTGTCGAAGATCGTCGCTCGCCACGGCGACCGCCTGGCCGCCGACTATGTGCGCGGCAATCGGGAGGGCCAGGACTGGCTGTTGCGCCATTGCGCCGCCAACCAGCTGCCGCTGCAGCGCCAAGACGACCACACCTATGCCCAAAGCCCCGACGAAGTGGCGTCGGCGCGCGCCGTCCTGGCCGCCTGCGAACGGGCCGGAGTCGGCGCGCAGTGGGCCGCCGAGGCCGACGTGCCGTTCCCATATCACGGGGGCGTGCGGCTTTCCGATCAGGCGCAGATCGACCCGATGCCGTTGCTGGACAGCTTCATCCGGGAGCTGACCGACCGTGGCGGTCTCCTTGTGGAAGGAGCCCGGGTGCGGAGGTTGTCGCACCACCGGGGGCGCGTCCGGCTGGCGGTGCGGACGAGCGACGGCGGCGCCGAAGTCGACGCGGGGCACTGCATCCTGGCCACCGGCATGCCCGTCTTCGACCGCGGCGGATTCTTCGCCCGGCTCAAACCCAACAGGTCCTATTGCACGGCCTTCGACGTCCCCGGCCCCATCACCCGGTCGATGTTCATCTCGGCCGGCTCGCCGACCAGGTCGGTACGCTATGCGCCCTTCGGCGACGGCGAGCGGCTCATCGTGGCCGGGGCCAGTCATGTCGTCGGGCGCAAGAGTCCCGTCGCCGAGCTCGACGAGCTGACGTCGTGGGCACGAAGCCACTATCCGGGCGCGGTAGCCACCCACCGCTGGTCGGCACAGGACTACACGGCCGTCGACCAACTGCCCTATGTCGGGCCCATCCTGCCTGGTGATGAAAAGGTGCTCGTTGCTTCAGGATTCAACAAGTGGGGACTGACCAACGGGGTGGCCGCGGCGTTGCTGCTCAGCTCCCGCATTCTCGGCGGGCGGATGGACTGGGCCCGGGCGTTCGCGGCGTGGAGTCCGCATGAATTGACTGGGGCCACCACGGCTGTCACCGCCAATCTCGAGGTCGCCTACCACCTGGCCAAAGGCTGGCTGGCGCCGGCCGTCCGGCGGGCCGATGGCATCGACAGCAATGGTGACGGCAACGGCGGCGTGGTCACCGGGCCGCCGTGGCACCTGCAGGCGAGGTGTTCGGTGGACGGCGTCGAGCACCGGGTTTCGCCGGTTTGCCCGCACCTGGGCGGCATCGTGAACTGGAACGAGGCCTCCCAAGCCTGGGAATGCCCGTTGCATGGATCGCGATTTGCCGCCGACGGCGCCCTGCTGGAAGGACCGGCCACCCAGGACCTGAACGCGTCGTCTTAGGCCGCGCGGTCGCCATCAGCCGTATGCCCAGCGCAGCTGGCCGTCGGGCGGCGAGGTGAGCCCGGCCGAGCTGGACGTCGCCGTCCCCCCGGCTACCCCACCGCACCGCGATGAGGCAGGATGTCAGATGCCGTCCCGCGTGGTCGCCGGGATGGCACTGTCATGCGAGGAGTCTTATGGCGGAGCGCCCGGAAACCGATGTCGCCGGCTCGGCGGCTCCCAGGCCGGAGCCGACATCCACCAACGGCGTACCGGCTTCCGCGGTTGGACCCCCACCGTCGAGGTACAAGCGAGTGTTGCTCAAGCTCGGCGGCGAAATGTTCGGCGGCGGCCAGGTGGGCCTGGATCCCGACGTGGTGGCGCAAGTGGCCCGGCAGATCGCCGAGGTGGTGCGCGGTGGGGTACAGGTCGCCGTGGTCATCGGTGGCGGCAATTTCTTCCGCGGCGCGCAGTTGCAGCAGCGCGGTATGGAACGCACCCGCTCGGACTACATGGGCATGCTCGGGACTGTCATGAATAGCCTTGCGCTGCAGGACTTTCTGGAGAAAGAAGGCATTGTCACCCGGGTTCAGACGGCAATCACCATGGGCCAGGTGGCCGAACCCTATCTGCCGTTGCGGGCCGTCCGCCACCTGGAGAAGGGGCGCGTGGTGATCTTCGGCGCCGGCATGGGGCTGCCCTACTTCTCTACCGACACCACCGCAGCGCAGCGGGCGCTGGAGATCGGCGCGGACGTGGTCTTGATGGCAAAGGCGGTTGACGGGGTGTTCGCCGAGGATCCGCGCGAGAATCCCGCGGCCGAACTGCTGACCGTGATCAGTCACCGGGAGGTGATTGATAGGGGGCTGCGAGTTGCCGATGCCACCGCATTCAGCTTGTGTATGGACAATGGCATGCCAATTCTGGTGTTCAACCTGCTGGTCGATGGGAATATTGCCCGTGCGGTCGCCGGTGAGAAGATCGGAACGCTGGTCACCACCTAAACGCTGGTCACCACTAAAGGGGAAGACGCGATGATCGACGATGCTCTCTTCGATGCCGAAGAGAAAATGGAGAAGGCCGTATCGGTGGCCCGGGACGACTTGTCAACGATCCGGACCGGGCGGGCCAATCCCGGCATGTTCTCCCGGATCGTCATCGACTACTACGGCACCAACACCCCGATCACCCAGCTGGCCAGCATCAACGTTCCCGAGGCACGGATGGTCGTCATCAAGCCCTACGAAGCCAACCAGCTGCACGCCATCGAGACGGCGATTCGAAACTCCGACCTCGGGGTCAACCCCACCAACGACGGCACCGTCATCCGCGTGGCGATACCGCAGCTCACCGAGGAGCGCCGGCGCGAGCTGGTCAAGCAGGCCAAGCACAAAGGAGAGGAAGCCCGGGTCTCGGTGCGCAACATCCGTCGTAAAGCGATGGAGGAACTGCACCGCATCCGCAAGGACGGCGAGGCCGGCGAAGACGAAGTAGGTCGCGCGGAAAAGGACCTCGACAAGACCACCCACCACTATGTCGCCCAGATCGATGAACTGGTGAAACACAAAGAAGGCGAGCTGCTGGAGGTCTAGGACCGCTCAGCAGCCAAGTCTGATCAGATCCGTGGCAACTACCGATGCCAGCACCGGCACCCCGGCCGACGGCCCGCCGCAGGGGCCGAAGAAGTCCTCCCGGGCTGGTCGTGACCTGCCCGCGGCAATCGCGGTGGGCTCGGCGATCGGCGCTGTCCTCATCGCGACCCTGCTGCTGGCTCCGCGCGGCTGGATAGCCATCTGCGCGTTGGCCATGGCCGTCGCCAGCCATGAGGTGGTGCGGCGGCTGCGCGAAGCCGGGTACCTGATCCCGGTAATCCCGTTGCTGGTCGGCGGCCAGGTCACGATCTGGCTGAGCTGGCCCTACGGGGTTCGCGGCGTGCTGGCGGGCTTCGGCGCCATGGTCGTGGTCTGCATGATCTGGCGGCTGTTCATGCAGGACAAGCGGTCGGACGGCGGCGCCGAGCGGGCTGCGCCGGGGAACTACCTGCGTGACACGTCGGCCACCATCTTTCTGGCCGCGTGGGTGGTGCTGTTCGGCTCCTTCGCTGCGCTGCTGGTCTACCACGGCGCCGGCTGGGTGTTTGCCATGATGATCGCGGTCATCGCCTCCGACGTCGGTGGTTATGCGGTGGGGGTGTTGTTCGGCAAGCATCCGATGGTTCCAACGATCAGCCCGAAGAAATCGTGGGAGGGATTCGCCGGTTCGATGGTCTGCGGTGTCACCGCGACCACCATTACCGCGACGTACCTGGCCGGCAAGACACCGTGGGTGGGGGCGCTGCTGGGCGTACTTTTCGTGCTGACCACGACCCTGGGCGACCTGGTGGAGTCGCAAGTGAAGCGCGACCTCGGGATCAAAGACATGGGGCGGCTGCTGCCGGGCCATGGCGGCTTGATGGACCGGCTCGACGGCGTTCTGCCGTCCGCGGTGGCGGCCTGGATAGTGCTGACGCTGCTGCCCTAAGCTGCCCTAGCTTGCCCGGCAGGTCGATACTGGACACCATCATGGTTGGTGAGCTGATGTTCGAGGCGCCGCGCCGCGGCATGCCACCGCGGCACCTCGCCGATTTTGACGCGGCCGGTCGTGCGGCTGCCGTCGCCGAACTGGGCCTGCCAGCGTTTCGGGCCAAGCAACTCGCGCACCATTACTTCGGCCGTCTGATCGCCGACCCGCGCCAGATGACCGACCTGCCTGCGGCTGACCGCGACGTGCTCGCCGCGGCGATGTTGCCGACTCTGCTGACGGCGGTGCGCGAAGTCGCCTGCGACGCCGGCCAGACTCGGAAGACGTTGTGGCGGGCCGTCGATGGGGCAACCGTCGAGTCGGTGCTGATGCGCTACCCGCAACGCAATACGGTGTGCATCTCGTCGCAGGCCGGCTGCGGCATGGCCTGCCCGTTCTGTGCCACCGGCCAGGGTGGCCTGACCCGCAATCTGTCGACCGCAGAGATCGTCGAACAGGTGCGGGCCGCCGCGGCGGCGCTGCGAGACGACTTCGGCCTACCTCCCCTGCGGTTGTCCAACGTGGTCTTCATGGGTATGGGGGAGCCGCTGGCCAACTATTCGCGGGTGCTGGCCGCCGTGCGGCGCATCACCGAGCCGCCGCCGGGGGGTTTCGGCATCTCGGCCCGCTCGGTGACGGTGTCGACGGTGGGTCTGGCCCCAGCGATCCGCAAACTCGCCGACGAACGGCTCGGCGTGACGCTCGCGCTGTCGTTGCACGCACCCGATGACGAGCTGCGTGACACGCTGGTGCCGGTGAACAACCGCTGGAAAATCGGCGAGGCCCTCGATGCAGCGCGCTACTACGCCGAGGCGACCGGCCGTCGGGTGTCGGTGGAATACGCACTCATTCGTGACGTCAACGACCAACCCTGGCGGGCCGACCTGCTGGGCCGGCGACTGCACCGCGCCCTGGGGCCGCTGGTCCATGTCAACCTCATCCCGCTGAACCCGACACCGGGCAGCGACTGGGACGCCAGCCCCAAAACGGTCGAGCGCAATTTCGTCAAGCATGTTCGCGCGCAACGAGTTTCGTGTACTGTCCGGGACACTCGCGGCCGGGAGATCGGCGCCGCCTGCGGACAGCTGGCCGCCGGAGGCGGGTAGCTGGAGCGCGGGCGCATGGGGCCCCGCCTGCGGACAGCTGGCCGCCGGAGGCGGGTAGCTGGAGCGATGAACCGCAACGGCGGGTATTACGTCATCAGGGCACAACGTCTGCAGGAGGGGCTGTCATGATTGTTCGCCTACTGTCACCGGCCAAAGCATTCGTCGCGGGCGTTGCCGCCGTGACAATCGCGATGGTCCTGTTGCTCGGCCTCACCGCTGCGCCGCGGGCGATGGCCGCTGATGACCGTCTGAATTTCACCGCCACCACCCTCAGTGGAGCTCAGTTCAACGGGGCCAGCCTGCAGGGAAAGCCGGCCGTGTTGTGGTTCTGGACGCCGTGGTGTCCGTTCTGCAACGCCGAGGCGCCCAGCGTCAGCCACGTGGCGGCCGCCAATCCACGTGTCACTTTCGTCGGTGTTGCGGCGCACTCCGACGTCGGCGCCATGCAGGGTTTCGTCGCCAAGTACGGCCTGAACTTCACCAACCTCAACGACGCCGACGGCTCGATCTGGGCGCGCTACAACGTGCCCTGGCAGCCGGCCTGGGTGTTCTACCGCGCGGATGGCTCATCGACCTTCGTCAACAACCCGACGTCGGCCATGTCCGAGCAAGAGCTCTCCGGCCGCGTGGCCGAGTTGGCGTCCTGATTCGTGGACCAGGGTCTCGTCGGTCTGGCATTCGCAGCCGGGTTGGTGGCCGCGCTGAATCCATGTGGGTTTGCGATGTTGCCGGGCTACCTGCTCTTGGTGGTGCGCGGGCTAGATCCCGCAGAACGTGGGGGACCGGTAGCGCTCGGCCGGGCGCTGGCAGCCACCGCGGGGATGGCGCTGGGCTTCACAACGGTGTTCGGGTTATTTGGAGCGCTGACCATCTCGGCGGCCACGACGGTCCATCGATACCTGCCCTACGCGACGGTGCTGATCGGCATTGTGCTTGTGGTCCTGGGCGTTTTGCTGCTGGCGGGTCGGACGCTGACGGCGTTGACGCCGCGGCGGTTCGGCCCGTTATGGGCGCCGACGGCGCGGCTGGGATCCACCTACGGCTACGGCATCAGCTATGCGACGGCCTCGCTGTCGTGCACTGTCGGCCCGTTTCTGGCTGTCACCGGCGCTGGGTTGCGCAGTGGTTCGATCGTGGGCAGCGTCGCAATCTACCTGGCTTACGTTGCGGGTCTCACCCTGGTCGTGGGAGTGCTTGCCGTTGGCGTCGCGGCCGCGAGTTCGGCTTTGGCCGAGCGCATCCGGCGGATCCTGCCGTTGGTCAACCGGATCAGCGGCGCGCTACTGGTACTGACCGGTCTGTACGTGAGTTACTACGGCCTCTACGAGCTGCGCCTGTTTGCGGGTACAGGGGCGAACCCCCGCGACGAGGTGATCACCGCCGCCGGCCGCGTCCAGGGCGTCCTCGCCGGTTGGGTACACGAACATGGGGCCTGGCCGTGGGTCGCGGCATTGGCCATCTTGACGCTCGGCGGGCTCGCCGGGGCTTGGTATCGCCGGGTGCGGCGTTCTACCTGAGCCAGCCGCGCCGGCGGCCCCACAGGTCGCGCACCAGCACGACGAGCACGAGTGCGGCAAACCCGATGAGGAACCAGTCCTCGATGTGGCCGACGTGGTTGCCGCGCAGCATCGCCAGCAGAAATACGAATATGCCCAGCCCGACGATGTGCCAGGTGCGGTGGTTAATCCTGCTCCAGCCCCACTTCGCGGACGGCACCTCGACCGGGTCAACGCCGGTGTACTGCTCCACCTCGGTACTTGCCACGGCGACTCCTCCGGTTCGGGTATGGCTTTCTGGCATCGGATCGGCGGTTTCCGACATTTTGACACACGTCGGATCCGCCTGGAGTCACCTGCCGAGCGACCAACCGCGGCCGCCTGCACACGGTCGCTCAGATATCCAGCGGATGACGCCAGCGCAGCCGGCCAAAGCGAGAGAAACCGCGGTCGGCGCTCACCCAGGTCGCGTTGTTCTCCACGGCGTAGGCGGCCAGGTAGGCGTCGGCGATGTCGTTGCCGCTCGCATCGATATCGGCGGCGAGCTGCCGAAACAGCGTCCAGTGCCGCTCACCGGGCCCAAGCCGCATCGCGGCGGGCGCCGCCAGCAACGCATCGACCGCCTGCCATGCGTCGGGCCGGCTGGTCGGTTCGACGAAGATCCGGCGGTTGGTCACTACCCGGACGAAGCGGGCGAGCACGCTGTCCGGCAGACCGAGCGGCTCGTCGTCGTTGGCTAGCCGCTCGAGCACTTCCCGGTAGTTCGGGTGTTCACGCAGGTCGGCTCGATGGGCATGGACGAGAACGTTGACGTCAACGCAGTGCATCGACCGTCACGCTTTCGTCCATTGCCTCCGCGATCGCGGCGTTGGAGGACAGATCCATGCCAGGCCTGAGCCCGCCGCTGCCAGTCGGCTGGACCCGATAACGCCCGGCCGCTGACTGCCCGGGCGGATTGAGACCGCGTCGCACCGCATCCTCGAGGACCGCGGCCACGGTACGCCCGGATCGAGCTGCCCGTGCCTTCACCTCGCGGTAGAGCTCGTCGTCGATCCGGATCGTCGTGCGCGCCGTGGCATCTTAGCATCGGTGCTAGACATCAAGATGACTGCATGAGGGCACGGCGACGACCGGATGGTTTGGCGGCACAATGGTGAGGTGACAATCCCGACCGACGGGCACGCCGGGCGCCTACGGGTGCTGGTGCTGGGCAGCACCGGTTCGATCGGCACCCAGGCGCTGGAGGTCATCGCCGCCAATCCGGATCGCTTCGAGGTGGTGGGGTTGGCTGCCGGGGGCAAAAATCTCGACACGCTGTTGCGTCAGCGCGCCCAGACCGGAGTCACCAATATCGCGGTCACCGACGATCACGCAGCGCAACGTGCCGGCGACATCCCTTACTACGGCCCCGATGCCGTCACCCGGCTGATCAACGAGACCGAAGCCGACGTCGTGCTCAACGCATTGGTCGGGGCATTGGGTCTGCGACCGACGCTGGCCGCACTGGAATCCGGTGCCCGGCTGGCCCTGGCCAACAAGGAATCGCTGGTGGCCGGTGGCCCCCTGGTGCTGCGGGCAGCACGACCCGGTCAAATCGTTCCGGTGGACTCCGAGCATTCCGCGCTGGCCCAGTGTCTGCGCGGCGGCACTCCGGACGAAGTGACCAAACTGGTGCTCACCGCCTCGGGCGGGCCGTTTCGCGGCTGGTCGGCCGCCGACCTCGAACACGTCACCCCCGAGCAGGCCGGGGCACATCCCACCTGGTCCATGGGCCCGATGAACACGCTCAATTCGGCCTCGCTGGTCAACAAGGGCCTAGAGCTGATCGAAACGCACCTGTTGTTTGGCATTCCCTACGACCGCATCGACGTCGTGGTCCACCCGCAGTCGATCATTCATTCAATGGTCACCTTCGTCGACGGCTCGACCATCGCCCAGGCCAGCCCGCCGGACATGAAGCTGCCCATTTCGCTGGCGTTGGGCTGGCCGCGCCGCGTGCCCGGGGCGGCCGCCTGTTGCGACTTTGGCCAGTCGCAGGCATGGGAATTCGAGCCACTGGACAGCGACGTTTTCCCGGCGGTCGAACTGGCCCGGCACGCCGGTGAAACCGGTGGCTGCATGACCGCTGTTTACAACGCCGCCAACGAAGAAGCGGCCGAAGCGTTCCTTTCCGGCCGCATCGGCTTTCCCGCCATCGTCGGGACCATCGCCGACGTGCTCCACGATGCCGACCAATGGGCGCTTCCACCCGCTACCGTGGATGACGTACTCGACGCGCAGCGCTGGGCGCGGGAACGCGCGCAGCGCGCGGTCGCCAAAGCCAACCCGGCCGGTGCCTACGAGAAGGTCTCCGGAAAGGCGTGAGAAAGGTCCATACAGCCTGATGATGTTCGTTATCGGCATTGTGCTGTTCGCACTCGCGATCCTGATTTCGGTGGCGTTGCATGAATGCGGCCATATGTGGGCAGCGCGCGCGACCGGGATGAAGGTGCGTCGTTATTTCGTCGGTTTCGGTCCCACCCTGTGGTCGACGCGCCGCGGTGAAACCGAGTACGGCGTCAAGGCGATTCCGGCGGGTGGTTTCTGCGATATCGCCGGCATGACCCCGGTCGAGGAGCTCGCTCCCGACGAACGTGACCGCGCCATGTACAAGCAGGCAACCTGGAAGCGGGTCGCGGTGCTGTTCGCCGGCCCGGGGATGAACTTCGTGATCTGCCTGGTGTTGATCTATGCCATCGCCGTGATGTGGGGGCTGCCCAACCTGCATCCGCCGACCAGGGCCGTGATCGGCGAAACTGGTTGCGTTGCAGCGGAAACCGCGCAGGGCAAGCTCGAACAGTGCACCGGGCCCGGTCCTGCCGGGCTCGCGGGGCTGCGCGCCGGCGACATCGTGGTCAAGGTCGGCGACACGCCCGTGTCCACGTTCGACGAAATGGCCGCTGCGGTACGCAAGATGCATGGCACCGTGCCGGTCGTCGTCGAGCGCAACGGCGCCACCATCACCGCCAACGTCACCATCGAACCCACCCGGCGCTGGTTGCCCACCGGGCAGAGCGGTCAGGTCCAGCCCGCAACGGTCGGCGCCATCGGGGTCGGAGCCCTGCGTCCCGGCCCCACCCAGTACGGCGTGTTGTCCGCGATTCCGGCGACTTTCGCCTTCGCTGGCGACCTGACCATCGAAGTGGGCAAGGCGCTGGCCGCCATCCCGACAAAGGTCGGCGCGCTGGTTCATGCCATCGGTGGCGGACAGCGTGACCCGGAGACGCCGATGAGCGTGGTAGGCGCCAGCATCATCGGCGGCGACACCGTGGACCACGGGCTGTGGGTGGCATTCTGGTTCTTCCTGGCCCAGTTGAACCTCATCTTGGGCGCGATCAACCTGCTGCCGTTGCTGCCGTTCGACGGCGGTCATATCGCCGTCGCGGTATTCGAGAAGATCCGCAATATGATTCGCGCGGCTCGCGGCAAGGTGGCCGCGGCGCCGGTGAACTATCTCAAGCTCATGCCGGCTACCTATGTGGTCCTGTTCTTCGTCGTCGGATACATGCTGCTGACCGTCACCGCCGACTTGGTCAACCCGATCCGGCTTTTCCAATAACTCCCAGAGAGAAGGACCGACAGTGACCGTTGGCCTGGGCATGCCGCAAAGTCCGAAGCCGCCGGCGCCCACGCTGTCCCCCCGGCGCTCCACCCGTCAGTTGATGGTCGGCGACGTCGGGGTCGGCAGCGACCACCCGATTTCGGTGCAGTCGATGTGCACCACCAAAACCCACGACGTCAATGCGACGTTGCAGCAGATCGCGGAATTGACTGCGGCCGGCTGCGACATCGTGCGGGTGGCGTGCCCGCGGCAGGAGGATGCCGACGCACTGGCCGAGATCGCCCGCCACAGCCAGATCCCGGTTATCGCCGACATCCATTTCCAGCCGAAGTACATCTTCGCCGCCATCGAGGCGGGCTGCGCGGCGGTGCGGGTAAACCCGGGAAACATCAAGGAATTCGACGGCCGGGTCGGTGAGGTCGCCAAGGCCGCCGGTGACGCCGGAATCCCGATCCGGATCGGCGTCAACGCCGGCTCGCTGGACAAGCGGTTCCTGCAGAAGTACGGCAAGGCCACGCCGGAGGCGCTGGTCGAGTCGGCGCTGTGGGAGGCCTCGCTGTTCGAGGAGCACGGCTTCGGCGACATCAAGATCAGCGTCAAGCACAACGATCCGGTGGTGATGGTCCGCGCGTACGAGCTGCTGGCCGCGCAGTGCGACTACCCGCTGCACCTCGGGGTCACCGAAGCGGGCCCTGCCTTCCAGGGCACCATCAAATCCGCGGTCGCCTTCGGGGCGCTGTTGTCCAAGGGCATCGGCGACACCATCCGGGTGTCGTTGTCGGCGCCGCCGGTCGAGGAAGTCAAGGTGGGCAATCAGATCCTCGAATCGTTGAACCTGCGGCCGCGCACGCTGGAGATCGTGTCCTGTCCGTCGTGCGGTCGTGCCCAGGTCGACGTCTACACCCTGGCCAACGAGGTGACCGCGGGTCTCGACGGGCTCGACGTGCCGTTGCGGGTGGCCGTGATGGGTTGTGTGGTCAACGGTCCCGGGGAGGCGCGCGAGGCCGACTTGGGTGTGGCTTCCGGAAATGGCAAGGGGCAGATCTTCGTTCGGGGCGAAGTGATCAAGACCGTGCCCGAAGCGCAGATCGTCGAGACCTTGATCGAAGAGGCCATGCGACTTGCCGCCGAAATGGCACCTGACGCCGATCCGGACGCGACATCGAGCGGTTCGCCGATTGTGACCGTAAGCTGATAGACGCCAGACCTCGTACTGGCTTCGGTTGGCACCACAGAGAGTTTTTCAGATGTCGGCTCCGCCCATCATGCGCCTGGTCGGTGAGCGTCGGGTGGCTGTGGTGCGCGATGTTGCGGCGGTGTGGCGGGTGCTCGACGAGAACCCGATCGAATCCTGCATGGTCGCTGCGCGGGTCGCCGACTACGGCATCGAGCCGAATTCGATTGGCGGAGAGCTGTGGACGCGACGCGGTGGCGTGGACGAGTCGTTGTGCTTCGCCGGGGCCAATCTCATTCCGCTGCGCGGCGGGCTGATCGATCTCAACGCGTTCGCCGACGAGGCCAAGAGCACGGCACGGCGGTGTTCGTCGCTCGTTGGCCGGGCCGACCTCGTGCTGCCGATGTGGCAGCGTCTCGAGTCCACCTGGGGTCCCGCGCGCGACGTTCGCGACCATCAACCGCTGATGGCGATCAACGTCCACCCCAGCTGTGCGATCGATCCCGAGGTGCGGCAGGTACAGCCGGAGGAACTCGATGCCTACCTGGTGGCGGCCGTGGACATGTTCATCGGTGAAGTCGGCATCGACCCGCGCATGGGCGATGGCGGCCGGGGCTACCGGCGCCGGGTGGCCAGCCTCATCGCGGCCGGACGCGCCTGGGCACGTTTCGAGCATGGCGAGGTGGTCTTCAAAGCCGAGGTGGGGTCGCAGTCGCCGTCCGTCGGGCAGATCCAGGGGGTGTGGGTTCATCCGGAACGGCGCGGCCTGGGTCTGGGGACCGCCGGTACTGCGACGGTTGCCGCGGTGATCGTCGGCAGCGGGCGCATCGCGAGCCTGTACGTCAACAGCTTCAACACCGTCGCCCGTGCCGCCTACACGCGAGTCGGGTTCCGGGAAGTGGGTACCTTCGCCACGGTGCTGCTGGACTGAGCTCGTGGCGCAGGCGTAACGCAACGGCGGAAACCCGGCCCCAACCTCGCGCTGGCGTTGCGGACGGCAGCGGCTGGCTCAATAACGGTTGGGTCTCGGTGTGTCGACGCCGCCGCTGCTGCCGGTTTTCTTAACATCAGTCACGATGGTAACTCGAATAACATTAGCCTCAGTTTTCGCAAGCGTTCTGGTTGCGGTCGCGGTTCTGCCGGGGTGCACCCCTCGGCCCGAAGGCCCAGGACCGGCCGCGGAGAAGTTCTTCGCCGCGTTGGCCATCGGCGACACCGCCACCGCCGCCCAACTCACCGACAATCCCAACGAAGCTCGCGAAGCGCTCAACGCCGCCTGGGCCGGCCTGCAAGCCACCCACCTGGACGCGCAGCTTCTCAGCTCCAAGTACGCCGAGGACATGGGCACGGTCGCGTACCGCTTCACCTGGCATCTGCCCAAGAACCGGAGGTGGAGCTACGACGGACAGCTGAAGATGGCCCGGGACGAGGGCAAGTGGGAGGTCCGCTGGGCGACTACCGGATTGCATCCGAAACTCGGCGAGCACCAGACCTTCTCGCTACGCTCCGATCCGCCCCGGCGGGCCTCGGTGAACGAACTCGGCGGTACCGATGTGCTGGCGCCGGGCTTCTTGTATCACTACTCGCTGGACGCGACGACGGCCGGTGCCGATCTCATCGGCACCGCCCACGCGGTCGTGGGCGCGCTACACCCGTTCAATGACACGCTCAACGATCCGCAGCTGCTCGCCGAGCAGGCCAGCTCGTCGACCCATCCGCTGGACCTCGGGGTCACGCTGCGCGCCGACGACAGCAACCGGGTCTTCGCGGCGATCGGCCAGCTGCCCGGGGTCGTGGTCACACCGCAGGCCGACCTGCTGCCCACCGATGACCACTTCGCACCGATCGTCATGACCGAAGTGAAAAAGGCCGTGATCGACCAGCTCGACGGGCAAGCGGGCTGGCGGGTGGTCAGCGTCAACCAGAACGGCGTCGACGTCGCGGTGCTGCACGAAGTCGAGCCGTCACCGGCGCCGTCGATCACGATCACGTTGGACCGGACCGTGCAGAACGCCGCCCAGCGCGCGGTGGACGCCCGCGGCGGCAAGGCGATGATCGTGGTGATCAAGCCGTCGACCGGCGAGATCCTGGCGATCGCGCAGAATGTGGGCGCCAACGCTGACGGACCGATCGCCACCACCGGCCTGTACCCGCCGGGGTCGACGTTCAAGATGGTCACCGCCGGCGCGGCCGTCGAGCGCGATATGGCCACCCCGAACACCATGCTGGGCTGCCCCGGCCACCTCGATATCGGACACCGCACCATCCCCAACTACGGCGGTTTTGATCTGGGTGTGGTGCCGTTGTCGCGGGCCTTCGCCAGTTCGTGCAACACCACCTTTGCCGAATTGAGCAGCAAGTTGCCGCCGCGTGGTCTGACCCAGGCGGCCAGTCGCTACGGGATCGGCCTGGACTATCGGGTGGAAGGCATCACCACCGTGACCGGTTCGGTGCCGCCGACGGTTGACCTGGCCGAGCGCACCGAGGACGGGTTCGGTCAGGGGCGCGTCCTGGCCAGCCCTTTTGGCATGGCTTTGGTGGCGGCC
>NZ_UPHT01000082.1 GCF_900566085.1 Mycobacterium attenuatum
TCATCACCGGCACCAAACCAGCACACGACACGAGATTGTCATCATCGAACACCGCCGACGAGGGCGCGAACCTGTGACACACTCTCACCGAAAGTGCCTTTCTTGAGCTGGACGATTGTTGTCTGGAAACTCCAATCATCCCAGGTCAAAAGGCACTTTCCTCATCTCGACACCCGAAACGAACCCAATCCATCCGTGGATCGAGGTTTAGTACCAGCCCGGTGGTAGACCACCCGGGAAGCATTCACCACCCGTTCCGCACGGCGGCCAAGCAGGCGGTGCGGGAGGCGGCGATGGATAAGGTTCTCCCGGTGGTGGTGGCGGCGGCGCGGGGCACGGCTCGAACTTTGTGCCGCCCAAACCGAATGGGGGCCATGGGTTGGGGAACGTAGGCGTCGGTTCCCCCGGCGCCGGCGGCGGTTCCCATGGCGGCCAACATCTCGGAGAGCATTGACCACCCATTCCGCACGGAGGCCACGAATGTGGCGGCGGAGGCGAATCCGACGGGTCCGGAGGTGCGGGTGTCTCCGATTCTGCCGGTGGAGCCGGGGGCGGCGAGGTCGGGTCCGCTTGTGCCGAGCCCGCCCCCGTGCCCAGCGCGGCCATGCCGAGCGCACCGGCGAAGAGGAATCGGGTCAATGTGTGCCTGGTCTTCATCTCGGCGTCCTTTTCGCGATGATGCCATCGCAAGCGCAGTATCGGTGAATTCTCCCGATGTATAGGCCATTACGAATTGGCTGCATCCGCGCGCTTTCTGTTAGGCAGAGGCCTGGTGCGCCGGTGAGACGCTCGGTGCGCGGAATATCGTCATTGAATATCTACCAAGGGGTGACGTGAGCCGACTATACAACAGTACAGTTACCGGGGTCAATAATATACTGATAAATTACAGTTATGAAATCATAGGCACTATCGATAAATTTTGGTGACGCTTTGATCGGCCACCCTCAGTCCGGGGTTCGTCACGTCGGCCGGGTTTGACCGTGCATTGGGGCTCGTGGGGCTTCGCGCGGAGGATGCGTCGCCCATATGCTTGCGCTGATGTCTGAGACAACTACGTGCGCGATCATCGGCGGCGGCCCGGCCGGCATGGTGCTCGGGCTGCTGCTGGCCCGCGCAGGGGTGCAGGTCACCCTGGTGGAGAAGCACGGCGACTTTCTCCGGGATTTCCGTGGCGACACGGTGCATCCGACGACGCTGCGGCTACTCGACGAGCTGGGGTTGTGGGAGCGTTTCGCGGCGTTGCCCTTCAGCGAGGTTCGCAAGGCCACTCTCGATTCTGGCGGGCATTCGGTGACCTACGTCGACTTCGAGCGACTGCGACAACCCCACCCCTACATCGCGATGGTGCCGCAATGGGACCTGCTCAACCTGCTCGCCGAGGCGGCTCAGGCCGAGCCGACCTTCACATTGCGCATGAAGACCGAAGCCACCGGGCTGCTGCGCGAGGGAGGCCGGGTGGTCGGAGTGCGTTACCGGGGGCCCGACGGTCCCGGTGAGTTACGGGCGGAGCTGACCGTGGCGTGCGACGGTCGCTGGTCAATGGCCCGCCAGCAGGCCGGGCTCCGTGCCCGCGACTATCCGGTGGAGTTCGACGTGTGGTGGTTCAAGCTGCCACACGAGGACACGGCGCAGTTCTCATTGCTGCCGCGGTTTGGACCGGGCAAGGCCTTGGTGGTGATACCCCGCCAGGGGTACTTCCAGATCGCCTACCTGGGGCCCAAGGGCGGCGACGCCGCGTTGCGGGCGCGCGGCATCGAGGCCTTCCGCCGCGATGTCGCGGCGCTGGTTCCCGAGGCCGCCGACTCGGCGGCAGCGCTGCCGTCCATGGACGAGATCAAGCATCTCGACGTGAAGGTGAACCGGCTGCGGCGCTGGCACACCGATGGGTTGCTGTGCATCGGCGACGCTGCGCATGCGATGTCCCCGCTGGGTGGCGTCGGGATCAACTTGGCCGTGCAGGATGCCGTCGCCGCGGCGACCATCTTGGCCAAACCCCTGCTGCGCCACCGGGTTACCGGTCGCGACCTGGCCGCGGTGCGGCGCCGCCGGCTATTTCCCACCGTGGTCACCCAAACGGTGCAACGGGTTTTACACCGGATGCTGGTGGGCCCGCTGCTTGGCGGCAAGGACCCGACCCCGCCGGCGACGCTGCTCGCGGTGGTGGACAAGCTGCCGTGGCTCGCGATGGTGCCCGCCTACTTCGTGGGCGTCGGGGTTCGACCCGAGCATGCCCCGGCCTTCGCCCGCCGCCGGTCCGGCGACACCCACGGCTGACCCTCGACGCGCCCTGAAGCCCGCGATACCGGGCGTTTGACAACGCCGTGTCGAGGATACTTACTGGATGGGAGTCACCGGAGTCGCTGATGTAGTGTCCACAGCGACCGAAGAAGGGGCGACACGATGATCGCGACGAAGCTCGCCGGGAAAGCCGTCATCGCCGCAGTGTTAGGGGGAGCCGCGCTCGGAGTCGGGGGTGCTGTCGCGCAGGCTGACCCCGTGGAGCCGTGGATTCCGCCGGGCCCGCATATCGATGATCGGGGCATCGTCAACCCCGTACCGCCTGGGCAGGTGCAGCAAGTCTGTCCTTGGCAGGCGCCGCCCGGTCACTGGATCGGGGGTCCGCACGGGTTGCCGTGCAGCTGACTTTGGTGCAGTGAATGCCAGGTCCGGCCGGTGGAGCAGGCTCCATCAGCCAGTTTTACGTTGACCACACGCCACCTGAGAAGCAGATCGGCCGCCGGCACCGAGAGCGGCCAGCATGCCCGCGGCGGCCTGCTGCCAGGTGAACGTTTCGGCGCGGCGCCTTGCGCAGCTACGACGTACGTGCTCGGGCCTGTCGACGAGGCTGCTGACGGCCGCCGCGATGGCGGCGGGGCTGTTGCCGGCTGATGCGCCGCTGTCCGTGGTGATGATTTCGGCAAGCGCCGACGTTCGCGACACCACCACAGGAGTGCCGCAGGCCAGTGATTCCAGCGCGGCCAGCCCGAAGGTTTCGTGTGGCCCGGGCGCCAGCGTCACATCGGCGCAGGCCAGCAGGGTGGCGACGGTGTGGCGGTCGGAGATGAAACCGGTGAAGGTGACGGGTAGACCGGCGGCCTGCCGTTGCAGCCTGGCGCGCAACGGGCCCTCGCCGACGACGACCAGGCGGGCGTCGACACCCGAGTCACACAATGCGGCGACCGCGCCGATGCTGCGATCGGCACGCTTTTCCACCGACAGCCGGCCGCAGTGGACCAGCAAGAGCTGCGCCGGTGCGGCAAAGCGTTGTCGTACCAGGGCGCTACGCCGACGGGGGTGGAAGGTGTGTAGATCGACACCCAGCGGGACAGTGGCGACGTTCGTCGCGCCGATGCGGTCGAATTCTGCCCGCGCGAAGGCGGTGGTACACACCACCGTGTCGTAGTCGGCGGCGGTTCGTCGGTTCGCCGCGTCGGCGAATGCCTCGGCCGTGCGTCGCGGAAGCAGATGGCCCGCAAAGCGATCGAGGCGTTCGTGGGAGATCATGACCGTCGTCACGCCACGGTCGCGTCCCCAGCGGCCCAGTGACCGCAGCGTGAGGCGGTCGGAGACCTCCAAGGCGTCGGGCCGCAGCGTTTCCAGCAACGCTCGCACCGGTGCGGGCAGCACCGCGCGATAACCTCCGGTGAATGGAATCAGCTTGGCCGGCAAGGTGATTCGTACGACGCCGGTGCTCAGCCGACTATGGGTGGCATGGGCGCCGGGAACGATGAGAAATACCTGGTGGCCACCTGCGCAGTATTCCGATCCCAACCGGTCGACGGCCGTGCGGAGCCCACCGGAACGAGGTCCGTAGAAGTTGGCGACCTGCACGACGCGCATACCGTGAGAAAAACGGTCGCTCGTGTGCGGTCCATGAGGTCCGATCGAGCAGCGCCTGAACGGCCGATGAACTCCTGCTCAGGATGGCTGGCCAGACACCGGCCGGGATTACCGCGGCTGCCGGAGTCAGCTGGGCTTCTTGAGGTGGGGCCCCAGCATCTGTTGCCACGCCTTGGACATGTTCTGGAATTCCTCCTCGCAATTGCCGGCGCGGTCTTCCGGAAGGTCGCCGGAGGCGACCATGTTGGCGTTGGCCGCCGGGTCCGACCCGTAGATCCAGCACTCCCAGTTGTACATGCGGGTGATGTCCATCGAGTGCCCGTCCCAGAACGGGAGATCGTTGGCGTCGCCGGACTCCTTGGCGCTCAACTTCCAGTCCTGGGCGGTGTTGGTCGCGATCCGGACACCGTTGGGATAGGGCTTTCCGTCGGCGCCGGGAGCCAGCAGCATGAACGCCGAGAGCTGGTCGGCCACGTCTTCTTCGCGCCCGGTGAACGCAAGCTGGTAGATGGCCAGGGTGGCGTGACCGAGCTCGTGATAGAACCCCGAGGTCGTGGCGTCAACCGCGGCGACCACCGGATCGGAGTTGGCGTTGTCGGCGAACCTGTGCTCGCTTTGCTGAATGTCCTCGTAGCAGAGCGTTATCTCGTTGGTGTTGGGGTCCCAGTAATCGTTGGGCTCACCGCATTGTTTGCCGACCAGTCCCACGTCGTGGGGCAGATTCAGAGTGTCGTTGACCTGCTGCCCGAGTGCCTCCAGCAGTTTCGCATCCGTCATGAGCTGGCGGCCTTGCTGTGCGTCCGGTGTGTCGGCGTCTTCGTAGCGGGGGTTCATTCGTCCCGAGGAGGCGGGCTCGGTTGCCGTGGATGTGTTCGAGGCCTGGCTCGACCGCTGTCCCGACGGCGAGTTTTCGGCAGCCTTGTCGCTACCGGACCCGCTACACCCGGCAGCCACCAAAACCGCGGCGAGTGCCGCCAGCGCGGTCATCTGTGTATTCATCGCAGTGAACCCCTTCTTTCGGCGCAGCCCCCGGTCTCACGCTGAGGTGACCTCGCATCGGGCTTTTCGCTGAACCGCGTGAGATCTGTGAGAACGGTACGACACTGGAGCCAACCGGATGCGGATTTGCGATGCTGAACCCAAACGCTGGGACCTGTGGTGGCGGCCAACCGAATTGCGGACAATCGGCATGCCGTCAGGCACCAAACCGATGCCCGTCGACTGGCGGCGCCGGGGTGCTCGTCGCCGTGGGCGGGCTCTGAAATTGCCGGGCGGATGGACCACGACCGGGGTGATGGCGGACGATCTCTCAATGGCCGCCGACGCCACCCCGGAATGGGGGAAACGTCCCGACATGATCGTGCATGCGGACGTGCCCTACAACGCTGAGCCGCCGGTCACAGAGCTGGCCGGCAGCGACATCACCTCAGCCGCTGCGTTCTACGTCCGCAATCATGGGCGTGTCCCCGCAATAGCGCCCGCACAGTGGTGCCTGACGGTCGGCGGGTGCGTGGGCAATCCGCTGACGCTGACCTACGAGCAGCTGGTCAGTGATTTCCCGCAGCACAGCGTCGTGGCGACATTGGCCTGCGCGGGGAACCGGCGCGCCGAGCTGCTGCGCGTGCGGTCGATCCCGGGTAAGGAGCCCTGGCAGCGCGGCGCGATCTCCACTGCACAGTGGCGTGGGGTGCGCCTGGCCGACGTTCTCGGTGCGGCCCGGACCCACGTCCAAGATGGTCTGCATGTCGCCTTCGAGGCTCCCGACGTGGCTCCGGAGGCCCGGCCGGTCCAGACCTACGGCGGTTCCATCCCGTTGGGCAAGGCGATGTCGGCCGAAGTGCTGTTGGCATGGCAGATGAATTCCGAACCGTTGCCGGCTGCGCACGGCGGCCCGGTCCGGGTGGTGGTGCCGGGCTACATCGGCGCCCGCAGTGTCAAGTGGGTCAGCGCGGTCACCGTGCAGCCCGGCCCGTCGGAGAACTACTTCCAGGCGCTTGACTACCGGATCCTGCCCCCCGAGGCAGATCTGCGGACCACCGCTGCCGGAGAAGGCATTTCGCTGTCGACGTTGGCGCTCAACTGCGACATTCTGCACCCCGTCGACGGTGCCGAAGTCGGCGCCGGTGCCCTCGCCATCCGCGGCTACGGCATCGCCGGCGATGGTCACGGCGTCGCGCGTGTCGACGTATCGCTCGACCGCGGGCGCACCTGGCGCCAAGCCGAGCTGCACCCCGCGCCTAGCAGGTGGTCGTGGCGGCCATGGTCGTCGATTGTCGAGGTCGAGCCCGGTCCGTTGCACGTCACCGCCCGCGCGTGGGACGACACCGGGGCGTTGCAGCCGCAGTCGCCGGTGTCGCTGTGGAATCCGGGTGGCTACGGCAACAATGCCTGGGCCAGCACCGCATGCACTGTGCGCTAACTCGGCACCGGTGCGCCGTTGTGGCCGTCGTCGGATGAGCCTCCTGGCCGGCGTGGCCGCGGCTCCTTCTGCTCAGGGCTCTGACAGCAACAACATAACTCGCCCACCGGAAGCCGTTGCGGGAAAGGCGTTTTCGTTGAATCCGTAGTACCTGCGTTGGGTCGCGGTCACGGCGTCGATCACCTTGCCGGTGGCACTGAGTTCGCCGTGGTGGACGTGGGCCATCACGCCCTTGAAATCCGGCACCGCCATCGAATCGGCGAGCAGCAACGCCTCACCGCCGGTCGGCAGCGTCACCAGAATGCCCGCGCCGGCATAGTTGTTGCCGCCTCGGCCGGTTCCCTGCGGCGCCCAGTAGACGGGCTCAGACGCCACTTTGCCTGTCACGCGCCGATATTGGCCCGGATACTGCGCATCGGCAACACTGACGACGGGCAACGCGGCGATGGTGCGCTGCTCCTTCATCCACATGGCACCGAGCGGGATGCACACGATCGCATACATCAGTACCACCAGAACCAGCACCGGTTTCCAGGCGACTTCCCAGCCGAGCCGGCGCGGCGAGATCGGCAGGCCCCGCAGTTGCTCGTCCAGCCGGCGGCGGCCGACGCGGAATACATACCAGGCCAAAATCCGCGCCAGCGCCATGCAGGCAAGGATGATCAGCCCGGCAATCCCGCACGCCCGGAAGTAGAAGGTGCTGTCGCCTTGGTTGACTGTCACCGCGACCATGACACCGGGGATCGGTGCCGTCAACAGCAGCAGCAGTGCATACGACGGGTGGCTGGTCAGGTAGGGATAGGTCACCGTCCAGGCCCGGTTTCCGCCGTAGACGGTGAGCGTTCCGACGTTGGCGTGGACCGTCGGCGTCCACGAACCTTGGGCGATCCGCGGTTTCACGAGGGAACGCACGAACAAGAATCCGAAGACGAGCGCGACCACCAGGGCTCCCCAGAATGTCGCGTCGAGCCGCTCGCCGGTGCCGGGCACCCCGAAGGCGCCATGGATGTCGATGACTTTGCCGATGAAGAAGGTCAATGGCATGACGAAGAACAGTTCCAGCAACCAGACCTGGATCAGCTGCGGAATGCGGGAGCCGATTCGGTCGAAGGCCAGCACGCGTTGCCAAAGAAACCGCAAAACGCCCATGACCGGGCACCCTATCTACTCCGGAATCGCCGAAAGGGGCATTTCACTGATCACAACCGATCCGCTGGGCGACGCGGGCGGATCAGTACCGATAGCCGGTACTGGTGCCCAGGATCTCCACCGCCGCGTTGATGTTCGGGATGACCGTGGGCCCGTACCGGCTGACGATCTGTCCCAGCGCGCGCGAGACGTGCGGACCGACGGCGTCGGCGGCCAGGATGTCCTCGGCGATGACGATGCCGTTCACCATGTGTGCGGCCAGCAGGCGACCGTCGTGGGCGACCTCATAGCGCCAATCACCGATCTGGATTCGTTCCGGGTTCGATCGGAACAGGCCACGCCGTGCGGCGGTGTGAATCACCCCCGGAAGGTTGGCGAAAACGTTGACCACCAACGCGACTCCGCCGGGGCCGGCGAGCGCGGCGCCGATGGTTCGGCTCACCTGCTCCGCGTCGAAATGGGTCATCAGTTATCCATGGGCAACACGAACGACGGCGTGATGGTTTCCCCGCTGCCGGTGCGGCGTACGGCCGTCCCGGCCGTGTAGTACTCGACCGTGTGCAGGCCCCACGCATAGTTGGAGATCGCGAAATGCACCCCCACGACACCGGTCGCGCCGTCTCGTTCCGCTTCGCTTTGCATACGCGACATCGCCAGTTCTCGAGCTTGGTAGTTGCCCTGGGTCCACTGCGGCATCTCCATATTGCGGCCGATCTGTTTCAGCGTCTGCATGAACCCCTGCACGGCGATGTGGAACACGCAGTTGCCCATCACGAACGCCACCGGGCTGAAGCCCGACCGCAGCAGCGTCACCATGTCCTGCCCGGACAGGTGGCTGGAGAATGCTTGCCCGTTGGGACGCCGAAATGCCCCGGGCTTGGCGGTGTAGCGCACCGCCGTGCCGACCGCCATGAACTCCAGATGCTCGCCGCCTTCACCGTGATGACGCCAGTTGAGCCGGACCCCGACGATCCCGTCCGCCTTGAGCGCGTCGGCTTCGGCCTGCATGCGCGCCATCGCATTCCAGCGCGCGCGATAGGTCGCCTCGGTGAGGACGCCCAATTCCTGTTGCTGGCGCATGCCGCTGAACTGGAAGCCGACGTGATAGACCGAGACACCCATCACCAGCTCGATGGGTTCGAACCCGGCGCCGTGCAACAGCGCGAACTCGTTGATCGACAAGTCGGACGTGAATGACTTTTCGGCGTGCGACAAACGGTCGCTGGCCACCGGGTCGAGCGAGCCTGGTTGCATGTGCGAGTGTCCCTTCTGTGGTTTGCGTCAGCGTACGACGAGTCCCGCGCCAGCGTCGGCGATATCCGGCCTCCGTTGCTCCCGCGCCGGCCGGTGATCCCGCGTGGTGGCGGTGTCCGGCCGCGATCCGGCCACAGCCGCCGGGTCGGCCGGCGACGGCATGCGGGGTCGGTTCCCGCCGTAATGTCTTATACCGCAGGTGATTCGGTAACCGCCCGCGCCGGCGGTCAACGAGACAGCGTGATCGCCCGTTCCGGGCAGTTTTCGGCGCCCGTCACCGCCTGCCGCTCCAGTTCGCCCGAGACCGCCGCGACCCGCACGATGGAATGTCCTACCTCGTCGGCATCGAAGACGCCGGGCGCCAGGGTGTAGCAGCGTCCATGGCCGGTGCAGCGATCAGGATCGACCGAAACGCGCGTCATAGGGCCACCGGGAACGTCAGGGGCAGTGCTTGCACCGAGCGCAGGGCAGCGGTGTAGACCAGCTGGGTGCCGGGCTTGATCTCGTAATCCGGGATGCGGCGGTGGAATTCGCGCAACGCCACCCGCAGCTCCATGCGCGCCAGGTGGGAGCCGAGGCACCGGTGCGGACCGCCGCCGAAGGCGCGGTGCCGGTTCGGGTTGCGGGTGAAGTCCACCAGTTCGGGATCGGGGAACTCCGCCGGGTCGGTGTTGGCCGCGCCGAGCAACGGGCTGACCCGTTCGCCCTTGCTGATCGGGCAGCCCCCCACTTCGACGTCTCGCATAGCCACCCGGGCGACGCCGGGTACCGGAGTCTCCCAGCGCAACAGCTCCTCGACCGCATGCGGCAAGATGTCGGGCTGCTCGATGAGTTGACGACGATGCTCGGGGTGTCGGGCCAGGTAGACGAAGAAGCAGTCGAGCGAGTCGGTGACCGTGTCCAGGCCCGCGATCAAGAACAGGAAGCAGATGTCGAGCAGCTCCTCGCGGGACAGCGGTTCGCCGGCGATCTGCGCCGCGATCATCGCGGACAGCACGTCGTCGCGCGGGTTGGCGACGTGGTCGTCGATGGCGCGGTCGAAGTATTCGTAGATCTGTTGCGCTACGCCCGCCGAAGCGTCGTGGCGGTCGTCGTAGCCGGTGGAGCCCGCGGGCCGGATCACGCCGTCCTTCCATTCCAGGAATTTGTCGAGGTCTTCTAGGGGAAGGCCCAGCAGCTGCAGGAAGACGGTGCACGGCAGCGGCACCGCGAACTCGGCATGGAAGTCGCATTCGCCCCGGGCGGCGAACCGGTCGATCATTTCGTTGACCAGCTCGGTGACGTAGGGTTCGCGCCGCGCCATCTCCCGGGGAGTGAACAGCGGATCGAGGATACGGCGGTACTTGGCGTGTTCGGGCGGGTCGATTTGCAGCGGGATCAGCGGCCGCAGGTTGCCGAGATCGACGGCATCCATGTTGGAGGAGAACAGGTCGGTGCGTTTGAGCGCCATCTCGATGTCGGCGAGCCGGCTCAGCACCACCGCCTGCGGCGCCCGGAACACCGGAGTCGACTCGCGCAGTGCCTTGTACATGGGCTGTGGTTCGGCGATGCCGGTCACCGCCTGGTCGACATACCCCTCGGTTTCTGTCATGCAGATAGCGTGGCACCGCCGCCGGGAGCAGGGCAATGCCTGCCGACCCTTTATATTGCAAAAATACGTAACTTACCGATGTTATGGTTTCGGCGCTGGCGTGCTCACCCGGAAGCCGGTTCGTGTGACCGGCCGCGGTGGCGTTTGCGGGCCAGTGACATGGCGCTGCGCACCGCGCCGCGCACCGTGTAAGCGGCAGCCACCACCGACAGCACGATCAGCAGGATGAACGTGGGCAGCCAGTTGCTGCGGCTGTGGCTGACTTCCCACCAGATGATCGTGAACAGCAACGCGCACAGCAGCAGTACGATGTCGCGCCAGTTGCCCTGGTAGGACATTGCGGCTTTACGCAGCGCGCGACTCCGGTCGGCGGCGTCCACCAGATCACCGATGCGTTCGTTGATCGTGCGTTCCAGATCGGCGCGTTGCGGGGCGTCGGCGGGTAGCCGGTCGAGCAGGTCCATGTCCTGCTTGAGCTGGCCGCGAAAGTCGGTGCCCTTGAATTGCCCGGCCGCAACGGCCAGCATGACACCGCCGAAGACGGGCGCACTGCCCAACGCAAGCTCTCGCAGACCCGACACTGCATTCCTCCTTCGGGCACTGACCGCCGGCAGCGCATACCGGGCCAGAACGGAAAGCGGCAACCGTGACGCCCTCGGCCGGTCGTGAACCGGTTACGTGATCCGAGCAGGACTATAGGCGCTGAGCGGTCAGTTGGCGCTCCCGGGTTGGGGCCGGTCACCGGGGCCGGTATCGACCGTGGCGTCGACGACGGACGTCGGATACCCCGGCGCTGCCCACCTTCCAGCAACCTTGCACCTGGGAGCGTCGAAGGACCAAATCGCCTCAACGGCAACGTGTTTGCAATTCCGCGACGCCAAGGCCGCTGGCCACAGCGCACCTCGAGCCGGTGCGAATTCGCTGGCGTGCGGTGCTAGCCGCGCGGTGAGCGCAGCCGCTAACATCGCAGGAATGGCTGAGGCGGGCGTAGCGGGGCGGCGTGCCAACAAGCGGGGCCTGGCCACGCGCGAAAGCATGCTCGAGGCCGCGATACGGTCGCTGGCCTCCGGGGACCCCGCAGCCGCGTCGGCCAATCGCATAGCCAAGGACAGCGGCGCGACCTGGGGCGCGGTGAAGTACCAATTCGGCGACATCGACGGGTTCTGGGCCGCAGTGCTGCACCGCACCGCGCAGCGACGCGGGGAGTTGCCGTCGAATGCCGTCTCCGGCGGTCCGCTGCACGAGCGGGTCTCGGTCATCATCGACACCCTGTACGAGGGGCTGATCTCCAGCGACTCCCGGGCGATCGAGACGCTTCGCCGCGCACTGCCCAACAACCGTGCCGAACTCGAGCGGAACTATCCCCGAACCGCTGCCGAACTGGCGTCCTGGCACCAAAGCTGGGCGACGGCCTGCCAGAAGGCATTCGCGGACCTGAATGTGGATCCCGACCGGCTACGTGAGGTCGCCGCGTTCATCCCGGGAGCCATGCGCGGTATCACCTCCGAAAGACAGTTGGGCACCTACTCCGACCTCGACCAGGCACGCCGCGGGTTGACTAACGCCATCGTTGCGTATCTGGGAAATGCTGGGGCACAATGCCTTTCCTAAGAGTGTCGACACCCTTGCGGGCATTTTGCTGTCGCCCGCGACCAGAGCGGACCGTCGGGAAGTCCGGTGCGCCAGGCTATATGGGCACCGGGCGGGTGTAAACGGTTGTGGCCGAGCAGGATCGCCGCCGCTGGGACGAGCGTTACACCGACTTGGGAGCGCCAGCGGACGCCGCTGTCGGACCGCCCAGTGCCTTCGCTGGTTACACGGACGTATTCCCCACTGCGGGAAAGGCTCTCGACCTGGCCTGCGGCCAAGGGCAGGGCGCTGTCTGGTTGGCCCGCCGGGGGTTGCAGGTGTGGGGAGTGGACATCTCCCCGGTAGCGATCGAGCAAGCACGGGATCTGGCCGAGCGTTGCGGGGTCGCCGATCGCTGTCGGTTCGACGTTGTCGATCTTGAGCCGGGGTTACCGCCCGGGCCGCCCGTTGACGTGCTCGTCTGCCATAAATTCCTAAATCGTCGCCTGTACCAGCCGATAGTCAAGCGATTGGTACCCGGCGGGTTGTTGGCCGTTGCGGTGCTGAGCGAGGTCGATGCCGCCGCGGGGCCTTTCCGCGCCGGGCGCGGCCAGCTCCGCGCGGCGTTTGCCGAATTGCACATGATTGCCGCCGGCGAGGGTCAGGGCGAGGCCTGGGTGCTGGCGCGGACCTAACCGTCCCGCCCTGCGGTGCTGACGCCGCATCGGCGCGGCCGGATCCACCAAAACCCCGGTGCCGCAATGCCGTTAGCACGCGGAGCGCACATTCCGGTGCTGGGTCCCGCGTCGGTGGCGGGGTCGGCGGCACCGATCCCGGACGGCGGGAGCTGCCGGGTCAGATGTCGCCGGCTGCAACGATATCCAGCGGCACCTCGCGAGCACACGGGGCATTTTGATGAATTCACCGCCAGCGAACGAAAACTGTGCGAACCTGAACTGATATTGCGCAGAGCACCATCAGGGGGCAGTTATGTCCGAGCTTTTCCCGGCCTACCGGGCCAGCTGGGAAACCGATCAGCATCGCGAGTTGCGTAAGTACGCGGCCGAGTTCCTGCTGAAGGAGTCCACCCCCAACCAGGAACGCTGGGCTCGCGAGCATCAGGTCGATCGTGAGTATTGGAACAAGCTGGGCGACGCGGGTTTGCTCGGGCTGGACCTGCCCGAGCGGTTCGGCGGTGCCGGTGGCGACTTCGGTTATTCCGCAGTGTTCGCCGAAGAACAGGCACTGGCGCACGACACGTCGTCGGGCTGGGCAGTGCACTCGCCGATCGCAGCGCATTACCTCAACACCTACGGCACTGAGGAACAGAAGCAACGCTGGCTGCCCAGGGTCATCAGCGGCGACGCCGTGCTGGCGATCGCGATGACCGAGCCCGGTGCGGGCTCCGACCTGCAGGGGATCCGCACCACCGCCGTCCGCGACGGCTCACACTATGTGATCAACGGTTCGAAGACTTTCATTTCCAACGGAACTCACTGTGACTTGCTGATCATCGTCACCAAGACGGATTCGGCCGCCGGCGCCGCCGGAGTTTCCCTGATCGTCGCCGAAACCGACGAGAATCTGCACGGCTTCGAGCGCGGTCGGGTCCTGGAAAAGATCGGCCAGCATGGTCAGGACACTCGCGAGTTGTTCTTCTCGGACATGCGGGTGCCCGCCGCGAACCTGCTCGGCGACAACGAAGGTCTGGGCTTCTACCAGCTGATGGAGCAGTTGGCCCGTGAGCGCCTGATCATCGCCTCGCAGTGCGCCGGGCTGGCCGAATGCGCGGTGCTCGAGGCTATCCGCTACACCAGGCAGCGGGAGGCATTCGGGCGCCCACTGATCAAGTTCCAGCACAGCAGATTTGAGCTGGCGCAACTCAAGGCCGAGACGCTGTCGATCAAGACAACCGTCGACCACTGCGTCCAGCAGTACATCGACGGTAACAACGACCCGGCCACGGCGTCGATGGCCAAGCTGATCGCCGCGGACAAAGCTGTCGACATCGTCGATCGGTGCCTGCAGTTCTTCGGTGGCTACGGCTACATGATGGAATACCCCATCGCGCGCGCCTATGCGGCCGCACGGGTGACCAAAATCTACGGCGGCACAAGCGAAATCATGAAAGAGATCATCAGTCGTTCGCTCTAGGCGACGCTCGACTGTTCACGCGTCCGGTACTGTCACCAGCATGGAACGGCGCGTCCTCGAAGCGATCATCTACGAACGCGAACCGCCGATTGCGCGGATCATCCTGAATCGGGTCGACAAGGCCAACACCAAGGATGCGGTCCTGGTCACCGAGGTCGATGCCTGCCTGCACGAGGCCGACCGCGATAAAGAGATCAAAGTCGTCATCCTCAAGGCCAACGGCAAGGGCTTTTGCGGCGGGCACGTGGCGCGTTGGGATCCGGAGGAAAACCCCTACCCTGACTTCGGGAATACCTTCGAGGACCTGTACAAGGGCACCGCCGACTTGTTTCTGTGGCCCACGCTGTATCTGTGGGAGTTCCCCAAGCCGACGATCTCCCAGATCCACGGCTACTGCATGGGCGGCGGCATCTATCTGGGCCTGTTGACCGACTTCTGTGTCGCCTCCGAGGACGCGTATTTCCAGATGCCGCTTGCCCAAAGCCTGGGAGAGCCTGGCGGGCACACCATGATCGAGCCGTGGTTGCTGATGAACTGGCACCGCACCATGGACTGGTTGCTGCTGGCGCCGACGCTGTCGGCGCAGCAGGCCCTCGACTGGGGGCTGCTCAACAGGGTGGTGCCCCGCGAAGACCTGGAGGCCACCGTCGAGGACATGGCCGCCAAGATCGCCCAAATTCCGCTGACCACGCTGATGGCGGTGAAGAACAACGTGAAGCGGGCCTGGGAACTGATGGGTATGCGGGTGCATTTGCAGGTCAGTCACATCCTGACCAACATGGTCGGCGCCGCATCCGATGTGCAGGCGCGCCGGGCCGAACTGAGGCAGTCGGGAATGACGCCGCGCGATTTCGTCGCTGATTCCTACATGCCGCCACCGTGACGCTGCAGTCACATTCGCAGCCGAGCGTGACGATAGCGTCACGCTGAGCGCAGGTGGTGGGCGGCGTGCCGGGCGGCGACGTAGCCGAACACCATGGAACTCGCGATGCTCGCCCCGGCGCCCGGATACGTTCGGCCCATCACTGACGCGGTCGTGTTGCCGGTGGCGTAGAGGCCCTCGATCACCCGGTCATGCTCGTCGAGCACCTGGGCGTATTCGTTGGTGAGCACACCTCCGCAGGTGCCGACGTCCGCCGGGAACACTCTGGTTGCGTAGTAAGGCGCGCGGTTGAGCGGGCCGAGGGCCGTGTTGGGCCGATATCCGGGATCGCCGAGACAGGTGTTGTAGGCCGACTGACCGCGCCCGAAGTCGGGATCCACACCTTGGGCCGCAAAGTGGTTGAACCGCTGGGTCGTTCGGGTCAGCGTGTCGGCGGGCACACCGATGCGGCGGGCCAGGTCGGCGATGGTGTCGCCGCGCTGAACGGCTCCGCTGTCGACGAAGTCGGGTGGCAGGCGCCGGTTGAGCGGGTTGGTGCCCGTGACGTATCGGCGGACGTAGCCGTGGTCGAAGACCATCCAGCACGGTATCGCCTTGGCGGCGTACATGGCCTTGCCGACTTCGACGTAGGAGTTCGACTCGTTGCAGAATCGGCGGCCGGCGGAGTCGACGTAGAAGGCTCCCGGTCGCTGTCGTCCGGAGCCCAGTGATGCCGCGGCCGCACCGCCATTGGAAATGAACACCGAAGGAAGCCACCACGCCTCGTCGAGCAGGTCGGTTTTCGCGCCCAGCCGAATGGCGGCCTGCAGAACCTCGCCGGTGTCACCGGCGTTGGCAATCGACCATTTGCCGTCGTTGGGCTGATCGCCACTGTATCGCCGTCGCATCTCGGTGTTGTGGCCAAAACCGCCGGCAGCCAACAGAACTCCCTTACGCGCCTCGATGCGCAACGGAATACCGCCGTGGATGACGCGTGCCCCGACGACCCGGCCGTCCTCGACAACCAGATCCTCCATGGCGGCGTCGGTCCACAACGGCGGCCGCCTGTCGCTGAGGTCGAGCAGCACCTTGAGCATCTGGCAGACCAATGATGCCCCGTTGGTCAGGATTTGGCGGCCGCGCATCCGCGCTGCGCGGGTGCGCAGAAACACCCGGGCCGCTGCCGCGAAGGCGCTCGGGGACCGGTTGAAGTACTGTACCGAGCGCAACTCGTTGGTCAGCACCACATACCCGTAGTTCTTGGCTAGCGGCGGCTGCAGCCGGCCGCTCCAGGAACCCAACTGGGCGGCGTCGAAGGGAATTCCTTCGACAGCACGGCCGGCTGCGTTACCGCCCCGATGATTCGGGTAGTAGTCGCTCCAGCCGGCGCACCGGATCAGCCGAATCCCTTTGCGGATAAGGAAATCGATCATCTCGTAGCCTGCGGTGAGGAACATCTCCCGGCGGGCGGCCGAAGACGCCGCGCCGACGTCACCGACCACGTCGGCCAGGTAGGCAAGCCCGTCTTCGTAGGTGTCGGCGATACCCTCGGCCCGCATCAACGGGTTGTTCGGCAGCCAGACGATGCCGCCGGACAGCCCCGTCGAACCGCCGACCAGGGCCTGCTTTTCGACGATGAGCGGCTCGAGCCCATGCTCGAGCGCGACGAGTCCGGCCACCATGCCGCCCCCGCCGCTTCCGGCGATCAGCAGGTCGACCGAGTGGTCCCACCGGGTGCTCATTGGACGGCCGAAACGCCTGCGGCGAAGCCCAAATCGGAGATCGGCACGTCGATGGTCGTGTTGGTCTGCGTAATCGCGGGCACCAGCTTGTCATGGGGCAGCCCGGCCAGGAAGCCGTCGACGACGCGCTCGAAGTTGGAGATCAGCCCTTCGATCTGATTCGACAACCGCATGTACTCGAAACCCTTGGAGTGCAGACCTTTCTGCTGCCTGGGCAGGTTGGAGAAGTCCTGCGCGGGAATCGGTGGCCAGCTCGGGTCGTCCGGCGCCTTGGGCTCCGGCAGTCTCGGTTTGCCGGTGACCTGGTCAGGCGGGATCCGGGTCAGCGACCAGATTTCGAACAGTGTCTCCTCCGGCCCCAGCGGGCGGATCCGGTACGACGAGGCGCTGCTGTATTGCGGCAACAGAAAATAATGGGGGAAGGCGAACCCGATCGCGTCGACTATGCCGCGGCGCGCCAACTCGTTGAGGTCGGGGATATCGCATCCCCGCGCGCGATGCCAGGCGACGACGGCGTCGTTGAGCCGGTTGCGCCAGGCCGCCATCGCCTCGGCGGGATCGGCTGGTAACTCGATGTTCTGAAGTCCTTCGGCGATGCGGATGTCGTTGTCGTGAGTCATGCCGCCCATCCCGGAGCCGAGCGTTCGCATGAAATACAGGCTGGCGGCGATGACTGGGTGTGTGGCGGGCGAACCCGTGGTCTGCGCCGACGGCAGCAGCTGCGGATGGGTCTGCGGCACGTGATAGCCCTCCATGAACGCTGCGGTGGCCAGCTTCCAGTTCACCGGCAGTAGACAGGACTGCCACCACTCAGTGCGCAGCGATTCGACCTTCCAGGCGTCGTAGATCGAGGCGAAGGGCTCCAGGCAGGCACGCAACGCGGGCGCTGCGTCGTCGAGGTTGATCCACGCGCACCCGCCCCACAGTTCGCACCGGACCGACACCAGCTCAAGATCCTGCGGGCACAGATTGTGCTCGCCGAACACCTCCGGCCGGGCTACATAGGTGTTGCGTCCGTCGATGGCCCAGCACCAGCCATGGAAGGGGCACACGAAGGTGCGCCGGGATCCGTTGCCCTCCACCAGCTTTACCCCGCGATGCCGGCAGGCGTTGTGGTAGGCCCGCACGTTGTCGGTATCCACCCGCACCACGATGATCGATTCGTCGAGGATTTGGTACTCCACGAAGTCGCCCGGCTTGGGGATCTCTTCGAGCCGGCAGGCCATCTGCCAGACGCGCGGCCAGAACTTCTCGGCCTCCAGCGCGTAGAACTCGGCGTCGTAGTAGCGCTGCTTGGGGATTCGGTCGGCGGTCTGGACCGCCCAGGGCACCGGCAGCGGTGTCCAGTTCACCTCGATGTTCACCATCTGGCTTCCTCGCTCATCCGATTCGCGACGCGCGGCCTTGCCAATAACGTTCGCCGATGCGCCTTTTGTACAACTTGCCGTTGGGGTCGCGGGGCAGCTGCGCGATGAAGTCGATGCTGCGCGGGCACTTGTACGACGCCAGGTGTGCTCGGCAGTAGTCGATGAGCTCGGCCTCGAGGTCGGGTCCGGCCCGGACCCCGTCCGCGGGTTGCACCACGGCCTTGACCTCCTCACCGAACTCGTCGTTGGGAACGCCGAACACCGCGGCGTCGACGAGCTTGGGGTGCATGACCAATAGGTTCTCCGCCTCCTGCGGATAGATGTTGACCCCGCCCGAGACAATCATGAACGTCGAGCGGTCGGTGAGGTAGAGGTATCCGTCCTGGTCCACATGGCCCATGTCGCCCAGTGAACGCCAACCGCGGTCGTTGCACGCCGACGCGGTCTTGACCGGATCTTTGAAGTACTCGAACGGCGGGCCGCCCTCGAAATAGAGCTCGTCGCAGTGCCCGACGGGAAGCTCGGTTCCGTCGTCGCCGAGGACATGCACCGGGCTCAATGGTTTGCCGACCGAACCCGGGTGGGCCAGCCACTCCTGCGGGCCGATCGTGGTTCTGGCGAATCCCTCTGTGCCCCCGTAGTATTCGTAGATGATCGGCCCGAACCAGGCCATCATCTGGTGCTTGACATCCACCGGGCACGGAGCGGCCGCGTGGAGCACACACTGCAGGCTGGAAACGTCATACGCCCGCCGCACCTTCTCGGGCAGTTTGAGCATGCGCACGAACATCGTCGGCACGAACTGGGCGTGGGTGACCCGATGGGTCTCGATCAGCCGCAGCACCGTCTCGGCGTCGAACTTGCCCATGATGACCGCCGCGGCCCCGACGCGGTGGACCGCTATGGCGTAGTTCACCCCGGCGGCGTGATACAGCGGCGCGGGGAACAGGTACACGCTGGCCGGGCTCATCCGGTAGCGCTGCGTCAGCGCCATCTCCAGAACCGCCTGAGCCCAGGAGCCGTTGGCGGTCGGCAGTGGGCGGCGTACCGCCTTGGGTCGGCCGGTGGTACCCGACGAATACAGCATCTCGCTCCCGTCGGACGCCGGGAAATTCGCGCCGGCGCCGGCCAGCGCGTCAAGGTAGGAACGCCAGCCGGGTAACGACCCGCCGACGCAAATCAGTACGCGGCTCCTATCCGCCAATTTGCCGGCCAGGTCGGCGAAGGCGGAGTCGACGAACACCGCCCGGGCCTCGCAGTCGTCGACGACGTAGGCCACTTCGTCGAAGGTGAGGTGGGTGTTGACCGGCGTGTAGTAAAGCCCGGAAAGCTGGCAGCCCCAGGTGATTTCGAGAAACTCTGGACGGTTCGGCAGCAGCAGGGCCACACCGTCGCCGCGCCGCAACCCCGCTTCGTGCAGCAGCGCGGCAACGCGGCGGCTGCGGGCATGCAACTGCGCATACGAGATGACCGGCCCGTCCCCCACGACAAGTGCCGGTGCTGCAGTGCTGGCGTGGTCGGTCAGGTTCATCGGCGTAACACCCTGCGCCCCAACGGTACTACGTTGCCGAGGTGCCGTCAGTCGACTCGGCCGCGGCCGCCTGGCGGCGCGCCATCTCGGCGGGTTTGATCTTGCCCTTCAGCACCTGCTGCACCAGGGCCTGTACGTCGGCGCTGATCGACGCCAGTGCCACCAGGTCGTTGGAGCTTTGCCAATGCACCCGCATGCCCATCAGCTCCCAGGCGCGTTTGATGTTGGCCTTGGTCGCCAACAGTGTCGTCAGCGGAGCCTGCGCGATATGCCGGGCGATCGCCTCCACCCGGGCATCGAGCTGATCGCGCGGGACCACCTCGTTGACCAGACCCACCGCCAGCGCCTTCTGCGCGTCGATGACTTCGTTCAGGTACAGGTAATACGACGCCCGCCGCCAATTCATGAACACCCACGGCTCGATCGAGCATTCGCCCGACGGCATGCCGAAGCCCTGCAGCGGCGGGTACTGAAAGTAGGCGTCCTCGGCGGCGATCACGATATCGGTGGTCAACCCGTAATGGGTGCCCCCGCCGACGCAGTAGCCGTGGACCTGGGCGATCGTCGGTTTGGCGAACTCCCATAAATTGAGCACCGGCTTGACGAACAGGTCGGACTGCGGCTTCCACGGTGTGCCCATGACCTTGGCGCCCTCGACGAACGCCGGATAGTCGACCGCGTTGTTGCCGATGGCGTGTCCGGAGCAGAAACCCTTGCCGTTGGCCTTGAGGATCAGCACTTTGATGTCGTAATCGCGGTCGGCGTCGGCCAGCGCGGCGTCGACCTCCTCGGCGAGTTTCTGGTCCTGGGCGTTGGCCTTCTCCGGCCAGTTCAGCGTGACCCGCGCTATCGCGCCGGTCTTCTCGTAGATGATGCGTTCGCGAGTTTCCTTGAGGTCCATGACTTCTCCTGAGTTATGAGGTGATGACGCCGATCTGAACGCCGATGTCGTAAGTGCCACCGGCGGCCGCGGTCCACTGCACGGTGCCGGACGCACCGGCCTCGATCTCTTGTTCGGCCTTCTCGGTTGCGATGACGTAGATCGGGGTGCCCTCCTGGACATGCTGGCCGCTTTCGACGAGCAGTTCGACGAGTTCGGCCTCCGACACCGCGACCGACACACGCGGGATGCGAATGACGAAGTCAGCCATGCACTCCCGTCCTGTTCAGGGTCCGCTGCGCGGCCGCGACGATCCGTGCCGGCGAGGGATACACCTGCGCCTCCAGCGCGGCGGCGGCCGGGCTCGGGACGAACCGTGCACCGACTCGCTCCACGGGCGCCGCGAGTTCGCCGAACAATTCCGATTGCAGGATCGCGGCGATCTCCGCCCCGGGCCCGCCGAATTGCACCGCGTCGTGCACCACGACGGCTCGTCTTGTGCGACGGGCGGATTCGACGACGGTCTCGACATCCAGCGGCACCAGGGTGCGCAGGTCGACGACCTCGGCGCTGACCCCTTGCTCCTGTAGCGTGTCCGCCGCCGCCAGCGCGTCGTACACACAGCGCCCGTAGCTGATCAGGCTCACGTCGGTGCCCGGCCGCTTGATGTCGGCCCGGCCCAACGGAATAGCAAAACCCGCGTCGACGGGGACGGGTCCGCGTTTGCCTTGCAGCCGGATCGTTTCGATGAACAGGCACGGGTCTTCGTCGAAGATCGCTGCGGTCAGCAGGCCCTTGCCGTCGCGCGGGGTGGACGGCACAATCACCTTCATCCCGGGGATGTGCATGAACCACGCCTCCAACGTCTGCGAATGCGTGGCGCCGGTGGCCAACCCGGCATACACCTGGGTGCGGACGGTGATCGGCGCGGTGGTGCGTCCGCCGGTCATGAAGCGCGGCTTGGCGGCATTGTTGATCAACTGGTTGGCGGCGATGCCGATGAAATCCATGATCATGATCTCGGCGACCGGCAGCATCCCGTCTATCGCCGCGCCGATCGCCGCACCCACGATCGCGGCCTCGGAGATCGGCGTGTCCACCACCCGGTCATGGCCATACTTCGTCGACAGGCCCGCCGTCGGTCCGGACGCGCCGGGATCGGCGATGTCCTCACCGAGCAGAAACACCCGCTCGTCGGCCTGCAGCGCTTGATCCAGTGCGAGGTTGAGCGCCTCGCGCATCGTCATTTCCTGTTCGGCCATGCGGGCATCCCTCATACCGGGAATGTGATCGGCGTCGCGTACACGTCACGCTCGAGTTCGTCGGCGGACGTGGAGTCGGCGGTCATGACCGCCTGCACCGCCGTCTCCACCTGCTGCAGCGCTTCATCGTCGATGCGGCGCAGCTCGTCCTCGCCGCACACACCGGTTTCGAGGAGATAGTTGCCGAATCGGGGCACCGGGTCGGCCGCCATGGCCGCTGCCAGCTCATCCTTTGGCATGTACGGCATCCGGTCGCCGAAGTAGTGACCGCGAAAGCGAAACGTCACGCACTCGATGAAGGCGGGGCCCCCACCGCCGCGGGCGCGGCCCACCGCGTCGTCGAGTGCTGACCTCACCCCCAGCGGGTCGTTGCCGTCGACGCGCACGCCCGGCATCGCATAACCGGCGGCCCGGTCCGCGACGTGTTCGAGTTTCATAGTGGCCGACGTGGGAGTCATCTCCGCGTACCGGTTGTTCTGGCACACGAATACCAGCGGTAGGTCCCACAGTGCGGCCATGTTGGCCGCCTCGTGGAAGGAACCGGTGTTGGCGGCGCCGTCGCCGAAGCTGACCACCGTCACGCGATCCAGGCCCTTGCGCTTGCCGGCCAGGGCGAGCCCGACGGCCACCGGCGGCCCGGCGCCGACGATGCCGGTCGAAAGCATTACGCCCGAAGCGGGATTGGCGATGTGCATGGTGCCGCCCTTGCCGCGGCCGGCGCCGACGGTCCGTCCCATCATCTCGCCGAAGATCTCTTGCAGCGGCACCCCTTTGCCGATCAGATCGTGCAGTCCGCGGTAGGTGGTGACCAGCTGATCATCGGTCCGCAGCACCACACCCATGGCCGCGGCGATGGCCTCCTGGCCGCGCGAGGGCCAGTACACGCACATGAACTCCCCGGTACTGATGCCCTTGGCCAGCCGGTCGTCGGCCGTCTTCATCAGCACCATCACCGCATAGAGGCGGCGCCGGAAGTCATCGCGATCACCCTGACCGCAGCGGTTCATCGCGCGCCTCCAGACCCGTTGCGGTGCAACCGTAATCGCATCACGGTTACCCCCCGACCAGGGTTTGACCTTGAGGAACCCGCCGCCGTCTACCCGCAACTGCTGACCGGTGATATAGCGGGCCGCGTCGGAGGCGAGGAACAACACGGCCTCGCTGATGTCCTCGGGTTCGACATAGGGAATCGGCATCGCTTGGACCACCGGGAAAACTACTTCCGCGTCCGCGCGCTTGGGGTTGGGCAGGTCCGGCCGGAAGGCCCGGTACATGGGTGCGCTGTGCAGCATGTCGGTGTTGACGTTGGTCGGGTGCACCGCGTTCATCCGGATGGAGAACGGGGCCAGCGCCAGGGCAAAGTCGTTAACATAATGCGCCGCAGCGATCTTGGCGAAGGCATAGCCCGCCCCGCCCGGGCCGCCGTCGATGCCGGTGGTGTTCATCGACGACATGAATGCGGCGTTGGATCCGATAACGATGATCGACGCCCCGGCCTGGAGATGTTTCAGGCTGGCGTGCACCAGGTTGAGCACCCCGACCAGGTCTACGTCCACGGCGTCGGCGAAGGCCTGCGGCGGCAGGCCGGCGGTTAGCGGGCAGATGCCGGCGTCGGCGACCACGATGTCGAGACGGCCCAACTCGGACACCGCGGTGTCGATCGCTGTCGACAATGCTGCCCGGTCGCGGACGTCGGCGATCGCGGTGATGACCCGCCGGCCTTCCTTTTCCACCAGACGTGCCGTCTCGGCGAGGTCCTCCGGCCTGGCCAGCGGATACTCGTTCGTCTCGATATCGGCGCACAAGTCCACCGCGACGATGTCGGCCCCCTCTGCGGCAAGCAACCGTGCATGCGAGCGGCCCTGCCCGCGCGCAGCGCCACTGATCACCGCCACCTTGCCGGCTACCCGGCCCATCGCCGCCCCTTGTCCGAGGCCCCGCACCGACGACCCACCTTGGGAGTCAAAGCCTTTCGTCGCCCGCACGGCGCGGGGACCGGGCACGGCCGGGCCCGGGCAGCGGCCAACCGCGCCGGCGTCGAACCGTTGGTGGGCCCCATCGCATCTCTTCCGAAGAACCGCGCGTACCTGCTGCCGGGATATCGCCATCCGCTACGCTAGCTAGAATATCTAAAATAGCAAGGAATAGCTGCATCGACCGAGGGGATTGCGATGGCAGGGGTGCTCAGCGGTGTCCGGGTGGTCGAGCTGGCGTCGTGGACCTACGTACCGTCGGCCGGTGCCGCCCTGTCGGATTGGGGCGCCGACGTGATCAAGGTGGAGGGCGTGGCTTCCGGCGATCCTGGGCGGGCGCTGGTGGTGGGCGGTTTCACCCGCGAAGCGGCCCGGGTCGACGCCGACTTCATTCTCGAGTTGGGTAACCGGGGCAAGCGCAGCATTGCGATCGACGTGAAATCCGAGACCGGGCGTGAGTTGTTCGGCCGATTGCTGGCCAGTGCGGATGTGTTTCTCACCAACTGGCTGCCCGGCGCGCTCGAGCGCGCCCGGCTGACCATCGAGGATATCCGCGCCTTCAATCCCAGGATCATCGTCGCCAGAGGAACGGGACTGGGAGTGCGCGGCCCCGATCGCGATCGCGGTGGCTTCGATGCCGCCACGTACCTGGCGCGCGGCGGGGTTGCCTACACACTCACGCCGTTCGGCAGCGAGACGCCGGCTGTGCAGGGGCCGGCGTTCGGCGACCTGCAGGGCGGGGCAACACTGGCCGGTGGGGTGTGTGCCGCGTTGTTTCACCGCGAACGCACCGGAGAGCCGTGCATCGTTGACTCGTCACTGCTGGCTCAGGCGATGTGGGCCATCGCGCCGTCGATTTCGGCGGCGGACTTCTTCGATATCGACGGCATTCCCGGGGCGCCGCCCGGGTTGGCCATCAATCCGTTGGTGAATCGGTACCAGACCAAGGACGGCAGGTGGATTCAGCTGGTGTTCTTACAACCCGACAAATACTGGGCGGGTTTTTGCCGGCGGATGGGCCTTGCCGAGCTGGCCGCCGACGAGCGGTTTGTGCCGTCGCGCAACCTCATTGCCAACGCCGCCGAAGCAACGCAGATCTTCGCCGCTGCCTTCGCCGGCCACGATCTCGCGCATTGGCAAAAGGTGCTCGAGGACGAACCGGGCGTATGGGCGGCCCTGGCGACACCGCGGGAAACGCTCAACGATCCGCAGGTCGAACCCAACGGGTATGTGGTGACCAACCTCGATGATCACGGCGCTCCGTACCGGATCGTGGCCGCGCCGGTTCAGTTCAACGAGACGCCACCTGATCCCGCGCGGGCCCCCGAGCATGGGCAGCACACCGAGGAGATTCTGCTCGAGCTCGAGGTGGACTGGGACGACATCGCCAGGGCCAAGGATCTCAACGCGATCCTGTGAGGGGGCCGGCTACCGAACGGCCGGCTACCGGGCAGTAGCTGCCTGGCGTGCGGCGATTTTGGCGCGTACCGTAGCCATGTCCAGCGATTTCATCTGGCCGATCAGGTTTTCCAGCACCGCCGGCGGTAGTGCCCCGGCCTGGCTGTAGACCAGTACCCCCTCACGAAACGCCATGATGGTCGGAATTGAGCGGATGCCCGCCGCCGCGGCCAGTTCGCGCTCGGCCTGAGTGTCGACCTTGGCGTGCACGACGTCGGGATGGGCACGCGCGGATTGTTCGTAGATTGGGGCGAACGCTTGGCACGGGCGGCAGTAGCCAGCCCAAAAGTCAACCAGCACAAGCTGGTTGTCGGTAACTGTGGACTCGAATGTGTCATGGGCGAGATTGACGGTGGCCATTGCCGGTCCTTTCATCCGGGGATGCTGCTTGGTACCAACCGATACCCATAGGGGTATATTCCCCGATGTTGCGGATGCTTATTCATACCCCCCGGGGTACTATCCTGGGTAAGGCCGATGAGACGAGAGGATCCACCATGATCGGTGATCAAGACAGCATGGCTGCGGTACTGAACCGGCTGCGGCGAGCCCAAGGACAGCTCGCGGGAGTCATTTCGATGATCGAGCAGGGCCGCGACTGTAAAGAGGTAGTAACTCAGCTGGCCGCGGTGTCGCGGGCGCTCGACCGGGCCGGGTTCAAGATTGTTGCGACCGGACTTCGGGAATGCATTACCGGTGCCGAGTCGGGCCGCGGCGCCCCGCTCAGCGAAGCCGAGTTGGAAAAGCTGTTTCTGGCGCTGGCCTGACGGCGCCCCGAAAAGGACGAAGGAGATATTGGTGATGGATATTGCATTGACGACCACGTTGCACACCGGCTTTGACGAGGCGGTCACCCGCACTCGTGAGGCGCTCGCGCAGCAAGGTTTTGGCGTCTTGACCGAGATCGACGTGAAGGCAACCCTGAAAGCCAAACTGGGCGAGGACATGGAGAACTACCTGATCCTCGGCGCGTGCAATCCGCAGCTGGCGCACCGCGCGATCGGGGCGACCCGCCAGATCGGCACCCTGCTGCCCTGCAACGTGGTGGTGCGGTCGCATCCGGAACAGGCCGGCACCATCGTCATCGAAGCCATGAATCCGCGGCTGATGGCCGACGTGACCGGCGAGCCGAAGCTCGTCCCGATCGCCGAGGAAGTCACCGGCCGCATCCAGGCCGTCATCGACGAGCTGGAACGATCGGAGGCGGCGGCCGAGCGGTCGCAGGCCTAATCGGTACCCTTGCGACCCTGAGGTTCCCACTACTACCCGAGGGGTAACGACGCTTATGTCAGACCAACACCATCACGAGGTCCTCGAGGATCTGCGGCCGCAACACCGGGCGCTTCGCAGCCAGATCCCGGACGTCTACAAGGGATTCGCGGCCCTGAGCGGGGCCGCGCTCACCGACGGCGCCCTCAGCCGCAAGGTCAAGGAACTCATGGCGATGGCGATCGGGGTGGTGCAGGGATGTGATGGCTGCATCGCGTCACACGCCCAGGCCGCCGCCCGCGCCGGTGCGACCGCCGAGGAAGCCGCCGAGGCGATCGGTGTCACCATCCTCATGCACGGGGGACCGGCCACCATCTACGGCGCGCGGGCCTACACCGCATTCTGCGAATTCGCCGAGACGAAACCTTCTTAGCGTCATCCTGTCGTCCTCATGGCGTTCCAGCCGAGCTGCGCCCAGCGGCCGGTGCTCGCAGGGGTGTTGAAACATTCCGGCGCCATCCGGCGAAACGATCGGTAGGTCTAGCGGAAATACGGGGTGTGCTGACCCGATGGCGATACCCTTTGCCGAGGGTTGATGGCGACCGGGCGCCCGCCAGGTTTCCGTGAGGTGGTGGGAGGTCCCTGATGTCGTATCTCATCGCGGCCCCAGAGCTGGTGGCGGCGGCGGCAACGGATCTGGCGAGCGTCGGTTCGTCGATCAGCACGGCCAATGTTGCCGCCGCGGCGCCGACGATGTCAGTGCTAGCCGCCGGTGCGGACGAGGTGTCAAGCGCCGTCGCGGCCCTGTTCGGCGCGCATGCCCAGGCGTATCAACTCCTCAGCGCCCAGGCGGCGGCATTTCATGAACAGTTCGTGCAGCTGCTCACCGCGGGAGCGGGCACGTATTCCCTCGCCGAGGCTGCCAATGCCTCGGCGGCGCAATCCCTGCAGCAGGACGTGCTGGACCTGATCAACGCGCCCACTCAGGCGCTGTTCGGGCGTCCATTGATCGGCAACGGCGCCAACGGAGCGCCAGGGACGGGTCAAAGCGGCGGTGACGGCGGGATCTTGATCGGCAACGGCGGCAACGGCGGCTCCGGGGGCGTCAACCAGGGCGGCGGCAACGGCGGCAACGCAGGCTTATGGGGCAACGGCGGCGCCGGGGGCAACGGCGGCCTGCTGTGGGGCAACGGCGGTGCCGGTGGCGCCGGCGGCAACGGCGGCCCTGCGCCACTGGCCGGTGGCGTCGGCACCAGCGGCGGCAACGGCGGCAACGGTGGTGGCGCCGGGCTGATCTACGGCTTGGGTGGCGCGGGCGGTAACGGCGGGATCGGGGGAGCCGCGCCGGCCCTCGGGCCGTCGCCGACCATCATCCCCGCGGGCGGTGTCGGCGGATCCGGCGGAGCCGGTGGCGGTGCGGCGGCCCTGTTCGGTGTCGGCGGCGCCGGCGGGACCGGCGGGGCCGGCGGCCTCAGCAACGCGACGGTCCTGAGCGTGGGTGGCTACGGCGGCATGGGCGGTCTCGGCGGCCAGAGTGGACTGCTGTACGGCGCGCCGGGCGCCGGCGGGGCCGGCGGCGCGGGCGGGGCCGGCGACGGACTGTTCGCCAGCTTCGGCGGTCATGGTGGGTCCGGCGGGAACGGAGGTGCCACGGGCCTGTTCGGCAACGGCGCGGTCGGCGGTCAGGGCGGGTTGGGGGGTGACGGTGGCACCGGAGGCGCCCAGGGCGGCCAGGGCGGCATCGGTGGTCTCGGCGGCACCGGAAGCCCCGGCGGCCTGCTGCTGGGCAACGGTGGATCCGGCGGCAGCGGCGCCCTCGGCGGCGCCGGTGGCGCCGGCGTGACCACAGGCTTCGCCGGCTCGGGCGGCTTCGGTGGCGCCGGCGGCGATGCCCAGCTGCTCGGGGTCGGAGGTGCCGGCGGCAACGGCGGTGGGATCGGCGCCGGGACGACGGCCGCGGTGCCGGTCACTTCCCAGCCGGTGGGCGGCATCGGCGGCAACGGCGGCCGCGCCGGATATCTGTTCGGCACCGGTGGCGCCGGCGGCAACGGCGGGGCCACCAGCACCAATGGAGCGCTGTATGCCAGCGGCGGAAACGGCGGCAACGGCGGCCTGATCTTCGGCAACGGCGGCACCGGTGGCAACGGCGGTGCCGGCGGGGGCACCAGTGTGGGCAGTGGCGGTCAGGGGGGCAACGGCTCATTTTTCTTCGGCAACGGTGGCGCCGGCGGAACCGGCGGGGCGGGCGGCCAGGGTGCCGGCGGCTCCGGTGGATCGGGTGCGGTGTTCTTCGGCAGCGGCGGTGCCGGCGGTAACGGCGCCCCCGGCGGCACCGGTGCGGGCGGTAACGGCGGGGGCGCGGTGATCATC
>NZ_UPHT01000051.1 GCF_900566085.1 Mycobacterium attenuatum
CGATGATCTCGATGATCTAACGCCGCGGCCGCGGCTGGCATCGCGGGCAGTAGAACGACGAGCGGTTCATGAACTTCTCCCGGCATATCACCGCGCCGCAGCGCCGGCAGTTCTGGCCGCCACGCTGACCCGCCGGCAACTGGGCGCCGTCCTTGATGCCGCCGCCGAGGTGATGCGCGAAGCGCTGGCCAAGGGCGGGACGTCGTTCGACTCGCTGTATGTCAATGTCAACGGCGAGTCCGGCTATTTCGACCGATCGCTGGACGCCTATGGGCGCGACGGCCAGAACTGCCGGCGCTGCGGCGCGGTGATATGCCGGGAGAAGTTCATGAACCGCTCGTCGTTCTACTGCCCGCGATGCCAGCCGCGGCCGCGGCGTTAGATCATCGAGATCATCGAGATCATCGAGATCAACGTCGGCGCGGTGCGCTGTCGAACTTTTCCGTGCTGCCGTCGAACTCGGCGTGAACAGGACGCGAGTGAAACCCGGTAGAAAGAAGCACATGACGCAACTGTGGGTCGAACGCACCGGCACTCGCCGCTACACGGGATACAGCTCGCGCGGAGCGCAGGTTCTGCTGGGCTCCGAAGACGTCGACGGGGTATTCACCCCGGGTGAGCTGATGAAAATTGCGCTCGCCGCGTGCAGCGGCATGTCCAGTGACCAGCCGCTGGCCCGCCGCCTCGGTGACGACTACCAGGCGGTGATCAAGGTAGCGGGCGCGGCCGACCGTGACCAGGAGCGCTATCCGCTGCTCGAGGAGACGCTCGAGCTCGACCTGTCGGGGTTGCCCACGGAGGAGAAGGAGCGGCTGTTGTTGGTCGTCGACCGGGCCATCGACCTGGTGTGCACCGTGGGGCGCACATTGAAGTCGGGCACCGTCGTCGAGGTCGAGGTGACCGATGTCGGCAGCTGAAGTGCGGCTGACCGCCTGGGTCCACGGCCGCGTCCAGGGAGTCGGTTTCCGCTGGTGGACGCGCTGCCGGGCGCTGGAGCTGGGCCTGACTGGCTACGCGGCCAACCAGGCCGACGGTCGCGTGCTGGTGATCGCCCAGGGGCCGCGAGAGTCCGGCGAGGAGTTGCTGCGGCTATTCCAAGGCGACGCCACCCCCGGTCGGGTCGATAACGTGGTCGCCGACTGGTCGGAGGCGTCGGAGCGGATCGCCGGGTTCAGCGAGCGGTAATCTGGCTGCTCGTGTACCTCAAGAGTCTGACGCTGAAGGGTTTCAAATCCTTCGCCGCGCCAACGACTCTACGGTTCGAGCCGGGTATCACCGCTGTCGTCGGGCCCAACGGTTCCGGCAAGTCCAATGTGGTCGACGCGCTGGCGTGGGTGATGGGGGAGCAGGGGGCCAAGACCCTGCGTGGCGGCAAGATGGAAGATGTCATCTTCGCCGGTACGTCGTCGCGAGCCCCGCTGGGCCGGGCGGAAGTCACCGTCACCATCGACAACTCCGACAACGCCCTGCCGATCGAGTACACGGAGGTGTCGGTCACCCGTCGGATGTTCCGCGACGGCGCCAGTGAATACGAAATCAACGGCAGCAGTTGCCGTTTGATGGATGTGCAGGAGCTGTTGAGCGACTCCGGCATCGGCCGCGAGATGCATGTGATCGTCGGGCAGGGCAAGCTCGACGCGATCCTGCAGTCGCGGCCCGAGGAGCGCCGGGCCTTCATCGAAGAAGCCGCAGGCGTGCTCAAACATCGCAAGCGCAAAGAGAAGGCGCTGCGCAAACTGGATGCGATGGCGGCCAACCTGGCGCGGCTCACCGACCTGACCACCGAGCTGCGCCGCCAGCTCAAGCCGTTGGGTCGCCAGGCCGAGGTGGCCCGGCGTGCGGCGACCATCCAGGCCGACCTGCGCGATGCCCGGCTGCGGCTGGCCGCCGACGACCTCGTAGGCCGGCGCGCCGAGCGTGAAGCCATCGTGGAAGCCGAGGCCGCGATGCGCCGGGAGCATGACGAGGCCGCTGCGCGATTGTCGGTGGCCGCCGAGGAGCTGGCAGCGCACGAGGCCGCGCTGGACGAGCTCTCCCAACGGGCCGAGGCGGTTCAGCACACCTGGTTCGGCCTGTCCGCCTTGGCCGAACGGGTGGCCGCGACGGTACGCATCGCCAGCGAACGCGCGCAGCATCTCGATGAACCGGTGGCCGCCAGCGATACCGACCCCAGCAAACCTGAGGCGCTGGAAGCCGAAGCCGAGCGGGTGGCCGCCGCCGAGCAGCAGCTACTGGCGGAGCTCGCTGCCGCGCGTACCCGGTTGGATGCCGCGCGGGCCGAGCTCGCCGAGCGGGAGCGTCAAGCCGCCGAGGCCGACCGCGCCCATCTGGCGGCGGTCCGTGCGGAGGCCGATCGGCGCGAGGGGCTGGCGCGCCTGGCCGGGCAGGTGGAAACCATGCGGGCACGCGTGGAATCGATCGACGACAGCGTCGCACGGCTCTCCGAGCGGATCGACGAGGCCGCCGCGCGGGCACAGCAGGCTCACGCGGAGTTCGAAGCCGTGCAGGGCCGCGTGGGCGAATTGGACCAGGGCGAGGTCGGCCTTGACGAGCAGCACGAGCGAACGGTGGCCGCGCTGCGGCTGGCGGACCAGCGGGTAGCCGAACTTCAGGTCGCCGAACGCGACGCCGAACGCCGGGTGGCGTCGCTGCGGGCCCGCATCGACGCCCTCGCGGTGGGACTGGACCGCAAGGACGGCGCGGCGTGGCTTGCCCGTAACCACGGTGGCGCGGGGCTTCTCGGACCCATTGCCCAGCTCGTCAAAATTCACCCGGGTTATGAGGCTGCACTGGCCGCGGTGCTGGGAGCGGCTGCCGACGCGCTGGCCGTCGACGACCTCGACACCGCGCGCGCCGCGGTCAGCGCGCTCAAGCAAGCCGACGGCGGTCGGGCGGCGCTGGTGTTAAGTGACTGGCCGGCCGCCGACCACCCGGCTCCCGCGCTACCCGACGGCGCGCGCTGGGCACTGGACCTGATCGACGCACCGCCGCGATTGCGGGGGGCGATCACCGCGATGCTCGCGGGCGTCGCGGTGGTCAGCGGCCTGGCCGAAGCCCTGAATCTGGTCGCGGTTCGTCCTCAACTGCGGGCGGTCACCACCGACGGTGACCTGGTGGGCGCCGGCTGGGTCAGCGGCGGATCCGACCGCAAGCCCAGCACGCTGGAGATCACCTCCGAGATCGACAAGGCCCGCACCGAACTGGCCGCGGCCGAGGCGCAGGTGGCTCACCTGAGCGCGGCGCTGTCGGGCGCACTGACCGAACAAGCGGCTCGCCAGGACTCGGCCGACCAGGCGCTGGCCGCACTCAACGAGTCCGATGCCACCATTTCGGCCACCTACGAGCAGCTGGGCCGGCTCGGTCAGGACGCGCGGGCGGCCGAGGAAGATTGGACCAGGCTGCTGCGGCAACGCGACGAACTCGAGGCCGGACGGGCGCAGACGCTCGAGGAGGTCGTCGAACTCGAGAACCGGCTGCGCAACGCCCAACAGAGCCAGCACGTGCAGGCGGCCGAGCCCAGCACGGCAGCGGCCAGGCAGGCGATCGCGGCTGCGACCGAAAGTGCCCGGGCCCTCGAGGTGGAAGCGCGGTTGGTGGTGCGGACGGCCGAGGAACGCGCCAATGCCGTTCGGGGAAAAGCAGATTCGCTGCGCCGCGCGGCTGTGGCCGAACGCGAGGCGCGGCTACGGGCGCAGCAAGCGCTGGAGGCGCGACTGCGCTCGGCCGCGGTTGCCGCGGCCGTCGCCGGGTCCGGACGGTTGTTGGCGTTGCGGCTGAGCCGGGTGGTCGAAGCGGCGTCGCAACTGCGTGACGAGCTCGCCGCCGAACGCCGGCAGCGGTTGAGCGCCGTTGCGGCGGTTCGCGAAGAGACGAACACGTTGAGCGCGCGCGTGGCGAAGCTGACCGATTCGCTGCATCGCGATGAGGTGGCAGACGCCCAGGCGGCGATGCGGATCGAGCAGCTCGAACAGATGGTGCTCGAGCAGTTCGGGATGGCGCCGGCCGACTTGATCGCTGAGTACGGCCCCGAGGTTCCGCTGCCGCCCACGGAGCTGGAGATGGCCGAGTTCGAGCAGGCCCGCGAACGCGGCGAGCAGGTGGTCGCGCCCGCCCCGATGCCGTTCGACCGTGCTTCCCAGGAGCGCCGGGCCAAACGCGCCGAGCGCGACTTGGCCGAACTCGGAAGGGTCAATCCGCTGGCCCTCGAGGAGTTCGCGGCGCTGGAGGAGCGCTACAACTTCCTGTCCACCCAACTCGAGGACGTCAAAGCCGCCCGCAAGGACCTGCTTGATGTCGTCGCCGACGTCGACGCGCGCATCCTGCAGGTGTTCAGCGACGCGTTCGTCGACGTGGAACGCGAATTCCGGGCCGTGTTCGGCTCGCTGTTCCCCGGCGGCGAAGGCCGGCTGCGGCTGACTGCGCCCGACGACATGCTGACCACCGGCATCGAGGTGGAAGCCCGTCCGCCGGGTAAGAAGGTCACCCGGCTGTCGTTGCTGTCGGGCGGCGAGAAGGCGTTGACGGCGGTGGCGATGCTGGTGGCGATATTCCGGGCCCGCCCGTCGCCGTTCTACATCATGGACGAGGTGGAGGCCGCGCTGGACGACACCAACCTGCGCCGGCTGCTCGGTCTGTTCGAACAGCTGCGCGACCGGTCGCAGTTGATCATCATCACCCACCAGAAGCCGACGATGGAAGTCGCGGATGCCCTCTACGGCGTGACGATGCAAGGCGATGGCATCACCGCGGTGATCTCCCAGCGAATCCGGGGTCAGCAGATGGATGAGCTGGTCGGTAATTCTTCGTCACGGTGACTCCACGGTGACTCCACGGTGACCCATAGCGCCATAGCCTGGGCCCCGGGCGCCCCGCTAAGCCCCTGGAAGGATGTCAGTGTGTCGGAAGCTCTTTGGATCGCCATTGCGGTCGTCGCCACCCTGGTCGTCATTGCCGCGCTAGTCGTCGGCCTGCTGCGGTACCGCCGCCGGCAGATCCGCCTGTCCGCCCAACCCAAACCGGGCGCAATCGACCGTTCGGGCGGCTACACCGCATCGTCGGGCATTACTTTCAGCCGGACCGACGCACCCGCCGGGACGGTCGAACCGGCCGAGCGGATCGACACCACCGGACTGCCCGCAGTCGGCGACGACGCGACCCTTCCGCGCGATGCGCCGAAGCGCACCGTCTCCGACGTACACCTGCCCGAAGTCGAGCCCCCGCCGGACATCCCGGACATCCCGGACATCCCGGACATCCCGGACACCCCGGAGACCCTGGAGACCCTGGACACCACCGCGCCTCCTGCGCTTCCTGCGCCACCGGTAGCGCCGGAAGTCGAGCCCATCGAGCCGCCGGAAGGGCGGTTGGAGCGGCTGCGCGGGCGGCTCGCCAAGTCCCAGAACGCCTTCGGCCGCAGCATGCTGGGTTTGCTCGGCGGCGGCGACCTGGACGAGGACTCGTGGCAGGACGTCGAGGACACACTGCTGGTCGCCGACCTGGGCCCGGTGGTCACCCAGGCGGTCATGTCGCAGCTGCGCAGCCGGCTGGCCAGCGCCAACGTGCGCACCGAGGCCGACGCCCGGGCCGTGCTCCGCGACGTCCTCGTCAAAGAACTGCAGCCGGCTATGGACCGCTCCATCCGCGCTCTCCCGCATGCCGACCATCCCTCGGTGCTGCTGGTTGTCGGTGTCAACGGCACCGGCAAAACCACCACTGTCGGTAAGTTGGCGCGGGTGCTGGTGGCCGACGGGCGACGCGTCGTGCTGGGCGCTGCCGACACCTTCCGAGCGGCCGCGGCCGATCAACTGCAGACCTGGGCGGCCCGCGTCGGCGCCGAGGTGGTGCGCGGGGCCGAAGGCGCCGACCCGGCATCGGTGGCCTTCGACGCCGTCGACAAGGGCATCGCTCACGGCGCCGACGTCGTTCTCGTCGACACCGCCGGCCGGCTACACACCAAGGTCGGCTTGATGGACGAACTGGGCAAGGTCAAGCGCGTGGTGACCCGTCGTGCTGCTGTGGATGAGGTGCTGTTGGTGCTCGACGCCACGATCGGGCAGAACGGACTGGCGCAGGCCCGGGTTTTCGCCGAGGTCGTCGACATCACCGGCGTGGTGCTGACCAAGCTTGACGGAACGGCCAAGGGCGGCATCGTTTTCCGTGTCCAGCAGGAGCTTGGCGTGCCGGTCAAGCTGGTGGGACTTGGCGAAGGCCCCGATGACCTGGCGCCGTTCGAACCGGTCGCCTTCGTTGACGCCCTGCTCGGCTAGCAGCTCGCACACAGCAAGTTTTACGTTAATTTTCACGAAACATCACCGCACCATCGGCGCAACAACTACTGCGCATGGTTCTGGATCAGGTCGCCAGTCATAGTCCTGGGGCCTTCCCAACGCTGACTGGAGGTGATAGCGAGTGGACCAATTCCCGATCATGGGCGTGCCCAACACCGGCGATACGGCCTGGATGCTGGCGAGTTCCGCCCTCGTGCTGTTGATGACGCCGGGTCTGGCTTTCTTTTACGGCGGCATGGTGCGCGCCAAGAGCGTGCTGAACATGATCATGATGAGCGTCAGCGCCATGGGCGTGGTAACTGTGCTGTGGGTGCTGTACGGCTACTCGGTGGCCTTCGGCGACGACGTGGGCAATATCGCCGGTAATCCGACCGAATACTGGGGGCTCAAAGGCCTGATCGGTGGCAACGCGGTGGCCGCCGACCCCGCCACCCAAACCGCGGCGGTGAACATCCCGCTGGCGGGCACCCTGCCGGCGACCGTGTTCGTGGCGTTCCAGCTGATGTTCGCGATTATCACGGTTGCGCTGATTTCCGGCGCGGTGGCCGACCGGCTCAAGTTCGGCGCCTGGTTGCTGTTCGCGGGGCTCTGGGCGACATTCGTCTACTTCCCGGTGGCGCACTGGGTCTTTGCGTTCGACAAGTTCGCCGCCGCGCACGGTGGTTGGATCGCCAACAAGCTGCACGCGATCGACTTCGCCGGCGGCACCGCGGTGCACATCAACGCCGGTGTGGCCGGCCTGGTGCTGGCGCTGGTGCTGGGCAAGCGCAAGGGCTGGCCTACGACGCTGTTCCGGCCGCACAACCTGCCGTTCGTGATGCTGGGGGCCGGCTTGCTGTGGTTCGGCTGGTACGGATTCAACGCCGGTTCGGCAACCAATTCCAACGGGGCCGCAGGGTCGACGTTCATCACGACCACCGTCGCGACCGCCGCGGCCATGCTGGGCTGGCTGCTCACCGAGCGCATCCGCGACGGCAAGGCCACGACGCTGGGTGCGGCCTCGGGCATCGTCGCCGGGCTGGTCGCCATCACCCCGTCCTGTTCCTCGGTCAACGTCGTGGGCGCATTGGTGATCGGCATGGTCGCGGGTGTGCTGTGCGCCCTGGCGGTCGGGCTGAAATTCAGGTTCGGTTTCGACGACTCGCTGGATGTGGTCGGGGTGCACCTGGTCGGCGGTCTGGCCGGCACGTTGCTGGTCGGCCTGCTGGCCGCACCGGAGAGCGTGGCCATCAACGGCGTGGCCGGGGTATCGAAGGGGTTGTTCTACGGCGGCGGGTTCGCGCAGCTGGAGCGGCAGGCAGTCGGCGCGTTCAGCGTTCTGGTCTACTCTGGCGTCGTCACGCTCATTTTGGCCCTTATCCTGAAGTACACCATCGGGCTACGGCTGGGCGCGGAGGAAGAATACGCGGGCATTGATGAGGCTGAGCACGCCGAGAGCGGCTATGATTTCGCGGTCACCAGCGGTTCGGTTCTTCCCCGTTTCGACGTAGCGTCGGGTTCGCGTAACGGCATGGAGGAGCGAGTGGGCGAGAAAGTGGAGGCGGAGCCGAAATGAAGCTGATCACCGCGATCGTCAAGCCGTTCACCCTCGACGACGTCAAGGCCAGCCTCGAGGACGCCGGAGTCCTGGGGATGACCGTCAGCGAAATCCAGGGTTACGGCCGCCAGAAGGGCCACACCGAGGTCTACCGGGGTGCTGAATACTCGGTCGATTTCGTGCCCAAGGTCCGGGTAGAAGTCGTCGTGGACGATTCTATTGTCGACAAGGTCGTCGACAGCATCGTCCGAGCGGCGCGCACCGGCAAGATCGGCGACGGCAAGGTGTGGGTCAGCCCCGTGGACACCATCGTGCGGGTACGCACTGGTGAACGCGGATCGGACGCGCTGTGAGAGTCGCCTCGCATTGCTGAACCGATCTGGGGCGCGCCGGCCCGAGCCGGTATGACCCCCGACCAGCGCGACCAGGCCGGAATGGCCTGTCCGGCAAGTGATTTGGTGGCTACTCGGCGCCGGTTGCTCTCCGACGACCAGCGCGCCCCGGATCCCGCGGAGCTGCGACAGGCGTGGCTGGACCTGCACGAGTCTTGGTTGACCGCCAAGGCCGCGGAAATCGGGATCATCGACGACAGTGGTTTCGCGATTGTCGGCGTCGGCGGGCTCGGCAGACGCGAGCTGCTGCCGCATTCCGACCTGGACCTGCTGCTGGTGCACGACGGCAAACCCGCCGAGGTCCTGGGGGAGGTTGCCGACAAGCTGTGGTACCCATTGTGGGACGCCAATATTCGGCTCGACCACAGCGTGCGAACGGTCGCCGATGCGCTGGGCGTGGCCAGTTCCGACCTGGTGGCCGCCCTGGGCATGCTGGAAGCCCGACACATTGCCGGCGACAAGCGACTTTCGGACGGGTTGATCGAAGGCGTGCGGCGGCAATGGCGCAGCGGAATACGTTCGCGCATGGACGAACTCGTCGAAATCACACATGACCGGTGGTTGCGCTACGGCCGCATCGCCCACCGCGCCGAGCCGGACCTGAAATCGGGCCGCGGTGGCCTGCGCGACGTGCAGTTGCTCAACGCGCTGGCGATCGCCCAGCTCATCGACCGTCACGGCATGGCTGCTCCGGGCCTGCCGGTCGGGTCGCTAGACGCGGCCTACCGAACACTGCTCGACGTGCGCACCGAATTGCACCGGGTATCAGGGCGCGGACACGATCTGCTGCTGGCCCAGCATGCCGACGACATCAGCGCGGCCCTGCATTTCGGCGACCGATTCGACTTGGCGCGCATGCTGTCCGGAGCGGGTCGCACCATCGCCTACCACTGCGAAACAGGGCTGCGCACGGCCGCCAACGCCTTGCCGCGCCGCGGCATCTCGGCCCTGCGGAATCGGCCGAAACGACGACCGCTGGACGAGGGCGTCGTCGAGTACGCCAGCGAGATCGTGCTTGCCCGTGATGCCCAGCCGGAAAGCGACCCGGGACTGGTAATGCGGGTGGCCGCCGCCGCGGCCGACACCGGACTGCCCATCGGCGCCGCCACCTTGAGCCGACTGGCCCAATGCACCCCGGAGCTGCCGGCTCCCTGGCCGCGGGAGATATTGGACGACCTGCTGGTCGTACTGCTGGCCGGCCCCACCGCGGTCGGGACGATCGAAGCGCTCGACCGCACCGGTTTGTGGGGCCGGTTGTTGCCCGAATGGGGCAGCATCCGCGATCTCCCGCCCCGCGATGTCGCCCACAAATGGACCGTGGACCGTCATGTGATCGAGACCGCCATCCATGCCGCGCCGCTGTCTACCCGAGTGGCGCGACCCGATCTGCTGGCCCTTGGTGCGCTGCTGCACGACATCGGCAAGGGCAGGGGTGCCGATCACAGCGTGCTCGGCTCCGAAATGGTTATGCAGATCGGTGAACGGCTGGGTCTGCCGCCCGGGGACATCGACGTGCTGTCCAAGCTGGTGCGTCACCACTTGCTGCTACCCGTGGTAGCCACCCGAAGCGACTTGAACGACCCGAAAACCATCGAGGCAGTAACGGAAGCCCTGGGCGGAGACCCGCAACTGCTGGAGGTGCTGCACGCGCTGACGGAGGCGGACTCGAAGGCCACCGGCCCGGGAGTATGGAGCGACTGGAAGGCGTCGCTGGTCGAAAAGCTGGTGTCACGCTGCCGGATGGTGATGGCCGGTGAGGCGCTGCCGCAGGCGAAACCGCTTGCGCCACATTATCTTTCACTGGCCGCCGACCACGGCGTCCACGTGGAGATCGGGCCTGGAGACAGCGCGCGGATGTACCAGGTGGTGATGGTCGCCCCGGACAAGCCGGGGTTGGTCTCCAAAGCCGCCGCCGTGCTGGCGTTGAATTCGCTGGGCGTTCATTCCGCGGCGGTCAACAGCCACGACGGCGTTACGGTCACCGAATTCGTGGTGTCCCCGCTATTCGGTTCCCCCGCAGCGGCCGACTTGCTGCGCCAGCAGTTTGTCGGCGCCCTCGGCGGTGATATCGACGTGCTGGCCATGCTGGAAAAGCGCGACAGCGAGGCAACCAGCTTCGCATCTCAACGGGCCGGCGAAGTGGTGGCCGGAGTGCCCGTCACACGTTCGACGGCCCCGCCGCGCGTCATGTGGCTGGAATCTGCCAGCCCCGGTCAGCTCATCCTCGAGGTCCGTGCCATGGACAGACCGGGATTGCTCGCGCTGCTGGCGCACGCGCTCGAGCGCGCGGGCGCAGATATCCTGTGGGCCAAGGTCAATACGTTCGGGTCGACAGCGGCCGACGTTTTCTGTGTGACGGTTCCGGGGGAGTTCGACGTTCGCGCCGCCGTCGAGCAGCAGTTGTCGGCGGTGCTGGGTACCCCCGCCGACGTCCTGGTCGACGAGCCCGTCGGCGACTAGCCTGCACGGGCCCGTACGCCACCCGGGCTTGGCGTTAGCCGCCCGCCAATGCGGCCCGGCAGGACGATCGCCACCACGGCCCGTACTGGGAAGGCTTCCCGCTGCTGTTTTGCCACCACCGGCGAACGCAGATCACCTGACTCAGCACCGGGAAGCCCCGCCTCATCACCGAAAGAATCTGACTTCAGTTGTCCTCGTCGATTAGAGTTACCTCGCCATTCGGCGCTACCCTTACGTTGAATACTTCACCATTCATTTCAACTTGGGCCAACCCATCATTTTTAATGATGTATTCTTGATTATTCTGTGGCGGGGTGTTCATATTGTTGACATTTTCGCTGTCTATCAGAGTTACCGCGCCGTTCGACTCTACTTTGACGTTGAATATCTCACCATTCATCTCAACTTGGGCCAACCCGTCATTATTCAAGTAGTATTCTTGATTGGTGTTCGCGGGCGTATCCGTGCCGCTGAAGAAGCTATTGAGATAATCCGCGTTGAATCCGAGAATAGGAACCGTGTCCACGCCAACCATTTCGGAAAGCGGATTATCATTGAACGTTGATTCGGTAATCGAACTGGTCTGATAATTACTGGTGCCGGACCCATTATCGCTGTTATCGGAGCCCGAGCCGCTACCTCCGGTGTAGTCGGAGTAATTGTTCGTGCAGGTGTCCAATTTGAATCCGCCGTGAGCAGTCAAGGTGATGGCGAGCCTGCCGGCGTTGATGTGGGTGGGGCTACCGGCGGCGTCGATGCCGGCCGTGACGCCACTCGCCAATGCCAACGCCCCCAGCGCAATCGCCGCGCCGTGCTTTCCGCGTGGCGCCTTGGTGACTCGCGCCAAGTCGGCTTCGGCGGCGCTGACTGCATTTGTTCGTAGGGGACCTTGGGACAATGGAGGCATGGCGCAAGCCCTTTCTTTTCTCAGACGAAAATTCAGTCGGATACGCGGCCTAATAGGATGTCAACAGCAGAAACATCGACATCGCAAGGCGGATGCCCAGCTCAAACTCGCTTGCATATCGTAGACCAGTACCGCAGCCATAGTTGAGGGTGGTCCACTACCGCGTATCTACGCTGCTAGAGGCGGTTGCTTCGCGTAGCGGAGACCCTGATCTGCGCCGCGGTGATCGACCGTAAGTCGCCCTCCTTTGCTGGCCATGAACGGTTACGACCGGAGCGGCCGGTTGCGGGCAGGAGCGATTTCGGGGCCGGATTACAATAATTGATTCGCGTGGTCTTCACGATTGCTCGGAGTTGAGCTGGCGCAAGGCTTCGATGCGCGCCTTGAGCTGCTCGCGCGTGGCCGCGGCAATCGGCGGGCCGCCGCAGCGGCGGCGCAGTTCGTTATGGATCCAGCCATGTGGCCTGCCGGTGCGGTGATGAGCGATCGCCACCAGGCTGTTGAGCTCGCGGCGTAGCTCCCGGAGTTGTCCGTGGGTGGTAGCCGGTTGCATTGCCGCGCCCGGCTGGGCGGCTTTTTGCAGCTGAGCCCGCCTTTGCAGCTGCTCGTCCTGGCGGCGGTGCAGCAGGGCGCGCATCTGCTCGGGGTCGAGCAGCCCGGGGATGCCGAGGTAGTCGGCCTCCTCGTCGCTTCCGGCTGGAGTGGCGGTACCGAACGACGATCCGTCGAAGATGACCTGATCCAACTCGGCGTCGGCACCAAGGGAGGTGAAACCCGTTTCGCCGGGCTCGGTTTGCGTTCTGGTGGCGGGGTCACCGGTCAGCGGATCGTCGCCGGATTCGCGGTGCGGCTTGCCCAGCACGTGGTCGCGTTGTGCCTCCAGCTCGCTGGCCAGCTGCAGGAGGTTGGGGACCGACGGCAAGAATATGCTGGCGGTCTCACCGGGCCGTCGGGACCGCACAAACCGGCCGATGGCCTGCGCGAAAAACAGCGGTGTCGACGCACTGGTGGCATAGATCCCCACCGACAAGCGCGGCACGTCGACGCCTTCGGAAACCATCCGTACGGCGACCAGCCACCTGTTGGTGCCTGCGGCGAATTCCGCGATGCGGGAAGAGGATCCGGGATCATCGGAGAGGACGACGGTGGGCGCCTCGGAAGTTAGCTTGGTCAGCAATCCGGCATAGGCACGGGCTGCCGTCCGGTCCGAGGCGATGATCATGCCGCCGGCGTCGGGGACCTGGGCGCGCAGCTGGCACAGCCGCCGATCGGCGGCCGTGATGACCGCCGGCATCCACTCGCCGGCAGGGTCCAGCGCCGTGCGCCAGGCTCGCGCGGTCTGCTCGGCCGACAGCGGCTCGCCCAAGCGCGCCTCATGTTCTTCGCCGGCGCTGTCGCGCCAGCGCGCCTGCCCGGAGTAGGCAAGAAACACCACCGGCCGGACTACCCCGTCGGCGAGGGCTTGGGCATAGCCGTAGGTGTGGTCGGCCTGTGAGCGCAGCACACCGTCGCCGTCGGGCTCGTAGCTGACGAACGGGATGGCGCTGTCGTCGCTGCGAAACGGTGTGCCTGTAAGGCCGAGACGGCGGGTGGCGTCTCCGAAGGCTTCCCGGATGGCGTCGCCCCAGGTCTTGGCGTCGCCGCCGTGGTGAATCTCGTCGAAAACGACCAGGGTCTTGCGTTGCTCGGTGCGAACCCGGTGCAGCGTCGGGTGTGCAGCAACCTGGGCGTAGGTGACGACCACGCCGTGGTACTCCGGTGAGGTCTGGGGGTTGGAGTTGGTAAACTTGGGGTCCAAGGCCAGCCCGTGCCGTGCCGCGGCCCGTGCCCACTGGATTTTGAGGTGCTCGGTGGGCACCACCACGGTGAGCTGCTCGACCGCGCGATGGCTGAGCAGGTCGGCCGCGATCCGCAGGGCAAACGTTGTTTTACCGGACCCCGGGGTGGCCACGGCCAGAAAATCCCGCGGCTCGGCGGTCAGGTACTTGACTATCGCCCGGCGCTGCCAGCCCCGCAACGGCCGAGTGTCTTCGCCCTCGGCGTGACTGACCTGCCGCATCGACCAGCCCCCCCAGGTGCTCACCCGCGCGTGGCGGTTCACGTTCACGCCGTCAAATTGGCTCGCTGCAGCCGACCCGCCGTGGTGGCCCGTTGCGGCACGAGACGCGAGGAGCCGTGGTCGGTACACCGGCGGGTGCGATGAAAGCCTTGATGTTCCGGGTCCGGTCATGTGGCTGGGCAGCGAGTGTGAAATCTAGCATGGCAACGCTTTTCGGCGCAGTCGCGACATGGGTGCCGCCGTGATCGAGGTCGGAAGGCCCTGGTGCGAATACGACCAACCGGTGATAGTCGACTTCCGTGAGGCGTGCATGGTCCGTCGCGACGGTCACGCTGGCCGTTGCCCTCGGCGCGGAGCCGACGGTCAGCGCGGATTCCGCTGACCAACTGCGGATGGGCAACCCTTGCCCGGGCGCTGGGCGTCGGGCGGCGCACCGGGCGGTTCGATCTTGTGCGGCCGCGTCGAAAGCGGCGCGGATGGCGCAATCGAGTGGACGAAAGACCACGAGCTGCTCCTGGCGCTGGCCAGCGGAGCCGACCTCGCCGGCCGTACGACTGGTGGAAAACCAACCGATGACGGCGGCCTGTGCCACGGTTACCACAGCGCCGGAGGTGCCGATTCGTGCCGGCCCAGGGACGGTCCGCAACGCATCCGACCGGCTCCCAGGAGAGGCCGTTTGTCCCTGGTGCGCCACCTCGTCTGGTGGCACTCTCAGCCCATGAGGCGGGCGCTGTGCTTGATGTGGGCAATCGGCGTGTTGTACGCGGCAGCGGGATGCGCCACGCACCGGCCGTCGGCCCCGCCCGCGTCGTCGAAGGCCGGCGCATCGCCGACCATGCCTGGCGCCGGCCCCGGTGTCGCGATGCGGGTCTACTTCGTTCGGGCTGACAAGGTCGCCACCGCCGGCCGCAACGTGCTCGATTCGCCCACAGCGCCCCCCTCGTCGCCGCCCGAATCACGCGCAGCGGAGCAAGCCGTGCGGGCGCTGCTGGCGGGGCCCGACGACTTCGAGCGTGGGATTGGACTGTCGAGCCAGATTCCGCCCGCCACGAAGCTGCTCGGCCTCAACGTCGCGGACGGCACCGCGACCGTAGACCTCTCCAACCACTTCCAGTCGGACGGCGCCGCGTTGCCGGCCCTCCCGATGCAGCTGCGTGTCGCCGAGGTCGTCTGCACGCTCACCCAGTTCGGCGGCGTCCGCGACGTGACCATCACCCTCGCCGGGCAACCGCTGCAGGGCGCGGCGCACCTGCAACGCGCCGACCTAGAAGCCGTGCTACCCAAGATCCTCGTCGAGTCTCCGACGCCCGGGCAGACCGTGACGTCGCCATTGCAGGTCTCCGGAATCGCCAACGTCTTCGAGGGAACGGTCACCTACTCGGTCAATGCTCCTGACGGCGCCGCGCTCGACCATGGCTTCACCACCGTGACGGGCCTGGAGTGGGGAAACTGGGGACCCTTTGCCTTCACTTCGAACTATCCGGCGAACATTCCGGCACAACAGCATGGCCTGGGCCGCGTCATCGTCTGGGAAGTAAGCATGAAAGACGGATCCCACCGCAACATCTACGAAGTCCCGGTGAACTTGTGAGCTTGCGGATCACCATGCAAGCTCGATTATCAAGGGCGCCAAGAACTTCCACGGTCAGGCGATCTCATTTCGCCTGACTGTGTGTGTTGTTTGGGTTTTATTCTTTACAGGGGTTGCACAGGGTGGTGACGGACCAGGTGCATTGGGTGGTGTCTTCGATGCCGTTGCTGATGCCGGCGGCTGCTTCGATGGCTTCGTCGGAGAAGTTGAAGGCGAAGATGTCATCGTCGAGTTGGGGGAATTCGATGGTGGTGGTGTGGTTCATGGGGGTTGTCCTTTCCGGTTGGGTTTGTCGACTTTTACTGTCGGTCGTGGGGGTGTGGGGTTGTAGGGACTTTGGTCCTTAACGTCGGGGCTGATGGTCGTTGGGGTGTTTTGGTGGGCGTTGTGGCCAATTATGGTGGTGGGGTGGGGTTTACGCCGGGTCGCGGCGAAAGGGATGGTATGGACGCGTTTTTTGAGCGGGTGTTGGTGGGTGCGGCAAGTGTCGATGAGTTGTTGTCGGCGGATTATGAGTCGGTGGTGGGATTGAAGTCTGATGCTGATCGGGCGGGGCGGCGGTTGGCGGCGTGGTGTCGGTCGTGTACCAGCGGTGATTGGCGGCAGTTTGGCCGGCGGTTGGGTCGCGATGGGTGGGATTTTGGGTTGGTGTTGGAGCGCTTTGGTGGTGCGCGGCGGGTTGGTTCGGCGCCGGTGCCGGGGTGGTTAGCGGATGCGGTGTGGATTGATGAGGTGTTGCGTGGTGGGGGTGTGACGGCGGGGG
>NZ_UPHT01000052.1 GCF_900566085.1 Mycobacterium attenuatum
AAGTCCACCACGTCCAAGGCTGGAAGGCCACCGGCCGCACCGACATCGACGAGCTGACCCTGGCCTGCGGAGTCGACAACCGACTCGTCGAAAAAGGCTGGACCACCCGCAAAAACACCCACGGCGACACCGAATGGCTACCCCCAGCCCACCTAGATCGCGGACAACCCCGGACCAACCCGTATCACCACCCCGAAAGATTCCCACACGACGACGACGAACCCGTTTGACGCTGCCCCGGTTCTTTCTGGGTACACGCGACCACTGCCGCCGTCAACGCCGAAGCCCTCAGCCGATTTTGGGATCGGCATCGACGAGATCGTTGCTCGCGTGTGCCGCGTGTTGTGCGTGGCCGAAAATGGCCAACGCAACGCCATGACGACGTTGTTTGCGCGCCGGAGGTTGCTACCGGCAAAGCCGATCGTATCCCGCAACACCAGCCCGAACCGGAATCGGTCCTCCTGGAACCGTTCCACCTACTGCCCGCCGCGGCTTCCAGAGCCTCGCCGTAGGCAGCTTGAACGGGCATTTGGTCCATGCCGCTTGTGATGTGGCGTGTTCAGGCCCGAGTCATCGCATAGTAGGCGCCGCGCTGCGCCAGCAATTCGGCGTGACTTCCTCGCTCGATGATCCGCCCGGCCTGCATCACCAGAATCATGTCGGCAGCACGGACTGTCGAAAGACGGTGAGCGATAATGAAATTCGTGCGGCCCCGGCGGAGCTGGCTCATCGCCTGTCGGATCAGCACCTCAGTGTGGGTGTCCACCGAACTGGTAGCTTCGTCGAGGATCAGCAATTGCGGGCGGGCCAGAAATGCCCGGGCAACGGTGATCAGTTGCTTTTCACCGACACTGAGATCACCGCCCTCATCGCTGATCCGCGTGTCGTAGCCATCGGGCAGCGTGTCGACAAAGCGGTCGACACAGGCCGCTTTCGCGGCCGCGATGATTTCGTCCCGGCTGGCATTCGGACGCCCGTAGCCGATGTTGTCGGCGATCGTCCCCTCGAACAGCCAGGCATCTTGCAGCACCATCGCGATCCGGGAACGCAGCGACTGCCGGCTCACGGTCGCGATGTCCACGCCGTCGATCAGAATCCGGCCCGAATCAACCTCGTAGAACCGCATCAGCAGGTTCACCAGCGTGGTCTTACCCGATCCGTTACGGCCGACGATTGCGACCGTGGTACCCGGTTCGGCGACCAGCGAGACATCCTTGATCACTGGGATGCCCGGTCGGTAGCTGAAATTCACGTGCTGGAACTCCACCCGCCCGGGCGGTCCGGGCTCGACGGCCGACGGCAGCGCCAACGCGGGGTCAGGCTCCTGCTCAGCGGCGTCCAGCAAGTCGAAGACCCGCTCGGCGCTGGCCACCCCCGACTGGGCGACGTAATACATCGACGCGATCTGGATGACCGGCTGGTTGAACTGGCGCACATACTGAATGAACGCCTGCACACTGCCTAGCGTGATGTGTCCCGAGGCCACCTGCATACCGCCGAGCACGGCCACTGCAACGTAATTGAGGTTCGCGATGAACTCGGCGGCCGGCGAGATCAGTCCGGACAGGAACTCGGCGCCGAAACTGGCGCGGTAGACCCGGGAATTGAGGTTCCGGAACCGCTCCAGAGCCCGCGCGCGCTGCCCGAAAGTCTTGACCAACGGTAGCCCGCTGTAGGTCTCCTCGACATGGGCGTTGAGCCGCCCGATAACCGCCCACTGCTCGACGAACAGCCGCCGTGCGCGCGGCGCGATCACTCGCGTGACCAATATGGACAGCGGCACGGTGAGAACCGTAATCATGGTCAGCAGCAACGAGATCGACAGCATCATCGACAACACCGCCACCACCGTGAGCACTGCGGTCAGCAACGGGCTGATTGTCATCCACAGCGATGTCTCGATGTTGTCGATGTCGTTGGTGACCCGGCTGAGCAGCTCGCCGCGCTGATGCCCGTCGAAATAGGACAGCTGTAGCCGGTGCAGCTTGTCTTCCACGTCGGCACGCAAGGTCAAGATTGTGCGCTGCACGATGACGTTGAGCAGGCGCCCCTTGGCCCACAGTAGCAGCGCCGACGCCAGATAGATTCCTGACGCGACCAGCAGCGTTCGCGCCACCGCGCCGAAGTCGATGCCCTGGCCGGGGACTACATTCATGCCCGATACCAGGTCGGCCATGCCATTGTCGCCGCGTGCCCGCAGAGCTGCGATCGCCTGGTCTTTGGTGAGGCCGGGCGGAAGCTGTTTGCCTATTACACCGTTGAACAGCAGGTCGGTGGCGTGGCCGAGAACGCGAGGGCCGATCACTGCCAAAGCGATCCCGCCGACAGAGGCCGCAAGCACCGCTGCGATCAGCCTGGTGTGCGGCGTAAGGCGGTGCGCGAGCCGCATCGCCGAACCCGCGAAACTCTGGGGCTTTTCGCCGAAGTCGTCTAGCTGCTCTTGGGCGGGCGCCGATGTCGACGTCATTGCCGTCGCACCACATCGGAGGCCAGCGACTGCAGTTCGCAAAGCTCGGCATAGGCGGGGCAGTTCGTCAGAAGCCAATCATGAGTGCCGGCGCCCACCACTTCGCCGTCATCGAGTACCACGATCCGGTCGACCATCGCGACTGTCGAAATACGCTGGGCTACAATGATAATCGTTGAATCTGGAGCCGCCTCACGTAATGCGGTGCGCACCTGGGCGTCGGTCTGCACGTCAAGGGCCGAGAACGCGTCGTCGAACAGATAGACGGCGGGGCGGTTGATCACCGCGCGCGCGATCGCCAACATCTGCCGCTGCCCACCCGACAGGTTGATGCCGCCCTGGGCCAGTTGCATCTGTAAGCCGTCGGCATGCTCACGAACGAAGTCGTCGGCGGCGGCGACCCGCAACGCCTCCCACATCTCGGCCTCACTGGCGCCCGGGCGGCCGAAGCGCAGGTTGTCGGCCACGGTGCCGGAGAACAGGTAACCGCGTTGGGGCACCAGCCCGATCGCCGACCAAAGCTGCTCGGTGTCGTAGTCGCGAACGTCGATCCCGTCCACCAGCACCGCGCCGGCAGTCACGTCATAGAACCGGCAGATCAGCGACACCAGCGTGGACTTACCCGAACCGCTCCGGCCGATGATCGCTGTCACCGAGCCCGGCGATGCGGTCAACGAAACATTTTGCAGCGCAGGACGATCAGAGCCCGGATAGCGAAACGTCACACCGTGCAGCCGCACGGTCCCTTCGATGCCGTATGCCGGCCGCTTCCGGTCTGCCGGGCTGGTGATTGCCGGAGTTGTCGACAGCACTTCACCGAGACGCCCGGCGCACACCGACGCACGAGGCAACAGCTCGAGAAATTCCATCGCCATCAGCACCGACATCGCGATGAGCAAGAAGTAGGACAGGAATGCGATCAGCGAACCGACTTGCATTTGTCCGGCTTCGATGCGCAAGCCGCCGAACCACGTCAAGGCGACGCTGGACAGGTTGATCACCAGCATTGTCACCGGCGCCATCAGCACCTGCCACCGGCCGACCGTCAGCGCGGTCACGAAGACGTCGCGGTTCGCTTTGGTGAACCGCCGTTGCTCGACATGTTCCCGGGCGAAGGCCCGGATGACCCTGATACCTGAAAGTTGTTCTCGCATAACACGATTGATGTTGTCGATCAAGCTTTGCAGCCGGTGGAACAGCGGCAGCATCCGGGAGACGATCAGATAGCTTGCCACGGTCAGCACCGGAATACTGACCACCAACAGCCATGACAGGCCCACATCCTGGTGAATCGACATCAGCACGCCGCCGACGCACATGATCGGCGCGGTGATCAGCACGGTGCTCGTCATTTGCACCACCACCTCGATCTGCCGTACGTCGTTGGTTGTGCGGGTCAGTAGTGAGGGTGTTCCGAAACGTGCGGTGTCTGGTTCCGAGAGCCCGGTGACGTGATCGAACATCGCCGACCGCAGGTCCCGGCCGAAACCGATACTGGCGCGCGACCCCGCGTAGAGCGCCCCCAGCGCGCACAGTACCTGCAGCCCGGTCACCAACAGCATCAGCCCGCCGAGCCGGATGATCGTGTGGGTATCGCCCTTGGCGACACCGTCGTCGATGATCGACGCATTGACCGTCGGCAGATACAGCGACGCAAGGGTACTGATCAGCTGGAGTCCGGCAACGATCGCGATCAGCCATCGATACGGCCAGGCATAGCGCCGTAGTAGTCCCGCCAGCATCCGGTTACTGTCGCACAATCATGTGCTGGGGCGTAGGGGACTTGTGCCCTTGGAAGCGGGGCCGCGGGCGACCAATCGGGTTGTGCGGCACCACCATGGAGCGCCGGCCCCGGCATACCCGCATGATGCGCCGCGTTGGCCGGTCATGGCTGACAACCCTCAACCGGACCGGTTGACGGATGGGGTCACCCCGACGACAGGCCGCCGAAAACCGAGCCGCTCGGCTGGGACCAGGCCGGTCAGGAAGGTGGAGCGCCGAAGAATCTCGGCGATCCCGACGAGCTCTTCGTCCGCCTTGGCCCCACTTGCGTTGCCCGCCAACGACGATCGGATCTGGTCCATGGTCCAGCCCTCGATCAGTTTGGCCAGCACGTCGCACAGCAGCGTCGGCTGCGGCGGGTCGGCCACTTCCCGCAACGGCCCCTTGGCCAGGAGCTCGGTGATCGCCGACGCCAGGCTCGTGGCTGGATCGGAGAAACGCTTGCGGGCGAAGAGCTCGACTGCGGTGGCGGCGTCGATGTGGGTCATGATGATCGCCAGCGCCAACCGCTGGGCCGGATCCTGAGTGCGATTTCGCAGGGACATCAGCAGGCTTTCGCGACGTCGTTCGTCGACGACGGCCTGGATCCAGGGGGCGCTCGCGGCGGGCGTCGGGATCGCTGCCTGATCGCTCGTCAACCAGCGGCGGAACGGGCCGGTCGTGATTGCCGCCGAGAGGAGCTCGAGCTCCGCAAAGGCGTCGGCGTCAGTCACCGATGCGTCGACAAGCCTGCCGAGGTGCTCCGGATAGCAGGACGCGATCAGCTTGATCAGCTGGCATTTCTTGACCAGTGCCTGGTCGACGTATTCGGGATTGATGGCCACACCTGACACCAGGTAGTTGTATTGACGGTGATGACGAGGGTCGTCGCAGGTGCGGATCACCACGGTCGCCGACGGTGTGTCCAGATGGACCAGGGAGTGGGCACCGGCCGGTCCCGGCAATATCGGCCTTATGTCGCCGATTTCGAGCAGCTCGGTCGAGTTGCGTCGGACCGTGCCGAGCTTGAGGCTGGAATTGATCGACATGCTCGGCTCGAATGTCCACCTCGAATGGACGCTGGAGCCATCGAGAACGCCGAATGCGCCTTGGAATCCGTGCTCGTGGATGGACACGGTGGCAGACAGCCAGAACAGTACCGACACGTGGAAGCGCTCGGTGCGGTACAGGGTCAGCGGCGGCTGCCCGAACGTCGCCGCGAGGTCGTGCTGCGGGGGCAGACAGCGCGACGTCATGGCCCAGTTGAGTACGTCTTCGGACTCAATCGATCCCGCGATGCCACAGGAGGCGAGCATCTCGACCGCGATCGCGCTGAAGGCATCCTGGTCGTAGTTCAGACTGCGCCATGTTGTTTCGATGCCGTCGCCGAGCTTGGCGAAGGCGGCCTCAACAGATACGGATTTCATCGCGAGCATCACCCGCCCAATGGTTGTTCTCGAGCAGTCCTCAGCGCAGCTTTCGCCGCCTCGAGGTCGGGCTTGAGCCGCAGTGCGCTTTCGAAGGCGCTGATCGCAGCGGTTGAGTTGCCCAGGTCTTGCTGGGTCTGGCCTAAGTCCAGATAAAACTCCGGGTCCTTCGGGTAAATCTCGATGGCTTGGGCGATCAACTTCAGCGCGCGCTCTGGCTGCCCGGATTGACGTGCAATGACACCAAGCAGGTGTAGGGCATCACACTGACCGGGTGTAATACGCAGGGCTTGTTCGCAGTTGGCTCGAGCGTCAGCCCAACAGCCCTGCTGGTGCGCAGCCTGGGCATGCCGGACGAGGGCAAGGGTGCGGATTTCCGCTACCTTCGTGTCGAAACCCAGCGTGGGCCGTTTGTCGAAGGCCCACTGCGCGTGTTCGCCGTTCTTGTCGACGTAATGCAGGAAGATCTGTATCTGCTGATTGCCGGTGTAGACAGGGCGCCAGTGCACCACGTCGATGCCTTGATAACAGACCAAGTCGCCCGGATTCAAGACCAATGCGGTGCCGGCCATGTAAAGAGGCCACGGCTCAGGGTCAACGTCAACGCACAGCGACGCGCTGTATTGGCAGCTCGCACCGTCGGTGTGCTTGTCGAGCATGGCGCCGTTCCAATAGATCCGGCAATAGCTGTAGGTGGGCACCAGCTCCTTGCCGCTGATCAGCTCTACCACGGGCGCGACCATGAGCAGCAGCGCCTCGCATACCGGGTGGCTGTAACGAGCCCAGCTGGCGGGGCACTGAGGGTCCCCGAAGTGCTGGGTGTCGGACGGAGACACGCCGTTCATGGCGTAGTCAGCATCTTTCGTTATGACCAGGGAATCTTTGATGAGCCGGAGCATCTGTGGGTTCACCGCATCTCGAACGACTTCGTAGCGTTCCTTGTGCTGAAGCGCGGCCGAACGGCTGCGTGAATGAGACGTCACCCGACCGGTTCTCGCGTGTCCCTGAACTGCAGCACGAAGCCGGATGGCAGCGACCTGCCGCTGACCTCACGGATCGCTGCGGCGGGATCAGCCAGGCATAGCTGGCGGAATTTCCAATCGGTTTGAGCGCGCTTGAATACCTGTCGAACCGCGGACCGTAGTTCGTCCTCGGTCAGGATCGGGGGATCGTCCATTCGTCCTCCTCTGGTCTGGATTGCTCCGGTCGTGCTTGGCCGATGATCACGCCAGCAGCAGAACCGCGGGCAAATCGTCGGGATAGGCAACGCGCAGCAGCTCATAACCCACGCCGGCTGCGCCCATGAACAGGTTCGGACTTCGAAAGCCATGGCGGAAAGTGATCGCGAAATCTCCAATGCGCCCAGCCCGTGCTACCACGCGCGAGCTGATCCGCTGCGCTTCGCGGGTCAACGATGGATCGCCGAGCACCTGGCCGGCCGTCAGGAACGTCTCCACCAAACCCATGTTGCCGCAACAGATATGATCGCGGGGCAACAGACCGCACTCGCGGGTGGTTGTCAACGCGGCCGCGATGTCGCGACGGATGTCGGCGGAATCGAGCACGGGCAGGCCACCCAGTCGTGCCAAGCCGATACCGGGGGCGCCGTGGCACCAGAAGACGCCAAACCCGGTCTGTTCCAGTGTTTTTCCCGCGTAGCGAACTTCCCGGTGGTCGGGCCAGTTGCCTTTCTCGAGAGAAAACTGCGAATCTTCGAACCACACCGCTTCCTTGGCCGCGTCCAGGAAGTCCGGCTCGTTGGTCGCGCGGAACAGCGCAGCCAGGGCGTAGGCGATGCCCGCCGCTCCGTGCGACATACCGGTCAGGTATTTGCCGGCAAGGGTGGGCCACGTCCGGTGTCCGGAGGCCGTCAGGCTGCGTGACTTCACCAAGTGCCGGCCCCACGCGTCGGCGATAGCAAGCAATTCGGGATCGCTGCAGGCTCGCCAGCACGCGAGCAGACACAGGATCGCTCCGGCGCCGCCCCCGAGGACATCGAATGCCTTGTCTCCGTTCACCAGATCCGGGCCGATCCGGCGGGCCGCTCCGACTGCTTCTTCGATCAGCCCGGCATCGTCTAGCAGGACGCCGACGCGCGCCAGGGCGTATGCCACCGAGGGAAATCCCAGCAGCCCGCCCACCCCGAGCGAGGCGATGCCGCGGTCGTCGGCCTTGACCAGCCAGCGGCGCACGATCGCCAAGGCGGCCCGCGCCGACTCGCCGAATCCGAGACCCGGGGCCACTTTTTCGAGCGCGGCGAAGAACAGCGCTACCCCGGACCGGCCGTTGTAAAGGTCCAATTCCATTGCCCGCAAGGCGAATTCGTCACCCTGAGGTAGGCTCTTGAGAACCAGCCATCCCGGCTCGCCATTGGCTTGGCGAATTGCGGCGCGTTCAAGACCGTGTCCCAGCGCGACCGCCTGGTCCACCAATTGCGCCCGATCCAACGGCTCCATCTGCTCGTCGTCGTACTCGGCGGGCGGCGCATACCAGATGAAACTCTTGGCGTCGCGGGCATCCATCGAGCCCCTGATCAGTTTGACCTGCCAGCAGAGGTCGTCCTCGCCGAAGCGCAGGAGATTCTGCTGCGACTGGTTCACTGCGGAGTCGGTGAAGCAGGCCCTGGCTGTTTCGCCAGACGACAGGACCAGCGAATCACTGTCCCCCCGCGCGGTGAACTTGGGTACATCAGTTCGCCAGAATGCCGTCACCTCCTCGCCGACGAGCGGCCACAGCTCTGGCCGCCGCTTGTCACGCAGGAACGGCCGCGACAGCACCTCCAACTGGATGTCGAAGTCGATGCCTTCACGCAAGCAGTCGGGGTGGCAGGCGCTGTTGAGAACCGACACGTAATGCATGGTGCTGCGCAGGATGAAGCGAGCCGGGTAGCTGAAGACCTCACGGAATGGGCTGTCGGTGGCCAGCAATTCTTCCCGGTGGCTTGTCAACAGCTCATAGACCGCCTGAAATCCGTCGACAATGTCCTCGACGTTGCTGTCCGGGGAGAGGTATTGCTCTTCGAAACGCGGCAGGTTGTCCCCCTGCTTGGGTTTGACCTTTCCGTAGCGATATGCCAGTCCGTCGGTGTTGATGTGCTGCCAGGTCAAGACTTCATATTCGCCTTCTTCGTCCGCCGATCGCGCGATCGCAGAAATGTCGTAGTGGCGGTGTTGACCCTTGACCGGATTCGGAAGGAAGTGGGTGGCCAATACGGATCGCCCCAGCCGTCGGGCGACTTCATCGGTGAGCTCAGAATCGTCGGTGGCCATCGGATGGCTATAGATGGTCTCGAGGTCCACCGGCACCGGATACTCTGCGCAGGCGATCAGGTTTTCGAAGTGAAAATCGGTGCCGTTGAAAGCATAGAGCAGGCATAAGAGCGCACCTGACCTGCGGTAGAAGCGCCCGACCTGCTCGTCGGAGTCGCAAGGGCGGTTGTCGACGAATTCCACCCACCCGTACCCGTCGCGCTCGAGGATCTTCAGCACGGGAAACGTGGGATCCGCACCGAGAGTGTTCAGCCAGGTGGTGAAGCGAAAATACGCCGCTTCCAGCGCCAGATCCTTCGGTTTGTAGATCAGCATTTCCCCGGTGGCGAACTCAATAGCAACCACTGACTTGCCGCCGAAGTGGGGATCTGACAAATCCATCTTGATGGCCGCAAGGTCACTCGGATTGGCGATACCGAAGATCCGACCGATGTCTGCGCCGTCGCTGCGCAGCCGGGCCAGTAACTCGGCGCTATTGGCCACCCACTGCAGCACGGCGACCGACAGCAGCCGCGCCATCACGCAATACTCTGCGAACAGGGGCCGCCAGCCGGTGCTCCGGATATCGGCGACAAACTCCAGATACGCCGTCCGTGATTCGTGTGCCCGTGCGGGGTCCGGACATGGCAGCCCGTCGAGTTGACGGCACGCCAGAAAGGTGCGGAACTCCAACTCCAGCACCCGCGACGAAATTCGCGAGAGGGCTTGCAGCAGAGAATGTTCCATGCTGCCGCGAACCTGGACCGGCAGGCTGTGGTAGCCGAGGGCGGCTTCTGCCAACCGATTTTCAGCGACGGCGACAAACGGCAACAGCAGTTCCTCGAATGGCACCGGCGCATCCGGTTGCAGAAATGGCAACTCGAAGACGGGTGCGTTCCCACCGTCAGGGTCGGCGCGCAACACCTCGTTCACCACCTCGGTCCATGCCGGCACGGCGAAGACTTCCGGCCTCGCTATGTCGGTGAGGAATACCCGTACGCTTGCCTGGTCGAGTGAGTCGAAGGACAGCCGGTGGCGGAACTGGTCCGCGTCGCCGTCGGCGACGATCTCGCACCACTTCTTGAGCCTTGCCGCGCCCTTGCGCGAAACGCCGGCCACCGCCGAGTCGAACGCAGCTGGATGTGCGATCCGCTCACGCAGGGAACTTGCTCGAGAGACCAATTCGAGTAGCTCTGCACGGCTCATTTCGACCGCGGGCTTGGCTTCCGGCCCTGTCACTCGCACGCGTTAATCACCCCCGGCGGCAGCGGTTTCGAGCCTTCAGGGCTAACCCGTTCCAACAACCAGCCCGCGTAACCGTTCAGGATGCCTGGACGCCATCACCCTGGTCTTGCCTGGTGCCGCCACGCCTAAAAGCGCGACTTTGAAAACGTACAGGGAAATTGACTGCAGCAATTGTAGATAATTGAGCTTTGGAAGTTGCTATCAGCGCGTTCGTCATCGCCGGGCTCTTCTTGAAGTTTCTCCACCTGCAGGAAAGGTGGTAATTCCAGAATCAGCTCGTTGCCGGTCACGTTAGCTCCCTCCAACTCCCGTTTCTTGAGCCGCGCAGTACAGGATGCGAATCGCGCCGTGTTCAGGTGCAATTCGGCTCGGAACGGTGTTCCTTTCGCTAACGATAGCCGCGCGCAAACCGGTGCGGTAGGGCCGAAGGTCCCCCGGGCGTAACGAAGGCGCGTTACGCACCGGACATATCTGCGGTTTCTGGCGTGCCCACCCAGGTGTCGACCGGTATCAGAGGCGAAAGGCCCTGTTGCCACATCGTCGCAGCGGCGAGACTCGACGCATCGCAGACCTGACAGGCAAGTTGGGCAACCGGCGACCCGCGCCGAATTGTTTTGGCCTGAAACGATTGGCTCGAAGAACTCGAAGAACTCGAAGAACTCGAAGAACTCGAAGGACTCGAAGAAGGAGAGATGGTCCGGTGGCAGCCCCGATGACCGGCGCTTAGCTCGTGGACGGCAGGTCCGAACATCTCGTCGCCGCGTTTTCGCGCCGGTCCATGGCCGGTCCATGGCCGGTCAGGTGTTGTTCATGAGACTGGTCGCAGGTGCGGCCGCAGCCCTCGTGGTCGCACTGTCATGCACGATTCCCGCCGCGGCCGACATCTACCGCGAGGTGGGTTGCATCCCCGCGTCGGCCAGCTGCACCGAGTCTGCCCAGGCGCGTCGGCTGGACACCGTCCCGTTGGACGAGCCCGCCGTCCCCAACGTGGTGGGCACAACGTGGCGTTTTGTCGAGGTTTTGGGGGCGGCCACGCCGCCGACGATCGCGGCAACATTGGAGCTTTGGTCAGACGGCGAGGCGGTCGGGTTCTCGGGCTGCAACCACTTTTCCGGGCGGTACACATCGGATGGTGCCATCCTGACCTTTTCAGACCTGTCGTACACCAAGATGCTCTGCGCTACGGGCGTCATGAAGGTGGAGATCGGCGTGCAGGCCGCGCTGGACCGCACACGTAGCGTGTCCGGGCGACCAGCTGAGCTCTACCTGCTGGCCTCCGATGGCACCACGCTTGCGCGTTTAATGGCCCAGTGAAGGGTCGGTCGCTTCTCAGGCCTTCCAGGGATTGAGGTCCGGAGAGCCAATGACCACCATGGCGCGCACCGCACGATTGGTGGGGTGTGATGGTGGTGAGCTGCTGCGCCCCGCTACGCGGGGCTGGCACTCACCACTGGGTGTGATGGTGGTGAGCTGCTGCGCCCCGCTACGCGGGGCTGGCACTCACCACTGGGTGTGATGGTGGTGAGCTGCTGCGCCCCGCTACGCGGGGCTGGCACTCACCACTAGGCTGGCGGGCGTGTTTGAATCGCTGTCCGACCGGTTGACCAATGCCCTGCAGGGGCTACGCGGCAAGGGCCGCCTGACCGACGCCGATATCGATGCCACGACGCGCGAAATCCGGTTGGCGCTGCTGGAAGCCGACGTTTCGCTGCCCGTCGTCCGGGCGTTCGTCCACCGGATCAAAGAACGCGCCCGCGGCGCCGAGGTGTCCGGGGCACTCAATCCGGCGCAGCAGGTCGTCAAAATCGTCAACGAGGAACTCATCGGCATCCTCGGAGGCCAGACCCGCGAACTGGTGTTCGCCAAGACCCCACCCACCGTCATCATGCTCGCCGGACTGCAGGGTTCCGGTAAGACGACGCTGGCCGGCAAGCTTGCCGCACGCCTCAAAGGTCAGGGCCACACGCCGCTGCTGGTGGCGTGTGACCTGCAGCGTCCGGCAGCGGTGAACCAGCTTCAGGTCGTCGGTCAACGAGCCGGGGTGGCGGTGTTTGCTCCACACCCGGGCGCCTCGCCCGAGTCGGGCCCCGGTGACCCTGTGGCCGTCGCCGCAGCCGGGCTGGCCGAAGCCCAGGCCAAACACTTCGACGTGGTCATCGTCGACACTGCCGGGCGGCTCGGCATCGACGAGGAGCTGATGGCCCAGGCCGCAGCCATCCGGGACGCCGTCAACCCCGATGAGGTGCTGTTCGTCCTGGACGCGATGATCGGTCAGGACGCGGTGGCCACCGCCCGGGCGTTCGGCGAGGGTGTCGGTTTCACCGGTGTGGTGTTGACCAAGCTCGACGGCGATGCCCGCGGCGGCGCGGCGTTGTCGGTCCGCGAAGTGACCGGTGTGCCAATCCTTTTCGCCTCCACCGGCGAGAAGCTGGAGGACTTCGACGTCTTCCACCCGGACCGGATGGCCAGCCGCATCCTCGGCATGGGCGACGTCCTGAGCCTGATCGAACAGGCCGAGCAGGTCTTCGACGCCCAGCGGGCCGAGCAAGCCGCGGCCAAGATCGGCGCCGGCGAGCTGACCCTGGAGGATTTCCTCGAGCAGATGCTGGCTGTGCGCAAAATGGGTCCCATTGGCAATCTGCTGGGAATGCTGCCGGGCGCGGGGCAGATGAAGGAAGCGTTGGCCGAGATCGACGACAGGCAGCTCGACCGGGTACAGGCCATCATCCGCGGGATGACGCCCGAAGAGCGGGCCGACCCCAAGATCATCAATGCGTCGCGGCGGCTGCGCATCGCCAACGGCTCGGGCGTGACGGTCTCCGAGGTCAACCAGCTGGTCGACCGCTTCTTCGAAGCCCGCAAGATGATGTCGTCGATGCTCGGCGGCATGGGCATTCCCGGCATCGGTCGCAAGTCCGCGACCCGAAAGAGCAACGCCGCCCGGGGAAAGGCCGGAAAGAAGGGCAAGAAGGGCGCTCGCGGTCCGACGCCGCCTAAGGTCAAGAGCCCATTCGGCATGCCGGGGATGCCAGGCCTGCCTCCGGGATTCCCCGATCTGTCCCAGATGCCCGAAGGGCTCGACGAGCTGCCGCCGGGGCTGGCCGACTTCGACCTTTCCAAGCTCAAGTTCCCGGGCAACCCCGGCAAGAAGTAGCCACGCGGTGCCCCTGCGCGTGCGCGGCCGGACGCTGCCCGACGAGGCCGCGATCGAATTGTGGATCATCGACGGCCGCATCAGCACCGAGCGCGTTGCCGGGGCCGACACCGTCTTTGACGGCGGCTGGATCATGCCGGGGCTGGTGGACGCGCACTGCCATGTCGGGCTCGGGCAACACGGCGCCATCACGCTCGACGAGGCGACAGCTCAGGCCGAGACCGAACGTGACGTGGGCGCACTGCTGCTGCGCGATTGCGGGTCACCAACCGATACCCGCAGTCTTGACGACCACCACGACCTGCCGCGCATCATCCGCGCCGGCAGGCACCTGGCCAGGCCCAAACGCTACATTCCCGGTTTCGCTGTCGAACTCGATGACGAATCGCAGTTGCCGGCCGCGGTGGCCGAACAGGCGCTTCGCGGCGACGGCTGGGTCAAATTGGTCGGCGACTGGATCGACCGCAGCGTCGGCGACCTCGCCCCGCTGTGGTCCGACGACGTGCTCAAGGCCGCCATCGATGCCGCCCACGCGCACGGGGCACGGGTTACCGCACACGTCTTCGGCGAGGATGCCCTGCCCGGTCTGATCAACGCCGGCATCGACTGCATCGAGCACGGCACCGGGCTGACCGACGACAGCATCGCGCTGATGCTCGAACACCGAACCGCATTGGTGCCCACCCTGATCAACGTCGAAAACTTTCCCGGCATCGCCGATTCGGCGGTTCGTTACCCGACCTACGCCGCGCACATGCGCGACCTGTACACCCGCACTTATCCGCGGATCGCCGCAGCTCGGGAGGCGGGAATTCCGTTGTATGCCGGTAGCGATGCCGGCAGCACGATCGAACACGGACGCATCGCCGACGAGGTGGAGGCCCTCAAGAAGATCGGAATGAGTCCGACTGACGCGCTGGGCGCGGCATGCTGGGATGCCCGACGCTGGTTGGGCCGGCCCGGCCTGGACCCTGGCGCGTCGGCTGACCTGTTGTGCTACGCCGACGACCCGCGACGGGGACCGGGCGTGCTGAGCGAGCCCGAGTTGATAATCCTGCGCGGCAAGATGTTTCGGGCCAAGTGTTAACCGGCTGTTAGCCCGGCGCTTGCCCGGCGTGCGGCGGCGGCGGCGGTTACCATCGCGGAATGGCATTGGCCAGCGGCGCGACGTTTGCCGCCTACACGATCGTGCGACTGCTGGGATCGGGCCGGACGGGCGAGGTCTATCTCGTCGAGAACCCGCGCTCGACGCAGTGGGCGGCGCTGAAAGTTCTCTCGCCGGCACTGTCGGCAGACCCCGGGTTTCGCCGGCAATTCCACCGGGAGACCGCGATGGCGGCGAGCCTCTATCATCCCAACATCGTCGAGGTTCATGAGCGCGGCGAGTTCGAAGGCCGACTGTGGATCGCGATGGACTACATCGACGGGATCAGCGCCGCGCAGCTGATGCGCGAGCGGTTTCCAGCGGTCTTACCGGTCGGCGAGGTACTCGCCATCATCAGTGCCACGGCCGCCGCTCTGGACTACGCCCATCAGCGTGGACTGGTGCATGGTGACGTTCGGCCCGCCAACATCCTGATGACCAATCCGGCCCGGGGTGAAACACGGATTCTGTTGGGCGACTTCGGGGTAACGCTGACTACGCCGGAACAGGCGGCCGGGGTTGACGGGCGCGCGGACCAGCACGCTCTGGCGGCCACTGCTTTTCACTTGTTCACCGGCGCGCCGTCGGGCGGCGTGGCGGCCAAACTCAGCGACCTGCGCCCAGACCTCGCACGACTCGATGCGGCCTTGTCCAGAGCGCTCGGCGCCGACCCCGCGGGCCGTTTCGGCAGCTGCCGGGAGTTTGCCGACAACCTCACCGAGCGCGCCGGTATCGTGCCGGCCGATCATGCCCGCGAGCCCACTCAGGCAGCGACGGCCGCCGTCGCCGCCGAACCCGCCTATGTCGTGGACTACCCGGTCTATGACTGGCCACAGAGCCCACCAGCGCCACCGACCATGGCGCCGCCCCCCCGACCGGTGACTCCGCAACCTCGCGGCAGCCTGCTGCAATCGGCGGCTGCGGCGCTGGCGCGGCGCCTCGACGCGTTTTCCCAATCGACGCAGGGACCGAGAAATCGCAGATCGCGCCGGATCGTGCTCGGCGCGGCCGCCGCGGTCCTCATGGTTGGCCTGCTCGCCGTCGGCATTGCGATCGGTCGCCGGACGACCGGCGACCACCCTGCGGCTGTCGGCCCGCGGACCAGTCCGGCCACCGCGACCAGCGCCCCGCCGACCAGTGACCCCGCCGCCTCGCCGGCCCCTCTCGACGGCACCTATCAAATCGAGGTGCAACGCTCCAAGCAGACCTACGACTTCACCCCGAGCCCGCAGCCTCCGGACGTCAACACCTGGTGGGCGGTCCGGTCTTCGTGCACACCGACGCGCTGTCTGGCCGCAGCCACCATGCTCGACGACAACGACCACACGCGGGCAAAGTCGGGTGTTCGCCCATTGGTGCTGGAATTCGGCCAGGGCCAGTGGAAGTCTCGACCCGAGGCGGTGCAGTTCGCGTGCATCGGTCCCAACGGTGCGGCTAGCACCCAGGCCACCACCCAAGTGCTGTCGTTGCGCCCGCAGCTGGTGGGGGATCTGGTCGGCGAAATGGTGGTCACGGTGCACAGCAACGAATGCGGCCAGCAAGGAGCCGTCATCCGCATCCCGGCAGTGGCCAGCCGCAGCGGTGAGATACCGCCCGCGGTCAATGTGCCGGATCCCGTGACCATTCCCGAAACCCCATCGACAACACCGACGACACCGGCAACGCCGACCACGCGGGCTTCTGTGCCCGGTCGCTGAAACAACGCATCGATCATGCGTCGGGATCGCCGCGCGCCGAGAAAAGATTGCGAGTAATCACTATCTATGTTAGGTTTTGGGGCAACTCGACGACCCGGAGGAACTGTGAGCTACGACGTAATCATTCGCGAGGGACTGTGGTTCGACGGCACCGGTGCCGCGCCGCAGACGCGGACCCTAGGCATTCGCGACGGGGTAGTGGTCGCGGTGTCCCCGAAGCCGCTCGATGAGACCGGCTGTCCGGAGGTGATCGACGCAGCGGGGAAGTGGGTGCTCCCCGGCTTCCTCGACGTGCACACCCACTACGACGCCGAGGTGCTGCTCGATCCCGGACTGCGCGAATCGGTGCGCCACGGCGTCACCACCGTGCTCCTGGGCAATTGTTCGCTGTCGACGGTCTACGCCAACTCCGAGGACGCCGCCGACCTTTTCAGCCGCGTCGAGGCGGTGCCGCGTGAGTTCGTACACCGCGCGCTGGACACCAACCGGACGTGGTCAACACCGGCCGAATACATCAAGGCCATCGACAGCCTGCCGCTCGGTCCGAATGTAGGTTCGCTGCTTGGTCATTCGGATCTGCGTGCGGCGGTGTTAGGGCTCGACCGGGCCACCGATGCGGCAGTGCGGCCCAGCCAGGCCGAACTGGAGACGATGGCGACGTTGCTCGACGACGCGCTCGAGGCCGGGATGCTGGGGATGTCCGGTATGGATGCCGCGATCGACAAGCTCGACGGCGACCGCTTCCGGTCCCGCGCGCTGCCGTCGACTTTCGCGACCTGGCGCGAGCGGCGCAAGCTCATCTCGGTGCTGCGCAAACGAGGCCGGATTCTGCAGAGCGCGCCCAACCTCGACAGGCCGGCAACCGGATTGCTGTTCTTCTTGGCAAGCAGCCGAATCCTACACCGGCGCAAGGGCATTCGGATGAGCATGCTGGTGTCCGCCGACGCCAAGTCGATGCCGCTGGCCGTGTACACCTTCGGGCTGGGCACCCGTATACTCAACAAACTCCTGGGCTCCAGCGTGCGCTTTCAGCATCTGCCGGTGCCGTTCGAGTTGTATTCCGACGGAATCGACCTGCCTGTCTTCGAAGAGTTCGGTGCCGGCACGGCGGCCCTGCATCTGCGAGAGCAATTGGAACGCAACGACTTACTGGCCGATGAGTCCTACCGCCGGCGGTTCCGGCGGGAATTCGACCGTATCAAGCTGGGTCCCACGTTGTGGCACCGTGACTTCCACGATGCTGTGATCGTCGAATGCCCTGATAAATCGTTGATCGGCAAGAGCTTTGGCGAAATCGCCGACGAGCGTGGGCTGCACCCGCTCGACGCCTTCCTCGACGTGCTCGTCGAAAACGGTGAACGCAACGTGCGCTGGACGACCATCGTCGCCAACCACCGGCCCAAGGAGCTCAACAAGCTCGCCGCCGAACCGAGCGTGCACATGGGCTTCTCCGATGCTGGCGCGCACCTGCGCAACATGGCCTTCTACAACTTCGGTCTGCGACTGCTCAAACGCGTTTGGGATGCCGAGCGGGCCGGAACGCCGTTCATGCCCATCCAGCATGCGGTGCATCGTCTGACGGGCGAACTGGCCGAATGGTTCGGCATCGACGGGGGCACCCTGCGCCAGGGCGACCGCGCCGACTTCGTGGTGATCGACCCCGCGCACCTCGACGAATCGGTGGACGGCTACCACGAGGAAGAGGTCCCCTTCTACGGCGGGCTGCGGCGCATGGTCAACCGCAACGACGCGACGGTGGTCGCCACGGGAGTGGGCGGCGACATCGTGTTCCGGGCAGGCCGATTCCGGGACGGCTACGGGCAGACCGTGCGGTCGGGGCACTACCTGCGCGCCGGCGAACGTCAGGCCGTGAGCGTCGACGCCTGACATGGCCCGCACCCAGCAGCAACGTCGCGAAGAAACGGTCGGCCGTCTTCTGCAGGCCAGCATCGACACCATCATCGAGGTCGGGTATGCCCGAGCGTCGGCTGCGGTGATCACCAAGCGCGCGGGAGTGTCTGTGGGTGCTCTGTTTCGGCACTTCGAGACGATGGGCGACTTCATGGCGGCCACGGCCTACGAGGTGCTGCGGCGTCAGCTGGAAACGTTCACCAAGCGCGTCGCCGAGATACCGGCCGAACAGCCGGCGCTGGAACCGGCGCTGGCGATATTGCGCGACATCACCGGCGGCCCCACCAACGCCGTGATGTACGAGCTCATGATCGCGGCACGCACCGACGACAAGCTCAAGACCACCCTGCAGCACGTCCTCGAGCAGTACAGCGCCAAGATCTACGACGCCGCGCGCGCGATGCCCGGAGCCGAGAACTTCCCGGAGGAGACATTTCCGGCCGCGGTCGCCTTGCTGACCAACGTCTTCGACGGAGCCGCCATCGTCCGGGGGGTGCTGCCGCAACCCGAGATAGAGGAGCAGCGTATTGCGCTGCTGGCCGCGCTGCTGCGGGCAGCGGCCCCGAATGCCGCCTTATAGCAAGCGATTACAGAGAGCCGATGCTGGCCTGTGGGTTGAGGGCAAAACCCCAGTCGAAGAGGCTGGCGGCCTGGTCCCAATAGGTCGGTCCCCCAGGTGTGATCACGCCGTACATCATCGCGATCACCAGCCGCCGACCGCCCCGGGCGGCCGCCCCGACGAACGTCTTACGCGCAGCGTTGGTGAACCCCGTCTTGCCGCCGATGGCGCCGGGATACCGCTGTAACAGTTCGTCCTGGTTGACGATCGGCTGATCGCCGTTGTCGCCGGGGAACATCGCCGACGGCTCGGCGGTGATATGTGCGAATACCGGGTTGGCCATGGCGGCCCGGAAGATGACGGCCAGATCATGCGCCGTCGAGGCGCCCGAGCCGCCGGGTCCGTCCAGCCCCGACGGAGTTGCCGCATGGGTGTTGGTCGCGCCCAGGGCCGCGGCCTTGGCGTTCATCTTGTCGACCGCAGCCTCGGGGCCACCCAGCATGTGGGCCAGCGCGTTGGCGGCGTCGTTGCCCGACACCAGCAGCAGCGCATCCAGCAGCTGACGTGCGGTATAGGTGCGGCCGGCTTTGATGCCGACGCAGTTGCATTCGACCTGGGTGTCGGCGACGTCGGCGACGACAGTCGAGTTCAGGTCGAGTTCGTCCAGCGCCACCAACGCCAGCAGCACCTTGATGGTGCTCGCCGGTGGATGGGCGACGTTTTGGTCGCGTTCGGCCAGCACCTGGCCGCTATCGAGATCGGCCACGATCCAGGTCTGTGCCGGACCATCGGGGATCGGCACGGAGCCGACCGGCTGGACGTCGGTGTCGGCCATCGAGATCGGGGCGGTGGCTGTACTGACGGCTGCACCGAACGTGAGCAGCGCGGCGGCTAGGACCATGAGCTTTCGCATGGGCGCTGAGTTTAGGCGCTCCCGGTGGTGCGCACCGATCATCCCCGTCCACGCATCCGGCGCCCGGTTGCCGACATGGAGGTCTGATGAGCGGGGCCTCCGTCGTCGCGTGCGGCCTTGAAGGCGCGGAATTTGCGACCTGACGTTCACCGGTTCCTCGATGGGTTGCCAGCGGTTGTGCCGCAAGTGGACATTCGCCACGGGGATAGCGATCCCAACTAGCCGCACATTCGGGCGCTGCCGGTGTTGAATCGAACCATGTTGAGCCTGGGCGAAATCTCGGACCGATTGGAGATCCAGCAGTTGCTGGTGGACTACTCCACCGCGATCGACCAGCGCCAGTTCGACGATCTCGACAAGGTGTTCACCCCTGATGCGTACATCGACTACCGGGCGCTGGGCGGCATCGACGGCCGTTATCCCGAGGTGAAGAAGTGGCTGGCCGAAGTGCTGCCGAATTTCCCGGTGTATGCGCACATGCTTGGCAACTTCTCGGTGCGCATCGTCGGCGATACCGCGTCGTCGCGGGTGATCTGCTTCAACCCTATGGTGCTCGGCGCAGACCAAGAACAGGTGTTGTTCTGCGGGCTGTGGTACGACGACGAGTTCGTGCGCACCCCGGCCGGCTGGCGGATGACGCGGCGCGTCGAATCGAAGGTCTTCCAGAAGTTGATGTGAGCCGGCTACCGCGGCCGCCGCGGAAACCGCTGGTAGAGAGCGGCTTCCAACTCGGCGCCGTAGGCGGCGAACAGCGCCATCGCGGTGATCGGCTTCAGGGGTGGGGTACAGCTGAACTGCACGGTCCACGTCAGCGTGTTTGCGTCGCTGCTGGTGGTGCTGGTAGCGAATTTCGCCGTGCATCCGGTGAGGCCAGGTGGGCCAGTGACCTCATAGGTGTAGCAGCCGTCCTGCTGGTGCAGGAGAGTCTCGCGCAGCGGGGGACAGCCCGAACGGCGGAGCTCTCGGACGTCGTCCACGACGGTGTACGGGGGACCGGGCGGGCCGTAGCGGGGTCGGGCAAAAGGCCTGCGGAAGTTGCATGCGTAGGTGCTGATGTCGTCGACGGTCGCGGCTAGTGGCCAGGATCTGGTGACGGTGAGTGGCCCGTCGGGGGCTGAGGTGTCACGCAGAGGGATGAGCAGTTCGCCGTAGGTCAGGTTGGACAGCTGATCGGTGTCCATGTAGCCCAGGCCGTAGGTCATCATCCAGCGGCCATTGGAGGCGTGGCGATCAGGGTTAGCGACGGCGCCGCCCAGCTTCAGGCCGCACCGTTGCGCCAGCTTGGTGACCAGCACGTTGTCGGCACTGTCGACTTCGGCGAGCGGGCCGCTGACGGTGTGGCCGTAGTGCAGCAGCAGGCCCAGCCAGTCGACCGTGGTCCGTCGCGGGTTCACTACCCGGCGTCGGCGCTCCAGCATCGACACCGCACTATCGATCCGCGCTTGGGATCGCCGGCGATTGGTCAGGGTGGCGCTGATGGCGTCGGCCAGCGCCGCGGCGCGTTCGTCGAGATATCCCGGCGTGGAGTTGATGCCGCGCAGCTCGGTTGGGCTCAGCGTCGCCTGGACCCAGTCCGGCGCGTTGGTGAGCTGGTCGAAGGCGACGGGTCCCCGCAGCGAGCGGGCGCGCTGCTGAGGATCCATGCGCATCAAGTCCAGTCCGTCGTTGTAGATCTCGCGACGGAACAGTTCGATCGCCGATTCTCCGCCGTTAGTGCCGATCGTTACCGCCACGATGAACGGGTCGATGGGTTCGCCGTCCTCCCAGACCAGATGGTTTTCGCCGACAAGGTGGGGTCGGGTGCCGTTGGCCGCCTCAAGCAGGTCGATATTGAGGCAATGATCCTGTCCGACAAGGTCTTTAGGGTCGCACACGAGCACAGGATTGAGCCCCTCGATCGCGAATCTCTTCGACTCCCCGGCCGAGCTTCCCCCGGCGACGGGCATGGTCCGGCTGGATCCCGACGGGTAGTCGGTCACCATGAGCGCGACCTCGCGCACCTGCACCCCAAGCGGGGGAAGCCGATCTTGTGGCTCTCTGATGATGTTGCCGGTTTTGCCAGCGTTGAAAGGTTGCATCACCAGCGCGCGGTCCAGGTGGGCAGGCGAGTCGGCGGCGGTGAGCATCATGGTGCCCGAGCAGCCGGCCTCATCGGTGGGCGGTTCCGGATCGGTGGCGAGTTGTACCAGGCATCGCCCCGAGAAACGCAAACGCAGTACCAGCGATTCGGCGAACAGTGGCGGGGATTGTCCGGTGCTGCCGAGCGGCACTTCCTCATACTTGTTTGGTTCTCGGCACGGGTAGGTGGTGTCGGCTTCGGTATCGGAGTAGCCGCCGTGCTCGCGGTAGACGATCTGCCGCTCGAACTCATCGAGGATGGACAGTGCCTGCAGCCGCCGCGCGATGATCCTCTGCTCGGTGGGGTCGGTGGTGAGCTCGTCCACCTTGGCGCGCGCTGCCCTGGCCCATTGAGCGGTCGCATCGAGGATCTGCAGCGCATAACCATCCATCTTGTCGACGGCGTCTTCCGGAATAGGTTCGTTGCGGAACATGGCATTGAGTTTCACGGTGCCCGGCGGGCCGGCGGCCAAGGCCTTGTCGTCGGATCGGAAAAGTTCAGAACCGTCGACGGGCAGGAGCGCCAGCAGCTCCAAGAAAGGCCGGACGGCTACCGACATCATCGGCCAGCCGGCCAGGACTTCGATGCCGATGCGACGCCGGGGGTCGCTCTGGGTCGATCGGGGATCGTAGTAGCGGCTCAACCAGGTCCGCAGCACGAGGTAGCAGGCGTTGAAATGGGCGGTCGCCTCTACCGTGAACCGTTTCAGAACACGGCTGGAACCGGAGATGGGGTCGCGCGTGGGCGTGAAGTCCTCCCCGCACCTGTCTGCGAGCCGTTGTTCGGCGTCGAACTGCGCTCGGATCATTGCGAACCGGTACAGATGGCAGTTGCGGACGCGGAGGACGCGTTGGAGCCAGTCCGGCGTCTCGCCGTCGCCGTTGATGCCGCCGGAGAAACCTTGATCTGCCCGCACAGCACCCAGCAGTGCGGGCACCCCTAGCTCTTTGACCTTCGCGAGGATCTCTTCGGCCGCTTCGATGAAATCGGTCATCCCTTCGCCTTCGTCGACGATCTGGCCGATGATGCTGTCGACGCTTTTGAAGTTGGCTAACGGGTCGCCGACGTTGCGCTGCTCCTGGCGTTCAAAGTTCTTGTCGCGCTGGATCGGGCCGATCGGCAGCATCCGCTCGCCGGTATTGGCCAGCTCATCGTTGAGATCACGGTTGTCGTTGACCACCTGGCCCATCACGAACGCGTCGCGATAGCGCGGAAGGATCTGCTGCTTGTAGAGGTCGGCAATGGATTGGAAGCGGATTCGCTCGAAGTCGAAAGCGGGGAGGCGGACCCATCTAGCCATGGAGCGCTTCGGGCGAGGAACCTTCGTGCCGGGTAGCAGGTCGCGAAGGATGCGAAGCAGCTTGCCGCGCAACTCGTTGCGCTGTCCATCGCCGACGTTGACCAGCGACTCTTCGAGGCGGTACTGGACCTCGAAATCGTGCAGCTGGTTGAACAACTTCGTCATCGCTGGCCCGAACGGGTCGGCATTTTGCAAAGCGTCGGTCGACTCGTAGACGACGAACCGCTTTATCGTGTCCGGGGTCAGCCGGTCGACGGGTACCTCGGTGCCATGCTCGGGCTTGTGCGACCCAATCTGGCTGCTCCAGCCGTCAAAGCGCCAGTGGCCGCCCGCGGAGCGCTCCGGCAAGGTGAAATCCGCGGGCTCACCCAATGCTCGTAGCAGGCACTGCACGTAGTGCAGATGCATCATCTCTTCGTGAGTGATGCTGAGAATAGACAACTTCCAGTCCCTGACCCGCTCGAACTGGATCGCCCGGCGCCGGTTGGGCGACCCGTCGCTGAGGGCGGCGAACTCCTGGGGCAGCGTCTTGAGCGAGCACGCCGCGTAAAGATAGGCATTCAGCAGGCAGTGCTCAATGCGTGCGGCTTCTTGCAGCAACCGCACCAGCGTCTTCTTCTGGGCGGCTGCCTCGTCCAGCAATTCGGCGAGCTGGGGTCGCTTGGGTGAGTCACCTCGGGTCATGCTTATCCCCCCATCTGGCCCCGTCTGGCCCAGCATAGGTGCGGTGTCGCCACGCGAGCGGGGTTTGATGGTGGCGACCCGCGGCGCGCGGCTTCGCCGCGCTTGCGATCGCCACGGATTTCTGCCCAAGACCCGGGTTCTGGCACAATGGGCGGCTGTCCGCCGCGCGACCCACCTCTGTAGAAGTGCTTGCTGGGCGGTCAGACACGCGAGGCAAAACCGGACCCCGGCATCCCGCCCGGGTCGCTGAATTGCAGCGTGACACACATAGGAGAAGTCGCTTAACCATGGCTGTGAAGATCAAGCTCACCCGGCTCGGCAAGATCCGTAATCCGCAGTACCGCGTTGCCGTCGCCGATGCCCGCACCCGCCGCGACGGCCGCTCGATCGAGGTCATCGGCCGGTACCACCCTAAGGAAGAGCCAAGCCTGATCGAGATCGACTCTGAGCGCGCCCAATACTGGCTCTCCGTTGGCGCGCAGCCCACCGAGCCGGTTCTCAAGCTGCTGAAGATCACCGGTGACTGGCAGAAGTTCAAGGGCCTGCCTGGTGCGGAGGGCCGGTTGAAGGTCGCCCCGCCCAAGCCCAGCAAGCTTGAGTTGTTCAACGCAGCGCTGGCTGCCGCCGAGGGTGGCCCGACCACCGAGGCCGCCAAGCCGAAGAAGAAGTCGCCGCCCAAGAAGGCCGCCAAAGGTGCCGACGCCGCCTCCGAAGCGAGCACCGAGAAGGCGGCCGTTCCAGCCGAGGGTCGCGAACAGTCCGAGCCGACCGAAAGCTGACCGGCCCCATGAGCACGGTGGTAGTCGACGCTGTCGAGCACCTGGTCCGCGGGATCGTGGATAACCCCGATGATGTGCGGGTGGACATGGTCACCAGCCGCCGTGGACGCACGGTGGAAGTTCACGTGCATCCCGACGACCTGGGCAAAGTGATCGGTCGCGGGGGACGAACCGCGACCGCGTTGCGCACCCTGGTCGCCGGTATTGGTGGCCGGGGCATCCGCGTCGACGTGGTGGACACCGACCAATAGCCGAGCCCATGCTCGTGGAGCACCCATGGAGCTGGTAGTCGGGCGCGTGGTCAAGGCGCACGGCATCGCCGGAGAAGTCGTCGTCGAAATCCGCACCGACGATCCGGACACTCGGTTTATGCCGGGAACAACGTTGCGCGCCAAGCATTCTCGTGATGGCTGGGAACGCAGTTACGTCGTCGAAGGCGCGCGCGACCATGGCGCGCGGCTGCTGGTGCGACTGGTCGGAATAACCGACCGTGCGGCCGCCGACGCGTTGCGCGGCAGCGTGTTCGTCATCGACTCCGACGATCTGCCGCCCATCGACGAGGACGACACCTACTACGACCACCAGCTGGAAGGTCTGCGGGTCCGCACGACGACCGGCCGAGACGTCGGGGTCGTCGGCGAGGTGCTGCATACCGCTGCGGGCGAGCTGTTGGCGGTCCGCCCGGAGGCCGGCAGCCCAGCGGGCGAGGTGTTGGTGCCGTTCGTGCGAGCCATCGTCACTTCCGTGTCGCTGCAGGACGGCATCCTAGAGATCGATCCGCCCGATGGTTTGCTGGATCTGAGCTAGCGGAGGGGCCGCAACCGGAAATCGACATGAAAATCGACGTAATCACGATCTTCCCGAGCTACCTGGACCCGCTGCGGCAGTCGTTGCCGGGCAAGGCGATTGCCGCGGGCCTGGTGGACTTGCAGGTGCACGACTTGCGGCGGTGGACCCACGATCTGCACCGCTCGGTGGACGACGCGCCGTACGGCGGCGGCCCGGGCATGGTGATGAAGGCGCCGGTATGGGGCGAAGCGCTCGACGAAATATGTTGTGCTGAAACGCTGTTAGTCGTTCCGACCCCCGCAGGTGTGCCGTTCGACCAGGCCACCGCCCAACGTTGGAGCACCGAGCAACACCTGGTGTTCGCCTGCGGCCGCTACGAGGGCATCGACCAGCGAGTCGTCGAGGACGCTGCTCGGCGGATGCGCGTGGCGGAGGTCTCGATCGGTGACTACGTACTGCCCGGGGGCGAGTCGGCGGCGGTGGTCATGATCGAGGCCGTGTTGCGGCTGTTGGCCGGGGTCCTGGGTAACCCCGCGTCCGTCCAGCATGATTCACACTCGCCCGGCCTGGACGGCCTTCTGGAAGGACCCAGCTACACCAGGCCACCGCGGTGGCGCGGTCTGGACGTGCCGGAGGTGTTGCTGTCCGGTGACCATGCCCGCATTGCCGCCTGGCGCCGGGATGTCTCGTGGCAGCGCACTCGCCAGCGTCGCCCGGACCTGGCCCCACCAGATTGAGATCCCACCGAGCTGAGGCTGCCGAGCAGCCGCAAACTCACACGGGAAGCCGGATCTGTGCGATCATGTGCGCTTGCGCCACGTTGCGCGCTGTCGCGCCGGAGCTAGATGCGGCCGTTGGGGAAGATCGTCCTGACGGCTTGGGTGATGGTTTCGCGCGCGGTGGCCTCGTCGGCAGCTTGCAGCGACTCGATCACCATGATGTAGCGACGGTCAGAACCCACGATGCCGGTCGACAGATGCATCCAGTCCGCCCCGATGCAGCACATCCAGCCTTGCTTGACCGCGACCGGCTCCGCATACAACCCGTCGGGAATGCCGAACCGCTGTGGGTAGCCGTCGACGCCGGTCGGGGTGGACCGGGCCAGGTCGTTCACGATGAACCCGGCGCGGTCCAGGGGTAGCCCCCCGGTGCCGTCTAGCAGCATTTCGTAGTAGCGGATCAGGTCCGGCGCGGTGCTGATCGTGTTCCACCAGCGCCCGTCGCTGGGCGGCATGGTCGAGGTCAGTCCGTACCGGGCGGCGACTTCGGTGATGGTGACCTCTCCGCCGAGCTGACTCCAGAATCTCTCGGCGGCCCCATCATCGGACGACCGCAGCATGAGGTCCAGGGCCTGGTGATCCTCGGGGGTGAGCGTGACCTTCCCCTGCGATTCCTGCAGCAGCAGCTGGTCGGCGATGAACAGCTTGGAGACCGAGGCGGTCGCGATGATCGAGGTGTTGCCGTTGGAGACCAGTCGACGGGTCGCGCGATCGAGAACAGCGACTGACAGGGTGGCGCCCTTGGCGGCGGCCTCGTCGGTTGCCTGCTGGATGCGTTGCTGCACGCCGCTCAGCCCGGTGTCGGGCAGCAGCGCATCCGGCGCGCCGGGAGGGGTGATTGCCCGCAGCAGCAGCTCCACCAGCTGCTGTTGCGGTTGGGCCGGGTAGTGCGCAGCGCTGTGATCGGGCGTGCTGTATGCCTTCGCCTGTACCTTGGCCTCGCAGGCCGCAACCACGACCAATGCCACCGCCGCCGCGGCGGTGAGCATCGTCAGCGGCCGTGCTCGCATGCTTCTCCTTGCATCTTCCGGCGTCGCGAAGACGTGCAGATGGGCGGCCGCACTGCCATGTGCCCGGGCATCACGCAAAGTTGCGGGTTCCGACTCATGCGGTTTGACCCCGTTCATATGTACCATTCGCCGGTGCTTCCGGGCGGGCGTGAACCACCCGGATTTCCTGTGATTTTCATGGCACGCACACCGTCTGGCACAATTGACCAGTTGTCCGCGCCGGCCGGGTATCCTCGCCTGCTGCGGCATACAGCCATAAGCCCGTATCCATCGGCTTGATAAGCGCCTCACGCCCGCGTGTCGGCGGTTCACCAGGCCGCGAACCGGAGGAAGTGTCTTTCCCATGAACAGGCTGGACTTCGTCGACAAGGCGTCGCTGCGCGACGACATCCCGGCCTTCAGCCCGGGCGACACCATCAACGTGCACGTCAAGGTCATCGAGGGCGCCAAGGAACGTATCCAGGTGTTCAAGGGCGTAGTGATCCGTCGGCAGGGCGGGGGCATCCGCGAGACGTTCACCGTACGTAAGGAAAGCTACGGCGTCGGCGTCGAACGTACTTTCCCGGTGCATTCGCCCAACATCGACCACATCGAGGTGGTGACGCGCGGCGACGTGCGTCGCGCCAAGCTGTACTACCTGCGCGAGCTGCGCGGCAAGAAAGCCAAGATCAAGGAGAAGCGCTGACCGGCGCTGCCTTCGCGACTCGGGCTGCCCCGACACGCCAGTCGCAAAGAACCCGGCGTGTGCTGGCTACGCTGATCCCGTGACCGAAACCACGGATTCCCCGTCTGAGCGCGAGCCCGGCGCCGGTCAGCCGGAATCGCACCCGGCTGACCGCGAGTCTGACTCCACGGGCCAGACACCTCAGACAGCCGACGCGGCCGAGTCGTCAGAAGCCACAAAGGACGAATCCAAGCCGGCCAAGAAGTCGACGCTACGGGAACTAGCCACCCTGACGGTGATCGCGGTGGTGCTCTATTACGTCATGCTGACGTTCGTGGCGCGTCCCTATCTGATTCCGTCGGAATCGATGGAACCCACCCTGCACGGGTGTTCGACCTGCGTCGGAGACCGCATCCTGGTGGACAAGCTCACCTACCGCTTCAGCTCGCCCAAGCCCGGCGATGTCATCGTCTTCAGGGGACCGCCGTCGTGGAACGTGGGTTACAAGTCGATTCGCTCGAGCAATACCCTGGTCCGCTGGGTCCAGAACGCGCTGTCGTTCGTCGGTTTCGTGCCTCCCGATGAAAACGATCTGGTGAAACGCGTCATCGCGGTCGGGGGGCAAACGGTCCAGTGCCGCTCTGACACCGGCCTGACGGTCAATGGCAAACCCCTCAAGGAACCGTACCTGGATCCGGCCACCATGATGGTCGATCCGTCGGTCTACCCGTGCCTCGGCAGCGAATTCGGCCCGGTGACCGTTCCGCCGGGACGGCTGTGGGTCATGGGCGACAACCGGACCCACTCGGCGGATTCACGCGCGCACTGTCCGATGCTGTGCACCGGGGATCCCACGGCGGGCACCGTGCCGATATCCAACGTGATCGGCAAGGCGCGTTTCATCGTATGGCCACCGTCGCGGTGGGGTGTGGTGCGGTCGGTGAACCCACAGCAAGAGCAGTAGCCGTGGCTGGATATGAATAAGACCTGGCCACCGCGCACGGTGATCCGCAAATCTGGGGGTTTGCGCACGCTGGAGTCTGCGCTACACCGCAGCGGACTGGGTCCGGTGGCGGGCGTGGACGAGGTGGGGCGCGGCGCCTGCGCCGGCCCGCTGGTAGTGGCGGCCTGCGTGCTGAGCCCGAATCGTTTGGAAAGCCTTGCCGCCCTGGATGATTCGAAGAAGCTAAGCGAGAAGATGCGGGAGAAGCTGTTTCCGTTGATCTGCCGCTATGCGCTGGCTTACCACGTGGTCTTCATCCCGTCGGTCGAGGTCGACCGGCGGGGCGTGCATGCGGCCAACATCGAAGGCATGCGGCGTGCGGTGGCCGGGCTGTCGGTGCGGCCCGGCTACGTGTTGAGCGACGGCTTCCGGGTCCCCGGATTGCCCGTGCCGTCGTTGCCGGTGATCGGGGGCGACGCCGCGGCAGCGTGCATCGCCGCGGCCAGCGTGCTGGCAAAGGTCAGCAGGGACCGGTTGATGGTTGAGATGGACGGCGCGTACCCCGGATACGGCTTCGCCGAACACAAGGGCTACAGCACACCTGCGCACACCCTGGCACTGGCCCGGCTGGGTCCGTGTCCCGAGCATCGTTATTCCTTCATTAACGTGCGCCGGGTTGCGGACGGATCGAACGTGCGGGTGGTGGCCGGATGCGATCCGGACCCTCCGGCAGAGCGTGGCGAAGTCCGGTGAGGAAAGATGGGGCGCGAGTTCCCACCTGGCGACCATTCGCGCCGCTTGTGGCGCTCAGGGCTCCGCGGGACCCTAAACCGCGAACCCGGGCACATCGGGGCGCATTGGCTGGAAGAAGGACGTCTGAGCAGATGAGTGGCAGATGAGTGCAGAAGATCTCGAAAAGTACGAAACCGAGATGGAGCTCTCGCTGTACCGCGAATACAAGGACATCGTCGGCCAGTTCAGCTATGTCGTGGAAACCGAGCGACGCTTCTACCTGGCAAACAGCGTGGAGATGGTGCCGCGCAACACCGACGGTGAGGTGTATTTCGAGCTGCGGCTGGCCGACGCCTGGGTATGGGATATGTACCGGCCCGCTCGGTTTGTCAAACAGGTGCGGGTGGTCACCTTCAAGGACGTCAACATTGAGGAAGTGGAGAAGCCCGAGCTGCGGCTGCCCGAATAAGGGTGAATAACGGTGTGGTGAGCAGCCGCATAACCTCCTGTCGGCCCGGCTTGTCGGGGGTTTTGGCGGCTGCTCGGCAGAAGACCGCTTGCTACTGGTCCTGGGGCGGCAGCTGACCCCGATTCTCGATGACCTTTCGCGCCACATCGGCCAGTTTGATGTTCAGGCTCTGGGAATGGCGCCGCAGCACGTCGAACGCGTGGTCCTCGGTCATGTCGTGCAGCAACATCAGCATGCCGACCGCCTTGCCGATTTCGCGGTTGCTGAGCAGCCCCCGACGCAGGCTGGCGGCGTCTTCCCCGTGAGCGACGGCGTTGACGGCCACACTGGCGAACGAAGCCAGCACTGCCGCCCGTCCGGCGGATTCGGTGTCGAAACGGTTGGGGGCATCGCTGAACAGGTTGAGGGCGGCGGCTTTGCGCTTGTCGATCTGTAACCGAAAGCCCATGGCGCCACGCACCGGCGTATCGGCGACCAGGGCGGCCGCAAACTTGGGCCACTGGCCGGGCGTGGTCAGGTCCGTTTCGATCTGCGGGGTTTCTTCTTCGATCGCGTCGATGCACGGGCCGTCGCCGGCGCGCCGTTCAATGTCGTCGATGCGCTGGGCGAGTCGGTCGCTGGCGCCGACGGTGACGTAGCGGTCATTGGTTTTCACCAGCATGCTGGCGTGGTCGCAGCCGGGAACGATCAGCGTCGCCGCGACGCAGATGGCGGCGTAGATCTCTGAGGGATTCGCCCCCTGGTAGATGATCTCGGCCAGGGCGGAGAAAACCGTCGCCGGGTCGGCCATCATGCCGCCCGGTGTCGAGTCGGGGGAGCCGCCATTCGGTTTGGCCGTCACGTCCCTCCCTTACTGTGTGCCTCGCTGGGCCATTACTTGAGCCCTCACCGGGCCGTCTCGGACGCTCACGTCCGATGCGCTCGCCGTAGATTATCGGTCGCTGCCGTCTGGTCAAACTCCGACAGCGCGCTCCAACTCCTTCAGCGATGTCTCCAGGTGCCCCAGCATGCGCTGCAGATGAGGCACGCTGCGCCGGCACCCCACCAGCCCGAAGTCGAGGTTATCGGCGTTGTTGGTGACCGTGACGTTCATTGCCTGGCCGTCGAGCGCGATCGACAGCGGATAATTCCCGACCAGCTGTGCGCCCCGCCAATACAACGGGTCAGCCGCGCCCGGCACATTCGAAATGACGATGTTGAACGGTGGCGGTGCGGTAGCCACGAAACCAGGAATCAGGCCAAAAACCAGGCCGCCGGTGAGAAAAACCGACAGCGCCAGCTGCTGGACGCGGGGTAGTTGGGTGAACACCTGTTTGTTGTCGCGCATCGACTGGCTGATGCCGTGTAGACGGTCAGCGGGGTCGGCGGCGTGGGTGTTGAGGTTGCACAGCACGGTGCCCACCATGTTGCCACCGCCCTCAGTGTCACCTTCCTTACGCAGGCTCACCGGGACCATGGCGATCAGCGGCCTGTCCGGCAATGCGTGCTGATCCATCAGGTAGGCGCGCAGCGCCCCGGCCGACATCGCCAGGACGACGTCGTTGACGGTGACCTGTGCGGCGTTCTTCACCGCCTTGATTCGCTCCAGCGACCATGATTGGGCCGCGATCCGGCGCGCTCCGCCGATCCGGACGTTGAACATGGTCTTGGGAGCCCGGAACGGCAACGTGAGCTGTTGTTCAAGTAAGCCCGCGCGTGCCAAGGACAGCGTCGACGGTGCCAGGGCCGCTGCCGACCCGACCGCCTGAGTCAGCAGCTGAAGCGGTGACGACCGTCGGCTGCTGCTGCTGCTGCGCTGCCGCGGCTTCAGCGCCCACGGGACCCGGATCTCGTCGTCGTCGGGGTCGCTGGTCAATGCTCGCTGCATCAACTTCTGGGCCGACACGCCGTCCTGCAGGGAATGGTGGAATTTGACGTAGACGGCGTAGCGACCGTCGTTGAGGCCCTCCACCAGGTGCGCCTCCCACAATGGCCGATGCCGGTCGAGCAGGCTGCCGTGCAACCGTGAGGCCAGCTCCAGCAGCTCGCGTACCCGGCCCGGCCGGGGCAGCGCAGACCGGCGGAAGTGGTAATCCAGCTCCACGTTCTTGTCGAAAGCCCACGCGAGGTTGGTGACAGCGCTGAAGAATGCCGGATGCTTGCGGAACATGGGCTGGACATCGGTGCACCGGAGCATGGCTTCGTAGGCTTCGGTGACGAAGTTCTCGTCGGCATTCTCGGGCGGCCGGAAGAGTTGCAGGGCGCCGACATGCATCGGATGTTCGCGCGATTCGCCCAGCAAAAACATGGAATCGGTCGGTGCTATCAGTTTCATGTGCCGTCTCCCGCGCTAGGTCTGTACAAGCTGGATAGCCACCCGCGGCGTCTGGCACACATTAGTCGCCAGGGATCGCGGCGTTTGGGCATCGCCGCCGTGGGGGATTCAAAGTCAATGGGAGTTACCGTTGCGGTTACCGGACCGACCGGCGAGATCGGTCTTTCGGCGGTGACGGCGCTCGAGCGTGAACCGGCGGTCGAGAAGATCGTGGGGATGGCCCGTCGGCCGTTCGACCCGACGGTGCACGGCTGGACGAAAACCGTTTATCAGCAGGGTGACATCCTCGATCGTGATCTGGTGAACGCGTTGGTCGAGCAGGCCGACGTGGTGGTCCACTTGGCGTTCATCATCATGGGGTCACGCGCGGAGAGCGCGCGGGTCAACCTGGAGGGCACCCGGAACGTGTTCGAGGCCACGGTTGCCGCGCGGCGCCCGCGGCGGCTGGTCTACACCTCTTCGGTTGCGGCATACGGCTACCACTCCGACAACGCGGTGCCACTGACCGAAGACACGCCCCCACGGGGATCGCCCGAGCACTACTACTCCGAGCAGAAGGCGGCTTGCGAGGCCGAACTGGCCGAGATCACGAAAGGTTCATCGCTACAAGTATTCGTTCTACGGCCATGTATCGTCGCCGGACCCGAGGCGCACGCGTTAGCCGCGGCGATGCCGTGCAACCAGCTTCCGGCCCCGGTGCGCGCACTCAGCAAAGCGCTGCCCATGCTGAAGCCGATCGTGCCCGATCCCGGTTTTCCGCTGCAGCTGGTGCACCACGACGACGTGGCGGCCGCGATCGCGCTGGCGGCTACCGCCCCGGTACCGCCGGGGGCATACAACATTGCTGCCGACGGGACCGTGACAGTGACCGACGTGGCCAAGGCACTGGGCGGGCGCCCGGTGCGGGTTCCCGCCGCCGCGGCGTCGGCGGCGTCGGCGGCGATTTCTCGACTGCCGATGGTTCCGTCCATGCTGGAATGGCTACATGTGGCACGCGCCTCGGTGGTGATGGACAACACCAAGGCCAAGCGGGACCTCGGCTGGCGCCCCACGCACTCGTCGGCGGAAACCTTGGCGGCGCTGGCTTCCGCAGTCTGAGGCCGGTCGGCCGGGACGACGGCCGGCCGGGATCGGGTACGTTGAGCCCCGTGTTTGCGCGCTCGACCGCCGCGTCGGCGGAACCCGAAATGGCCCAGTGCGGCGCGTAACCGCACGCCGGCGGGTTAAGCACCTCGCGGGCGATCAAGTGAGCACCCGACCGGACACCCTGGTCGTCGAGGAGCCGCTGGAGATCCGCGTCGACGGTGCGCCCGTGACGGTCACCATGCGCACGCCCGGCTCGGATTTCGAACTGGCCCAAGGGTTCTTGCTCACTGAAGGGGTGATCGCCGATCGCGACGACGTGCAGACAGTTCGTTACTGCGACGGCCGTGGTGCGGACGGGACCAACACCTACAACGTTGTTGACGTGACGCTGGCGCCCGGCGTCGGCCGGCCCGACCTCGATGTCACCCGCAACTTCTACACCACCTCGTCGTGCGGGGTGTGCGGCAAGGCGTCCCTGCAAGCGGTGCGGCTGATCAGCCGGTTCGCGCCGGGTGAGGATTCCGCCACCGTCACCGTCGCGACACTGACGGCGATGCCCGGCCAACTCCGCGCCGCCCAAAAGGTGTTCGCGAGCACCGGTGGGCTGCACGCCGCGGCATTGTTTGGCATGGACGGCACCATGTGCGTCGCGCGCGAGGACATCGGCCGGCACAACGCGGTCGACAAGGTCATCGGCTGGGCGCTGCAGCACGACCGGGTGCCGCTCGTGGCGTCGGCGCTGCTGGTCAGCGGGCGCGTCTCGTTCGAGCTGACCCAGAAGGCGCTGATGGCCGGGATTCCGGTGCTGGCGGCGGTGTCGGCGCCGTCGTCGTTGGCGGTCTCATTGGCCGAGGAGTCCGGGATCACGCTGGTGGCGTTTCTGCGGGAGGACTCGATGAACGTCTATACCCGGCCCGACCGCATCACGTAGTGGCTGTTATTAATGACACCCGTCTAGGCAGGGATTTAGGGGCGTTGCGGCGCGAGGATGTAGGTCCATTCGCCGTGGAAGGTGTGGTGGCGCAGCGGGTGTGTCTTTCGAGGTCTTTATCTGTTGGTCGGCGGTTTTGGTGCTTTAGGGTGGCCGGCGGTGTCGAGTTCGGCGTGTGCACGGTCAGCCCGGTGGGGTGGTGGTCGCGGCGATAGCGTTGACCAATGTCTTAGCCGGGTGCGGTAGCCGTTGGAGCACCGCCGTCTACGCAGATCAGCAACCGACGCACCGTCGGGTAGGCGCCGGATCCGGTGGTGCGCCACCGGGTTCGGATACGAACCTATCCGTGCCTTGCGCCCTTATGGCCGTCGTCGCCAGGTTCTCCTCCGGGTCCGCCTTGCCCGCCGTATCCGCCGCGCCCGGGGAGCGAATCTCCGGTTGCATGTGCGTAGCTATCGCCGCCGTCGCCGCCCTTGGCACCGTTAAGGAGGCTGTCGCCGCCATTGCCGCCGTCGCCGCCGAAGCCCGATCCGACGTATGGGTTCGAGCTGCGGCCGGTGCCGCCATGCCCGCCGTGCCCGCCATGGCCGCCATGGCCGCCATACCCGCCCCGGCCGCCGAAGGCGTAACCATCAGCAGCGTTGGTCGCGGTGCCGCCGGCGCCGCCGTTTCCGGCGTACATGGTGCCGTAGCCGCCGGTGCCGCCGTTGCCGGCGTACGCGTTAGACACAGCCTGCGTTTGGTTATCTGCCTTGATGGTGGCGTTACCGCCGTTGCCGCCGGCCCCTCCGTTGTAGCCCGTGCCGCCGTTACCGCCATACCCCGCACGGGCGTAATTGGCATTGTCTTCGTTGTTGATTGTTGCGTTGCCGCCGTTGCCTCCGTTGCCGCCGTCACCATTGGGGTTGCCGTTGCTGTCGGCGCCGTTGCCGCCTTGGCCGCCGTTACCGGCGTTAAGTGCTCCGGTTCCGGTGGTGGAGGCGCTACCGCCGTTGCCGCCGTTGCCGGCGTACGCGTTAGACACAGCCTGCGTTTGGTTATCTGCCTTGATGGTGGCGTTACCGCCGTTGCCGCCGGCCCCTCCGTTGTAGCCCGTGCCGCCGTTACCGCCATACCCCGC
>NZ_UPHT01000178.1 GCF_900566085.1 Mycobacterium attenuatum
CGCGTGCGGTCGTACCGACGGGGGAACCGGCGCCTCCCGAACCGCCGGTTCCCCCGTCGGTACGACCGCACGCGTCCGCCGAAGCACCGGGCACACCGGTGTCCTCACCACCGGCCGCTAAGCCGGCCTCGGCCGCACCGCCTGCGGCCGCTTCTCCGCCCAAGCCACCAGTCGCGCCCGTGCCGACGGGCGGGCCACCCCCACCGCCGACACCACCACGATCCGAACCTCCGCGCGGTCCAATCCCACCGCCCTCGGCCACGCCTTGGCCGACGCGGTCCCCCTTTGCGGCAGCGCAACCGTCGGGGCCCTCCACCGAACCGTTTGCGGTTCCCCCGAAGCCACCGCAACCCGCTACCGCGCCGACCCGGCCGCAGGCAACCGAAACATCTACTCGCAAAGTGCCAATCGGCGAGCGACAGCAACCCACGCCGCCCCCCCTGCCACCGCAGTCCGACGCCCCTAGGCATTCACGACACGCCCGCCGCGGCCACCGCTACCGGCTCGACCCGGACGACGACGAGATGTCGTCGGCAACTGGTGCTGCAATTTCGCAGCATCCTTCGACGGAAGAGACGGCACCGGAGTCCGGAATCGGACCGGGATCCCCATTCACGTGGTTACCGCAAAGCCACTCGAACGTTGATCGTGCGCCGGAAGCCGCACCTGTCCCGACAGCAGCCCCTGCAACCGAAGCCCTCCCTGAATCCACCGGCCCCCGTCGCGCCCGACGCCGCGCCGATCGGGCCGCTGATCGTGACCACCTGGAGGCCACACTGCCTACATCGGGGCTAGTGCCCACCCGGGCTCAACCCCCGGGCCCGGTGCGCGCTCGACCCCCGTACCCGACCGCTCCGGATCAACGCCCGCACGCGCCGGCTACGCCTCGGCCCTCGCACGAGCTGGCGGCCGTCGATGGTGGTCGCAGTGGGAAGCCCGCGAAACCCGTGCCTACACGGGGTTGGCGGCGTTGGGTGCACGCGGTCACTCGAATCAACGTCGGACTGTCGCCCGACGAGAAATACGAACTGGAACTGCGTAACCGGGTCAGCAGGAGACCCCGCGGCTCATATCAGATCGCGGTGCTGGGCCTGAAGGGCGGCGCCGGCAAGACCACTACGACAGTCACGCTGGGTACAACGCTGGCGCAGGTGCGGGGGGACCGGATCCTGGTGCTCGATGCGGATCCGGGCTGCGGCAACCTCGCCGAGCGCGCGGGCCGTTCGTCGCCGTCATCGATCGCGGATCTGGTGACCGACCCGGAGTTGTCGCACTACAACGACATCCGCGCGCACACCAGCGTGAACGCTGCCAACCTTGAAATACTGCCGGCTCAGGAATACACCACCGGCCGCCGCGGGCTCAGCGGCGAGGACATGCGGGCCGCGGTGGACAAAGTATCGAAGTTCTACAACCTGGTCGTCGCCGACTGCGGAGCCGGGCTCTTCGATCCGGTGACCCGCAGCGTCCTGGAAACTTCCTCGGCCATCGTGGTCGTGACCAACGTCTCGATCGACAGCGCCCGCCAGGCTGCGATTGCCCTGGAATGGTTGCGCCACAACGGGTATCAGGACCTGCTGGACCGCGCCTGCGTGGTGGTCGACCACGTCAGTGTCGGGGAGACCAACGTTGCGGAAAAGCATGTGGTCCGGCAGTTCGAACAGCAGCTCCAACCCGGCCGGGTGGTGGTCCTGCCCTGGGACAAACACATCGCCACCGGCGGCGAAATTCACCTCGATCAGCTCGGTCCGGGCTATCAGCGGCGAATCCTCGAGCTAGCAGCAGCTCTATCCGACGATTTTGAAAGGGCTGGACGCCGATGAGCGCACCTGCCGTTGCCGCCCCCGCGGCCGGCGCGGGGACCACTCCGCCCAAACCCGCGACCACCCGGGTGACCATCCTGACCGGCAAACGGATGACCGACTTGGTGCTGCCCGCGGCGGCGCCCATAGAAACCTATATCGACGACACCGTCGCGGTGCTGGCCGATCTGTTGGAGGACACCCCAGCCGACGTCTTAGCCGGCTTCGACTTTTCTGAGCAGGGCGTGTGGGCCTTTGCCCGGCCCGGGTTCCCGCCGCTGCGACTGGACCAATCGCTTGACGAAGCCGGAGTGGTCGACGGCTCATTGCTCACCCTGGTAACCGTGAGCCGTACCGAGCGGTATCGCCCTCTTGTCGAAGACGTCATCGACGCAATCGCGGTGCTTGACGAGTCGCCGGAGTTCGACCGCTCGGCGCTGAATCGTTTCGTTTGCATCGCCATACCGGTGCTGACCCTGCCGGTGACCGCCGTCGCCGTACGGGCGTGGTGGGCAACCGGACGCAGCTGGTTCTGGCCGCTGGCGATAGCCATCATCGGTGTTGCGGTACTGGTGGGCGGCTACGTCGCAAAACGCTTCTACCAGAATTCGGACCTCTGCGAGAGCCTGCTTCTTACGGCCTACCCACCGCTCATCGCCGCGGCGGCGATTGCGGTTCCGCTGCCACGCGGCGCGCACTCGTTGGGGGCGCCGCACCTCGCGGCTGCCGCCACGGCCGTGCTCTTCCTGACACTGATGACCCGCGGCGGTCCCCGACGGCGCCATGAATTGGCGTCGTTCGTCGTGATCACCTCGATCGCGACCATAGCCGCCGCCCTCGCATTCGGCTACGGCTACGGGCACTGGGTGCCCGCGGGCGCCATCGCATTCGGGCTGTTCATCGTCACGAACGCGGCCAAACTGACCGTCGCCGTCGCGCGGATCGCCCTACCGCCAATCCCCGTTCCGGGCGAGACCGTGGACAACGAGGAGCTGCTCGATCCCGTCACCGCGCAGGACGCCACCAACGAAGAAACGCCGACCTGGCAAGCCATCATCGCCTCGGCGCCGGCGTCTGCGGCACGTCTTACCGAGCGCAGCAAACTGGCCAAGCAGCTACTCATCGGTTACGTCACGGCGGGGACCCTGGTCCTTGCCGCCGGCTCGATCGCGGTGGTGGTGCACGGGCACTTCTTCGTGCACAGCCTCGTGGTGGCGGGTCTGATCACGGTGATCTGTGGTTTCCGGTCGAGGCTGTACGCGGACCGGTGGTGCGCGTGGGCAATGCTGGCGGCAGCCGTCGCCATCCCGACGGGCCTGGCGGTCAGGCTCAGCCTGTGGTACTCGCACTACGCCTGGCTGATGCTGAGCATTTACCTCGCCACCGCCGTGGTGACTTTGATCGTGGTGGGAGCGACCGCTCAGGTTCGTCGCGTCTCGCCGGTGATGAAGCGGATTCTGGAATTGATCGACGGCGCGATGGTCGCATCAATCGTTCCACTGCTGCTGTGGATCACCAGTGTCTACGACATGGTCCGGAATATCCGCTTCTGAGCTGCGCGTGCGCCATTATGCCGGGCAGCGGTAGAAGCCGAAATTGGCGCAATTGGAGTTCTGTGATGTCGGGTAAAATTTGCTCGATGGGTAACCTACAGAAGGGTTTTTGTGATGGCTGAACCATTGGCCGTCGATCCCGCCCGCCTGATTGTCGCCGGAAGTAAACTCGTCGACCTCGTTTTTCCGACGCTTCCGGCACCAATCGCGGCGACCGGATCCGATCCGGTTTCGGGTGCAATCAACGCGACAATGCCGGGCATCGAATCATTGGTTTCCGACGGGTTGCCCGGCGTCAATGCCGCACTCAAGCGGACGGCAACCAGCATGTCCACCGCCGCTGACATCTATGCCAAGGCTGATCAGTCGCTCGGCAACGCTTTGACGCAGTACCAGTTCAGCTCCGACGGTCAGACGCCCGGAAGCGGCGGTGCCGCGGGTGCAGCGGCCAGCCGCACCGGGCAGACCGCGCAATCGCTTGCAACCGGCGGTGTGGCCGGTGCCGCGGCGAGCCTGGCCGGGCAATCCGCCCAATCGCTTGCGGCTCCCGCCGCCAACCTGATGGGTGCGCCCGCAGACGCGGTGTCACAGGTCAGTCAGGCGGTAAGCGCTAAGGCCGACGAGCTGGCGCCACGCGTCGCAGCAACGGTGCCCCAGGTAGTGCAGCTGGCCCCACAAGCCGGTCAGATGGCGCAGCAGGCATCGCCGATTGCCCAGACCATCAGCCAGTCGGCGCAACAAGCGGGCTCGCAGGGCGCCGGTGCAACGCCCGCTCAGCTCGCCTCCGACACGAAGCCTGAGCAGCAGGGTCAGCTCGTTGATGACACCAAGAAGGACGGGGACAACGAGGATCAAACGGCGGGCGACGACGGTGCCGCCGCCGGCGCGGCCACATTGGTCAGCGCTCCCGTCCACGCCGCAACCGGCGGCAGCGCGTCGTCGGGCTCGGTCGCAGCGCCGGTCTAAAGCTAAGCCTCAGCCGCGCGCTGCGGCGCGCATGTCCTACGACTGGTTGGTCCAGTCATTGCGACGTCCCGGCGAACGTTGTCGTCGCTCGCGTCGACCTCGCCGTCGCTTGTCCTGGCTCGAGCAGCCGCGAGCTACTGAAGCACCCGACCCGGGAGCCGTTGCGGCAAGGATCAACAGCGTCAGGATGCCGCGGTCAGGGCATTGTCGAGCAAACCGGTGACGTATCGCCAGTACAGCCAGTCCTCGACCGCGGGACGCTGAGCCTCCGCGTCGACCGCCGCGTATGCCTGGTGCAGCGCGATCTCCTGGCAATGCCCGGCGTAGGCGCGAAACGCCCGCAGGTGGGCCACCTCTCGACCGGTCGCGGTACTGGTCATCGGCTTCATCAGTTCGAACCACCGCATATGCCGCTCATCGTCCGGCGGGTTGGCATCGGCCGGCGCCGGTGGCAACAGCTCAAGCAGCTTCAGGTCTTGAGTTTCTGCCAGCTGGGCCGCCGCCGACGGATCAACCACCTCCAGGCGGGGACGTCCGGTCATCTTGCCGCTATCCGGGATGTCGTCCGCTTCCAGGATGATCTTGGCCGCACCGGGATCGGAGTTGGCCAGTTGCTCCGCGGTTCCGATCACCGCCCGCAGCTTCAGGTCGTGAAACGCGGCCCATCCTTGCACGGCCATTATCGGGTAGGTAGCTGACCTGGCCACTTCGTCAGCCGGCATCGCGTGGTCAGCACTGGCCATGAAGACGTTCGCGGGCAAGTGCACGTGATCAGGTATGTAGGCCAGTCCATAGCTGTTGGCCACCACAATTTCGCCGTCGGTGGTCACCGCGGTGACCCAGAAGAATCCGTAATCTCCCTCGTCGCGGACGTCGGGTGCATTGAGGGCGGCCGCGATGCGGCGAGCCAGCCGCAGCGGGTCGGGCTTGCCGCGGCGGGCACCGGACGCCGCGGCAATGGCATCGCGTGCCGCCCGCGCCGCCGAAACCGGCACCGACGGCAATGCCGTGATGTCGTCTTCCGACCCCCGCTTTTCCTTCTCGGGCGGCTCCGGCGGCGGCGCAGGCCGGGCCGGAGGCGCGATGCGCGCCGACGCGGCACGGGGAGTCACTGCTGCCGGCGCCCTACCGGCTGGTCCTAGCGGCGCCCGTCCAGTGGCAGCACGCGAGCCCGCGGTGGATGCCGCGCTTTGCCCGGCGCTGGGGCCGGCCCCGGCTGACGCCGCGGGGGCAACTGCCCCGCTGGACATTCCGCGAGCGGCCGCCGGCATTCCGCCCGCAGCTGCGGGCGACATCGGTTGTGACGAGGACCCATCGTCGCCGTGCGACGGTCCCGACGGAGCCGCCGGTTGCGCAGACGGCACTGACGGTGCGTCCGTCGCCGCTGCCGGCTTCACGTGAGTGGGCTCGGTTGATGGGGAATGCGGCGTCGATGGGGTCCCGGGATCGGTCGGCATCGACGGCTGGTTCGGCGATGGAGACGGGCCGACGGGAGCCGGTTGTGGGCTCGGGGACGGCGCTGGCGCCGGCGCCGGCGCCGGCGCCGGCGTCGGCGTCGGTGAGACTGGAGTCGACGGGGTCGGGGACGGCGCCGGTGCCGGGGTGGGAGTGACCGGTGTGACCGGGGCGGCCGGCTGGTCGGGCTTCGGCTTGGCCGGGTTGACCGGAGTGACCGGCTTGGCCGGCTGGTCGGGCTTCGGCTTGACCGGGTTGACCGGAGTGACCGGCTTGGCCGGCTTGCCCGGAGTCACCGGCGGGATGGGCGTCACCGGTTTGCCGGGCGTGACCGGCGTGACCGGTCTGGGGGTCACCGGAGTAACCGGTACGCCCGGGGTAACCGGTTTGCCCGGCGTGACCGGTGGAGCCGGCCTGGGGTTGACGGGGGTCACCGGGGTGCCGGGGGTAACCGGCTTGTGCGGGTTGACCGGCGTCGGTTCGAAGGGCTTCGGAGCCGGCGGCGCGGGAGAAGGCTGACCCGGAGTCGGTACGACCAAGGACGGCACCTCGGGGGTGGGCGGCGTCACCTGGTGCAGCAGATCCTGAAGTGCGTTGTGCGGCGGTTTCCAGTTCTTGGACGCCAACACCTGCTCGGCGGCTTCCGACACCAGGCTGGCGTTGGCGCTGTGGGTGGCACGCACCAGTGACTCGATCGCGGCTTTACGCGCCTCGGCGTCCATTTCGCGGTCGTTCTCCAAGGCGACTATTTCGCGTTGCGCACCGTCCACGTTGTTGCCGATATCCGCCTTTGCCTGGGCAATCAACCCGGCGATATGGCGGTGCCAGGTGATCACCGTCACGAGGTAATCCTGCAGCGTGCTCATTTGGTTGAGGTTTGCTCCCAGCGCGCCGTTGGCGGCATTGGCCGCGCCACCGGTCCACACCCCGCCGTCGAAGACCTCGACCTGCTGGTGGCGGCAGGCGTCCATCACGTCGGTGAACTGATGTAAGACCCGGTTGTATTGCTGCGCCCTGTCGTAGAAGGTGTCCTCATCGGCTTCCGGCCACCCGCTGGGCTCGAGCATCTGCCCGGCATACTGTCCTGTCGGCCTCGGAATGCCCATCGCCTACTCTCCTCCCAACAGCCGCCAGGCCGCAGCGACCAGACCTGCCGGGCAGGTTCTCGCAGTGGATCGTTGGCCCGGCGCGCCTGCTGCACCGCCGCGGCGCGGCGTCGGCCGATGAGCGGTACCGGACGTCATGGTTAACAAGCCTAACCGAGGTTAAGACCAGCTAGATGCGGCAATTTGGGGACGGGAACGGCCGCCGACTCGGCCTGCCCACCAGGCTTGGGCGAACTAGGCATGGCGCAGCCGCATCGCTCGAACCGCGATCGGACCGTGGCGCTAGACGGCATCGGAATTCGGCTGAACGGCTCCAACCGGATGCCGGCGGCAGCGTCATGATCGTCGCTGTCGCCGGCGTTCCGCGATCAGAACTGCTAGATCAGCCCTTTGTTCATCGTGTCGGACAACGCGGACAGGGCGGCGATCAATTGCTCGCCCGCCGCGTCGTTGTAGGCCGTCGCTGCGGACTGCGCATTCGTCAGCGCCTCGTTGACCCGCGCGCCGACGATCTCGGCGCCTACTTGCTTGAGCAGACCCTCCTGGATGCGAACACCGGTGAGCCATTGGTGTCCGTTGATCGTCACCTCGACGGTCTCGGTCTCGTCAGTGCCCCGGAAGGACCCGGTGTTCATCTGATTGAGCGTTCCATCGATAGCTGTTTGAAACCGAGCCGCCAGCGCTAATGTCTGGGCGACATGCGGGTCCATTTCCATGCTGGTCACTTCGACTCCTTGCTGTCTTGACGACGACGGTTACCGATGACGGCCTCGGTCCAAGCCCGGTCCTCGGTGTAGAGCGCCTCGTCGTCTTGCTGGGCACCCTTGGATTTGGAGCTGCCCTGGCCCTGGCCGTGTGCCCCCATCGGCATACCCATGCCGCCTCCGCCCATCCCGCTGCCTGCGGCGGTCTTGCCCTGAGCAGCGCCGGCGATGTCACCGGCGGCAGCTGGCCGCACCGAGTCGGTGCCCGCCAGGCCCGCCGGCTCGCCCAGTGGTGCCCCGCCCATGCCGCCGCCGCCACCGCCGCCCAGCGACATCGGCTTTATGCCCAGGTCTTTCGGCATGTTGGCGGCCGCCTGGTGAGTTGCGGACGCCAGTTCTGCGCTGGCTCCGGCCGGCATGCCACCACCCGCGCCGGCGCCCGGGCTCATCGGCGCCATCGGCATCCCGGTCATGGGGGTACTGCCGGAACCGTCGCCGGGCGGCATCAAGAAGTTCGGAATCAGACCCTGCGGCTGGGCAGGCGGCGGCGGGTCGATCTTGATGGCAGCCGGCGGCTTCGGCGGGTTCACCGGTTCCAGATCCGCCTTCGTGTTGTACTCGCTGAGCACCTGCTCAGACTTCGACTGGTACTCCGCATAAAGCTTAATGGCCTGGTCCTTGTAGGCCGGGTCCTTCGACAACTCCTCGAGCTTGGTGATGTCGGCCAATGAAGGATGCGACCGGCGGGCCCACACTTGCAGCTGGACGATGTATTGAGCCTGCTTGGCTAGCGCAGCGCTCAATTTAGCCATGTGGAGTACCCACTCCTTTTGCTGATCCATAGAGGCTTCACAAGCCGTGGCTGCATCACCCTCCCAGTTCTCGAAGACCCGGAAGCGCGCGATGTCGCCTTGCAGTGCCAAGTTGAAATTGTTCCACGCTTGCCCAAAGTTGACCAACGTCGCGCCTTGGTCCCCGCTTTCGAGTTTGGTTGCCGCAGTCTTGAGATCGGTGAAATCCGCATCGCCGGCCGCCGCCACTTTCGGGGTCTCCTGCAGCTCCGCGGAGCTGTCCCCGCCTGCGCCGCCGGCGGATTGGGCCTCCACCGTCGCGTTCCCGTCGGTATCCAGCGCGGTCTGAGACTCCTCGTCGACTTCGCCGTAAGCCCTGGCCGCGTTGCGCAGAGACGTCGCCAGCCGTTGCCGTTCCCTCGTGCCGGCCTGCAGATAAAGCCGCATGTTGTCGGCGGACACCGCAAGTTGGCGGGCGGCATCGATGGCGGCCGTGAGCCCGCAGGGTGCGTCAGGAACGTCATCGGGCGCAACCGCCATCGGAGCTTCCACCTCGGTGGCCCGCTTCAGAATTTCGTCCTGATCCACCGTCACGGTCTGCGGCTGGCTCATCTCGGATCATCCTCCTTAGTGCTACAGCCATTATCGTCGCTGAATCGGCGGGTTCCTGCACCAAAAATTTTCGGCGCTCACCCTTTCCGCCCTCCTGGGCTCTACCTGCGCAGCGCCATCTGATAGCGACTCTCTTCTGGAGGGGAAACCCGCCGGATCGGCAATTCCCGATGGCGTGGAGTGCTGATGAGGTTGTGCCGCAGGATCACTTTGTCGACGCCGGAATGCGGACCTAGATAGGTTGTCGCGTTCGGCCACGCCACCTTGGCGTCCGAGCCGACCTGCGCCCCGATCAGCCGGGCAAATTGCTCGAAGCGCGGTCCGACGGTCACGATGCCGCCGGCAGCGGCCGAGCGCACGGCGAACTGCGTGAAGGTTTGCGCGTCAGCCAGGCTGATGCTCACGTCTACGTCGTCGAACGGCATGTAGACCGGATACCGGTTCACGGTCTGGCCGACCAGCACACCCGCGGACCCAATCGGCAGCTGGCAGTGATGGTTGGGCACCAGGTTCTGCCCCTGCAGGGCGGGGCGTTGGCCACCGTAAAGGCGGGAGAACCCGCGCGGCGTCTTGGGCTTGCCCACCGTGGTCAGTAGCACCGTGGACTGCGGCGACATCCCGGGAGCGATGCGGACCCTGGTGATGGTGTGGTCGGCGCGCGCCGACCACCACAAGTCCGGGCCGCCCGGTGCGGTGTAGGCCGCGGTGTAGGCGTCGTGGCCTTTGATCATCGACCACTTCTCCCGGACAAAGCCGATGTCGATGGCATGGTCGTAATCGTCGAAGCTGCGTCCGCACACCGCATCGACACCATTGCTGGCCAGGCTGTCGGCGATGCGAGTGGCCGAGGCCACTAGATAACGGGCCAACCCGGCGACTCCGGCGTCACGCCGCTGCGCCGACTTGCGGGTACGTTCGGGGTTGGCGCGCAACATGATCCACGTCCGGCGATTCGCCGGAGCCGGGTCGGCGCCGAGCACCTGCTGGTAGAGGTTCACCACATCCGGCGCGGCGGTGTGGCCGACACGGTAGCCGGCCGACACCACGTCTGCCTCCAAGTCGGGGCAGTGCACCGACAGCAACTCCTCCAACAGCCGGGTGTCCAGAACGTCGTCGGTGTGGGCTTGCCCGTCGACGATCACCGTCGGGGTGAACGGCCGCGGCTTGAGTTCGATGACCGCGATCAGGCACTCGCGCCGCCACCGCACCGCGACGTGGTCACCGGGCTTGACGGTGGCGCCGACGACCGGCTCGGAGGGAATGTCCGGGGGTTTGCGACGCCGGCGCAGCCAGGCAAAGACCGTCGCCACCCAGCCGGTCACCCGCCGCCCGAAGAAGGTAACCACGGCCACGATGGCGGCCACCGCCGTTATGGCGATGCCCGCCCACCAATAGCGCGTGTGCAGGAACAGCATGATGCAGGGCGGGCCCAGCACCGCGACGACCAACGTGTGGCCGGTACTGAACCGCAGCCGTATCGGACTGAATGGATTCCTCATCGGCGCCTCAGCGCCCGCGCGCTCAGCCCGCCCAGTCCCAGCGCCAGCGTCAGGCCCAGAACCGACAGCGCCACGATGGTGATCGGCCGACGATCGGGGCCCGGCTCCACCACCGGAGGCGGAAGTCGCCGGACGTTGAACGGTACCGACGCGGGCCCGGGTGGGATGTCCCACGTCAACGCCGCAACCGAATTGATCACGCCGGCGCCGACGAGGTTGTCGACCCCGCCACCCGGATGTCGCGCAGTTGCGGTGATCCGGTTCATCACCTGCACCGGCGTCAGCTCCGGGAACCGCTGGCGCACCAGCGCAGCCAGACCCGAAACGTAGGCCGCGGCAAACGAGGTCCCCGCGATCGGGACGGGGCCTTCCCGCCCCGGCAGGGCGTTCACCGGCTCACCGTGGTCCCCGAGGGCGACGATGTTCTCCGCCGGAGCCGCCACCGCCACCCACGGTCCATGCATGGAGAAGGAGCTGGGCACGCCGCTTTCACCGATACCGCCCACGGTCAGCACCAGGGGTGCATACCAGGCGGGGGTGACGACTGTCTGCACCTTGTTCCAGCCACGCGGGTCGCCGGGTATCGACGCGTCCGGCAGCGGGTTCTGCGCGCAGTCGCCACCGGTGTTCCCGGCCGCGACGACCACCACGACATTCTTGACGTTAACCGCGTAATTGATGGCCGCGCCCAGACTGAGCTCATCGATGGGGCGGGTCACCTTGTAACAAGCGGCTTCACTGATGTTGATCACACCGGCGCCCAGATTGGCCGCATGCACGACCGCACGGGCCAGGCTGCGGATGGACCCGGCCGCCGGGGTGGCGTTGGGGTCGTTGGGATTGGGTTGGCTGCCAACCGGTTCGAACGCCTCCGACGTCTGACGCAACGAAAGCAGCCGGGCGTCGGGCGCGACTCCGACGAACCCGTCGGTAGGCGCGGGCCGCCCCGCGATGATGGAGGCGGTCAGCGTGCCGTGCGCGTCACAGTCGGACAGGCCGTCACCGGCCTGGTCGACGAAGTCCCCACCCGGTTCCGCGGGTACCCGTGGCGAGGCGTCGACACCGGTGTCGATCACGGCTACCGTCACCCCGGCCCCGGTTGCGAACCTATGCGCCTCCGAAACGCCGAGATAGGTGTTGCTCCACGGTGGATCGTGAAAGCTCGAATCCGGCAAGGTGGTCGGACTCGAGCACAGGACGCGCTGCTCGGTGGGCTGGTCGGGACCCGTCACGTCGGGTGGCACCGCACCGGGATCGATCGACGGCGGATTGATTGCCAACGCGGGCGGCGCGTTGAGCAACGCCAGCACCACCGCCGTCAGCAAGATCCGGTGCACCCCGGAATCACTCCGTTCATTGAGCCGCGTTGCCGACCTGGCATCTGCGTGTCAGGTCTGCGTGCATTTTAGACGTAACGGCCGCGTAAACAACGGTTTTCCCGCCGGGGCCGGGTCACGGTTTGCTACCAGACGATGGCGGACATGTCGCGGTTGTCCGAACACACGCTGCGCACCGCGGCCTGAAGATCGGCGGCGGTGATGACCTGCAGATCCTCGACCGACACCGGTTGGCCGGCCCGCTTTTGGGCGACCACTCGGGTATCACGGAACCCTTCGGCGCGTTCGATGACGTTGCGGGCGAACCGGCCGTTTTGCATCGCGTCGATACCGTGCCGGCCACCGGGAGTGGTGTAGTTGCGGATGGTGGTAGCCGCATTCAGAAACGTCTCGCGCGCGCCGTCGTCGAGCATGCTGGCGCGGGGCGTGGCGTACCGTTGGCCGATTTCAACGATCTCGGCCGGCGAATAAGACTCAAAGCGCAGTTTGCGGTTGAACCGGCCGGCCAAACCCGGGTTGACAGAAAGGAATTCGTCCACCTGGTCCTCATAGCCGGCCCCGATGAAGCAGAAGTCGAAACGGTGGGCTTCCAAGGCGACCAAGAGTTGGTTGACTGCCTCCATGCCGATCATGTCCGGTGTGCCGTCCTGGTGGCGTTCCACCAGGGAGTAGAACTCATCCATGAAAATGATTCTGCCCATTGATTTTTCGATTAGCTCGTTGGTTTTCGGGCCGGACTCGCCGATGTAGTGCCCGCAGAAGTCCGAGCGGCGGACCTCCCGGATTTCGGGGTGCCGCACGATTCCCATGCCGGCGTAAATCTTGCCCAGGGCTTCGGCGGTGGTGGTCTTACCGGTGCCCGGGGGCCCGACCAGCAACATATGGTTGGTCTGACCCTCGACGGGCAGGCCATGTTCGAGCCGCATCATGCGCACCTCGAGCTGATCCTCAAGTGCGGCTACCGCCTGCTTGACCGCGGCCAGACCGACTTGTCTGGCCAGCAGCTCGCGGCCCTCGGCCAATAGCTCGGCCCGCCGCTCGACCGCGTCGTCGTCGTCGAGTTGGTCACGGCTTTTGGCCGTGGCGGGATCCCACTTGTCGGTGCGGCTGGCGATGGTTTGCTCGTCGGTCACCACCAGCCGAAGATTGGGGTCTGCCAAAGCTTCCTTGGCCTGCTCGGTCAACACTCCGTTGATCGTTGCCTTCGACAGCCAGATCTGAGCCTTGTCCTCTTCGCGCAGCTGGCGATACACCATCCCGCGCACGTACGCCAGATCAGCCACCAGCAACGGAATGTCGGCCGGGCCGATCGAAGCGGTCAGCACATGGGCATCGAAGCGGCCAGACGACTTGTTGTGCCCGATCACGTCGACGCGGTCCAGCCAATCCAGGGCAACGCGGCCCTGCCCTAGATGCGCTGCGGCGTGAGCGGCCAGCGCGCAAATCGAGGCGGTTACCGCCGACATGACGATCGCCTGCGGCGGTAAGTCTTCGGCGGCGGTCAACAACACATCGGGCCAACGCTGCGTGACAAACATCAGGAAAGCCTTGGCCAACTGATGCCACTGATAACTACGCCACGAATCCAACAGGTCGCGGTTAGCCAACAGCGTCTCCGCCTCGGCGTACTCCCCCGCAATTGTCAGCGCCGAGGACAGCGCCAGCCCTACCTGCGATGCGTCGGTCACCGTGATACCGACGTAAGGGCCCAGCTGGATGTCAGCGGATAGCGTCCGGCCGATCCGCGTGGTCTCGCGGTGCAGCCACTCGCTGTTGGCGTAGAGCTGTTTGAGCGATGCCAGTTCACCGTCGCCGCAGGCGATCCGACCCAGCCAGGCGTCAGCCATCGACGGGTCGGCATCGGTGGCCGCGACGAACTCGGCCAAGGCGGCCTTAACGCCTTGGCGAGCCATGACCGTCATAGCCAGATCGAAATGTCTACGCGCGGTTTGCAAATCACCCATTGCATCCACCATCCTCGACAGCGCGGCCGGAGTCATCATGGCTGCAGGCAGCCTCGACGGCGTCGCCGCTTGTGCTGGGTGCGCTCATTACACTGTGCCTCAACGTCGATCGAGTCCCTACGTGGCGACAGACATCGTGACCGGCTCAAGACTGACGTAGCGGTTCTCGGCGCGGAACATCTCCATCTCTACCAGCCAATCATGCCCCGCTGCACTGACTTTCACCATCGTACGGTCGACCTGCTCGATGGTCACCTCAAACCCGTGCCTGAGCCCCTCGGGAAGGGCGGTACCGGAGGGCGCGACGGTGATGACGTTGGCCGGCCGCGGCGTGGGCGCAATCGCGACGTCCCCGATATCAAGGCCGCCCTCAATTACGTTGTCGCCGCCCCTTTTCCGCCGTCCCACATACTCCACGACGCTGACCGTGGTGCGGGGCGCGGGGCGCGGGGTGCTGACAATGCTGACCTCGGGCATCCGTACGCTGGCCCAACGCTCTTGATGGCGGGTGTGCACACAGACCCGCTCGCCAGCGCCGACAGTGCGGATGACGATCCGCTTGGCAATGGCATCGTCGGCTGCCACGAACACCCGTGACAGCTCACCGGCATCGGTGACCGGAATCATCAGCCGGTCGCCATTGGGCAATTTGCCCACCAATACGCCCGATGGCCCAATTTCGGTGGCCAGTTGCGCCGGCAGCGGGCTGCGCCGCAGACCGCGCAGGTATGGACGCGGCCCGCACATGTTGGCCGCCGCGGCTGCGGCCTGTTCTCCGTTGAGGCGGCGCAAGATCACGCTGGGCGGGGTGGGCGCCGGCGTGGGGGTACGCACGGTGATGGTCGCGGTGCACGTTGCATCCGGATATACCGTCACGTTTTGGATGACCTCATCGGCGCGCAGGGTCCATGCCTGGGCAAGGATCTGCGACGAAATCGCCGCGGGCGGGTAAGCGTATGTGGTCATCCAGCCCAATTCTCCGCGGATGGCCTTCCACCGCTGCGCGTTTCCGGCTATCGCGTCCGAGCCTAGCCGCCGATCCAGCTCGACCAGGTCCGTCGCGGTCGCCACCCGGGCCCGCAGGCCTTGGCAGCGCAGCGAGCTGGCGATGCGCTGGGCAACCGAAATTGCCGCCACCCCAACGCTGTTGCGCCACTGCAACGCCTGCGCGTTGGCGATGATCGGCAACCGCATGATCAGCCATGTTTCGCGCCTGCCCGCGTAGGGCGGGGTGCCGATCTCCGAGTCGTACACCCGCGGGTAGTCGCCGACGGTGCCGGTCCGCGATCCGAGCGCCATGACGCTGAGTGAATCGAGTTCCAGGCCCAGCGGATGGCGCAACATCGGTAGCAGCTCGGAGATGTCGAGGACATTGTCGGTTTCGACCGTCACCGAGCCGGTCACCGTGGTTGCCCGGTGTGCTCTGCCGAGCAGTTGCACCGCCACCACCGCGGTGCCGCCTTGCACCCGGACGCCGCCTCCGGATCGGTTGTTGGCCACGGTAATTGGAGCATCCCAGTTGATGGGGCGCCGGCCATGCAGCCGCAGCACCGCCCACGACCACGCCGGCTGGCCCCACCACCGGACGAAAACCAGCCCGACACCAACCAGCAGAGCGACCGCCGCTCCGAGGTAGCCGCCGACGGCCCAGCCCACCACCGCGAACAGGAATACCACCCAGACGCCGACAACGCGTCGAGTGCTGACCGAGGTGAACCCGGTCAGCCTAGACCTCATCGCGCCCTCCGCAGCCGGGCCGCGATCGCCGCCACCAGCACACCGGCAGCAACCGCACCGACAAATCCGATAGCAATATTGCGGGCCCGGTGATCGGGTGGCGGAGGCGGCGGCGCGGGGATGATCACGCGGCTCCGGGAACCCGGCGCCAACCGGTCGCCGGCAGGGATATTGAACGTCAGAGCCGCGACCGGATCGACCAGTCCATAGCCCACGCGGTTGTCGACTCCCGCGGGCGGGTTGTGCGCCGACTGGACGATCCGGTTGATCACCTGATGCGCACTGAGCTCAGGGAATTTTGCCCGGACCAACGCGGCGACACCGCTGACGTATGCCGCCGAAAAGCTGGTGCCCCAAAACGGCATGTTTTTCTCGCCCGGCCTCGACGGCGGATACGCGTTGACCGGTCCGCCACCTTGCGGCGAGAGACCCATGATGTGGGTCCCGGGCGCGGCCACGCCCACCCAGGGTCCGGACATGCTCTTGTCCAGGGGTGCGCCGCTGCCGTCGACGGCGCCCACGGACAGCACATAGTCGGCGAACCAAGACGGTGAGGAGATCACCTTGACCTGATGCCAGTCCCGCGGATCCGACGGGTCCAGTGGGTCATACATCGGGTTGTTGTCGCAGCCGGCTTCGCCGTCGTTGCCGGCCGCGGCGACGATCACCGCGTCCTTGACGGTGGCCGCGTACCACAGTGCCGCACCCAGTGCGCGCTGGTCAGCGGGGGCTACCGCCGGTAGACAGGAGGTCACCGAAATGTTGATCACTTTGGCGCCCATGTTCGCCGCGTGCACCACTGCGCGCGCAACCGTATTGAGCGTGCCCGCCTTGACACGCTCGTCAGAGTGGGGATCCGCTGGTGGCGGGTTGACCGGCTCGAAGGCACGCGAGGACTGGCGAATCGAGATGATGGTTGCGTGGGGGGCAACACCCACCACCCCGTCCGGCGCGCCCGGCGGGAGCGGCGGTACTGCCGGTTCGTCCTCGGTCTGCGGATCCGGCGGTCCATTGGACGGCGCCATCGCGCCCGCTTCCTCAGGTGGTGGCGGTGGCGGCGGAACGGTTTGGGTGATCGTCACCGGTGTCGGCGGCGGGGGTGGCAACACCGGAGGCGGCACCTCCACGGGCGGCGGCGGCGCTCCGATGGACGGCGGCGGGGCGGCCGGCGGCGGGAACGCCGGAGTGGCCGGCATAGGCCGTGGCATCGGCACAATCCCTTGCGGCGCAGCTCCGATGATCGAGCTCACCACCGTGCCGTGCGCGTCACAATCGGATAGCCCGTCTTCGCTCATGATGTAGTCGCCACCGGGCACGACCGGCAATCGCGGGTTGGGGGTGACCCCGGTGTCGATGACGGCCACCGGCACGCCGTTGCCGGTGCTGTACTGCCAGGCCTTGCTGATGTTGAGCAGGTTGAAACCCGGCGCCAGCTGCGCCACATCGGGGTTCTTCACGGTGATCGGAGCGGAGCAGCTGTTGGAGCGGCGCATCGGTTGCTCCGGTCGCGGCGATCCGTCCGGAGGCACCAGGGCGGGATCCACCGATGGTGGTGGGATAGCCTGCGCGGCAGTGACATTGGTGGTCAGGGCGACCAAAGCGACTGCCACGCTGGCCGCCGCGGCGCGCAAGCACCCGCGTGCTAGTGGCGAAGCCATGCGAACAGTCCCCCCAGAGCTGCGGCCGCCGGCAAGAACACGATCATGGCCAGCACTTCCAGCCATTCCACGGTCAACCGGATGAGCGGTCTGAACCGCACCGCCGGCACCAAAAGCGCTGCCGCCAAACCCGATGCGGCAAAAACGACGACTGCCACCACGGGCCACAAAAGGCCGGCCTGGACATCCCGCGGTGCAGCAAGGGCGTATTTCACAACCCCCGCACACACTGCGGCGGACGCCCCGCACACCAGCGCGACCGCTTGGTATTTCGCGGCGAATCCGCGGCCTTGGGTGATGACGATCCCCACTGCCAGAGCGGCGACCATTAATGCCAACCAGGCCCACGGACCCCCCGGCGTCAATACCCCCCACACCGCGACGGGCAGTACGACCGACACCCCGACGCACACACCTACCTGCACCGCATTGACCAGCCGCGCGGATGCGGCGATAGCTGCGCCACGGGCGGAGATGTCGGTGAGCTCGTTGTCCTCGTCCTCCGTGTCGGCCTCGCTGACCGGCGAGACCGTGTCGACCGGCATGCCCTCGCGGCGCGCGAACAGGTCCCGGCCCGTGATCGATCCGAAGTGCGGTGGGCGTACCCGTGCCACCCATAGCGAGATAGTGGGAGTCATGCGGACCAGAACAAGCAGGCCGACCAGCACCCAGATCGCCAGCACTTGCACCGTCGCCGGCTGAAACATGCGGATGAGGGCAACTGCGGCCAAGATCCCGCACACGGTCACGACACCGGTGACCACCGCGGTCTGCCACCGTTTGCGAGTCACCACGCCGATCGCGACCGCACCCAGCAGCACCACAATGAAGCCGATCAGCCCGTGCGGCGCACCGAGTTTGCCCGGTGGCGCACAGGCAGCGCCGACGGCCAGTGATACCACCGCCAGCCACCCGAAGCCACTGAACAGGTCGCGTCGTTCCCGCCAGCCCCACCACACCACCGAAGCCCCGACCAGCAACAGAACACCAACTCCGGCCGCCACCGCGGCCGGCATCAGGCTGTCGGTAAAGGTGCGGGTCCGCAAGGCTAGGACCACTACCACCGCCACCGTCATGGCGATGATCGCGATGGCCGTATGCGCGGCAGTCAGCGGGGTAACCGGCGCGAACATCCGGTCGCCACCGTCACGGCCCAGCCATTTGCCCATGGCCGCCAGTCCCGTCGACAGCGACTCGTACTGCGGCTCGAAGGCCTCTCCGGCGACCCGCGGCACCAGGACCAGGGTGTCACCGTCTTGCACTCCAAGCTCGTCGAGGCTCTTGTTGATATCCAGCCGGACCCCGTTGATCTTCTGTAGCTCGTAACTGCCCGCCGGCAGCGCGACCCCGTCAAGCCCTTTTCGCTTCAGGTCGGCGTCGAACAGCTCGACCATTCCCTCGAAGAATCCCTCCACCGGAATTCCGGCCGGAAACACCTGGGAAGACAGATGCTTGTCGTAGCAAATATTGACTGCACACCGGGCCGGGAAAGCGACCTTGTGCGGGGTTGTCACGGCACTGCCCGCTCGGCATCGGGTACGTACTTGTCGGCGAGTCCCGCGGTAATTTCAAATAGCCGCAGCCGCGACTTCTTCTTTAACTCGTGGACCGTATCGATGATTCCGCCTTTAGCCAGATGCGGGTCGAACGGCATTTCCTCTACGATCGCACCGACCTTGGTAAACCGTTCGGTCAAGTAGGCCAGCGCGTCCTTGTCAGTGACGGCATCGGTGTGATTGATGATGACGGTGCTGTGCGAAACCAGTTCGTGATACCCCTGCGACCGCAGGTAATCCACCGCCCGCAACACCGGCCGGGAGCGGTCCGCCGTGATCCCGGAGACGAATACCAGGGTGTCGGTATTCTGCAGCACCGGTTTCATCACTTCGTGCTCCAAGTCGGCGGAGGTGTCGACAATGATCACGGTGTGGGTTCGCCGGAGCCGGGATAGCACACCGGAGAACATTGCCGGGACCAGCGGTCTGGGCTGGTCCGATGTCCGATTTCCGGCCAGCACATCAAGGCCCACCGTGTTTTGCCCGAGGTATTCGCGAATGTCCGCATAACCTTGGACGTCGGTGTCGTTGATGATGGCCGAGTAATCGCCCGGCGGAGACTCGTCGATACGGTCCGCCAGGGTGCCGAAGCCGGGCACCGCGTCGATAGCGATCACGTTATCCGGCCGGCATTCACGGAAGACGCCGCCGATGCAGGCAGCCATCGTCGTCACCCCTACCCCGCCCTTGCCGGAGACAACCGTGATGACATATTGGCGACGAATATGACGACGGATACGGGCCTGTAAATCGCGATAATGACGTTCACGAGGCGATTCGCCGGGGTTAATATTTTGAAATGACGCGGTGTAGATGAATTTGCGCCAGCCTGAGCCCGGCGGAATCTTTCGCGGGGCGGCCAGATCGGTAATGCGCATTGTGTCGGATACCGAATCGCGAAAGTTGCGTCGCGCCGACGGATCCCCCCGGCCGAACGCACCTTCGTCTGACATATTCGGGTCATTCCAAGGGCTCGTCACGACGGCGATGCTAACATAATTCGTGATTCCACGTTTGCCTCGTACAGTGGACCCTTAGCTGCGTAAACGTTAATATTCGCGGCCAATGTAATTTAGACCACACGTCGGTAGGAGTACCACTCATCACCGGCGGGCAAGCGCCGGATGAGACGCTGCACCGCACCACCGATGTCACTTCGCGAACCGGGCGACAGTACCTGATAGCGCCGCCGTCCTGACATCACAGTTTCCACGCAGATACGACCGGCCGCGGTATCGATGATGGTTACTGCGGTATCGCCGATGAGTGTGCGCGCAGTTTTTTCCGGACCGACTCCGGCCTGCAGCGCCACGATGGTCGCCTGCGCGGAACGGGCGGGATCGGCGGCCATGGTGACGACCTGCAGCTGGTCGGCATCCAAATATTGGCTCAGCAGAAAGGATCGCAGGCTGGCAGCGTCGCGCACCGACGCCAGCAGTTCTTCGGTATCCACGGTGACCGGTCGCAGTCGGGCCACTTCAGCTACGCCGCACAACCTTTCGACCTGACCCACAACCAGCTCACCGGCCGTGGTCTCGTCGTTGGCAATGCCGGCGGGGTAAAGCCGCACCGCCTCGCCGTGGCGCTCCAACACCACCCACCAGCATGCGAATCGGCAGATCGCAGCGCGTGTCGGCTCCAGGCCGGGCACCCCGATTGTTACCAACAACCCCAGGTCGCGCCGCAACAGCACGGTCAGCCATTCGCGGATCATCGGGTCGACGTTGCCGGCTTGGTCCAAAGCGCCCGCCGCTCGAAGCTCGGCGACGACCGGGTGACGTAATGCGCGCTCGGCTGTGTCCAGCCGCGGCAACAACGGCCGCAATCCGAGCTCCGGGCATATCTGTTCCACCCCGGTGACCGCTTGCAAAGCCCACAAGCCGTCGACCGTCGTTGTCAGCATGCCGTTTTCACCTCTATCTAGAAACAGAAGGTGGGGCATACGCGCAGCCTTGCGCGTTTGCCCCACCCCACTCCGGACCCACGTCCGCGGGCACATCCGGCGCCCTTGCGACGGACCTGGGCCTAGAACAACCCTGCGATCGCCTGGTCGGTTCCGAGCGCGTTGTCCAGCACGTGGCTGGTGGTAGATCCGTGCTGACCCACCGTCTCGATGAGGCCCTGCAGCCCGGACAGCATCTGCGCCTGAGCGTCGAAGAACCCCTGCGCACCGTGACCCGCGAAAAACTCCTGCAGCGCGTTCGTCTTGTTCGCGGTGTCTTCGTGAATCTCGTGCAGCTGGCCGGCACGCGAACCAACATCCGTGGCGAAGTCGGAAACGGCTCCCGGGTTATAAGTGATCTGGTCTGACATCGTTGACTTTCCTTCCGAAGCGGTGAGTGGACTAGGGGTAGCGATAGGTCAGGATCCGTGCCCGCCGCCGAACAGGGCCTGGAATGCGGTTTGGGAGTCGGCCTCGTGTCCCTCCATGAGGGCCGCGGCCTGCGTGAGGCCTTCGGCGAGGCGCGTGCCCCCCGTCAGGACCTTGTTCAACTCATTGGTAATCTCGCTGGCGGTCGCGTGGGAAGCAACCACGCCCGCACCTGACCAGGTCGCCGGGTTCATCACGTTCTCCTGGTTTGCCAGGTAGCCCTGTGCGATGGCCATGGCGTGCTCCATGTTCGCCTGAATATCGTGGGCGGTACTGCGCAGCATCTGCGGTGTTACCTGGATCGTGTTGTCTGCCACGGGACTTTCTCCTTCTCCGGTGAGCCGTTTCGCCCTGAATATCGGGCATGTCGCGAAGTTTATGGCCGCTGTGCCGACCTGTCGATTCACCCTGTGTGCTGGGCTTACCTCCGGTAATCGACGACTCGCACCGTCGCTGGCTGCTCGGACTTGCCGTGGGATCCGCGATGACCCCCACCTGCATGACCAACCGGCATACCTCCCATAGGAGCCCCGCTCATCGCGGTCGTCGTCGGCGGACGGACCACCTCGGCGCCTAACGCCCCGCTGGGCCGCAGACCCACCGGCCGGCCGCTGGATCCGGACTCGAAGGCACTGACCGGACGAGTGAAGCTGGTCGCGGACATACCAGCGCTACCGAGGGAGGCGCTCCCGCCGCCGGCTCCGACCGACGCCTCGGTCGCGGCGGCCCCAGCGGCGGCCGAAGCCGCGGAGGCGCCTGGCGCCGCACCGGCCATGCCGAGAGCGCCGGGATTGGCAAACATGCCCATCATCGACTGCAATGGCTGCATGGCGCTCATCGGTGCTTGCATCAGCCCCGCGGGAGCCTGCAAGGCCTGGGGGACCGCTTGCATCATTGACTGGATCGGCTGCATGAACGTGCCGATTTGGTTGCCGAAGTTTTCGCCGGCCGACGTCGATTGACCAGCGCCGCTCGTCCCCGCTTGCACGCCCTGGTAGGCGGACCGCATCCCGTCACCGGCCGCGGCTTCCGCAGCCGCCTGCCCGACGGCCGAGGCCGCCTGGGCCGGCGCTGCCGGCGAGGCACCCATGGTCGCCACCGGGGGCGGAATTGCCAGGCTTTCAGTCAACCCGGCCAGGATCGCACCGTAACTCGCGCCGACCGCCGAATTGTTCGGCCACATCACGCCGAAATACTCCACATCCAAGGACACAATTCGCGGCGTCAGCGCCCCCAACACAATGGGATTGATGCCGTTGTCAAAGCCCCACTCGTCGCGGTTCTCCATGCACTCGGGGGCAGGGCGCATGGCACCGTAGGCAGACTCGAATGCCGTGATAGCCGCCGACACCACCGCCGGCTTGACGTCTACCCAGCCGGCTAGACCGTGCAGGGAGGCATTGAGCATGGTCACGTTAAGCGCCGAGGCCGCCGAGCCGAGACCAAGCCAGCTAGCCGCGGTCGCGGCGGTGTTGATCGCCGACGCGATACCCGAAGCGTGGTGGCTGGCGCCCACAGCGGCCCAAGCCGCTTGGTTGGCCACATGCGTGGCAACTCCCGTTCCCGCCTTGAGCAGCAGGTCGTTGGCCTCAGGTGTTCGCGCAGCCCATCCTGGATCGGGCATGCGCGCCTATCCGCCCAAACCCGCTGCCAGGGCGCGTTCCGCCTCGGTGCTCACGGACACGCCCGAGGCGAGCCCCTGTGCCCCCGCGAACAACCCGCGTTGGGCAGCGTGCTCAGCTACCACACCCAGGTAGCCGCTTCCGCAAGCGTTGAGCGCCGCCGAGAACATCGCGGAGTCAGGGTCACCACCCATGGGCGTCGTCCCCAGCAGGGCCGGCGCAGCTGTCGAGGCTGCCGCCTCGGTTTCCGCGCTGATTGCCGACTCGGCACCCGCCGATGCCAAAACTGCCTCTGGTTGCACAGACCAAACCATGTTCACCCTCCGAATGCTGTCCCCGCAGTGAGACGTGTTGATCAATGAGTCTAGTGCGAGTCGGATGATCGCGTATTCACAAGTTGCGCCGGCACAATCTGGGGCTTCAGAGCTCGGCGGCCAGGCGCCGCGTAGGTTCCGCCGCGGCGACCGTGGGCCGGCCTCACAGCGACGAACCACACGGGCCGTTGAGGTGGCCGGCCGGCTCCGAATCACAAGGTGCCCGCTGAGTGTGCCCAATTCGCGAGCAATGGTCCGACGAAATACGCCGCGATAGAAAGGGGTAGCCCCACCAACACCCACTGCGCACGCCACCGAAAGGCCGCGATCAGGACGACAGGCATTACCGCCGCCACTACGGAACAGATGAGTGCAATGAACGGAAGGGTCAGTGCCCAGTGCTGGCCGTGGGCTGTGCAAATTTCGCGTGCATCATCGCCATGGCAGTTGTCACCGAGCATCGTCGCCGCGATCAGCCACATCCAGGAAGCCAGCGCCGCGATCGACGAGAGGACACCAATCGATCCGGCATACGCAGCCAGATGGAGTCCGCGCCGATCTCGGGGCTGGGAATTAGCTTCTGGGGGTGCCACAACGACTACTTCTTGTCTCGCGGCAGCCGGCACCCGGTATACCCCGAGACTACGAGGTTGCCCCGATACCCGACCTTGATGAAGGCGCCGGTCGGACCGGAAAACCACACATCGTGATCGCCGGGCCGGTCCTTGATGACCTGCACGTTGGTGACGCCGATTTTGGCAGCGGCCTGCTTTGCCGCCTCAACGATCTTGGTCCAGTCGGTTTCGGAAACCGACACCCGCACAGCAACTGCATCCGGCAGGAAATGTCGCTTACCATCGGTTTGCTCGTAAGGTTGCTGGCAGTTACCGGTAGAGCCTTCGTCAAGCGTTTCCCAGATGATCGACGGAATAATCTTGCTTGCGGCCGTAGTGATCTCATTCATGACGTCCTGCACCTGAACCTTGGTGTCCTCGAACGAGGGCAAGGTCTTGAGTTCAGCAAGAGCGTGAGCTGCCGCGCTCGGTGGGGTGGGTGCGTCGGGATTTTCCACGTGACATCCTGTTGCTGCTAGTGCGATCGCGGTCATCGCGGCGCTCAGCAGGCCGCTGCGTCCGCGGTCGAGGTGTGTGTTCATCTGGCCGTGTTCACTTGATTGCCTTGTCGCCCAGGCCCGCGACTATCGCAGCGATGTTGTACCCGGTGGTGCGGGGCAGGTTGTTGCTGCCCCGGCGCGGGTAGTCGCTATGCCCGTGCGCTCCCTCCAAACTCAGAGTGCCGCCGTGCCCGTCGGACACCGTGGCCGGCCCGGTGGCCAGCCGAGTGAAGTTCGGATTCGTGGCCGGGTTGGGTCCGAAGTCCCCGGTGTCGGTGGCGTCGGCGCCGAACCCGAGGAGCGCAGCCAGCCCGGAAGGCAGACCGTGCACGATGGCCTTGCTGTTGTAGGTCCAATGGATCGGATCATCAGGGGTTTCCATGGCATAGACATGCCCGGCGTTCAGATGCAGTTGCTGCGGCGTGGACGCTTCGATTCCTGGCGAGCCGTAGAAGAGGGCGTCGCTGACGCCGTGGTTTCCGGGTTCTTGTAAGGCCAGCCCCATAGTCAATGAGCCGTAGGAGTGCCCGATCGCGGTCAGGTGAGCGGGGGCGCCCTGGTGGGCGACACCCAACCCGTCATCAAAGCGGGCCAGATCGTGGGCGCCGGCCTTGGCGACGTCGTCGTGGCTGACACTCCAGATTCCCGCAATAGAAGCACCGACATCATCCCAGCCGGGAACCTGCGGTGCGTCGTAGCCAACCCACGCTATCGCCGACACCGAATCATGCTCGTGCCCCGGGGTGAACCTCAATTGCCTCAGAGCCTCAGTCCTGAGGTTGGTCGCCTCCTCAATCATGCCGCCGATGCTGCCGCGCACGGTGGTGTTCAGCCCTGGCGCGGTCACCGATACGTGGGTAGCCGTGTCAGGGTCGCCGACCGCAATGGCCGCCCGGGCCTGACGGCCGTTCTTCGTGTCGAGAAGCAGCAGTTTCCTGTCCGCACTGCCTTTGACGGCTCGATCGACCGCCTCTAGATCCGGCAGGTACTTAGCTTGGTTACGCGCAGCGTCATATTGGCGATGCCAGGCCTCGTAGGAGAGGCGGTCGTCGAAAATTGCACCTGGCCTGTTGGGGTGGGGGATGTTCTTCCCCGCCGCCCAGTCGGGATGCTGAGCCCGCAATGCGTCGGCCTGGGCGGCGGCGGCTTGGGAGCGCGTCAGTTCATCGGCAAGCGCTAGCCGGTTGTAGTGGTCCCGGTCGACTGCTGGCATGCCATCATGGTTGCCGATGTTGTGGTCTTGGCTATAGAGCCAGTCCTTGTCTTCCGGAGTGAGGCGGCCCCACAGATCGGCAAACTGCTTGGGATCCTCCGGCAACGGCTGTGGCAGCGGGGGACGATTCGAGGGCTGTTCGCCCGGCGCTTGCGGCGCATCCAACGCTTGGATGGCCGCCGGCTCATACCCATCCGTGCGCAGGTTGACCAATGATTTCTCCAGAGTGTCTGCGTAACCGCTGCGTATTGACTCCAGCTGGCCCACAGTGGCCTGGGTGTCGTTGATCGCTCGCTCTTCAAGAGCAGAGATGAGGGCATCCAGTGCGGATAGGTCAGCGGCTGTGAGATGGATGCTCTTCTCAAGCCCCAGCGCTTCCCCAATTTCGTTGTCAAGCTGCTGGAGCTGGGCCTCCAGCGTGGAGATCTGCCCGCCGGCGGATCGCTGCGCCTCGGCCAAAGCGGCCGCGATGTTTTCTACGTCCACCCCGATCTTGGGCAGCCGCAGAGACTGAGCACCCAGTGACTGAGTTACCCGCTGCACTTCGGCGGAGTCATTGATTGGATGGTCGCCACTTTCCCGGTTCCACGCCGCTTCGAAGCGGCGACGCGCGTCGGCGAATGCGGCATCCGCCTCGGCGGCACATCGGCCCGCGTCGTGAAATGCTTGCCCCAGGCTCGAAATCTGCGCCGGACGGCCAACTTGGACGCTGTTGTTAATCTCCCAGGGGTCGCCCCCGGCCTCCGCAATCAGGAGCGGGACACTTATGTGCCGGAGCTGCATCCCGCCGCCTGCGACTCCGAGGCGCTGCCTTCCATCCCGGTGACTCCTACCCCGTGGCAAGCGTCGACGGGATCCCTACCAACACTCCTTCGACCGCGTCATCGGTGTCCACTAACAAAGCGCGTCCGGGCGGTAAGGCCTGCGCTCGGACCAATCGGTTGATCCGGTTTTGCGGATCGTTATCCATATACAGCTGAGCCATTTTCGCTGTATTCTGGAAGCGCATCCACGGATCCATTGGCATGGTCGACCAGTTCGCGCTGTTACGGGTCGTGAATACATGCAGACCGATCTGGCGAGCCCGTTCCGTCAACTTCCACAGGGCCGCTCCCACTGGCGGTTTGGCCGGATAGGTCTGCTCCTTGCGCAGCTCCTGGATGTCGTCGATGAGCACAAAATGCCGAGATCCTTCCCACGGCTTGAGCGCGCGCAACTCCTCCTGGCTCAGGCCCTTGGGCGGCAACCGCGGCAACAAGACCTGTTGGGCCAGTTCGGTGATGACCTCGTCGATCTCGTCTTGGTCATAGGCGTAGGCCCGCACATAGCCGGGACCGTGCAGATCGCGCAGCCCGTGCGGGGCGGTCTTGGGATCAATCAGGGTGAGCTGCGCCTCCTCGGGGCTGAACCGGCTCATAATCGCCTCGCCGATCGCCACCAGCGTCGTGGTCTTGCCGCAGCCTTGGCGGCCCAGGATCATCAGCCCCGGGCTTTCCCGTAACCGCAGCGGAACCGGTTGCAGCTGGTGGCGCTCGCCGATCGCGAACGCGATGGACAGGTCGTCGGGGCTGGCGTGCGCGGCCTGAAGCTCGAGTATGGCGTTGAGCTCCACGCGCTGTGGCAGCCGCTGAAGGCTGGCGTGCTTGGTCACTCCGGCGACCTCGGCGATCCGTTCGCCGACTTCGGTGATGTTCACCAGCTCGCCGGTGGCGGGATCAGCCAGCGCCGGGATACCGACTCGCAACTCGTGCAAGCTGTCCGTCAAACCAAAACCCGGACGGTTCAAGGTTCGCCGCGCGGCTTCACGTGACTCGATCGACGAATGGCCCATCTGACTCTCGCTGGGGTCGGCCAACCGCAACTGGATTCGTGCGGTGACGTTCTGCAACAGGCTTTGCCGTTGCCCGTGGATCCAGCCGCCCGCACTGACCATCAGGTGCACCCCGTACTCGGGACCGCGGCTGCTCAAGGAGATGATGCGGTCTCCCAAGACGGTGTCTTTCGAGTACAGATCGTCGTAGTCGTCGAGCACCACGAAGACATCGCCAAAGGGATCGTTGGGATCGGTGCCGCCGAGCCCGTCGCTGCCGGGACCGAAGCGGCGTTCACGAAAGCCGTCGAGATCGATCTTGGCTCGCCGAAACGACTGCTCGCGTGAGTCGATCAGAGCCTCCACGGTGCTCAAGATTCGCTCGATGCCTTCGGTGTCTTTCGGCGAGACGATGTCGGTGACGTGCGGAAGCGAACCGACTTGTGCCATGGTCGCCCCACCGATACAGAAGAATGTCACCCGCGTGGGGCTGTACATGGCTGCGGCCGAACACATTAGCGTCATTAGGGTGGTGGTCTTGCCGCGCTGCTTTGCCCCTACCGCGATGATGTTGCTACGCAGCGCGTCGATCGCATACACCACCTGTTTGGATTCTTCAGGGATGTCCATGACACCGACCGGGAACATCAGCCCGAGATTCTCTCCATAGTCGACATGCCACGGTTTGCCCCGGAATCCGGCCACCAAAACGTCGATGGGCTCCGGGTCTTCCAGCGGTTCCAACCACGGCCGGCGGGGGGAACGGTGCGAAACCTCGCGCAGCGACTCGCGTAACACGTCGACGATCTTCTTCTTCTTGAAACCGTCGTCGTGGTACAGGAATTCGTCGGGCTCAGCATCGACGGCGGCCGCGGCCTCCAACGCCGCGGCGTCGGCGGGATCCAGCGGCTGATACTGCCAGTTGTAGAGCCGTGGCTTGGTCAGGGTCATGTCGATGGTTTTGGCCACTTCCTTACTCTTGGGCACCACGAACGGCGCCGATAGGTAGAAGCAGCGGAACGGCTCGAGGTCGCGCGGGCCCACCTTCAGCAGCGCAAAGCCGTTCTCCTTCGACGGGAGATGATAAGCGGCGTCCGAACCGATCACTTCGCGGCTGTCGTCGCCCGATTCGGCGCGCAGCGCGATGCGAAATGCGATGTTGGACTTGACTTTCTGCAGCGACGAGAGGTCCAGCCGCTGCCCACCCAGCATGAAGAAGACGTTGGCGCCGCGGCCCTCCTGACCAATGTGGATGATCAGCTGGATCCACTTCTCGTGGTTGGCGAACAGTTCCAGATATTCGTCGACGATCACGAGCAGCACCGGCACGGGTGGCAGATCGCGCCCGGCGAGGCGGATTTCTTCGTAGTCGTTGGCATCACGCGCCCCAACGGAGGTGAACAATTCATAGCGCTGCTTGATCTCGCCGTCGATGACCCTGCGCATACGCTCCGCCAGATGCCGCTCATCCTTGCCGAGGTTGGACAGAGCGGCGACTACGTGCGGGATACCCAAGATGTCCTGGGCGGCCGATTCGAACTTCATATCGACGAAAATGACGTTGAACGCCTCCGGTGAGTGCGTCAGCGCGATCCCATAGACCAACGACAAGAAGAACTCCGACTTGCCCGAACCGCTGGTGCCGATGACCACCGAGTGAAAACCGAAGCCGCCAAAGTCTTTCGCACGAATAATGATGTTCTGCAGCTCACCGTTCGGCTTGGCGCCCACCGGAATCTCCGACCATCGTTCGTCGCCGCGGCCGCGACGCTCGGCCCACAACCGATCGACATCCAATTCGCGTGGGTCGCTGATCCCCAGTGAACGCAGCAGTTCGGCGGCGCCGCTGGTCGAATCAGCGGACTCGCTTTGGCTTGTCGGTGACCAGCGCGCCATCGCGCGCGCATATCGGTAGGCCCGGTGGATGGACAGTTGGTCGGCGTGAGCGAAGAACTTGCCCCGCGCGCGCAGCAGCGGCAGCAGGCGTCCGTCCTCGTCCTCAATGTCCGCGCCGTTCCTACCGGCCTGGAGAGCGATGGAACCGCTTGTAGAGCTGGCCCTCTCGGCCATATCGAAGACCTGGTCGTCGCCGAATCCCACACCCGTTCCGATGCGCGACGCGATGCGCAGCACCGTGATGCCCGCCTTGCCCACCTGGCCTACGACGCTCTCCCATGCATCTGGGCTGCCGGTGTTATCGTCAACGATCACCATGTGCGGCCCCAAATCAACTGCGTCAGTGCCTGACCCGGTTTCCAGTGCTGAGCCCATTGCGGTGGGACTAGCCGCCGTCGGCGGAGCCCAGGCACCACGCTTTCCTTTCATGTGCAGTTCTGCTCCGAGTGTGGCTTCCAGCTCTTCGGGCGTGGCGAAGATCAGCCGGCGCCACCCGCATGCATCGAACAGCTCGTCGTGCAGGTTATGGGGCAGCCATACCATCCACGACCACACCTCCGGACTGCGTGTCACGACCATGATTTTGACGTCGCGCGGATTGTGAAACACCGCCAGCGCGCACAGGATCGAGCGCATCAGTGCGCGCACGCGATCCAAATCCTCGCTCACGAAACTGAAGCCCGGCGCCGATCGCAAGTTCACCACCTTGGCGATATCGCGAATCTTGCGCTGTTCCAGGATGAAATCTCGCAATGCCTGCCCGGTAACGGGTTCGAGTTCCTCATCGGACGAAATGTCAGGCCAGGTCACCGACAGCACCGAATCGGGTGCATGTTGCACACCTGTGCCAACCCGTACCTCCAGGAAGTCGGTGTCGCGGCGACTGCGTTCCCACATTCGGGGGCCGCCGATGATGGCGCCCAGCCCCTGTGGATCAGAGTGCACCACCTGCTGCCATGAACGTTGTGCACACACGGCGTTCTGGATCTCGTCACGGATGCCGTCGAGGTCGCGCAAATACCGGCGGCGACCCTTTTCCATCTCGCCCCAGGTGATCTTGCGAGCGCGCCCGAAGCGACCCGAAAACGCAAGCATGCTGAACGCGCCGATGCCCATCAATGGAAAGAAGCCCGTGGACAAGCTGCGTACGCCTGACACGTACAACATGACGATGGTGCCAATCAGCGCGACAATCAGCGCCGGTACGCCGATCATGACCCAGATGTTGCGCGGCTCACGTTCCGGTAATGCGATCGGAGCGCTGGGCGCCACCCGAACCGGTTTCGGCGGCTCGATCTTGGCCCGGTTGATGGGAAAGGCCTTCTTGGACATTCTGCTAGCCGCCCACTTTCGCTGTCGTCGTCACCATGGCCACTTGACCGAGAGTCGGCACGGTATCGCGTGCCAGGAGTGCCGCCTCGCGCGATAACGCCGGTCCCGCAGCGAAAGTGCGTAACAGTGGCCACGGCGCCCGCACGGCATGAGATGGGTCAAGTCCCAGCGCCCGCAACGTCGATTCGTCGTTGGCGATACCGAATCGCACCCCGTTCCCCGACACCCAGAACAATGATTCACGAGAGTCGGCGGTGACCACAGCGCTGGTGGAGGTCACGAAATTCGCCGCGCCCGGAAACACCAGAACCTGATTGGCCACCACCGACGCCGGGTTCCGATCGTCACGCACCAATCGCACGATCCTGTTGTCCATCGACGGGGTGACGGGCAGACCCCGGCCGTTGTATACGGTGATGCGGGCCTGCGGGTCGGTCGACGCCTTCTCCCACGACACACAGGTTGTCGGATTCGCTGCGGTGTCAACGAAATTCAGCCGCCCGGTTGGGTAGTACTCCACCGGCAGCGAGGTCACCTGAGGTGTGTTGACGAGTACGTCGGGAGTCACCAGTCGCGGCGCCGTCGATCCATAGGAGTTGGCGCTGCGCAGCAGATCGGCCACGAAACTATTAATCTTTTGCACGCCGTCCGGCAGCAGTACGTAGAACTGGCTTCCGCCGCCGGCGGTTTGGGCTTGCAGCACCGCACCGACCTGGGATCCCGGCACCCACTTCGACGGGGATCCTGCCTCGGCCACCTGCGGCACCCGCAGCGGCTCGGTCGCCGGTAACCCGTCGAACAGCGCGCGCGAGATCTCCACCGGCATCGTCACCGCCGGGTCGAGTCCCAGGCTCAGCGTGACCGCCCTGTTGGCCGGGTCGATCTGAGATCGCTTGCCCCCCCATATCACATAGGTGCCGCCCTCGAACGTGACCAGCAGCCCGGCGTCATCGCGCAACGGTGCCGCCCGGCCGCCGCCGCTGAGCATGCCGGCGATCGAGGTCACCACCGGCTTGTCGCCGCTGCGTGGCCGCCCGGCCGTGTCGCACACCGCCCATGCCGAGATAGCCCCCAGGTTTACCGGCATCGCCGGGGGCGCCCCGGGAATGCCGATCAGTGGACCGGTCGGATACTTGGCAATCTCAGCCGGTTTGACCCACGTCGGCTGCCCGGCGGTCCCGGTAGCCAAGCGCGCGGACGTGAAATTCAGCGCTGGATATAGTCGGCCGTCGATGCGTGCATAGATGGCGCCGGAATCGCGGTCACCGATGATTGCCGAGTCTCCCACGATGCCAGTGGGTTTCAGCACATTGAGCAGCATCATCCATCCTGCCGCGATGGCGACCAACACGACCGACAACGCGAGCGCTGCAGTTTGCTTGCGGTCGTCGTGTTTCATCCGCACCGAGAAGCGGGTCGTCGCTGCGCGCAGCCGCCGGTTGTAGAACAGGTGACCGGAATTCTGGTCGCGGTTGGACAGACTCAACGGCATTTCTCAGTACCCCTTGGGTGTTCGGCGAGGATCGGCCTGCTGGATCCGGTCGGCCAAATTCGACGCATCGGCGGCCACGCCGTAGTGGCCGCGCGCATAGTTGATGAACGCGCACGCCTGGGCGACCAGGTCGTGGATGTCGGTCGATGTGCCGGGTTGGTGATAGCGCGCGAACGTCGGAGCGATGAACTGCCAAGCACCTTTGCTGGGCGTGCCCCGTGCGGCGTTGGAATCCCAGTGGTTTTCGGCTTTCGGATCGTAGTTGGACTCGCGCCGCGCCACCAGATCCATACCACGGGCCCACCTGGCGCGTGCGACGGGATCGTGAATACCCTTGATGTCCAAAGCTTCTTGAATTGCAACCAATACCGCTCGGCGTCCGGTGGGTGTGGCTTCGTAACGACTTCTTCTTGCGGTCCGCACGTAGTGCAGCCGTTGCAGCCGCAGTGCATGTAGCCTAGCCCGCGCCTTGGACCGCGCGATGTATCGATGCTGGGCTCGTAGCCGCGCCACCATTCGGGCCATCGCCTCGCGCCGGCCCAGCGGAGTGTCAACGGACGGCAAGGCATCGGCCTTAGCGGCGTCCAGGACCGCGCGCGTCACGACGCTGGCGTGCGCGTGATCAGCCTGGGCTGATGCGGCGATCTGCGCCAGCTCCGCATCGGTGTCGGCCAGCCGGCGCAGCACTTGTACCGAGCTATCGGACCGGATTGCCGCAACGGTGGGTTGGGCTACCCTCGCCTGCGCTATCGCGTCGGCGTGCGCCTGGACGTTCGTTGGGTCGCTGCCGATGTCGGCCGGCGTGGCGGGACGAGCGAAGAGGCGATGGCCGCGGGATAGCGACGCAATTGCCCGCGTGGTCACGGGATCAGTCAACGATTCTCCAGCGTCCGACTTGAGTCGACTGCCCTCCTAGGGGAGCCGGCGCCCCCTCACTGAGACCGCTTCCCATTTCTGGGAACTTAGCCCTCAAATTCGCCGACGGGTGATCGGCCAGTTCGCCCGTCACCACCTCGCATGCCGCATCGGACACCAACATTTGAGCCACTACTCCCGCAACTTCTGGTCAGCGAACGCCCACGCCGTGGAATAGGCGTTGACACCCGCTGCCGAACAGCCTTTCGTCCCGACCACATCGAACGGGACACCGGCCCGCGTGTTGAGAGCAGGGTAGCTGCAAAGCAGCAGTCTGCGCCATTCGATCGACGATGCCGTTGGGTAATACCGCACGACCGTGACATTACTTCCCGTGTGACGACCCGACTACTCACCCTGACCGCAGTTAGCGGGCGGCTGCGCGATTAATTGAACTCTCGTGCAATACAATTTCATCCGGCTGAACTTTGAACGACATCACCAAACCACACCGCGCCTAAGCCGCGGGTTATTCTTTCGCTTCGTCAGTCAGTCGGCAAGACCACGATCCGGCGGGTCGACTTAGTAACCACGGGCGGTTTGCGAACGCCAGATTTCACCGGACCACTGCGCGGGGCCGACAAGCGGCCCTTGACCGGCTCGCCGTTGGGCACCGCCGGGGTAATCCATCGCATCAACACGTGAGCTGAAGACTTTCGATTTGACCTCTATGTTTTCCGCGATATCAAGTCTGGATTGCTCGCCCTCAGAATACCGTGCAATCGGATTCTCGGCGGTTTTGCCCTGGTTCTGTGACAGGACGTTCCGCTGGTTCCGCAGACTCTGGGCGAGCTCTCGTCCTTGAGTCATCGATGCGCCCCAATGCTGGGCGCCGGCGTGCAATTCAGTCGAGGGTGTTGACCACCACGACCCAATCAGGGCCGCTGTCCACTTACCGGGTGGGAGGACATCCGCCGCCATCCGCGCACACCTCTTTCATCACGGCTTCCTTGGCGTTGACGTTGGCGCGGTGATCAGCGAGTTCAAGGCCGCAGCAACCATCTGCCTCACGTGGTGGTGGTCGCTGATGTCCGGGTGATCTCGGAGGCCAACTAAAGGCCAACTAGGTGCCGCTGCAAGCTGCGGGTCGTCGTTGCTGTTCGGGGTCCGCATTCGTATCCGCCTGATGTGGTGTGGCAAATAACCACCCACAGCCGGCGATTCCGGATCGTCTTGTGCTAACTAGCTAGCTACCAATTGTGGTCATCCACCGGCGGCGCGAAGGCCGCGGTTCGACTATCGGTTCCTACCAGTTAGCTCTTGCCTGGCCGTTCATATTCCGCGCCTGAAGTATCATCCCAAAATTTTGGTGAGACTTCCCTCGCGCGATTCGGCGGTACGGAGTCCACCTTTTTCTGAAAATCGTCGAAAAGTGTTTGTGCCCTCGCAATCTCCTCCGGGGTGGGCGAGACAAGGCCTGCTTGCTCGGCTTCTTCGGGCGTATAGAATACTTTTCCGGCAATTTCTCTGCTCATTGCTGACCTTTCATCGCGCTGCAACCCAGCGCAGTGTGCCGTAGCTTATCGCGGGAAGCAACACGGATACTAGGCAGGTGATGTCGGTGGCGGGCGCAGAGGTCGTATGTTTTGCCCAACGTGTTCCGAGAGAAGTGCTTTGACCTGGGGTACACCTGCCAACCACTGGTCGTGAACCAGCGCCCGTGCCGTTTCGGCTCAGCTCGAAAGCTATTTCTTGGCTTCCTCGTCAGTCGGCAATACCACGATGCGGCGGGTCGATTTGGTAACCGTCGGTTTGCCGTCGCCAGTTTTCACGGGAACGCTGGGCGGTGCCGTCAAACGACCCTTGACCGGCTGACCATTGGGCACGCCCGGAGCAGTTACTCGCTTCTCAATCGGCTTGTCCTTACTTCCACCTTCGCCGGCGTGGCCGAGCGCGCCAGGCGGCACCATCGGCATCCCGGTGCCAGCCATCGACGTCGACCCAGGCGACGTACCGCCGGTCGGCGTTCCCGTCACCGCTTTGGATGGTGCCCCTGCGGGAGTCGTCGGCGGTGACGATGTTGGAACAGGTGGCGGACCCAGATACCCGGTCGGAGTCGTACCGCCACCACCACCGCCGCCGGAGCCCAGACCGCCGCCGGCTCCGCCGTCAAGGCCTGGTTCTTCGCCGACGCTGTCCACAAGCCGGGCCCCGTCAGCTGCATCCAATCCTTGGGCACCGTGCGATTGCTGAAGCGCACTCATTAGCGGCTGCATGGCACCCTGACCGGCTTGCATTGCCTGCTGTGGAAGTTGGGTGAGCGGTCCCAAGATGCCGCCGACCGCCCCTCCGACCGCGCCCGTAATGCCCGACACGACCTGTTGAATCATCTGGGTGGCGCCCTGGGCCCCCGCCTGGGAACCGACGCCTTGGAACTGCTGGGCCGCATCGGCCTCATTCGTCTGGAACTTACGCCCGGCATCGGCGGCGTGCGCCCGGCGATCCAGGTCGTCCTGGGCGCTAGACGCCGCGTCGCCGAGGACTCCGAGATTGCCGGCGGCGGCAAGTGCTGATTGACCCTGGTCGGCGGGTGCGGGTCCGGGTGGCGGAACGATATTCGGCTCTACCAGCGGCGATAGCGGTCCATAAAGTACCTGCTGGAGGATTTCCGGTGTGACCTTGATCGGAACTCCGCTGGGGCTGGGCGGAATCGCCGGAACTCCGGGACCTGGGAAGGGGAACGGGAACGGATTCTGATCTCCGGTCATGCTTCACCCCAAACCTTGACCTGTGTAGACCTGCGGCCCGTTTCTTGGCGGCTCGATCGCGTGTCGCTGTACGCAGCATCATCATTTTGTCACAGCACGGCCTGGCCGGTATTCATGTCAGGGCCGGCGAGCTGTCCATGATCAGTAGTCCCGTGCGCTTTGACCCCTCGGACAGCCGTTTCTGGCTCCTTCCGGCAGGGTTGGCGGTACAGCGTGTCGACGACCGTTCACGCCGCAAACCCGCTTGAACCCCCGCGGCGACAAATCACCGCGTACCAGGCCATGTGATAGTTCGCGAGATACTCATGGCCGTCGATCAGCGCATCGATTGCTGCCATGAGCATCCAATCGCCAACAGCGGATAGGTCCTGATTGGGATATGCGTCGAGCACCGACTCTTGAATCGCGGCGATGCGATCCCGCAGCATCTTCGTCTCATTTTCAAGGACGCCGGTTTTCCGTACCGCAGGCGCCGCGATGGCCTGCGCTATGCGCGGTAGGCCGTCGCGGCGGCGCACAGCTTCGACCAACGTCGGGCCGAGTTCATCGACTTTTGGTGCAGCCGAGCGAGATGCCCGATCACCGGTCAACGCTGGCGCGTCGGGGCCAGGCTCTGCAACGTAGGCATTGGGCTCGTGAGCCGCCGCGGTCACCACGGCTCCCAACAAATCGACCACGCTGGCATCTCGGCGTCGGGCCGTCGGCTCGAGAAGTGTGACGTTGGCGGTCAATCGGACGTGGGGTGGAATTCACCCGCCGGCCAGATCAGTGACCAGCAATGTGGTTGAGCCGTCGTCACGCAGCCCAGCCGCCCACGACAGTCGCGATTCCTGACGAGCCACCGCATCCACGATTCGCTGCAGCCGCTGCTGCTCGACGGCCCGAGTAGTCACCACGCCAACCGTCGCGCCGGTAGCGGCCGACACTGCCGACGCACCCGTCATGGCCGACGAGCTTGCAGTCTGCCCACTCGCTATCGACGCCGCTGAGCGCTCCACCGGAGAAACTAGGGGGCCACCCGCAGACGGAGACGACGACACAGACGGTGCTACCGCCGCACCGGAGACCGGTCCCGCCGGAATCGAGGGCACGGCCGGGGGCGCTACGACCGGAGGCCGTAGGTCTGCGCCGTATGCCGGCAGTGGTCCGGCCGCCACAGCCGGACCGCTTACCGCGGGTGCAGCGGGTATCGGCGCGCCGGTTACTACCGCCGGTGTCACCGACGCTATGCCGCTATCGCCGGTTGACATCACGGGAGGGCCGGCGGGGGTTGCGGCGGCGTCGACAGCAGGGTGTATTGCGGCCGATTCGATACCGACCGCGGCCATGGTCGGTGCGGCTACCGTCGGCGGTGTTAGAGGCGCAGGCGTTTGCGCAGGCGAGGCCGAGCCCGGATCCATCGCATGCATCGCCCCGGCCGACAATGACTGCGCGCCGGCCGCAGCCGGCTGTCCCGTCATCATTCCGGTGGCGACCGATTGCCCTAACGACGCGGGCGATATGCCTTGCCCCGCGGTCGTGGGCGACAGTCCTCCACCCGGCATCGTTGGCGCTGCAGGTAGTCCCGCGCCAATCATCGGTGGTATAGCAGAGGCCGGGCCCGTGAGGGGTGGTCCGGCGGGTAGCGGTCCGGCACGCGCGCCCGCGCCAGCTGCGGGTTGCGGCCCCGCCTGGGCTACAGCGCTTTGAGCACCGACCGGGCCATCAAGACAACCACCATCACGCATGCCCGTACCGGACGCAGTTGTCCGGACGCCGGCGCTTTGGGTACCACCCGGGCTGTCACCACCGTCGCGCACTCCCTCACCCACTGTCGGAGAACTGAGGTCGTATTGGCTGATCTGCCGCGGCGGTGGAATGTTGTCAACGTTGAATCCGTGTTCACGCGCCCAGCTTCTAGCGTCTCCGCCAACACTTTCGACCTGAAGGATCTTATGTGTAGCCGCGACAATCTTATCGACAGCAGTTACAGATGCGTTCGCGGCGTCAGCATTGCACTGGCTTTGAATGACCTGAATTTCCGTCACCTTGTCGATTAGCGGTTTCTTCGATGCCAGAATGTCATCTATTTGTTTATTGCCAACATTTGAAATTTCAGTCAACCGACTTCGCAAATAGTCAATCGCGTCGGCGCCAGACTGGAATGCTTCGGACTTTGTCTTGTATTTTTCCGCTTTGTCGAGTTCAGATTGCTCACCCTGGAAATACCGGGCAATCAGATCTTCAGCTGTTTTGCCCTGATTCTGCAACAGAAGCATGCGCTGATTCCGCAGATTTTCTGCCAGCTCTTGCTTTAAGGTCGTCCACAAGGCCCAATGTTGGGCACCGCTGCGAAGGGTCGTCGACGGGGCGGGCCACCACGGTCCAATCAAAACCGCAGTCCACCGACCAAATGGAAGGTCACCCGTCACCGCATACCTTCCTCATCACTGCGTCTTTGGCGACAAGGTCATCGAGGGCGGCACGAAAATCGGTGTCACTAGCAACGTCCCTATTGCCCATTGCTGTTGTGGTGAGATACGCGGTCGCAAGTGCACGTGCAGCATCACGGTCCGCTGTATCGAGCGCGGGATTAGCGGCAGCGTTCTCTAGCATGACGGCGGCGTTGGTCGTCGCAATACGGGCCAAAGCTGGATTATTGCCGTTCGTATCGACCTGCACCGCGCGAGCAACGAGCGTATAAGTGCTACACAATTGACGCTAGTGCCGCCGTGGTCTCGGCAGCACTATAGGTGGGTACCGTGCTGCCAGCGGGTGGAACGCGGGACTCGGATTTGTTGAATGTGGCGACCAGCGCTACGACCGCCAACACGGTGGCGATCGCGGCCAAGACCAGCGCGGGCCAACTCCGGAGGCGTGGCGCGGGCGAGGATAGTGGCGCAGTCACGTTCCAGATCGTATCGCTCGCGGCGGCCGTTCGCTTACACGCATGACTGCCACGGCACTCTTCGGCTGTGATGATGGCAAACCATCCGTTTGCGGGGGTCCACGAGACGTATGCGAGACATGGAGATTCCGCCGCCACCCAGCTGATCGCGAATGCGCGTTCCAGGCGGTATAGCCATGCTATGGCTAGACCGTCATCGGGAGGATTGCGCCCAGATTTGGATTTCTTTTGTGCCATTCAGATGACATATTCGGCCTCAAAATCGTTTTTCGGCAAAACTGGCGGCCAACGACGTCCGAGCTAAACCAATCGTCCCGGATCTCCTTTTAAAGGACTGAATCGAGCTCGTAGAGCGACTCTGACGTAACTGCACAAGTTTCGGGTCGCGAATTGCAGCATGGCTACTTCCACTGCGAGACTTTCGAAATGCTGTGTTCTGGCATGCGATCTAGCAGCATCGCATCGAGCTCAGCGTAGGAAAGCGCTAGCACCTGCGCGTCCGGCTGTTTCAACACAAATACGATAGCGTAGGATAGGAGGTCGGGTCTTTCGCGGAGCATATTACTTCTTGAGGTGCGGCAACGGCACAATCGCGGCGGCCACCGGGACTCTTTCTAAGCTAGAATTCGATTCATTGCCAAGGTCGGTTAGTCGCAAACTATATTAGTAGTAAACCATGCGCGTGGAACTCCCTCGCGCAGTACTGCATCGAGTTTCTCAAAGCTCAAGACGATGACATGCGACGCGGCAATTGCGTCGTGTTCGCTCATCCATCCCCTATCAATGACTTCTTGATCGATGGTTATGGACACACGGCTCGCATGATTTATAGGATCAGGCTTCGATAGGGCCGCCCTGGGATGTAGGCCCTCCTTATACCAGCGAAAACCTGGCGAATCTTCGTAATAGCCTGGCCGCGTAGCCTGGCTAATTAGAAAAAGCATATACTTTTCGGCATCTTCGAAATGTCTGAACATCATGTACCTGCGCCGTGAGCCTCTCGACATTCCTTCGATATAGTTAAGATCATCTTCGAAGACTAAATAATACGAAAGCTCCAAATCATCAAAAAATCGCAATTCGCGTTCATTAGTCATTACGGGCGGCCTGCCGCCCCAGAATACTTCCTCGTGGGTCTCTCGGCCATGTAGCTCGCGTTGGTTCTTACCTGGATAACTGCCCAACTTTCGGAGGTATATCTCCTGCCACGAATACCACGACTTGACAATCCGATGCACCGACGGAGGGAACATCCTCAGGTCAACCTTGTAATTGGGCATTATGAACTCCTAGGCTCACTCTTAGTCCCTCGTCAAGAACCCTCTGTCAATGAGATTCTGGACCTTAGGCCAGTCATCCGGCGGGGCAATAATTTTGTACTGGGGTCCGCCTCCCGAGTGTCCAAACCATGGTGCGGCGACAGATTCTTCGAGTTTCCATCCAGTCGGTAACCCAGCTTTGACATTAACTGTATAGGCAAAGTATGGCTTGTCCAGATTAGTGTGGGGAAGTGATCGCTCTTCATAAGGAGTCCCAGCTGGGGCCAGCCATTCCCCGCCGGGATAACCGATTCGATCGAGTTTTGTCCCGTCCAGTGCCCAGATCTCTGCTTCACTCATATCATGAGCAGTACCCGGAATCGCGTAGGGTTTGGTGGGATCATCCTTATCAGGGTATATTAAATTGCCGTTCTCGTCCTCAAATTGTGCCCGATACTCTTTCTGAGTAAGCTCACCAAACGGTTTCGCATCCGGAAAAACGTCCTTACCCGTGGGCGGCTCATGCTGACCACCGATGTCATCAGCGTCATGGCTAGTTGAGCCGTCACCGTCCGATGAATGATCTTCATGCGGGCCCTGGCTTCCGCCTGCTTCGTGGGGCGCGTCGTCGGGCCCTAACGCTCGTTCATTTGGATGGGCGCTCGGCGATCTGCCATGGAGCGCGCCGCCGTGGGCTGGTGCTTCCTGCGGATGGTCGGTTGGAAGCGCGGACTGCGCCGGCGATTGGGTTGCTTCCAGTGCATGCGCGGCCTCTGTCAGGTGAGTCGATGGAATCAGTTCCGAGGGATTACGAGCGGACGCCGGTAGCTGAGCCTCGATCCACGGATGGATTGGGTTCGTTTCGGGTGTCGAGATGAGGAAAGTGCCTTTTGACCTGGGATGATTGGAGTTTCCAGACTGTCGTTTGCCATGAGCTTGGGACCAGTGTGACCTGATTTTTGCCAGGGTGATGGGACCACCTGGATTGCCAGTTATGGGACCACCGGCGCGTTGCGTCGGTGGTCTCTTCGTTTGCCCGTTCGATC
>NZ_UPHT01000066.1 GCF_900566085.1 Mycobacterium attenuatum
CCGTAACCCGGCGGCGGTGCAGGAGTGGTCCCATAGCCCGGCGGCGGGGGCGGCGGCGGGTAGCCCGAGGTGGAATGATCGCCGCCCTGGGGGTCGGCCGGATTGCCTGGGTGTTCTGGCGGCTGGCTCATCGCTGTCCTAAGTGGCTGGTCGGTCGCTCTCGCCTGGCATGCGCGTGGAATTAGCAAACCGGAACTTAGCAAATGTGGCCCGGAGGCGCGCGGGTTGGTGGTGCTCCTTTTTCGGGTGCCGACCCGCTGCGCGCGACGCCTCGTCCCCATCGCGGTGCGCGTGGTATGTCTGAAGCGTGTCCGACGGTCTGTTCGACCTGCCCGGCGCATCGCCGCCCGGCGATCATGGTCTGGACGCTTCGGCCGGCGCACCGCTAGCGGTGCGGATGCGTCCGGCATCGCTCGATGAAGTGGTCGGGCAGGACCACCTGCTGGCGGCGGGTTCGCCGCTGCGCCGCCTGGTCGAGGGTTCGGGTGTCGCGTCGGCCATCCTTTACGGGCCGCCGGGCAGCGGCAAGACGACACTGGCGGCACTGATTTCGCGGGCCACCGGACGCCGGTTCGAAGCGCTGTCGGCATTGTCGGCCGGTGTCAAGGAAGTTCGGGCCGTCATCGAGGAGGCCCGGCGGGGGCTTCTTGCCGGTCGGCAGACGGTGCTGTTCATCGACGAGGTGCACCGGTTCTCCAAGACGCAACAGGACGCGCTGCTGTCGGCGGTGGAGAACCGGGTCGTGTTGTTGGTGGCCGCGACCACGGAGAACCCGTCGTTTTCCGTGGTGGCGCCACTGTTGTCGCGGTCGCTGATTCTGCAGCTGCGTCCGCTCACGGCCGACGACATCCGGACCGTGGTGGCGCGCGCGATAGAGGATTCCCGCGGACTCGGCGGGCGTGTCGATGTGACACCCGAGGCCGTCGACCTGCTGGTGCAGTTGGCCGCCGGGGATGCACGCCGTGCGCTGACCGCGCTGGAGGTGGCGGCCGAGGCCACCGAGCAGGTCGGCGTCGAGGCGATCGAGCAATCCTTGGACCGGGCCGCGGTCCGCTACGACCGCGACGGCGACCAGCATTACGACGTCGTCAGTGCCTTCATCAAGTCGGTACGCGGTTCCGACGTCGACGCCGCACTGCACTATCTGGCCCGCATGCTGGTCGCCGGTGAGGACCCGCGGTTCATTGCGCGGCGGCTGATGATCCTGGCCAGCGAGGACATCGGCATGGCTGACCCGACCGCGCTGCAGACGGCGGTCGCCGCCGCCCAGACCGTGGCGCTGATCGGTATGCCCGAGGCCCAGCTGACGTTGGCCCACGCCACGATTCATCTGGCCACTGCACCGAAATCCAACGCGGTCACCACGGCTCTGGCCGCGGCGATGGCCGATATCAAGGCGGGTCGGGCCGGATCGGTCCCGGCCCATCTGCGCGACGGGCATTACTCGGGTGCCGCGGCGCTGGGCAACGCGCAGGGCTACAAGTACTCTCACGATGACCCGGATGGTGTTGTGGCCCAACAATATCCGCCGGACGAGCTGGCGGGCGTGAACTACTATCGGCCCACCAGTCGCGGCGGCGAGCGAGACATGGCCGGCCGGCTGGACCGGCTCCGGGCGATCATCCGCGGGAAGAGGGGACGGGCGTGAGAACCTTCACCGACGACAAGATGCGGGAGTTGCTGCTCAACGCCAGGCCCTACAGCGTCGTGATCCTCAAGCGAGGGCCGAGGTTCGCTGACGAGGCGGCACCGGCCATTGTCTGGGAGCATGGGCGCCGCAACTTCGGACTGCGCGACGACGGCGTGCTCGCGGTGGTCCTGCCGATCGCCGACGGGTCCGACGTCTGCGGCATCGGGGTGTTCGCAGCGACGGTTGACGACACCACGGTGATCATGAATGACGACCCGGGTGTTGCCGCGGGAATATTCACCTACCAGGTGCACCCGTGCCGAGGGTTTCCGGGCGACGCCCTGCCCTGACGGAGCGGCTGGGGCCTCCGCGAGTGCGGTGCTGATCATTCGCGGTCGTACCCTACGGTTTTACCGGCGCCGAGTGTGCGTTGCGTGCGTCGAGTGTGCCCCCAGGGTTTCCAGTGGGTAGCGACGGCGGCCGGTGGGCCGTTTGTTCGCCGTCGGTACACGCTCGAGGCCGTCGGTGCACGCTCGACGCCGAGCACCGCGATCGTCGGCGGCTAGACCAGCTCAGGTACCCGCAAGTGGGCGATCGCCAGCTCGAACTCGGCGACATCGAGCACCTCGGCCCCCAATTCGCGGACCCGCCTGCTACGCAATTCGGTGGCCTGGTCGCGGTTGCGGGCCATCGCGTCCATGGTGTCGAACGTGGTGCACGACACCGCGCGCCGGCACGCGGGGTGGTCAACCATCAGACTGGCACTGCAGAACCCGTCCAGACCCTCCATCTCGGGCAATACGTGCATCCCGTAGAAGTCCAGCGACCGCTCGATCTGATCCGGCACCACCTTGAGCCAGGTGGCCCGTACACACGCCCCGGGATGCGAGCGGTGGTCGCGATGCAGCATCGCGATATTCCATTCCTCGACCCGCGCATTGCCGGAGAACATCATCGCAGCCCGGTCCCGGACGGGAGCTACCCGTTCGGCGCTGGCGCGCATGGCCTCCAAGGTCTCCCACGCGCTGGTTGCGATGCAGGTGCCGGATTGCCGGTCCACCAGCAGCGACAGCCCGACATATCCATTGATGGCCTGCAAAGCGGGCATCACGACATCGCGAACATGCGCGATACCAATGTCGACCGACAAGGGTTGCGCCTGGATGGTGGTAGAGCGTGCGTACACGATCGGCCCCTCCTATGTCGGGGCGGCGCCCCGGTGGCGCCACCGGTCTCACCGAATACCTTCCTCCTACCAAACAGCCGTGGCAATAAGTTATTGGGGCGCTCCGGGAGCGCCCCGGGAACTAAGGGCGGTAGCGGATCGCCAGGCAGCGAAATCGGTCCCGGTAGGCTGATTACCAATGGATACCGATGTGCTCGACGTTGACACCGCGCGTCGCCGCATTGTCGATCTCACCGATGCGGTCCGCGGCTTCTGTGCGTCGCGCGGCGACGGGCTGTGCAACGTGTTCGTCCCGCATGCGACGGCCGGGGTGGCGATCATCGAGACCGGCGCGGGTTCCGACCGTGACCTGGTCGACGCTCTGGAAAGACTGCTGCCGCGCGACGACCGCTATCGGCACGCGCATGGCTCTCCGGGCCACGGCGCCGACCACGTGCTCCCGGCCCTGGTCGCCCCGTCGGTGACAGTGCCGGTCGCGGGCGGCGAGCCGCTGCTGGGTACCTGGCAAAGCGTCGTTCTGGTCGACCTGAACCGGGACAATCCGCGGCGCTCGGTGCGTTTGAGCTTTGTGGAAGGCTGAGCGGGCAGAAAAGCGCTTATTGGACAGCCTTCTCATAGGCCGGCGAATAGGCTGGCCATCAACCCCACCGAGAATCTTAGGGAAGCGACGACAGTGCAGACACACGAGATCAGGAAACGGTTCCTCGATCATTTCGTGAAGGCCGGTCACACCGAGGTGCCCAGCGCATCGGTGATCCTCGACGACCCCAATCTGTTGTTCGTCAACGCCGGCATGGTGCAATTCGTGCCGTACTTCCTGGGGCAGCGCACGCCGCCCTATGCGACGGCCACCAGCATTCAGAAGTGCATCCGCACCCCCGACATCGACGAGGTGGGCATCACCACCCGGCACAACACGTTTTTCCAGATGGCCGGCAATTTCTCGTTCGGTGACTACTTCAAGCGCGGGGCGATCGAACTGGCCTGGTCGCTGCTGACCAATAACATCGGCGCTGGCGGCTACGGGCTGGACCCGGAAAGGCTCTGGGCCACAGTCTATCTCGACGACGACGAGGCCGCCGGCCTGTGGCAGGACGTCGCCGGCCTGCCGTCGGAGCGGATCCAGCGCCGCGGCATGGCCGACAACTACTGGTCCATGGGCATCCCCGGGCCGTGCGGGCCCTCATCGGAGATCTACTACGACCGCGGCCCCGATTACGGCCCGGAAGGCGGCCCCGTCGTCAACGAAGACCGTTACCTCGAGGTGTGGAACCTGGTCTTCATGCAGAACGAGCGCGGCGAGGGAACCACCAAGGAGGACTACGAGATCCTGGGTCCGCTGCCCCGCAAGAACATCGACACCGGCATGGGGGTCGAGCGGGTCGCGCTGGTGTTGCAAGACGTGCACAACGTCTACGAGACCGACCTGCTGCGGCCGGTCATCGATGCCGTCGCCGCGCGCGCTTCCCGTCGGTACGACGCCGGACATCACGCCGACGACGTGCGGTACCGCATCATCGCCGACCACAGCCGTACCGCGGCGATCCTGATCGGCGACGGCGTGAGCCCCGGCAACGACGGCCGCGGATACGTGTTGCGCCGGCTGCTGCGCCGCGTCATCCGGTCGGCCAAGCTGCTCAACATCGACAGCCCGATCGTCGGCGACCTGATGGCCACCGTGCGCGACGCGATGGGCCCGTCCTATCCCGAGCTGGTCAACGACTTCGACCGGATCAATCGCATAGCGGTCGCCGAGGAGACGGCGTTCAACCGCACCCTGGCCTCGGGCTCCAGATTGTTCGACGAAGTCGCCGGCACCACCAAAGCCAAGGGCGCCAGTGTGGTTTCCGGTTCGGACGCCTTCACCCTGCACGACACCTACGGCTTCCCGATCGAGCTCACCTTGGAGATGGCAGCCGAATCCGGGCTCCGAGTCGACGAGACCGGCTTTCGCGAACTGATGGCAGAACAGCGCCGCCGCGCCAAAGCCGACGCCGCCGCGCGCAAACACGCCCATGCCGACCTGACCGCCTACCGCGAACTCGTCGATGCCGCGCCCACCGAATTCACCGGATTCGACGAGCTGGCATCGGAAGCACGAATCCTGGGCATCTTCGTCGACGGCAAACGGGTTCCGGTGGTGGCCCACGGCTCGCAAGGACACACGGCCAACGCCGATCGGGTGGAGCTGGTGTTGGACCGCACCCCGCTGTACGCCGAGTCGGGCGGGCAGATCGCCGACGAGGGAACCATCAGCGGAACCGGATCCGGCGGCAGCGCCAAAGCGGCCGTCACCGATGTGCAGAAAATCGCCAAAACCCTTTGGGTGCACCGGGTCAACGTCGAGTCCGGAGAATTCGTCGAGGGCGACACCGTCATCGCCGCGGTGGACCCGGGCTGGCGCCGGGGCGCCACGCAAGGTCACTCGGGCACCCACATGGTGCATGCCGCGCTGCGGCAAGTATTGGGGCCCAACGCGGTTCAGGCCGGTTCGCTGAACCGCCCGGGCTATCTGCGGTTCGACTTCAACTGGCAGGGGCCGCTCACCGAAGCCCAGCGCACCCAGATTGAAGAGGTGACCAACCAAGCGGTGCAGGCCGATTTCGAAGTGCACACCTTCACCGAGCCGCTCGAAAAGGCCAAGGCGATGGGCGCGATGGCGCTCTTCGGCGAAAGCTACCCCGAGGAAGTCCGGGTCGTGGAAATCGGTGGGCCGTTCTCGCTGGAGCTGTGCGGGGGCACCCACGTCGAGAACTCGGCGCAGATCGGGCCGGTGACCATCCTGGGCGAATCGTCGATCGGCTCCGGGGTCCGCCGGGTGGAGGCCTACGTGGGGCTGGATTCCTTCCGGCACCTGGCCAAGGAGCGCGCCCTGATGGCCGGGCTTGCTTCGTCGCTGAAGGTGCCCTCCGACGAGGTCCCCGCGCGGGTGGCCAGCCTGGTGGAGCGGCTCAAGGCGGCCGAGAAGGAGCTGGAGCGCGCCCGGCTGGCGAATGCGCGGGCCGCCGCGGTGAACGCGGCCGCCGGCGCCGAGCGCATCGGTAACGTCCGGGTGGTGGCACAGCGTATGTCGGGCGGCATCACATCGGCCGATTTGCGTTCGCTGGTAGGCGATATCCGCGGCAGGCTGGGTAGCGATCCGGCGGTGATCGCGCTGATCGCCGAAGGCGAGAACGACAGCGTGCCGTACGCCGTCGCCGCCAACCCGGCCGCGCAGGACCTGGGGATCCGCGCCAACGACCTGATCAAGCAGCTGGCCGCGGCAGTTGACGGCCGCGGCGGGGGCAAGCCCGATCTGGCCCAGGGTTCGGGAAAAATGCCCGCCGGCATCGATGCCGCGCTCGACGCGGTCCGCGCCGCGATAGCGCGGGTCGGTTGAGTGAGCGCCCCCCTTCAACGCCAGCCCGCCCGGCCCGGCGACTCAGACCCCGGACCGGGACGACGCCTCGGCATTGATGTGGGAAGCGTGCGGATCGGCGTGGCGTGCAGCGACCCCGACGGCATCCTGGCCACTCCCGTGGAAACGGTGCGCCGCGACCGCTCCGGCAAGCATCTGCGCCGGCTGGTCGCGCTGGCCGCCGAACTGCAGGCCGTCGAGGTGGTGGTCGGACTGCCGCGCACGCTGGCCGACCGCATCGGCCCCGCGGCCCAGGACGCGATTGACGTGGCCGACGCGCTGGCGCAGCGCGTTGCCCCGACACCGGTACGGCTCGCCGACGAGCGGCTGACCACGGTCAGCGCGCAGCGCTCACTGCGCCAGGCGGGCATCCGGGCCAAAGACCAACGTGCGGTGATCGACCAGGCCGCCGCGGTGGCCATCCTGCAGGCGTGGCTGGATCAGCGCCGCAGTGCAGCGCCCGGACCGGTAACCGGGAACGTGGCCGATGGCTGAGGATGTCGACCGTCAGCGAGCCGAGCCGGTGGCGGTCGGGCCGCACCGACACCGGATGAGCAGAGCGGACCGGCGCAAGCGCAGCCAGAGCCGCAGAAGACGGCGGCGCATCCTGGGCGGATTGGCCTTCACCGTGCTGGTCGCGGTCGTGGCGACGGCAGTCGTCTTCGGCGGGAAGCTCTGGCGCCTGATGCTGGGCGCCGGTAACGACTACACCGGCACCGGCAAGCACGACCTCGTGATTCAGATCGAGGCGGGCGACTCGACCACGGCGGTCGGCGAGACGCTGTACAAACACGGCGTGGTGAAAACGGTTCGCGCCTTCGTCGACGCCGCACACGGCAACGAGGCGATCTCGTCGATTCAGCCCGGCTTCTACCGGATGCGCACCGAGATTCCGGCGGCCAATGCGGTTGCCCGGCTAGCCGACCCGAAAAGCCGAGTGGGCAGGCTGGTCATCCCGGAAGGACGCCAGCTCGACGACACCACGGACATGAAGACCAACGTGGTGACCCCCGGGATCCTCACGTTGATCTCGCGGGCGACGTGCGTGGATCTTGATGGCGACAAACACTGCGTTCCGGTGGCCGACCTGCGCACCGCAGCGAGCAAGAACACGCCGGCGATGCTGTCGGTGCCGCCCTGGGCGGTCGAGCCGGTGGTCGAGCTCGGCGACGACCATCGCCGCATTGAGGGGCTCATCGCCCCGGGTACCTTCAATGTCGACCCGTCGGCCTCGGCCGGCGCCATTTTGTCATCGCTGGTCGGCGCGGGCGCCGTGGAGTACGCCAAAGCGGGTTTGGTGGATACCGCCACGTCGCTGGGCCTGTCGCCGTACGACATCCTCGTGGTGGCTTCGCTGGTGCAGCAGGAAGCCAACGTTCAGGATTTCCCGAAGGTGGCGCAGGTCATCTACAACCGCCTGCACGAACACCGCACGCTGGAGTTCGACTCCACCGTGAACTACCCGCTGGACCGGCGTGAAGTGGCTACCAGTGACGCCGACCGCGCCCTGCGAACACCGTGGAACACCTACATGGCCGAAGGACTGCCGGCGACGGCGATCTGCTCGCCCGGGGTGGACGCGCTGCACGCGGCCGAACATCCCGCGCCCGGCGACTGGCTGTACTTCGTCACCATCGACTCGCAGGGCACCACCCTGTTCACCCGGGATTATCAGCAGCATCTGGCCAACATCGAGCTGGCAAAACACAACGGTGTCCTCGACAGCACCCGCTAGAAAGGCCGGGGTCCTGGGGTCGCCGATCGCCCACTCCCGGTCCCCGCAGCTGCACCTGGCGGCCTACCGCGCGCTGGGCCTGCACGACTGGACCTATGAGCGCATCGAGTGCACCGCCGAGCAGTTGCCGGCCGTCGTCGTTGGGTTCGGGCCGGAGTGGGTCGGCGTATCGGTGACCATGCCGGGCAAGTTCGCCGCCCTGCGGTTCGCCGACCAGCGAACCGCCCGCGCCGAGCAGGTTGGTTCGGCCAACACGCTGGTGCGCACGCCGCGGGGCTGGCGGGCCGACAATACCGACATCGACGGGGTGACCGGCGCTCTGGGCGCGGCATCGGGACATGCGGTGGTGCTGGGGTCCGGCGGTACCGCGCCCGCGGCCGTCGTCGGGCTGGCCCAGCTCGGGGTCACCGGCATCACCGTGGTGGCGCGCAACCCCGAGAAAGCGGCCCGATTGGTTGGCCTGGGAACGCAGGCCGCGGTGGAAAGCCGGTTTTGCGCCCTGGACGACGCCGGCTTGGCCGACGTGATCGGCGCGGCGACGGTGCTGGTCAGCACGGTGCCCGCGGACGTGGCGGCGCGCTACGCCCAGACGTTGCAGGGTGTTCCGGTGTTGTTGGACGCCATCTACCATCCGTGGCCCACACCGCTGGCGGCTGCGGTGACACACGCCGGCGGCCAGGCGATCAGCGGGCTGCAGATGCTGCTGCATCAGGCGTTCGCTCAGGTGGAGCAGTTCACCGGGATGCCCGCGCCCCGCGAGGCGATGACTTGCGCAATGGCGGAGCTGGATTAGCGTGGCCGTGCATGCTGGCGGGTGCGGTATTGCTGTGGATGGGGGCTCTGTGCGTCTATGACGTGTGGCAGCGCCGGTTACCTAATGCGTTGACGCTGCCCGGGGCCGGGGTGATCCTTTGCGGCGCGCTGGCCGCGGGGCGGGGCGGGCCGGCGCTGGCCGGCGCGCTCGGGTTGGCCGGGGCGTATCTGCTGGTGCATCTGGTGGATCCGGCGGCGATGGGCGCCGGCGACGTCAAGCTGGCGATTGGCGTGGGGGCGTTGACCGGCTGCTTCGGCGTCGAGGTGTGGTTTCTGGCGGCCTTGGCGGCGCTGCTGCTCACGGCGCTTTTCGGCGTGGTTGGCCGGATTGTCGGTGGCGGGGAGGGCACCGTGCCGCACGGCCCGTCGATGTGCCTGGCCACCGTGGGCATGCTGGCCCCGGTGTGGAGGTGAGGTCGATCGCGCGACCGTCGCCGCGGTCCCGTTGAGAGTTGTTGCGCGCCAAGGGGAACACGGCCTTGTTGCACGCGCCCGTTGCCTACTCGACGGGCTCGACGTTCTCCGGCTCACCGCGGCTGTCATCCATCTCGCTGAAACATCGGCCCGGCCATGCCGCGCTCGCTCGATGCGATTCACCTGGCAGCCGCGTCGTAGGTCAAGCGGGAACTGACCGCGTTTGTGATCTATGACCACCGCATGTCGGCTGGCTTCGTGACTGCATTGGCGGGCACAGTCAGCTGGCCGCGCGTGCTGACGAAAACCGCCTTCGGCGCGGCACCTGACCACGACGCGTCAGCGGGTCGCGACGTAGGACTCAAGCCGGTCAGCGAGCCCAAAGCGTGCACATGGGAAGATGTTCGGGTGTTGCGCTGGATCACCGCGGGTGAGTCCCATGGCCGGGCGTTGGTGGCCGTGGTCGACGGGATGGTCGCCGGAGTGGACGTCACCTCGACCGACATCGCCGACCAGCTGGCCCGCCGCCGGCTGGGTTACGGACGTGGCGCGCGGATGACGTTCGAGCGCGACGCGGTGACCGTGTTGTCGGGCGTGCGTCACGGCAGCACGCTGGGCGGACCGATTGCCATCGAGATCGGCAACACCGAATGGCCGAAGTGGGAAACCGTGATGGCCGCCGATCCGGTCGACCCGGCACAGCTTCAGGAGGTGGCGCGCAATGCGCCGCTGACCCGACCGCGGCCGGGCCACGCCGACTACGCGGGCATGCTCAAGTACGGCTTCGACGACGCCCGGCCGGTGCTCGAGCGCGCCAGCGCCCGCGAGACCGCCGCCCGCGTCGCCGCCGCAACCGTGGCCCGGCAGTTCCTCAAACAGGCGTTGGGCGTCGACGTGCTGTCGCATGTCATTTCGATCGGCCCGTCGGCGCCCTACGACGGCCCGCCGCCCGCAGCCGAGGACCTGCCCGCCATCGATGCCAGCCCGGTGCGTGCGTTCGGCAAAGCCGCCGAACAAGCGATGATCGCCGAAATCGAAGCGGCCAAAAAGGACGGCGACACCCTGGGCGGCGTGGTCGAGGTCGTGGCGTCGGGCCTGCCGGTGGGGTTGGGGTCGTTCACCAGCGGCGACAACCGGCTCGACAGCCAACTGGCCGCGGCCGTGATGGGGATCCAGGCGATCAAGGGCGTGGAGATCGGTGACGGATTCGAAACCGCGCGCCGCCGCGGCAGCCGCGCCCACGACGAGATGTACCCCGGGTCCGACGGTGTCGTCCGCTCCACTAACCGGGCGGGCGGACTCGAAGGCGGCATGACCAACGGCCAGCCACTGCGGGTGCGTGCGGCCATGAAGCCTATCTCCACGGTGCCGCGGGCGCTGGCCACCGTGGACCTGGCCACCGGTGACGAGGCGGTCGCCATCCACCAGCGCTCCGACGTGTGCGCGGTGCCGGCCGCCGGTGTGGTGGCCGAGGCCATGGTGGCGCTGGTGCTGGCGCGCGCGGCGCTGGAAAAGTTCGGCGGCGATTCGCTGACCGAAACCCGCCGCAACATCGAGGCTTACCAGCGCACCGTCGCCGATCGTCAATCGCCGGCGGCTCGCGCTCGGGCCGGCCGGGGCTAGGTAATCGGATGGCGCCCCAAGCGGTACTCGTCGGTTTGCCGGGTTCGGGCAAATCCACCATCGGCCGTCGGCTGGCCAAGGCCCTCGGGGTGAGTTTGCTCGACACCGATGCGGCGATCGAGCAGCAGACCGGGCGCAGCATCGCCGAGATCTTCGCCACCGACGGGGAACAGGAGTTCCGGCGCATCGAGGAAGACGTGGTGCGTGCGGCGTTGGCCGAGCATGACGGGGTGCTGTCGCTGGGCGGCGGCGCGGTCACCAGTCCCGGGGTGTGCGCGGCGCTGGCCGGTCACGTCGTCGTCTACCTGGAGATCAACGCCGCCGAAGGAGTGCGGCGCACCGGCGGCAGTACCGTGCGGCCGTTGCTGGCCGGGCCCGACCGCACCGAGAAGTACCGGGCCTTGATGGCCAAACGGATTCCGCTGTACCGCCGCGTCGCCACCATCCGGGTCGACACCAACCGGCGTAATCCGGGCGCGGTGGTGCGCTACATCATGGGGCGGCTGCAGACGCCCAGCCAGACACCCAGCCAGGCGGCAACATGACCGGGGCCGGCGCACCCGCGACGGTGCACGTCGCCGTCGACCCGCCCTATCCGGTGGTGATCGGCAGCGGCGTGTTGACGCGGTTGGACGAACTGCTGGCCGGCCGGCACAAGGTAGCCATCCTGCACCAGCCCGCGCTGGCCGAAGCCGCCGAGACCGCCCGCAAACGCCTGGCCGACAAGGGCGTCGACGCGCACCGCATCGAAATACCCGACGCCGAAGCCGGCAAGGACCTGCCCGTCGTCGGATTCATCTGGGAAGTGTTGGGCCGCATCGGACTTGGCCGCAAAGATGCCCTCGTCAGCCTGGGCGGGGGAGCCGCCACCGATGTCGCCGGCTTCGCGGCCGCCACCTGGTTGCGCGGTGTGTCCATCGTGCACGTGCCCACCACGCTGCTGGGCATGGTCGACGCGGCCGTCGGCGGCAAGACGGGCATCAACACCGACGCGGGCAAGAACCTGGTCGGAGCGTTTCACCAGCCGCTGGCCGTACTCGCCGACCTGGCCACCCTGCATACCCTGCCGCATAACGAAATCGCCTGCGGCATGGCCGAAGTCGTCAAGGCAGGGTTCATCGCCGACCCGGTGATCCTGGAGCTCATCGAAGCCGACCCGAAGCGAGCCCTGGATCCGAAAGGCGATGTGCTGCCGGAGCTGATCCGCCGGGCGGTGGTGGTCAAGGCCGAGGTCGTCGCCGCCGACGAGAAGGAATCCGAGCTGCGCGAAATCCTCAACTACGGCCACACCTTGGGGCACGCGATCGAGCGTCGCGAGCGCTACCGGTGGCGCCACGGCGCCGCGGTGTCGGTCGGGTTGGTGTTCGCGGCCGAACTCGCCAGGCTCGCCGGACGGCTGGACGAAGCCACCGCGCAACGCCACCGCGCGATCCTGTCGTCGCTGGGCCTACCGGTCAGCTACGACCCCGACGCGCTGCCGCAGCTGCTGGAGATCATGGCCGGCGACAAGAAAACGCGGGCCGGTGTGTTTCGGTTCGTGGTCCTGGACGGATTGGCCAGGCCGGGGCGGTTGGTGGGGCCGGACCCCGGCCTGCTGATGAGCGCCTACGCGGGAGTCTGCGCCGAATGAGTGTGACGGTCAACGTGATCAATGGTCCGAACCTGGGCCGGCTGGGCCAGCGGGAGCCCGCCGTCTACGGCAGCACCACCCACGCCGAACTGGCTGCGCTCATTGAGCGGGAGGCCGCCGAACTCGGACTCAAAGCCGTTGTGCGGCAAAGCGATAGCGAAGCTCAGCTGTTGGAATGGATTCATCAGGCCGCCGACGCCGCGGAGCCGGTGATTCTCAACGCGGGTGGACTGACGCACACTTCGGTGGCGCTGCGCGACGCCTGCGTCGAACTGAGCGCACCCCTGATCGAGGTGCACATCTCCAATGTCCATGCCCGCGAGGAATTCCGGCGGCACTCCTACCTCAGCCCGGTGGCGACGGGAGTGATCGTCGGGCTCGGTGTGCAAGGTTATCTGCTGGCCCTGCGCTACCTGGCGAACACCGTCGAAGGCTAATCCTGCGTGGGCTTGTGCTCAGGTTTGGTCTCGTCGTGGTCGAGGCGGATCGTCTCGGTGCGTGCCTCGGTGTCGCTGGTGGGGATCGTCTCCGTCGGTGCCTCGGACTCGCCGGTGCGGATCACCTCGGTCGGAGACTCCGATTCCGGCGTGGCGATGGTCTCGGTCGGTGCCTCGCGTTCGACCGTGGCAACCGCTGTGGGAGCCGTGGCTTGCGACTCCGACCGAGCGGTCTGGATCTCCCCGGTCGGCGTGTCGTCGGCGCGAACGGCGGCGAACACGTCGGAATCGCCACGTCCCCTGGAGCCGTCGTGCACGGGGGGCGGGGGAGCTTTGCGGTCGATACGCCACCGGGCGACGGCCACCCCGATGATCGCGAACAGGAAAACGATGAGCGCTGTGAAGGCCGCAAACGTCGTCAGCTCGTTGAGCACCCCGCCGGCGTAGACGCCCTGGTAGAACTGGGAAATCAGCCAGGTCACCGCGCCGCTGAGCACCCCGGCTGTCAGCCCGGCCAGCAGCCACGTCATGGCCAGATCCTCCCGGCGGTCCGGGTCGGGGTTGGCTTTGGCGTCCGCGTTGCCGTCGGTGAGTCCCCACACGACGACGCCGATGATGTACAAGGCGAGAAGAACGAGGCTGATCAATCCGGCCTGAGTCTGCCAGGCATTGATCAACGCCCCCTGAAAGAGACGCAGAACCACCATCGCAGCGGCGAACACCAGTCCGCGCAGCATCCAGCTAGTCATGGGAGTTCAGCGTAGCTGTACCGTCAACGGTCGTGACACATTCCCAGCGTCGACACAACCTCAAAGCCAAAATTGGTGCCGCCGGACTGGACGCGATGCTGGTCACCGACCTGATAAATGTGCGATATCTATCCGGTTTCAGCGGCTCCAACGGCGCGTTGCTGGTGTTCGCCGACGACCGCGAAGCCGTGCTGGCCACCGACGGCCGCTACCGCACTCAGGCCGCCCAGCAGGCCCCCGATCTCGAGGTGGCCATCGAGCGGGCGCTCGGCCGTCACCTGAGCTGCCGGGCGGCCGAATGCGGCGTCGGCAGGCTGGGTTTCGAAAGCCACATTGTCACCGTGGATGGCCTGGATGCGCTGACGGCTGGTCTGCGCGACACCGAGACCGAGCTGGTCCGCGCGTCGGGGACGGTGGAGGCGCTGCGTGAGGTCAAGGATGCCGGTGAGCTGGCGTTGTTGCGGCTGGCCTGCGAAGCGGCCGACGCAGCGCTGACCGACCTGGTGCGTCGCGGCGGTCTGCGCCCGGGCCGCACCGAGCGGGAGGTGGCCCGCGATCTGGAAGGGCTGATGTTCGATCACGGCGCCGAGGCGGTGTCGTTCGAGACGATCGTGGCGGCCGGGCCGAATTCGGCCATCCCGCACCACCGGCCCACCGACGCGGTGCTGGCCACCGGTGATTTCGTCAAGATCGACTTCGGTGCGCTGGTCGCCGGTTATCACTCCGACATGACCCGCACCTTCGTGCTGGGCAAGGCGGCCGACTGGCAGCTGGAGCTCTACCAGCTGGTTTCCCGGGCGCAACAGGCCGGTCGCGAGGCATTGCGCCCTGGTGCCGAGCTGCGTGAGGTCGACGCCGCCGCGCGCCAGCTGATCACCGACGCCGGCTACGGCGACAACTTTGGACACGGTCTGGGACACGGCGTTGGCCTGCAGATACACGAAGCGCCGGGCATCGGGGCGACATCCGCCGGTACACTGCTTGCGGGCTCCGTGGTGACCGTGGAGCCCGGCGTCTATCTACCCGGCCGCGGCGGTGTGCGCATCGAGGACACATTGGTAGTGCCCTCCAAGACGCCAGGCGCCTCGGAAAGCGCCGGACAGACCCCGGAATTGTTGACCCGGTTCCCCAAGGAACTGGCCATTTTGTAGGAGATTTAGCAGACCGTGGCGACCACCGCTGACTTCAAGAACGGACTCGTCCTCAATATCGATGGGCAGCTGTGGCAGATCGTGGAGTTTCAGCACGTCAAGCCGGGTAAGGGCCCCGCATTCGTGCGCACCAAGCTCAAGAACGTGCTGTCGGGCAAGGTCGTTGACAAGACCTACAACGCCGGGGTGAAGGTGGAGACCGCCACCGTGGACCGCCGCGACACTACCTACCTGTACCGTGACGGCTCGGACTTCGTGTTCATGGACAGCCAGGACTACGAGCAGCACCCGCTGCCGGAGTCCCTGGTTGGCGATGCCGCGCGGTTTCTGCTGGAGGGCATGCCGGTGCAGGTGGCCTTTCACGACGGGGCACCGCTGTACATCGAGCTGCCGGTGACCGTCGAGCTCGAAGTCACCCACACCGAACCAGGTCTGCAGGGCGACCGGTCCAGTGCCGGCACCAAGCCCGCCACACTGGAGACCGGCGCCCAGATCCAGGTGCCGTTGTTCATCAACACCGGGGACAAGCTGAAGGTCGATTCGCGCGACGGCAGCTACCTGGGCAGGGTCAACGCCTGAGTATGCCCGAGTCAAAGCCGGGCAAGCCGGTCAAAGGACGCCATCAGGCCCGCAAACGTGCGGTGGACCTGCTGTTCGAGGCCGAGGCGCGGGGCATGAGCCCGCTCGAGGTGGTCGAGGCCCGTACCGCACTGGCCGCAGCCAAGCCGGAAGTCGCACCGGTGCATCCCTATACGGCCGCCGTGGCGCGCGGAGTCAGCGAGGACGCCGCCCACATCGATGACCTGATCGCGGCCCATCTGCAGGGCTGGACGCTGGATCGGCTGCCCGCGGTCGACCGCGCCATTCTGCGGGTCTCGGTGTGGGAATTGCTGCATGCCGACGATGTCCCCGAACCGGTCGCCGTCGACGAAGCCGTCGAGCTGGCCAAGGAACTGTCCACCGACGACTCACCCGGCTTCGTCAACGGGGTGCTCGGCCAAGTCATGCTGGTGACGCCGCAGATCCGCGCGGCCGCTCAGGCGGTCCGTCAGGCGGTTGCCACAGATGCGGAGCGCCTGCCGGAGAACCAAGGATCGTGCTCATGAGCAGACTCGAGTTGCGTGTCGTGATCGCGGCCTGGATGGCCGCGGCGGTGGTGCTGGGCGCGGTGATCTGCGCTGCCTACGGGTGGGCCATTGTGGCCTCGGCGCTGTCGATTTACGCGCTGGGTGTGGGCGCTTGGTTGTATCACTGCATCGAGCGTCTGATCCTGGCCCGCCGCATCAGCACGGTCCGCTCGGCGGCCAAGCCGCTGCAGCCGCTGCTGCCGGTGATGGCGGCAATCATGGGTCTGACCCAGGCGGTGGTGCGATCTCTCGGCGACGTCACCGATTTGCCGGCGCGGCGCTGGGAATTTCCGCAATTCCCGCAGCTTCCGATGCTGCGCTGGGTGGACAGCACGTTGGGCAACCGGCGGATCATCGACAGCGACGACGAGCTCGACGGCTGAGAAAAGCACACCGACCCTAAACGAGCGTGACGAACGAGTCCCGGTAGGCCTCAAGAAGCCTCAGCCATAATTCGCTGATGGTCGGGAAGCACGGCACGGCGTGCCACAACCTGTCGACGGGCACCTGGCCGGCGACGGCGATGGTGGCCGAGTGCAGCATCTCGGTGACGCCGGGGCCGACCATGGTCACGCCGAGCAGGTGACCGCTATCGACGTCGACCACCATGCGCGCCCGGCCTGAGTAGCCGTCGGCATAGAGCTTGGCCCCCATCACGTCGCCGATTTCGACATCGATGATCTTGATCAGGCGCCCGGCCTGGACCGCCTGCTCCTCGGTGAGCCCCACCGCGGCCACTTCGGGGTCGGTGAAGATGGCCTGCGGAACGGCGTGATGGTCTGCGGTGGTCGAATGAACGCCCCATTGCGCGGTGTCCAGCGGCGTGCCCGCGGCGCGGGCGCCGATGGCCGCGCCGGCAATGCGCGCTTGGTATTTGCCCTGATGGGTCAGCAGCGCCCGGTGATTGACGTCGCCGGCTGCGTAGAGCCACCCGTCTTCGACAGCCCGCACCCGGCAGGTGTCGTCGACATCGAGCCAGCTGCCGGGGGTCAGTCCGACCGTTTCCAGGCCGATGTGGTCGGTGAGGGGTTTGCGGCCGGTGGCAAACAATACGTCGTCGACCTCGAGCTCGGTGCCGTCCGTCAACGCAAGCGCCACCGGGCAATAGGGGTAAGCCCGGCTGAGCTCGCGGACTGTCACTCCCGTGCGCACGTCCACGCCCGCCGCTGCCAGGCCGCGCCCGACAAGCTCGCCCGCGAAGGGTTCCATCCGCGGCAGTAGCCGCGCGCCTCGAGCCAGCAAGGTCACCTTCGAGCCTAATCCTTGCCAGGCCGTTGCCATTTCGACGCCCACGGCGCCGGCGCCGACGACGGCGAGCCGATTCGGGACATCGCTGCTGTCGTTGGCTTCGCGGTTGGTCCACGGCCGAGCTTCGACCAGGCCGGGCAGGTCGGGGATCGCGGACCGGCTCCCGGTGCAGATGACCACCGCGTGCCGGACCGCCAGCACCACCTCCCTGCTGCTGGGCGTCGTGACGACAACGCGTCGCGGACCGTCCAACCGGCCGTGTCCGCGGACCAGCGTTGCTCCGATGCCGGCCACCCAGTCGGCCTGGCCGGTGTCGTCCCAGTCGTTCACGTAGCGGTCGCGACGGCCGAAGACACCGGCCGGGTCCGCCGAACCGTTGACCGCCTCGCTCGCGCCGTCGACCCGTTGCGCGTGGGAGATCGCGCGGACCGGACGCAGCAGCGACTTGCTGGGCACGCAGGCCCAATACGAACACTCACCCCCGACGAGTTCGCGTTCGACTACCGCGACATCCAGGCCTGCTGCCCGGACGCGGTCCGCGACGGTCTGGCCCACCGGACCAGCCCCGAGAACCACGACGTCGTATGTCTGGTCGTGCGTCTGTTGCTGTTGGTCGGCTGCCACGGCTCAAATCCTATGTGCAGGCCTGCGCTCCGTCTTGCTCCAGCATGGTTGAGGACTCGCCCAGATCCGATCGCCGGCGCGAAGCCGTGCGCGTGCCGTTTCGACACCGCCTGTGCCCCGCACGGCCGCTCGTGCCGGCAGCTGCCCCGTCCGCATTACGCTGGTTGAACAGTCCGGACTTGGGGGCGGCTCGTGATCACGTTGGACCGCTTGGTGAACGTCCTCGGCGGTTACGGGGTGCGGTTGCGGTGGTCATCGGTGTCCCGGTCGACCGAACTTCGCAGCGTGGTGATCCACGAAACAGCCACGGCGCGCTCGGTAGTCGGCGATGTGTTGCTCGCGGTCGGCGCCGGCTCCGTCCGGGAAGCGGTTCAGTGGGCCGCGTCGGCCCGGGCTGTGGTGGTGTTGACGCGCGACGGCGAACCGGCCATGACGTCGGCGGGCGACGACGAGGCGGCAGCTGTCATGGTGCTGGACCCGTCGGTGTCTTGGAGCGAGGTCGCCGCGGTGGTCTACGGGCTGGTGCTGGAGGGACGCGAGACGGAATCCGGTCGCGGCCCCACAGACCTGTTCGCGCTCGCCGACAGCCTGGCCGAGGCCACCGGTGCAGCCGTGACCATCGAAGACCGGCTGCTGCGGGTGCTGGCGTACTCGCGGTTGCAGCAACATGCCGACCCGGCGCGGGTGGCGACCATCGTGGGTCGCCAGACGCCCGAGCAGCTGCGCCGATGGCTCGACGAGCACGGAGTTCTGGCTCACCTGGCCGCGTCGGATGATCCGCTCTACGTTGCCGCGGCCGACGACCAGGGCCTGACCGGGCGCATGGTGGTTGCCGTCCGTTCCGGACGCGAAATCCTGGGATCGGTGTGGGTGGCGTGCTCGGCCCCGTTGAGCGGCGCCGAGCGCGACGCGCTGACCGACGGCGCGCATACGGTGGCCCTGCATCTGCTGCGGTCCCGAGCCAGCGCCGACCTGGAGCGCCAGGTCGAATCCGAACTGGTGATCCAGCTGCTGGAGGGCACCATCGACGCCGCCACCGTCGCCAGCAGGCTGGGACTGCCGCGCGGTCCGCTGCGGGTGATCGCGCTGCAGGCTTTCACCGCCGCCGAACGTGATGCCGCGCTGCTGTTGGCTTTCGAGCGCGCCACCACCGGGTTCGGTTGGTCACGTCCCGGCCGCAGCGCGTTGGCCGGCAACACCGTCTACACCGTGCTGCCGGGTGACGAGCCGGACCCGGCACGGCGCTGGGTCAGCGGTTTACGGGCGGCCCTGCCCGAGGGAATGCGGGTGTGGGCGGGCATCAGCGGGCCGGCCGAGGTGGCCGGCCTCGTCGCGGGGCGCCGGGAGGCCGACGAGTGTTTGGCGCTGCACCGGATTTCCTCGGAGGATGCCGTCGCGCCGGCATACGACCAATCCTGGGACGACATCCTGCTGCAGCGACTGCGCACCGCAGCCAGCTCCGGGCGGTTGCCGGACGGTGGACCGGTCGCCGAGCTGCGCCGCCACGACCGAGCCAACGCCACCGAGTACGTGCCCACGCTGCGCGCCTGGCTGGAAGAGCAGGGCGACCAGGCACGGGCCGGGGAGCGTCTCGGGGTGCACGAGAACACCGTGCGCTACCGGCTGCGCAAGATGGCCGAAATCGCCACGCTGTCGCTCGATGATGCCAAGAAGCGGCTGGCCATGACGATCGAGCTGGCGGCCACCGACGCAGACCAACCGCTGTAGCAATCCGACAACGCGCGAGCGCCTGGTTGTCGGGCTTCGGCAATGAGTGGGGCGCCTGTCGAGGCCACCCTGGAGTTGTCAACCTCAGTGGCAGACCCGTCGATAGGAATATCCGATGACCACCCCGTGTTCGCAGCGGCACCGGCTCGCCGGCCGCGCATCAGGCGACGACGCCCCGATGGACACCTACACTCTGCCCTGGCCGCACCGGCTGGCGTCCTGGCGCCACCGGATACCTGCCAACGACGGATTCGAGTTGCTGCTTGCCATCTGGGTTGCGGTGGTGGTGCTGGCCGGCATGCCGATGGCAGTCGCCGTAGGCAGCTCAGTGCACGAGTCCCAGAGCCGCCTTTACGCCCAGCAGGCGCAGAACCGTCAGTCGGTCACCGCGGTGGTCACCGGTGACAAGGTCGCCCATCAAGAACTGGCCGATCCGCAGACGGTCAGCGTACCGGCCCGGTGGGTCGCCGCGGGGGTCGAGCACGCCGGCCCGGTGTCGGCGCCGCGTGGCGTGAAAGCTGGTGACTCCGTGGATATCTGGGTAGATGAAAGCGGATACCACATCGGCCTGCCGGACCGCACCGCGCTGGATGAGGCGGTGGCGGCCGGACTGTCGTCGTGGCTGGGCATGGCCGCCGTCACGGCCGTCTTGCTGGCCGGGGCCTGGGCAGTGACCGACCGCGTACGCGGTCGCCGAGTGCCGCTGTCTTCCGGCGGCGGTGATGGTTCGGGCATCGCGCGTCGCTGAAGGGTGTTGCTGCAGAACCACAATGGCTCGCCGGACGGCCGGACAGTCGCGCCAGGCGCCGCGGAGCCATTACGTCCAGCACATGAAATATTAAGTAACAGTTCAGTTGTGGAGGTGTGTGATGGCCGACGTCGAGCGGATTGACGGTGGGCCTCGTTCGGTGGTTGTCGTCGGTGCGGGCATCGTCGGATTGTCGACGGCGTGGTTTCTTCAGGAGCGTGGCGTCGACGTCACGGTGGTGGATCGCGACGGCGTTGCCGCCGGCGCCTCCGGCGGCAATGCCGGTTGGATCGCCCCGGGGCTGGCGTTGCCGCTCAACTCGCCGTCAGTGCTGCGCTATGGGTTGCGTAGCCTGCTCGACCCGAAAGCGCCGCTACACATTCCGTTGACCGCCGACATCAGCCTCGGCATGTTCCTGGTGCGGTTCGCTGGTCAGTGCCGGCGATCGTCGTGGCAGCGCGCATTGCGCGCCAACGCAATTCTCAACGAGGACTGCATCGAAGCCTTCGACGTGCTGATCGCCAACGGGGTCGACGCACCGGTGACCGATGCACCTATCACCGCGGTATTCGACTCCACCGCAGCCGCACAGCAATTCCAGGCAGCCCTGCAAGAGCTCGGAAAGACCAGCCAGACAACAGATATCACCGCGTTGACGGGTGCGGCGCTGCGCGAGCAAGTACCGTTGGCGGCGCCGACGGCCAGGGTCGGGCTCAGTGTCAACGGACAGCGTTACGTCGACCCGGCCCGGTTCGTGGCGGCCCTGGGCAGTGCGGTGGCGGACCGTGGAGCCACGCTGCGCACCCTGGAAATAGCCGACGTTGTCGACGTAGCCGACGGTGTCGCGGTCCGCCCCCGCTGCGGGGCCCCGTTGACTACCGAGGCGGCGGTGATCGCCACCGGCGCACGGCTGCCGCAACTGGCCGGCCGCTGGCTGGGCGTAGCGGTGCGGGCCGGGCGCGGCTACTCGTTCACCGTTCCGGTGGAGCGCCCGATGCCCTGGCCCATCTACCTGCCGAGCGTGCGAGTCGCGGCGACGCCGCACCAGGGCGCAATGCGCATTTCAGGCACCATGGAATTTCGGCAGCCGCACGCCCCGGTCATGCCCGGCCGGGTGGCGGCCATTGTGGCCTCGGCCAGTCCGTTGCTGGACGGTGTGCGATGGGCCGAACGCAGCAACGTCTGGGTGGGTGCGCGCCCGGTCGCCGCCGACGGCCGTCCCGTGATCGGCGCGGTGTCACCTGGGATCTTCGTGGCCGGCGGACACGGCATGTGGGGACTGGCACACGGACCGGTGACCGGCCGGCTGCTGGCCGAGCAGATCACCACCGGCAAGCAGCCGCAAGCCCTGCGTGAGTTCGATCCGTTACGCAGAACAGGTCGTTAACAAGTCTTGCCCACTGCGGGCCCCGAGTCGTCAGGGACGGTTGTCCCGCTACGGCCCGTCCCTGACGACATCCCCGAAAAAGGAGAACATCAGCGAAAATGACCACCACCGAACACATCCGGATGACCCAACAGGATCACAGCCGACTTCTGAACGAGCTCATCGCGTTGCGCTCGCAGCATGGCCTCCAGGACGGCATCGAAGCACCGGACGACTTTCTCGACTACCACGCGAACGTCATTGCGCGCTATTGCGCCCGCAAGGCGCGCATCCGCGAGATCGAGGAGCTGCTGACCAGTGCGATCGTGGGCGCCGGCGTTGTCGGCGATGTTGTTGCCCGGCCGGGCATGGTCGTCACGATCCGCTACGAGTCCACGGGTCAGACCGAGACTTTCCTGCTGGGCAGGCGCGGCGCCGAAAACGCAGATATCCCGGTCTATTCCACGCTGTCGCCGCTGGGACGCGCGATCACCGGCGCACGTCTGGGAGAGCGGCGGGTGTACTCAATTCCGCAGGAGGCAGACCTGGTGGTGACGCTGCTCGCGGCGGTCCCGTATCAAGGGTCCGGTGACGTATGATGACTACTACACCGAAACAGACTGGTAAACAAAGGGATTGGATTTCATCGCAAGCCTATGAACGGCTGCAGCGCAAGCTCGCTCATCTATCGTGAGCTCGGCGTCCGCGCACCGGTCGACGGCGAGTGCTACGACAGCGCCCCTGATGTGCAGCTGGCGCGGCAATTACGCATTCGCCGGATTCACCACCTGCTGGTCAGGGCCGACGTCGGCGAGGACCCGCCCGACGACGCCGATCGCCGCCCGGCATGGTTTTGACGGTCCGCTATCACGACACGGGTGACACCGAGACGTTCCTGCTGGGCGCGCGGCGCCGAACATGGCGACATCGAGGTGTACTCGCCCCGCTCACCGCTGGGCGCCGCGGTCACCGGCGCGCTTCCCGGTGAGCAACGCAGCTTCACGCTGCCCGGTGGCGCCCCCTTGACGGTCACCCTGGTCGACGCTGTTCCCTATGACGTCCACCTGGCAGGGGTTTCCTGAAGCCGGAATACCCTGGAATCCCCAGGAATCGCCTCGCAGCCAAACAGCCGACGGCTCAGTTGATTACGAGCCCGGACGGGCCAACCCCCAAGGTTCGCCGGCTGCTGCTGTTCGTGCAGCGGGGAATTGCGGCGGCAACCGGGACCGGTTCGTGGCGCCTAAGGCGCCGCTTCGGCGGGTCAGCCGCTCCCGTCTGTCGGGGCAACGGCGTAACCTCGCGGCATGCGCTGCCGCATTCGGACACCGTCGAGCTCCTGGCGTGCTCGTACCGGCCCCTATTTCCGTCTTTCCCGTCTTTCCCGTCTTTTCCGTCCTGAGCGCGATAATTACCAGTTGCACTGAACGGCGCTACCGCACCACAAGAACAGGTGACGATATGTATCGAGACAGTTCCCGCCCCCGACGACTTCGTGTCTCCGCGCTGGCGGCAGTGGCCAACCCGTCGTATGCACGCATCGACACCTGGAACCTGCTCGACGACGCGTGCCGGCACCTGGCCGAAGTGGACCTTGCCGGGTTGGACATCACCCACGACATGGCCAAGGTCAAGCGGCTGATGGACCGCATCGGCGCCTACGAGCGGTACTGGCTGTATCCCGGCGCGGAGAACCTGGCGACCTTTCGTGCTCACCTGGAGAGCAAGTCCACCGTGCGGCTCACCGAAGAGGTGTCGCTGGCCGTGCGCCTGCTCAGCGAATACGGCGACCGCACAGCGCTGTTCGACATCTCCGCGCCGCTGGCCGACCAGGAGCTGGTGGCGCAGGCCAAACAGCAGCAGTTCTACACGGTGTTGCTCGCCGACGACGCGCCGCCCACGGCTCCGGAGAGCCTGGCCGAGTGCCTGCGCGCGCTGCGCAACCCCGCCGACGATGTCCAGTTCGAGATCCTGGTGGCGCCCAGCGTCGAGGACGCGATCACCGCGGTCGCGCTCAACGGCGAGATCCAGGCCGCCATCATCCGCCACGACCTGCCGCTGCGCTCCCGTGACCGGTTGCCGTTGATGAACACGCTGCTGGGGCCCAATGACGCCGACGGCGCGATGGTCATTCCCGATCGCCCGCACGACTGGATCGAATGTGGCGAGTGGATCAGAGAGCTGCGGCCACACATCGACCTCTACCTGCTCACCGACGAGTCGATCGCGGCGGGCGATGGCGACGAGCCCGACGTCTACGACCGGACGTTCTACCGGCTCAATGACGTCACCGACCTGCACAGCACTGTGCTCGCCGGGCTGCGGAACCGGTTCGCCACACCGTTTTTCGACGCGCTGCGGGCCTACGCGGCCGCGCCCGTCGGCCAATTCCACGCGCTGCCGGTCGCGCGTGGCGCCAGCATCTTCAACTCCAAGTCGCTGCAGGACATGGGCGAGTTCTACGGCCGCAACATCTTCATGGCCGAGACCTCGACCACCTCCGGCGGCCTGGACTCGTTGCTGGACCCGCACGGCAACATCAAGAAGGCGATGGACAAGGCCGCGGTCACCTGGAACGCCAACCACACCTACTTCGTCACCAACGGAACGTCGACGGCCAACAAAATCGTCGTCCAGTCGCTGACCCGGCCCGGCGACATCGTGCTGATCGACCGCAACTGTCACAAGTCGCACCACTACGGCCTGGTACTGGCGGGCGCGTATCCGCTGTACCTGGACGCCTATCCGCTACCGCAGTTCGCCATCTACGGGGCGGTGTCGTTGCGCACCATCAAGAAGGCGCTGCTGGATCTGGAAGCGGCCGGGCAGCTGCACAAGGTCCGCATGCTGCTGTTGACCAACTGCACCTTCGACGGTGTCGTCTACAACCCGCGGCGGGTGATGGAGGAGGTGCTGGCGATCAAGCCGGACATCTGCTTCCTGTGGGACGAAGCGTGGTACGCATTCGCCACGGCCGTGCCGTGGGCACGGCAGCGGACCGCGATGGTGGCTGCCGAGCATCTCGAAGAGATGCTGGCGTCGGACGAATACGCCAAGCAATACCGGCAATGGTCAGCGTCGATGCAAGGAGTCGACCGATCGGAGTGGCTGGATCGCCGGCTGCTGCCCGACCCTGCTCGCGCGCGGGTAAGGGTGTATGCCACGCACTCCACCCACAAGTCGTTGTCGGCGCTGCGGCAGGCGTCGATGATCCACGTCCGCGATCAGGACTTTAACGCGCTGGCCCGGGACGCGTTCGGTGAGGCGTTTTTGACCCACACCTCGACATCGCCGAACCAGCAACTGCTGGCCTCGCTGGACCTGGCGCGCCGGCAGGTCGACATCGAGGGATTCCAATTGGTCCGCCAGGTCTACGACATGGCGCTGGTCTTTCGGCATCGGGTCCGCAAGGACCGGCTGATCAGCAGGTGGTTCCGCATCCTTGATGAATCTGACCTGGTGCCCGAGGAATACCGGGCCTCCTCGGTCAGCTCCTACCGTCAGGTCCGGCAGGGCGCGCTTGCCGAATGGAACGAGGCGTGGCGCTCTGACCAGTTTGTGCTGGACGCCACCCGGGTCACCCTGTTCATCGGTGCGACGGGGATGAACGGCTACGACTTCCGCGAGAAGATCCTGATGGAGCGGTTCGGCATCCAGATCAACAAGACCTCGATCAACAGTGTGCTGCTGATCTTCACCATCGGCGTGACGTGGTCGAGCGTGCACTATCTGCTCGACGTGCTGCGCCGGATTGCCACCGACTTCGACCGGACCCAGAAGGCGGCCAGCGCCGCCGACTGGGCGCTGCACCAGCGCCGCGTCGAGGAGATCACCCAGGATCTGCCGCACCTTCCGGATTTCAGTGAGTTCGACGTGGCCTTCCGCCCCGACGACAACAGTGTCTACGGCGACACCCGAACGGCCTTCTACGCCGGTTATGAAGAGTCCGACCGCGAATACGTGCAGATCGGCATGGCCGGGCGGCGGCTGGCCGAGGGACGGACACTGGTGTCGACGACGTTTGTGGTGCCCTACCCGCCGGGCTTCCCGGTGCTGGTCCCCGGCCAGGTGGTGTCCAAGGAAATCGTTTACTTCCTGGCCCAGCTCGACGTCAAGGAAATACACGGCTATAACCACGAACTCGGGTTGTCGGTGTTCACCGACACTGCGCTGAAGCGGATGGAGGCCGCGCGCAACGCAATTGCCTCGGCCGGAGCCGCGCTGCCGTCGTTCGAAGTGCCGCCGGATGCGTCGGCCCTGAACGGCGACGGTGTCGTGGGGGCTATCGCCGAGGACGCGTGAGACGACTCATTTCGCCTCGTTGCAGACCGTCACATGACTGCCCTGGCCATCCGATATCGCGGGCGGCTGGTCACCTTCGACGCCGCATTCGCTGATTCGGCATCAGCCGGAGTGATCGAGGTGCTGTAGCTCAACTGCGATGCGCGTCATGCCAGGCATGCAGAATCTCCGGGCGCAGCCGCCCGAGGTCGGGAACGGTCAGCCCGACGCCTTTCGCCCACGCGCGCAGTTCGGCACTACTGGGCTCGGGGTGGCCGGAGTCGGCTCGAAAACCTCTGCCGCGTCGGCATTGTCGACGAACCAGGCCAGCGCGGCGGCAAGATATCGATAGGTGTATTCCTGGGCGAGCTTACGGGTTTGGCAGAACACGATCGGCACCGCGGGGAAGCTGATCTGTAGCTCGGCCAGCCCGTCGGCGACCGCGGACGGTCGCGCCTGGCTCAGCGCGAAGATCTCCGAATACCGCTCCTCGACCACCACTGCGGCCCGCGGCAGCGCCGCCAGCTCGGTGAGCTGGTATTTCAGCGTGCTATTGAGCACGCCAGAAGTGAAGTCCGACAACGCTTTACGCTCGACCGCCGCGATGAGCTGGCCGGCTATTTTCAGTCCGTAGTCGCCGCAGGCAAGGGCGTCGCGCGTCGTCCGCGCGGGCTTGTCGGCAAAGGTGTAGGGATAGCGTTCATGAGCGTCGACGATGATGTCGAGTTCGGGGATGCCGGCGGCACGAGCCGTGGGGGTGCGCACGCCCGGCCGGGACTGCTTGCGGGTCTTGGGGCTCTGCCAAAACACCACCTGACGCCCACGGGCCATGGTGTGCACAAGTTGGGATCGGTTCTCCCGGGAGCGGGCCGCGACAATGTCGACGGCCGCGCCGCGGCGGCTGCAGCTGCGCAACTCGAGCCGGTCGACGAGGACGGCGTCGTCGGGCCAGTCGGCGATGTCGAGACGATGGCAATACAGCGCCTTGGTGCGGGGCCACACGTCCGACGTGGCGAAGACCAGCCCCGCGCCAAGCGGCAGCCGGATGAGGTAGGGCAGTCGCGAGTTTTCGTCCGGGTTGGCGGCAACGAGCAGCTCCACGTGTTATGAGGTTACGGGCGGCTTGCGGGCGGATGAAGGAGGCACTCGGGCGCACCTATCGCCGGAGGTATCCTTACTTTAGTTATTGAGTAAGGAGCGCGATGGAGGCTGCGGCCAAGATGACGTCGAAAGGGCAGGTGACGGTTCCCAAAGCGGTGCGTGATGCGCTCGGCCTGAAGCCGGGGGATCAGGTCGTCTTTCGGATTGAGGGCAGTCGAGCGGTGTTTGCCCGCACGCCGGACTTTCTCTCCCTGGCCGGCACGGTCCGCGTACCGGCGGCGAAACGCAATGTTGCCTGGGATGAGGTGATCCGTCGCACGAGGACCAAACGGGCTGCAGGTCGACGTTGAGCGCGTTTGTTGACACGAACGTTCTGGTCCGACACCTGACAGGCGACCCGCCAGAGATGGCAGGACGGGCGACGGCATACCTGGCGACCACGCCGGATTTATTCCTGACCGACCTGGTCGTCGCGGAAACGGTGTACGTGTTGGAGTCGTTCTATGAAACGCCCCGTGACCAGATTGCTCAAGCGATGCGGTCGTTAGTTGGCTTCGGCTCGATACTCTGCGTGGACTCGGCCCTTCTGCTGCGTGCGCTCGAGGTCTACGAGAGCGAACGGACCGACTTTGCGGAGGCGTACCTCGTCGCCTGCGCTGAGAGCACCGGGGTCGGCAAGGTCGCGTCCTTCGATCGGTCCATCGACCGGATCACCACGATCGAGCGGATCGAGCCGCCGCCGGTGTGAAGCCCAAGGTCGTCTGCGGATTCACCCGTGGAACCCGGCCTAGTCGAATCCGGCACGGCTTGTCAGACCCTTGGCTTACGCTGCGGCCGTGGCTCAAACAACCCCACCCCAGGACGGGCTAGCCGAGCACCGTGACACGCCACCTGTGCTCGCCGCCCACTCGCGCAACGATAGCCGCCTGTGGCATTCATTGGCCGACCATCTGGCGGGAACCGGACGACGGGCTGGCGCATTCGGCAAGGCATTCGGCTCGGCTGACGCCTGCCAATTGGTTGGGGAGCTGCACGATCTTGGCAAAGCTGATCCTGCGTGGCAGCGGTACCTTGCCGCGGCCGATGCCGGGAACAAACTGTCGACAGTCGATCACAAGCACGCGGGCGCATTCCTCTGCACCGCTTGGGGACTAGGGACATTCGCGCCCGTCATCGTCGGTCATCACGGTGGGATACCGGACGCGACCGATGTGCGCTCGAGAATGGGTAATGAGCCGACTGCGGGCCAGCAAGCCGCGATCGACCACGTCGAGACGCTCGGCCTGGCACGTCCCGAGGTGCAGCCGCTGATTCCGCCGCAGTTTCGTCCCGGATCCCGCGCTGATGCGGGTGGCATGCGGCGGATGGAGTTCTGGCTTCGCATGGTGTTCTCTGCGCTGGTGGATGCCGACAGGCTCGACACCGAGGAGCACTTTCGCCGCGGCCGGCGGGAATTCCCACACCCACTCGGGCTCAGCGTTCTGGGCGATCGCTGCGAGGCCAGGCGCAAACTCACCCTCGCGGAACGTCAACACGACCCGGTGACGCCGGCGCGAGCCGCAATGTTCGACGAGGTGATGTCGAAGGCTTCGACCTCACCGGGATGGTTCGAGCTCACAGCACCGACAGGTTCGGGCAAGACGATTGCAGCGCTGGTGTTCGCGCTGCGTCACGCGACCGTCAACGGACTTCGCCGTGTGGTGACCGCGGTTCCCTTCATTTCGGTGACCGAGCAGGTTGCAAACGTCTACCGCACTCTGCTTGACGATGGGCCTGGTGCGCCCGTCGTACTTGAACATCATTCCGGAGTGTTCGCACGGGGTGAGGCGCAAACCGGCGCCGGCCTCTGGTCTCGACTGGCGGCTGAGAATTGGGACGCAACCGTCATCGTGACGACGACAGTCCAGTTGTTGGAGTCGCTATTCGGCAATAATCCCAGTCGGACTCGGAAGCTGCATCGCCTGGCGCGATCCGTCATCGTCTTGGACGAGGTGCAGTCGTTGCCGTGGCGATTGCTTGACCCGACGCTGGATGTCCTCAGAGAACTCGTCAGGTTGTACGGATGCTCGGTTGTCCTCACAACGGCAACACAACCGCCGTTCCACAAGATTGGCAGTGTTGAGGGAGTCGAGCGCCGGGCCTTGCTCGACGTCGGAAATCGGAACAAAGTCTTCGACCGCACCGACGCGGACGTTGTCCCAGATCGGCTCTCATGGGACGACTTTGCGTCACGAGTTGCAACGGAGAGCGACGGACACCGCGGGCAATGTCTTGTCGTCCTTAACACCATCGCGGACGCCCGGGAGGTCTGCGGCCGCTTAGTTGGGCGGGCTGGGCTGGCGCACCTTTCGAGTCGGTTATGCCCGAAACATCGGGTCGATGTGCTCGACGCGGTCCTGGTGCGACTTCGAGAGAGTAGGCCGTGCACGTTGGTGTCGACGCAGGTTGTCGAAGCAGGCATCGACGTCGACTTCCCGGTTGCCATCCGGGCGTACGGGCCGCTGCCTGCCATTGTGCAGGTTGCAGGTCGAGTTAATCGGCATGGGCTTGCGGACCGGGGGCAGCTGGTTCTCATCGATCCGGTCGACGGCAATGTTCCGCCTGACGAATACAGGATCGGCACGCAAATCACCCGCGACCTTCTGCGTTCGGGGGCCGACCCATTCGCGCCCGAGACGCTGGAAACGTACTACGACCGGCTGATTCACGCCACGCGTGACAAGCTGGACAAACTGGAAATTCAACGCGAGCGCGAGTCGCTGAATTTTACGAAGGTAGCCGAGAGCTACCGCGTGATCGCCGACGAAACTACCTCTGTGCTCGTACCGTATGGAGATTTCGACCCGACGGCGATCATGATACCGGACGATCCAGCATCGCGGCGCCATTTTCTGAGGCAGCACCAGCCGTTCACAGTATCGCTTCGCGACCGAGAGTTGAACCGTTGCAAAGAAACCGGGCTCGTGGAAGAACGCGAAGCTGGCGTGATGGTCTGGCATGGCCCGTATGACAGTGTCTTCGGGCTTTCGGTCGATAAGGAAATGGAGGCTTTGATCTGGTGAACCGTCATCCGTTTGAAGTCGCGGTACGTGTATGGGGTCCGTTTGCCTGCTTCACGCGGCCCGAGTACGCAACGGAACGAGTGTCCTACCCGGTAATCACACCACCCGCTGCGGTAGGCGTACTCTCATCGATTTTCTGGAAGCCAGAGTTCGACTGGATTGTCACCCGGATCTGGGTGCTCGCTGAGCCCAAATGGGTTTCGATGACCCGCAACGAGGTAAAGAAGCGCGCAAGCCGCGACGGCAGAATCGATGTCCTGGAAGATCGGACGCAACGACACAATCTTTTCCTCAGGGATGTTGACTATGTCATCTTCGCGAGGCCGTCTCTTCGGAACCATACGTCAGACCCAGTTGCCAAGTACCGTGACCAGTTCCGTCGGCGGGTTGAGCGCGGCGCCTTCTTTTCGCCGCCATATCTTGGGTTACGTGAGTACGCTGCATCCTTCGCTCCTGTGGATCTAACTGTAACGCAGCCACTCCCCGGTCTGACGGTTCCAATCGGCCCAATGAGTCTCGACCTCGGCTATCACGGCGATGACGGAAGTCTAACCAAGCCAGAGTTCTTCAATGCGACCGTTACCAATGGTGTTCTTGACGATATTCCCGTTCCAGTACGGCTGAAGGATCGATGATGCTGCTGCAAAGCCTTGATGACCTTTACGGTCGGCTCGTTGCGGAGGATCGATTGCCTCCAATCGGGTATCAGCGCAAGCGAGTTCGCTTCATCGTGGATCTCGACATCGCGGGGCGGTGCTTGGGGATCACCGATACCGCACCGGATGAAACGGTGCGAGTTGTTCCAGAACTGGGTCGAACAAGTGGCATCCGCGCATTGTTGGCTTGCGACAATGGCCAGTACGTCCTTGGCCTGCCGAAGAACAACAGCGAGAGGGCAAGGAGCAACGCGCAGAAGGCTCGTGTCGCGTTCATCGATCGGCTAGATGAAGCGGCGAAAGCGCTAGGAACGCAAGACAGCGCAGTGGCATCCGTCCTCGATGTGATTGCTCTTTTTGCCTCTGACCGCGACCGCGCGATTGGTGAGTTTCGCAGTCGGGGGATCACATTCGATGCCGATTCCAAGGGCGACATCAAGGAGGCGAGCGCCCTGATCAGCTTCAGAGTCAACGGCGTTGATCCGAACGAGTTGGTCACTGTCCGTGATTGGTGGGCGGAAATCACGAGCGGGGACCTCAGCGGCGGCGCCCAGGGCGTCTGCCAGGTCTCGAACACCTACTCAGCGTTGGCGAGGAAAACACCGGACGTCTTCGTAAAGCGTGGAACGGCGCAAAAGTTGATTTCAGCAAACTTTCGTTCCGCGTTGCGCTACAACGCGGAGCAATCCAGCGGCTCGCAGATCTCCGTGCCCGTGGCGATCCGCAGTCACCAGGCACTCAATTGGCTGTTGGCCGATGACCATCACCACAGGCGAATTGGCGAGTTGACATTCGTGTGGTGGCTGGCCGCGGACGTGGCATTCGATCCGTTCAATATCATCGCCGGACCGCATGAAGACGATGTCGCGGCGCTGCTCGCCAGACCGTGGACTGGCCGGCCTGGGCTCTCGCCGTCGGATAGTTTCCGTCTACTTGGCCTGTCGTTGACCGAGGGCCGTGTTGTTGTCCGCTTTGACCATGTCAGCACGCTCGCCGAGATCGAGAGACGCACACAACGCTGGCTTGACCTCACCGCCCGACCAGGACGAGACGGCAAGACATGGTGGCCCTCGATCTGGCATCTTGCCGAGGCTGCTGTTCCGCCCGGCGAAGGTAATGCGCGGAAGGCGCGCAAGGACCGGATCATCGAAGCACTCGCCCGCGCAGCGGTGGCCGGGACGCCGCTGCCACGTTCAGTGTTGGCGGCGCTAGTTGACCGCTGCCGGGTTGTCCCAACCCCGCGCAGCGGCAACAAGATCGACTGGACAGCAGTCGGTGCGCGCCTGGCATGTCTCAACCTCTACACGAACCTAAAGGAGGACCGAATGGATGAACGCCGCTCAGTTGGCGACCTTTGCGGACGGATGCTTGCGCAACTGGAAGCCGCACAGTATCGAGCGCTCGGCGACACAAACCGCACCATCGTTGACCGCTACTACACCGGCGCCTCGACCATGCCTAGCAAGGTGTTCCCTGGTCTATTCCGCACGGCCAATGCTCATCTCGCGAAGGCCGCTCGATCGCCAGGGGGAAAGGGAGCCCAGATTGCAATTTCTCGGCGCCTGGGCGAGCTATGCCGGCTGATGATCGATGCCGGCGGATTCCCATCCACGCTCGGCCTGGAACAGCAGGCCGATTTCGCGCTCGGCTATTGGGATGAACGACAAGCGCGGTTCCATGGAGCACAAACAAAACCCGATGAAACAAACGCAGAGGAGGAGTGAGATGACGAAACCAGCGTATCTCGATGTCGGGAGGCGTCACGACTTCCTGATGTTGTTCGATGTCACGGGGGGGAACCCAAATGGTGATCCGGACAATGGAAATGCCCCGCGCAGCGATCCACTGACCGGTCATGCGTGGGTGACCGACGTGGCGCTCAAGCGCAAGGTCCGCGCTTTTGTCGAGGATGCACTCGCTGGACGTGAAGGGTTCGACATCTATGTCGGCGAGGGAGTTGCGTTGAACGAACGACACCGAGTCGCGTCGGTAGCCCTTGACATGAAGCCGAACAAGAAGCGTCCCGCAGCCGAACAGCAAAAGGCGGGTGCAGAAGTTGCTAGACGCTACTACGATGTTCGAGCCTTCGGTGCTGTGATGTCGACCGGTGATAATCCGGCAGGCCAACTTCGCGGGCCCATCCAGATCGCGTGTCCAATTGTTAGTGTCGAGCCCGTACAGCCATCGGAGTTGACGATTACACGTGTTGCTGTTACGAGTGAGTTAGAACTCCAAAAGCTCGCGGAGGGTGAAGGCCGGGGCAAGGACCGTGAGATGGGCTCGAAACACACTGTGCCATATGCGCTATTCCGTGCCCAGGGGTTCTTCGTTCCGTCACTGGCGGAGAAGACCGGGTTCGATGACGATGACCTCGCAGTGTTCTGGGATGCGCTGCAGCGCATGTGGTCACTCGATCGGTCGTCGTCGCGAGGTATGACGGGATGCCGGGGAATCCACATCTTCAGCCATGAAGACCGCTACGGGCGATGCCATCCCGACCGGCTGTTCGGTCGTATCTCAATCACACGCAAGGTGGAAGGCCCCGCACGAAAGTTCAGCGACTACAAAGTCGACGTCGACGTGGAGGGGCTCGATTCACTTGGCATCACCCACACACTGATCGGTGATTGACGACGACTGGGTGCTGCTATCTGAAATCGAGCATTGGGTCTACTGTCCGCGTCAGTGGGCCATCATCCATCACGAGCAGCACTTCACCGACAACGATGACACGACCCGTGGCCATCTTGAGCATCAACGTGTCGATACCGTCGGCCATGAGAGCCGCCACGGCGTGCAGTTTTACTGGGCCGTGGCGGTTGCGTCTGAAGTTCACCGTTTGCGTGGCCGCTGTGACCGCATCGCAGTGGAGGGCAAGCGAGCTATCCCGATCGAGCACAAGTCGGGAAGGCGGTCACATCACGCGGCGGCGATACAGCTTGTGGGACAGGCGATCTGCTTGGAGGAGATGCTCGGGATACCAATAATGTATGGACGGATCTACCTGGCCGCGACCAACACATTTTGCGATGTCGATACCTCCAGTGAGGAGCTGAGAACCGCCGTGCACCATGCGGCAGCGGAGATCCGCGACGCACGTTTCGAACAGAAGTGGCTTCCCCGACCGGCGAATGATGCTCGCTGCCCGGCATGTTCGCTGAACGCGTGGTGCATGCCTCGGTTGGTTGGCGATTCGCACCGTCAGCGTGGCCTTCACGGAGCGACCTGGTGGCCCTGATCGCCGACAAGCGCCGCAGTCTCTACCTCACCACAGTGGGGACGTTTGTCGCGCTCGACCACGATTCGTTCGAGGTACGTCGGCCCGACCAGCCGACGGTGCGGGCGCCAGTGCGCAGCATCGAGTCAATTGTCTGCTTCGGTAATATCACGTTGTCTACAGCGGTGATGGCCAGGTGTGCTGAAGACGGAATAGACGTTTCGTGGTTGACGAGCGGTGGTCGATTTCGGTTCGGATTACGTGTGCCCACTCATGGAAATGTCCTACTGCGGATGGAGCAGTGGCGTGCCGCAGTAGATACCGACCGATGCGTCGACATCGCGCGGGCCATCGTTGCGGCTAAACTGCTCAACACCCGTGTTGTGTTGCTTGACGCGGCGAAGGACAGGTCATCGCATAGCAAGGCGCTTCGTGAGGCTGGCGATGAACTCGCTGTATTTGCCGAAAGAGCAAGATTTGCAGGCGATCTCGATTCACTTCGAGGTATTGAGGGCATCGGAGCTAAACGATACTTCGCGGAATGGTCCGCTCTCCTTTCGCCCGAAGAATTCGAATTCGCGGGTAGAGTACGGCATCCGCCATTGGACCCGGTCAACGCGCTCTTGTCCTTTGGTTATGCATTGCTCCGGACACAATGTGTGGCCGCGGCTGAGCATGTAGGGCTCGACCCACAGGTTGGTTACCTTCACCCAGTCCGGCCCGGACGGCCATCGCTTGCGCTCGACCTGATGGAGGAACTGCGGGCACCGTTCGTTGATCGCTTGGTTCTGACCCTCATCAACCGCCGGCAGTTAAATAAGAAGTCGTTCAGCGTTGATCCCACTGGCGTATGGCGACTGAGCGACGACAGCCGCGCAACGTTTCTTGCTGCGTTCGACTGTCACCTACGGACTGCAATTCCGCATCGCGTGGTCGACCAGGACATTGAACGGCGGAAAGTGCCCGGACTGCAGGCGCTACTGCTTGCACGCCACCTTCGTGGCGATCTGACGCATTACTTCCCATATCGAACGACAGGGCGCTGAGATGGAAATATTGGTGGCCTACGACATCAGCACGACGACACCTGAGGGGGAGAGGCGTCTTCGTGAAGTCGCGAAAGTCTGCGAGGGATACGGTCAGCGTGTCCAAAAGTCAGTGTTTGAATGCCAGCTCGAAATGCGCGAAGTCCGTTTGCTAATGCATGACCTTGAGAAGGTGATCGACCTGAAGTCCGACCGGGTAGCCGTCTACCGACTGCGTGAGCCATACCGTCGGTACGTGGTGACTCTTGGGCGTGGACCAGAGGTCGACTGGCGGCACCCAGTCATCTTGTGAAGGGGCGGACCCGAGTTGGACATGCGACCCGTAGCACATCCGCCCGAGGATTTGGGCGCCCTGAGCGCAGAACGGTTCATTGATAAGTTGATGATTGTCGCGGTCGCCGAAAAATGGCTGGTCGCGAAGGGCGGCGTCGGGCTTTGCTCGGCGCCGAGGATCGGAACATCGTCTTGGATCTGGTCGATCTGCTGGCGCAGGTCGCGGCGTCGGGCTTTGCTCGGCGCCGAGGATCGGAACGTAGAGACCATGCGCCTAACGGCCACGCAGATCGCTGGCGGCGTCGGGCTTTGCTCGGCGCCGAGGATCGGAACCAGCAACACCCGATCCGAGCGCGGATTGCCGCCCGGCGGCGTCGGGCTTTGCTCGGCGCCGAGGATCGGAACCCGGCGGAGGATAAGCTACTTCCCGGCGGAGGATAAGGGCGGCGTCGGGCTTTGCTCGGCGCCGAGGATCGGAACGGGATTGGTGTCGGTGGCGGGGTTTTCAGCCAGAAAGCGGCGTCGGGCTTTGCTCGGCGCCGAGGATCGGAACTTGATGGTCTTGGGCGCGACGACCCGCCCGGTTTTGCGGCGTCGGGCTTTGCTCGGCGCCGAGGATCGGAACGTCGAAATCCGTTGGCGTACCAGTGATCGTCCAGCTGGGCGGCGTCGGGCTTTGCTCGGCGCCGAGGATCGGAACACCAACTCCGGCGGCTCCCTACCCACGGGCTTGAGGGCGGCGTCGGGCTTTGCTCGGCGCCGAGGATCGGAACCAGTAACACCCGGTCCGGGCGCGGATTGCCGCCCGCGCGGCGTCGGGCTTTGCTCGGCGCCGAGGATCGGAACAGGGCAGCATTTTCGGGCAGCTGTTCGCGCCGCTACTCAAGCGGCGTCGGGCTTTGCTCGGCGCCGAGGATCGGAACACTGGCGCGACGTCGATAAGCCGGCCGGAGATGAGGGCGGCGTCGGGCTTTGCTCGGCGCCGAGGATCGGAACGTCAACACGCTGATGCTGAGCATCCAAAGTTAGGAAGCGGCGGCGTCGGGCTTTGCTCGGCGCCGAGGATCGGAACATCAGCCAGCCTTAAACCTGCGGCCTCAACATAACGGGCGGCGTCGGGCTTTGCTCGGCGCCGAGGATCGGAACTGGTCTGACGGATTTTGAGCAAACATTGCTGACTAGCGGCGTCGGGCTTTGCTCGGCGCCGAGGATCGGAACTTGTAGCCCAGCGCAAGTTGCGGGTGGGCGCAAAAGCGGCGTCGGGCTTTGCTCGGCGCCGAGGATCGGAACCCGAAATGGGGCCGGTTGTGTGGCCGGCCTACGAAGGCGGCGTCGGGCTTTGCTCGGCGCCGAGGATCGGAACGTTTATCCCGGACCGCCGCGCCGACAAGGACACCTAGCGGCGTCGGGCTTTGCTCGGCGCCGAGGATCGGAACTTCCGCAATGTCGGCGATGTCGCCGCCGATCTAGCGCGGCGTCGGGCTTTGCTCGGCGCCGAGGATCGGAACATCAGCCGTGCGACGTTGGGTGTCGAAGAGCCTCCTTGGCGGCGTCGGGCTTTGCTCGGCGCCGAGGATCGGAACCCATGCCCTGCCGTGCCTCGCCTGCCATGCCTTGCCGGCGGCGTCGGGCTTTGCTCGGCGCCGAGGATCGGAACTCTGGGTTATTCAGTCGCCCGTATCCAACGGTGATGGCGGCGTCGGGCTTTGCTCGGCGCCGAGGATCGGAACTCCTCATCAGACGCCACCGCACTGATCCCCATGAGGCGGCGTCGGGCTTTGCTCGGCGCCGAGGATCGGAACAACGAGTACTGGGTGTTGAGCCCCAATAGTCAAAACCGGCGGCGTCGGGCTTTGCTCGGCGCCGAGGATCGGAACGGGAGTGATAGCCTGCCACGACGGGCTCAGAAGCCGCGGCGTCGGGCTTTGCTCGGCGCCGAGGATCGGAACCTGGTCTATCTGGTCTATCTCAGCGATGCCGATCTCGGGCGGCGTCGGGCTTTGCTCGGCGCCGAGGATCGGAACTTACCATTACACGATCAGTCAGGCCGATGACGGTGGTGCGGCGTCGGGCTTTGCTCGGCGCCGAGGATCGGAACATGGGCTGCGAGCAGACTCTGGTGGGCGTCGAGGTCGAGGCGGCGTCGGGCTTTGCTCGGCGCCGAGGATCGGAACACGTCGGACTTGACGGCGTTGGTGTGGGTGTTCCCGGCGGCGTCGGGCTTTGCTCGGCGCCGAGGATCGGAACCAAAAACGCTCCACCGAGGGTTCCGTTCACCCCACTGCGGCGTCGGGCTTTGCTCGGCGCCGAGGATCGGAACCGGCGCGAGCCTCTTCCGCGAGCCATTCCGGCGGTTCAGGCGGCGTCGGGCTTTGCTCGGCGCCGAGGATCGGAACCTGGTGACACGCCGAAGATCGGTTCCGGCACGCTCATGCGGCGTCGGGCTTTGCTCGGCGCCGAGGATCGGAACTTGATGGTCTTGGGCGCGACGACCCGCCCGGTTTTCGGCGGCGTCGGGCTTTGCTCGGCGCCGAGGATCGGAACGCTTTTGCGGAGCGGAGTACCTCATCCCTCGTGGCTGCGGCGTCGGGCTTTGCTCGGCGCCGAGGATCGGAACGCTGGTGCTCACTCCACCAAAGACGCGCGCAGGCGCGGCGTCGGGCTTTGCTCGGCGCCGAGGATCGGAACAGTCGAAGCAAGCAACACCAGCGGCGGCGCCGTGGGCGGCGTCGGGCTTTGCTCGGCGCCGAGGATCGGAACGCTATGATTCGCAGGCTACGCAGATTCGAGCACGCTCGCGGGGTCGGGCTTTGCTCGGCGGCGAGGATCGGAACAAGGGGTACTGGGCGACACCGAATCTCATTTATTGGCGGCGTCGGGATTTGCTCGCCGCCGAGGATCGGAAGATCAAGCGGCGCGAACGCGTCGAAGTAGAAGTCGTCGGCCTCGCACGCGGCGGCGACCAGCGCATCGGAATGCCAACCCGCACCGGCGAATCCGGCCGCCAGCAGATCGCGCTGGACGCCGATGTCACCGCGGTCGTAACTCAATGTTCCGAACGAAACGCTAACCCGGATTTTTCGCGGAATACCGGTGTCGTTGGGTGTTGATACGCGAAAGTGCCTGTCCTACAAGGAATGATTGGATTTGTCTAGGATTCAATCGTTCCAGTGGGAAGGCACCTCGCAGGTGAACAG
>NZ_UPHT01000133.1 GCF_900566085.1 Mycobacterium attenuatum
TGTCTCGCCCACTATCCGGCGGCTGACCAAACCCTCCTGGCCAACTTCGCCGCCCCTGGCTAGGTTGACCGCACATACACCCACGGCTTTCACAGCAAAACACGCTGAGCGCGCACCCCCGTGCACCGAGGTCGTCGAGCGTGCGCTCAGGGCGCACGAGCGTGCACCGAGGCAGCCGAGCGTGCCATCAGGACGGCCCGATCACGAATACTCCACCCTGCATGCACCCTCAAAGCCGCCACCGCACACTCGATACGGCGGCATCACATTGATCGCCGCCAAGACATTCCAGGCCACCACCCTCCTGACCACACGGCCCACCAGTGGTGCCGCACCCGCAGCGATGCCCGGCCCACCCGGAATGCGTTCCGCCACAACCGGACGCGCCGGCGTCGTACCCCGCTACGGTCTCAGAATGACCGTGATGTCGCGCCCATTATCCGGCGGCTAACCACACACAGACCAACGCAATCCACGGGTCGAACCCACCCAGCAACGAATTAGGGGGTGTTCATCGGTCATCCGCGCCCTAGGTGAAAGCAGCAAACCCTGCCCGGAACGGTTCGACCTTGACGCTTGCCGCGAAAGTGAATTTTGCGGGTTCTATGCCGGATGACTCCTTCTGGCCCATCAGATCCAAAGGCCCAGTTGAGAACTGGCGGATCGCAGGGGATCAGAGGCGACGCGGGTGGTCAAAGGACGGTTACGGCGCTCCCATATAGCTCGGAATACCCAGTGGTGCAGTCGTTTCCGGTTATCATGCCGGCCACCGCGTCGAGCGATCGCTAACCGCGGAGCCATTATTTTTCATTCGGGAGCGACACCATCGAGCTTTCATCGTCCGTTCACACTCGCGAATGTGTCGACGAGAATCTACGGAACCATTCGGCCTTTCGATATGCTGAGCCCGGTCGCATCCGGAGGCGAACTCATTCAAGCGGCACGAACCGCTTACCCCGGGGCCCACCAAACGCTGTCACGACTTCGCAGCAGTGTGTCAACATGTCGCAATGACACTGCGGGTGTGGGTGCCGCGGCGCTTGGGCGGCGGTCTGGACGGTGTAGGCAGGTCGGCGCTCGTGCTGGCGGTGACGCTGGCGTTGTTATGCACGGCATGCATGCATTCGCCATCTCCGTCGAGCCAGCGTCCGTCGGCGACCGCGGCGACCAGTGGGCCAACGACAGCGGCCCATCCGCCCGCGCAATATGCACCAGCGCCGTGTCCCACAACACCGCAACCCGTGCCGAAGCTAGAAGACGCCCGGTGCGCGGTGCTGGTGGTTCCCGAAAATCGCACTAAACCCGGCGGGCGCACGCTGCGCTTGGCGGTCGCCATTATCCCGTCGGAAACCCAGCCCGCGGCTGCCGACCCGATTGTCTTCATCACCGGCGGGCCGGGTGAGGACGCCATCCTGGATCCGCCGATCGCCGAGGGCGTGGGGCTCAACCGCACTCGCGATCTGATCTTGCTGTCCCAGCGCGGCAACCACTCGTCGCAACCCGCACTGACCTGCCCGGAAATCGACCGGTTCTTCGCGCGTCGCGTGAGCCTGGTGTATGACGCAACATCCACCGGCGACGAGTATGTGCAGGCGGTAAGGGCCTGTCACGACCGATTGGCAGGCGGCGCCGACCTGACGGCCTTCAACTCCACCGAAAGCGCCTACGACCTCATCGATCTGCGCAACGCGTTGCACGTAGATCAGTGGAATGTGTTCTCCCACTCCTATGGCACCGACCTGGCCTTGATCTACTCGCGGCTGGACGCACCGGCGATCCGGTCACTGGTCCTTGACGGGATGACGCCGCCGTCGATCGCGAGCCCGGGCTGGACCTGGAGCAGCGCGCGGGAGGCGTTCGACAACATGATGAGCGCGTGCACCGTCCAGCCGGCATGCCAAGCCCACTACCCCAACCTGGCCGACACTTTCGTCCGGCTGGTCAATCAGATCGAGGCGCATCCGGCTACCACCACCGTCAAGGTCGAGGGGGCCGGTGATACCCAAGTGGTGCTCGACGGCGGCGCCTTGCTGAATTGGATGGTCCCCCTAGGGACACACTTTCCGGCCGAGCTGCCGGCCGGGATTGATGAACTCGCGCATGGCAATCCGGCGCGGATCGCCCGGCAGTGGGCGTCGGCCTGGGTGAACCCCGGCAAGGCCGGGATGATGGGTTGGGGCCTGACGCTAAGCATCTGGTGCAGCGAATGGGTGCCGTTCGAGTCCGCAGACGACCAGTTACGGGCCGCCCGGCAGGCTTTCGCCGCGCTGCCTGATTCGGTGCGCGCCCAAGCCCCGCAACTGCCGTTCCTGCGTCAGGGCTGCACGGCCTGGAATGTGCCCAAGGCCGCCGATTGGGTGCGCGGAGTCAGCGACGCCGCGATGCCGGCCCTGGCGCTGTCTGGCAGTTATGACGGGCAGACCGGCGCGGCGTCGGGACAATATGTCGCCCAGCATCTTCCGCATGCGATCTCGGTGACGGTCCCGGGCGTGGCACATGGGATTTACGCCGATCGCTGCGGCGCCGCCGTCATCGCATCCTTCTTCGACAACCCACAGCAGCCCGACACCAGCTGTATAGACTCCACCACCCCGCCGCCCTACGCCATTAACCCGCCGCCACCGTGACGCTAACTCGACGGTCTCTGCTGGGCGGAGCAATCACGGGGGCGGCGGCACTGGGATTGGCGTCATGTTCGTCCAGGCCTGACCGAACCGCAAAACCCGCGTCCGTCTTCGACGAACTCGATGCCAAAATCGATGCGGGCATGAAGGCCTACGGGATCCCGGGCGTCGCCGTTGGCGTGTGGGCCGGCGGTCAGGAATACGTCAAGGGCTACGGTGTCACCAACATCGACCATCCGGTGCCCGTGGACGCCGATACTGTTTTCCGAATCGGTTCCACCACAAAGACATTCACTGGCACCGTGGTCATGCGACTGGTGGACGAAGGCAAGGTGGACTTGGACGCGCCCGTGCGCCGGTACCTTCCCGGGTTCGCCGTTGCCGACCCGGCTGTCAGCGCGGCCGTGACGGTGCGTCAGCTGCTCAACCACACCTCGGGCTGGATGGGTGACGACGTCCAGGACTTCGGCCGCGGCGACGACGCGATTTCGGCCTACGTCGCCTCGATGACACGCCTACCGCAGCTCACGGCGCCGGGAACCGTATTCGCTTACAACAACGCCGGTTTGGTGGTCGCGGGCCGGATCATCGAGGTTGTCACCGGCTCGACATACGAGTCGGCGGTGCAACGTCTACTGCTGGACCCGCTGCAGCTAAGCCACACCCATTACTTCTCCGACCAGATCGTCGGTCTCAACGTGGCGGCCGCGCACAACGTGGTCGACGGCAAACCGGTTGTCGATACCGGTTTTTGGTTGTTTCCGCGTAGCTGCAACCCGACCGGAGCGTTGATTTCCAGCGTGCGAGACCAACTGCGCTACGCCAGGTTTCATCTCGGCGACGGCACGGCACCCGACGGAGACCGGCTGCTGGGAGCGCAAGCGCTTGCGGCAATGCGCTCGGACCCTGGCGCCGGCGGCACCCTGCAGGTCGAGCTCACCGGAATGGGTGTGGCCTGGATGCTGCGGCCATCCGCGGAAGGCCCGGTCATTGTCCAGCACGGCGGCACCTGGAACGGGCAGCGCTCCGGGTTCTTCATGGTGCCCGAGCGCAACTTCGCCATGACGTTGCTCACCAATTCCGACGGCGGAGCGGCGCTGACCACAGACCTGTTCGCCGACGACTGGGCGCTGCGTCGCTTCGCGGGGATCAGCAACCTGCCCGCGGTACCGCAGCACCTCAGCGCCGCCGACCTGGCGCCGTACCAGGGGCGTTACGTCGCCGAGCTCATCGACGAGTCCGGGCATCTCGGGCAGGCGGTCATCGACTTGCGGACCGGGGATGGCCAACTCGACGGCACGATGAGTGCCGGTGACTCCGGCACGGACAGCAGCCGTATGGGCCTTGCCTTCTACCGGCCCGACTATGCGATCGACCTCGGACCCGACAACAAGCCGCTGGGCACGCGATCCAATTTCGTGCGCGACTCAGCCGGCGACGTCGCCAGGTTCCGCAACCACGGACGCCTTTTCCAGCGCCGGTAGTGCGACGGTGTCGGACCGGGCCGTCGAGCAGCCCCGCGTCAGCGCGACCTTCGGCGCGTCGCGGCGATCCAGCTCAGCGTCGCCAGCGTCGCCACCGGATAGACCAGGCCGGCCCAGGCCAGATACCAGGGCCGGCTGATCACCCAGATGGTGGGTTGGGCGAAGCTGAGCAACCACGGCACGCCGATCATGGTCAGCGCCAGCCAGCCCCCGCCGATGATTCGAGCACCAAGGCGCTCGCGCAGCGGTCCCTGCAACAGCCAGATCATCAGCGGCACCAGCCACACCCAATGGTGGGTCCACGAAATCGGCGAAAGCAGTAGCCCGAACAATTCGACCACCAGCAACTTGCCCAGCTGATCGCCCACATCCAGCGCCCGCCACGCCAGGACAGCCAGGACCGCCGTGACGGCAATGGCTGCCAGCACCAGCGGACCGAAACCGGCGTCGTGTCCGAGAATCCGCGAAATCGCGCCACGCCAGGACTGATTGAACGACGTGGCAATGGGCCCGACGCGGCGCGCGTCGCCCAGCAGGTCGGTGAAGTAGTAACGCGCCTGGTCGCCGACGACCAGTACCGACACGGCGACGCTGGCCGCGAAGACGACCGCCGACGCGGCCGCGGCTAGCCAGCGCCGTACGCCAACGAGATAGACGGCGGTGATCGCCGGCGTCAGCTTGATGCCGGCAGCCACCCCGACCAGCAGGCCCGACAGCCACCATCGGCTGGTGTAAACGGCCCACAGCGCCACCAGCATCAGCAATACGTTGATCTGCCCGTAGTCGAAGGTACTGCGCAGCGGCTCTAGCCAGATGGCGATCGCCGTCCACACCATGGCGGCGCGGTGGCCGCGACCGGCCGGCACACCCAACAGGCGTTGGCTGATTCGGACCGCGCCGTATAGCGCCGCCATCGTCGCGAGCTGCCACAGGAACGCAAGCAGACTGAACGGCAGCAGATGCAGCGGGTAGAAGACGACCGCAGCGAATGGTGGATAGGTGAACGGCAGTGGGAAATCCGGTGTCTGATCGGCGTACACGTAGCTGTACAGGGTGCCCGGGTGATCCAGAGCCGCCGCTCCGCCCACATAGACATGCAGGTCGACGAAGTTCGCGCCGTTGGGCGCCAGGTAGGTCCAAGCGAATCGCGCGATGACGCTCAGGACCAGCAGCAGCGGCGCTACCGGCATCTTCCGCCGGGCGGTTCTCGCCTTGACGTCGGCTGAAGTGGTGTCTATCCGCACGACTCTAGTGGGAACGCGTTGCGCCGGTGGCCGGGTCACCGCCGTCACTCGTATCGGTAACGATCACATAAATGCCACACGTGTCACTTGAGTCACACCAGTACCGCGATAGCTTCGGCTTCGGGACCAGTCACCGCTAACCAGGGAGAGTCATGCCAACCATTTGGACCTTCGTACGCGCCGCCGCCGTCTTGGTCGGTTCGTCCGCCGCCTTACTGACGGGCGGTATCGCCCACGCCGACCCGGCGCCGGTGCCGGATCCGGTTTCCAACATCCCGCAGCAGCTGATCGCCTCGGCCGCCAATGCGCCGCAAATCCTGCAAAACCTCGCGACGGCCCTGGGAGCGACCCCTCCGGTCCCCAGAGCCCCCGAACCGGCGCTTGCCGCCCCCGGCGTCGCGTCCATGATTCCCGGGTTAGCTCCGGCCGCGCCGGCTGCACCGGCGGCCACACCGACCATTCCCGGGGTGAACGCGCCGATCCCGGGGATCACCGCACCCGTGGCGGCTCCGACGGCTCCCGCGCCGGTGGCCACGCCGGCCATTCCCGGGGTGACCACACCGATCCCGGGCATCACCGCACCCATGGCGCCGGCGGTGCCGGCCGCTCCCGCGGCACCTGCGGCGGCGCTTCCCGGGTTGGCATCGGCGATTCCCGGTCTCGCCCAGGCGCTGCCGGGGTTGGCTTCGGGCGCCATTCCGGGACTACCGGCCGCTGCACCTGCCCCGGCCCCCGCGCCCGCAAGCCCGGCAGGTCCGCCTCAGACGCTGCTAGCAGCCCTGCCCTGAGCACAAGCGCCTAACGGCTGACCATCACCGAGGACTGGGAGAAATAACTGTGGCAAGCACATGGAGCCTGTCCAAGGGTTTGGCCGCCGCCGTCGTCACCACGGCTGCCGCGTTCGGGCTATGCCCGGACGCGGCAGCCGACCCGGCGGCGCCGCAGCCCAACCCCAACCAACAGCTACCGGGCCTGCCGGCGTTATCCCAGTTGAGTCCGATAATCCAGCAGGCCGCCAGCAACCCCGGACAGGCGACGCAGTTGCTGATGGCGGCGGCGCAAGCGTTTGTCCATAATCCCGCGGCGCCGACGGAGTCCAAGAACGTCGCCGCTTCGGTGAACCAGTTCGTGGCCGAGCCGGCCAATCCCGGTTCTCCTGCTTTGGGGGTCCCGGCACCGGCTCCGGCTGCCGAGACCGCCCCGGTGCCCCACGTGCCACCGCCTGGTGTAGAGCCCGGAACGCTGGCGCATCTGCCGACCGGGGTCGATCCCGCACACGCCGCGGGCCCCGTCCCGGTCGCGGCTCCCCCGTCGGTTGCCGCACCGGCGCCGGCCGCGCCACCGCCGTCGGGCGTGCACGCTCCAGCCGCCGCACCCGCGCCGGCCGCACCCGCCGGGGCACCGGCACCCGCACCCGCCGCGGCACCGGCACCCGCTCCTGCTTCGGCCCCTGAAGGGACCCCCCCTCCGCCGGCCGCGGCTCCGGCGGCGGCCCCCGGATTCGGTCCGGACGCCCCGCCCACGCAGGACTTCATGTATCCCTCGATCGGCACGAACTGCCTGGCCGGCGGTAGCAACGTCATCGCTACCGCGCTGTCGGTCGCGGGCCCGGCCAAGATTCCGGCGCCGGGGCCGGGGCCCGGTCAAACGGCCTATGTGTTCACCGCCGTCGGGACCCCCGGACCCGCGGACGTGCAGCGGCTGCCGTTGAAAGTCACCTGGGTGAACCTGACCACCGGCAAGTCCGGGAGCGCCACGCTCAAACCTCGGCCCGACATCAACCCGGACGGGCCGACCACGTTGACCGTGATCGCCGATACCGGTTCGGGCAGCATCATGTCAACCATTTTCGGTCAGGTCACCACCAAAGAACGGCAGTGCCAATTCATGCCGACCATCGGCTCAACGGTGGTGCCCTAGACCTGCCTAGGCCCACGGCACCGCGAGTACATCGCGACACCCCAACGCCCGCAACAGCTTTGTCACGAGTACCCGTCGGAGCGGCGAGACCCGGCGGCTCCGGTCACCGAACCCGGCTCGCCGCCGCGGCCGCCAGCTAACGAATCACGACATCAGTACGCCATGAACAAGATGGCGTCGCGGTCGTAGTCGAGGCCCGGATGAACGTCGGCAAGATGTTTTTGGGTCAGCTCTACCAGCTCGTCCTCGTCCTTACCGGCGATGGCTTCGCCGCACGGACACGTTATGTGTGTCTTCACGTTGCCGCCTTTCCCTTGGCTTTGCCGTGGCCCGTTACTTGGATTTCTTGGATTCTGCCTTCATCTGTTTCTTGTGCGAGCGCACCTGCCCGAGCGACCGGGCGTCGACGATATCGGCTACGGAGATGTAAGTGCCGGGTTGGCCGTATGGTCCGGCAGCCTCCCGCCAGCCCGACGGCGTAACGCCGTACTGCTTGCCCAGCAACGCCAGAAAGATGCGGGCCTTTTGTTCGCCGAAGCCGGGCAGGCCCTTGAGCCGCCGCAGCAGCTCGTTGCCATCGGGATCGCCGGCCGTCCACAACGCGGCCGCATCTCCGCCGTAGCGGTCCACGACGATCTGCGCGAGCGCCTGGATACGCTTGGCCATCGAACCCGGAAACCGGTGTATCGCAGGCTTTTCCGAGCACAATGCGGCAAACTTGTCGGGATCGTAGTCCGCTATCTCACCGGCATCGAAGCCCCCCATCCGGTCGGCGATCTTCTTGGGCCCGGCGAACGCGGTCTCCATCGGCACCTGCTGATCGAGGAGCATGCCGACCAGCAGTGCGAACGGGTTGGAGCCGAGCAACACGTCGGCAGCCGGGTCTTGGACGAGCTGCAGTTTCGGCATCCACACAGTTTAGAACTCGCGGGACGGCGGTCCGGCAGTGCATCGGTTCTGTATCGAATTCGCTTACCCTGCAGAGGGATTGCCGCGCCTAGCCGCTCTTGCGACGAAATTCCCGACGGTTCTCCACCGGACCGTGCACCCGCGGTTGCTTGGCGCCACCGTCCTTGTGATCCGAGCCGCCGGCCGATTTGGCCAGCTTACGGTCGAGGGCTTCGCGGAACTTGCGCTTGGTCTCGTCCTCCGGGGACTTCGATGCAGCCATACTCGGCAGCCTAACCCGGTTGCCTACCGCTTACCCGGCGGCAGACCGTAAACGTGGGAAATCGGCAGGCTCAGCAGCACCCGCCGATCGGTGACCATGGCCTCCCGGTATTCGTCCCAATCCGGATGCTCGCCAGCGATGTTGCGGTACAAGGCAATTAGCGCCTCGACGGTGTCGTCGCCGGGCGCGGCGGCCGGCGGCGTCAGCTCCGCGATGCCCTCGGCGACGGCATAGGACCATCCGTCGTCGGCGTCGACCAGGATCGACGCCCGCGGATCCCGGCGCAGGTTGCGCGTCTTGGCCCGCGGCTCGGTGATCGACACCTGGAACACCAGCGTGCGGGGGTCGAAGTGATACCGCACGTTGGACAATTGGGGACGTCCGTCGCGTTTGATGGTGGCCAGCACTCCGATCGAGTTTCCGCTGATCACGGCCAACAGTTTGTCGTCGAAGACGTGGCGTCCCATGCCCGAAAGCCTACGTTGCCTCGCGGCGGCCCAAGACCACCTGGTGGAATCGGATCATGACCCGGTATGCGGCATTCTTGCGCGGCGTCAATGTCGGGGGCGTGACCCTGAAGATGGCCGACGTCGCCGCGGCACTGACCGACTCCGGGTTCACCGACGTGCGCACCGTCCTGGCCAGCGGCAACGTCCTGCTCGAGTCGTCCTTCGATGCGGCGCAGGTGCGCGCCACTGCCGAGGCCGCGCTGCGTAAGCGGTTCGGTTATGACGCGTGGGTGTTGGTCTACGACATTGATACGGTGCACGCCATCGACGACAGGTACCCGTTCGACCGGGAAGTCGACGGCTACCAGTCGTACGTCACGTTTGTCAGCGACGCGACGGTGCTCGACGAACTGGCGGCGGTGAAAGCTGCCCCGGCGGAGAAAATCAGCCGCGGCGACGGCGTCGTTTACTGGCAGGTACCGAAGGGAAGCACATTGAACAGCGCCATCGGCCAAACCATGGGCAAGAAGCGCTACAAGTCGTCGACCACCACCCGCAACCTGCGAACCCTGGACAAGGTGCTGAAATGACCCCCGCCGACGAAGCCGCCCAACAGAAGGTCAGCCTCACCGGAGTCTCCGAGACCGCCCTGCTGACGCTGAACGCCAGGGCCGCCGAGGCCCGCCGAAGCGACCCGATCATCGAGGACCCGATGGCCGTCAGGCTGGTCGACTCCATCGACTTCGACTTCGCGAAGTTCGGTCCCACCCGCCAGGACATCGCGCTGCGGGCCCGGGCCTTCGATGCCGCGGCCCTGTCCTTTCTCGGCCGGCATCCGTCGGCCACGGTGGTGGCGCTGGCAGAAGGACTGCAAACTAGCTTCTGGCGTTTGGACGCCGCCCTTCCCGAGGGTCAATTTCGTTGGCTCACAGTTGATCTGACGCCGATCATCGATATACGGTCACGGCTGCTACCGATGCCCGCGCGGATCTCGGTGTGCGCTCAGTCCGCACTGGATTACAGCTGGATGGACTCTGTCGACCCCTCCGGCGGGGTGTTCATCACCGCCGAGGGATTGCTGATGTACCTGCAGCCCGAACAGGCGCTGGAGCTGATCGCCGAGTGTGCGCGGAAATTCCCGGGCGGTCAGATGCTCTTCGACCTGCCGCCGCGCTGGTTTACCATCTTCAGCCGGCTGGGCATCCGGACTTCGCTGCGCTACAAGATTCCGCCGATGCCGTTCAGCATGTCCGTCGGGGAAGCGGCGGACTTGGTGAACACGGTGCCGGGCATCCGCGCCGTCCGCGACGTCCCGTTGCCCACCGGCCGCGGCCTGGTGTTCAACGCTGCGCTGTCGGCGGTCTACCACATGCCGTTCTTCGATGCACTGCGCCCGTGCCTGACGCTGCTGGAGTTCGGCTGAACTTTCAGTCGGGCACGTTGGTGAGATAGCGCATCGCGTCGGACTTGGTCAGGCCGAGCGCGCGGGCAACTTCCACATACTCTTTTGCTGCGGCGGCCATGGCGGCATCGGTCGGGTCGAAGCGGGAGATAAACGTGCCGAAGCGCCCGCGCGTCTCGACGATCGCCGCCGACTCCAGCTCCCGGTAGGCCCGCGCCACCGTGTTGGCGGCAACGCCGAGTTGACCGGCCAGGTCGCGCACCGTCGGCAGCCGGGTTCCCGGCGGTAACGCACCGGCTCGCACCCCGTCGATAACTTGGGTCCTGAGCTGGTCGAATAGCGGCTTGCCCGCCTTCACATCGATCCTTAACCAATCGCGCAGCTCCACTTATTCAGTATCTACCAAGCACGGCTATCTTTGTGGGATGCGAGTGACGGTGCTCAGCGGGGCGGGGATCTCGGCGGAGAGCGGCGTCCCGACCTTCCGTGATGACAAGAACGGATTGTGGGCCCGCTTCGACCCCTACGAGCTGTCCAGCACACGCGGTTGGGAGAGCAACCCCGAGCGGGTGTGGGGCTGGTACCTGTGGCGCCACTACCTGGTGGCCGAGGTCGAGCCCAACGACGGACATCGCGCGATCGCTGCCTGGCAGGGCGCCGCTGACGTCACCGTCGTCACCCAGAACGTTGACGACCTGCACGAGCGTGCCGGCAGCGCCCCGGTGCACCACCTGCATGGCAGCCTTTTCGAATTCCGTTGCGCCCGTTGCGATATGCCTTACACCGAGGCGTTACCGGTGATGACCGAGCCCGCGATCGAAGTCCAGCCGCCGGTCTGCGGCTGCGGCGGGCTGATCCGGCCCGACATCGTGTGGTTCGGCGAGTCGCTGCCCGAGGGGCCGTGGCAACACGCCATCGAGGCGACCGAAGCCGCTGATGTGGTGGTGGTGGTCGGGACCTCGGCGATCGTCTACCCGGCGGCCGGATTGCCGGAGCTGGCGCTGGCCCGCGGCATCCCGGTGATCGAGGTCAATCCCGAGCCGACACCGCTGTCACGCGGCGCGACGATCTGTATGCGCGAGTCGGCGAGTCGGGCATTGCCGGGGTTGTTGCAGCGGCTGCCCGCCTTGCTCACGTAGCTGTCGCGTCGAGACCGCGGGAGGTATCGAACCTGCGCACAGACCGGTGGCTGTGGTCGCGGGCTGACCGCCGCATGGCACGGCTCGAAATGGGTAGACGAACGCCGGCCCGTCGAATTGTTTTGGTCGAACGCGCGACCGCCACGCGGCCTGCGCACCTACGATGTGCGGCTCCGGCCCGAGGAGTAGACGTCGTTGGCGGGATCCCCGTGACCACACCGCAACGCACCGCATACGACATTGGACGGCGAAAGCCGAGGGCGCCACGATCGCACACCTGGACGCTTTGCTCGTGGCAACCAAAGTCAAGGTTGCTGAAGTCGCCGAAGCGGCCGACCGGCATCGCGCTGCGCGGGGCTTGAGGCAACTGGAAAACGCGCTGGAACTGGTCGGCACCGGTTCGCAGTCGCCCGAAAGAGAGTTGGCTGCCACTGTTGATCATCGGCGCCGGTTTTCCCCGGCCGACCACGCAAATCCCGGTGGCAACACCGGATGGCATCCCGACGTACTACCTCGATATGGGTTGGACGGAGGTCATGCTCGCCGTCGAATACGTCGCCGAGCATCATCGCCGCGACCGCTGGCAAAACAAAAGACATCCGGCGAAGTGAGGAGTTGCAGCAGCTCGGCTGGCTGATCGTCCAAGTGGTGGCAAACGATAGTCCCGGAGACATCGTTCGCCGGATCCGTGGCGCGTTGGAGTTTCGAGCGGCGAGCCTGCGATAGCCGCATCCCGCCTGCGCACACATCGCGCTCGGCCCTCGGGACCGCGCGCTGGACGCAGTTTCGGCGTCACTCCAGCGGACGCCGAGCCCGGCCCAGCGCCAACTCCGCCACCGGCAACGGCGCCCACGCGGGCAGCGTCCACTCCCGTCGCGCGTTGTCCACGTCGAAGCCCGCGGCGACAATCGCGCGCTCGGTATCGCGATGGGTGTGGCAGTTGCCGGCCAGTCTCGGCCAGAATGTCGCGTCGACGAACCGCTGAAGCCGGCCCCGAGCACCGGCACTGGCTACGTGCTCGAGATACCGCAACTGACCACCCGGGCGTAGCAACGAGCGCAGATGCAGCAGCACCTCGACCGGGTCGTGCACCGAACACAGCACCAGCGAGCAGACCACCGCATCGAAGGGCTCACCGGCGCTGAAGTCCTCTGCCGTATCGCCGATCACCACCACGGGAACGGGTGCGCCCTCGGCGGCCGCACGGGCTTTGGCCGTCAAGTGCGGCTCGGGCTCCACGGCCACGACCTCTGCCACGGTCTGCGGGTAGTAGGCGAAGTTCGTCCCGACACCGGCACCGACTTCGAGGACCCGGCCCGTCAGGCCGGACAGATTCTCTCGGCGCAGATCTCGGACCGCCTGGGCTTCGTGGGCGGCGATGATGGGCCAGATGCGGGCGAAGAACGGGTGCTCGAACCGAGTACCGCGCGTCATACCTGCGCTGCCTCCGGCGAGCGATGCCGCATGACCCAATCCAGCACCTGCCGAGACGTCGCGTGCCGACCCGCCAGACCGGCCACCATATGGCCGCACAGGACCGCGCTGAGCACCCGGTCGGCGAACGCCTCCGCGTCGTCGAACGGCAAGTGCGGCTTCGTAATCAATAAGGCCGCCACACCGTGCACGGCGGCCCACAACTCCAGGGCAATCATCGTCGGGTCGTCCACGCGGTAGACGCCCTCGTCCATGAGCGCCCGTACGGAGGCGCGCATGTGCTGGAACGCGGAGCTGTCCAGAGCGAGATCGACGTCGCTGCCCGACCGCCACTCCCCCATGGTGGCCAGGCGGTACAGCTCCGGGGTCTGCAGAGCGAACCGCACATAGGCCAGACCCTGTGCCCGCAGCACGTCCACCGTGGACGACTGGCCGGTAGCCGCCCGCTCCATTTCACCGTCAAGTCTGGCCAGATAGCGGGCGCACACCGCATCCAACAGGGCGTCTTTGTCCGCGAAGTGCAGATACAGGGAAGGCGGTGTGACTCCCACCCGCTGGGCCACCGACCGGATCGAGACCGCCCGGACCTGGCCCGTCTCCAGCAGCAGCTCGGTGGCCGCATCCAGGATTTCCTGGCGCAGCCGGTCACCCGATCCGCGCGGGGCACGTGAACGACCCAGTCCCATCGACACGTCAACCCTTCAACGTTGCGGCGATTTGCGGCTCGTCGGAGCGGCCTGCCGCCCCGGACCGATGCTCGACCGCGGCGCCCTCGCTGATGCCAAAACGCTCATGCAGCCACACCAACGGTCTGGGCGCCCACCAGTTCCAGCCGCCCATCACGTGCATGAAGGCCGGTACCAGGACCATGCGCACCAGTGTCGCATCGGCGGCCACGGCAAGCGTCAGGCCCAGGCCGAACATCCGCATGAAAGACACGTGTGCCGCGATCAGCGCGGCGAACGACATCGACATCACCAACGCCGCCGCGGTGATCACCCGCCCGGTGCGCGCCACCCCGAGCGCCACGCTCTCGTCGTTGGCAGCATGGGCCTCGGCCGGGCTCGGGGTTGCCGGCCGGGCGGCACCGGAAGCCAGCCAGTACTCGCGGATCCGGGCGACCAGGAACACCTCATAGTCCATCGACAGCCCGAAAGCGATGCAGAACAACAGCACCGGCATGTTCGCCACCAGCGTCCCGCTCGGGGTGGTGCCCAGTGCGCCCAGATGGCCGTCCTGGAAGATCCACACCAGCGCACCGAACGCCGCACTCAGCGACAGCACGTTACAAACCAGCGCCTTGGCCGGCAGCACGATGCTGCCAGTAAGCAAGAACAGCAGTACCAGCGTGATGAGGGCCATCAGGCCCAGCACCAGTGGGAGCCGGTCGGTCACCGCATCGACGCTGTCGCGGTTGACCTGTGCCACGCCGGCCATCTCCACCGACCGCCCGGCCGGGCCGCTCACCCGGTGCAAGCGTTTGAGCTGGATGTCAGAGGCCTGGGAAAACAGCGGTGCGGTGCTGTTCACGGTCAGAAATGCGCTGCCATCGGCAAGCCCGGCGGCTCCCGCCGGCGGCCCCACCTTGTTGCCGCCGACGAAGGTTCCCCCCGGGGCGCTCACCGACGACACGTCGGGCACCCGCGACAGGTCTGCGGCATAGCCATCCAGATCAGCCGGAGTCAGACCACGGGCGTCGGGGACGACCACCGGAACCGCCATCGCCAGGTCGTGAGCGAAGCCCTTGCGCAACCGATCACCCACCTGATGGGCGGAGGCCGTTTGCGGCAGCACCCGGTCGTCGGGGAAACCCCATTTCACAGACAGGAACGGAAGTCCCAGCAGTACCAGCAGCGCGACCACCGCCAGACCGATCGGCAACCACCGGCGCATGACGAATTTGGTGGACCGATACCAGAACAGTTGCTCGACGGGTTTGTGCGCCGGTTCGGCGCGACCCAGTATGCGGCGTATCAGGCGGCGAACATCCAACGCATCCAGCCGCGGACCCAGCAGCACGATCGCGGCCGGCGTGATCACGATCGACGCCGTCGCCACGAAGGCGACGGTGGCCACACCGGCGTAGGCGAACGACTTCAGGAAGTACATCGGGAACGCCACTGTGGCCGCCATCGACAATGCCACCGTGGTCGCCGAAAACAGGACCGTGCGCCCGGACGTGGCCATCGTCCGGATGAGGGCCTCGTGGGGATCACTGCCCTCGGCCAACTCATCGCGGTAGCGGCTGATGATCAGCAGGGTGTAGTCGATGGCCAGCGCCAGACCCAGCGCGGTACTCAGGTTGAGCGCGAAGATCGACACCTCGGTGGTAAACGTCACCAATCGCAGCACCGACATCGAGCCGACCACCGCCAACGCGCCCAGCGCCATCGGCAGGGCCGCTGCCAACAGGCCACCGAACACCCACACCAGCACCAGGAAGCTGAACGGAATCGCGATCGCCTCCATCACCAGCAGGTCGTCCTGGTTCTGTTTGTTGATCTGCGCGTACTCCATGGCCGACCCGCCCGCGCGGACGGTGACGCCGTCGCGGTCGTGGACAATTTCGTCGGCCAGCGTTTGAGCATTCTTCTGCGCGTTGTTCTCGCCGCCCTTGATGTTGACCACGATCAAACCCGACTTGCCGTCGGTGCTGACCAGGTCGCCGGCGGCCTGCGCCGGCCCGGTCCACGGTGATGTCACGTTGTAGACCAACGGCGACCGTTGCAGCCGGCCAACGACATCGGCACCGACCCGGCGAGCCGCCTCGCTACCGGCCCCCCCGGGAGCGGTGACCAAGATCAGCATCTGTTGGCCGCTCTGACCGAACTTGTCGGTCAGCACCTTGATGGCGCGGGCAGATTCGGAGCCGGGGTCCTGGAACCCGCCGGGCGATAGGCTCTCGGCGACCGGGATGCCGAAGACCGCGGCGGCCAGGAACGCCAGTAACGCAACCCCGATGATTCGGCGCGGCGCTGCTATGGCGAGTCGTGCGATCCCCTGCAACATCATGCGTCCCCTCCAACGCCGGCATAGGCCGTCCCCGAGCGGCCGCCGTATCCGCGGTAACTTATCAGCGATAACTTACAGGCGTCAAACAACGCCTGCCCTACTGACGAACTTGGGTACCGGTACCGTTCACCGGGGCGCGAAATCTTGCCGCTGATGGCATTCACCCGCTGGTGGCGGCACCCTACCCACCGGTAAGAATTGCCACCATTTTCCGAATCGTGACTCACCGATTCCTTAAGGGTGACTCCTACGCTCAGTGACATGTGGATCGACGACTCGAGTGCCGACGTCATCAAAGCCGACTTCGAGGCTCTCTACCACGGCGACATGCTGGTGGAAGGCGAGACCTCGGAGCAGTTCGAAGACTGGCACCCGCTGCCTACGGCAAGCTGAGGCACACCATGGGCATGCTCGCACGGCTTCTTATTGCCGAACCGGCCGTCAGCCGGTGGTTTCGTCGATAACTCGATCTCTTTATCGAGGTGAGCCCCCCGCTATTGCGGGGGGTTTTCCATTTTCTGCTTTGTCCGGCCATGTCCGGCCGTCAGCGCGGTGCCATCCTGATGGCGCCGTCCAGCCGGATGACTTCGCCGTTGAGCATAGGGTTTTCGATGATGTGCACGGCCAGCGCCGCATACTCGTCGGGGTTGCCCAAGCGCGACGGATGCGGCACCTGCTTGCCCAGCGACTCGCGCGCCGGTTCGGGCAATCCGGCCAGCAGCGGCGTGTCGAACAGACCGGGCGCGATGGTCATCACCCGGATCAGGTGGCTGGCCAGGTCGCGCGCAATCGGCAGGGTCATGCCGACCACGCCGCCTTTGGATGCCGAGTAGGCGGCCTGCCCGATCTGACCGTCGAACGCCGCCACCGACGCGGTGTTGACGATGACGCCGCGCTCCTCCCCGATCGGCTCCGTCTTGACGATCCGCTCCGCGCCCAGCCGCAGCACGTTGAAGGTACCGACCAGGTTGATGTCGACGACCTTGCGGAACGCGGCCAACGGGAAAACACCGTCGCGGCCCAGGACGCGAATCGCGTTACCGGTGCCTGCGCAGTTGACGACGATACGCAACGGCCCCAGCGATTCCGCCAGATCCAGCGCAGCGCTCACGGCGGCCTCGTCGGTCACGTCGGCCTGCGCGAAGCGCGCGCGATCGCCGAGTGCCCCCACCGCGTCGTCGCCCCTGAGATCCAGCACCACCACCTGAGCCCCGGCGTCCAGCAGCCGCTTGGTGGTGGCCAGACCCAGTCCTGATGCGCCGCCGGTGACCACGGCTACGGCGTCCCTGATCTCCATCCAAGTCCCTTCTTGTTCAGCACCGTCAAAACACCCGACCTACCGGTTGGTCGGGACTATACCCAGTCCTGCAGCACCGCTTCGACGTTGGTCACCGGAGCCGTCGGTGGCCGCGGTTCCTCTGGCACGGTGCGCGAGAAGCGTGGCGCCGGCATGGGCTGTGGGCCGCCGTTGACCTCGTAGAAGGTGTTCCGTTCGGCGATGTGCGGCTCGCTGTGCACCTCGCCGAACGCCAGCACCGGCGTCACGCAGGCATCGGAATCGGCGAACACCTTGGCCCAATGGTCGCGGTCGTGCCGGCCGAACGCATCGGTCAGCACCGCACGCAGTTCGGGCCAGCGGGTCACGTCGTTCTGCGCGGGCAAGTCGGCCGCGTCTAGGCCCAGCCCCGCCAGCATGGCGGCATAGAACTGCGGCTCGATGGCGCCCACGGCGACATAGCGGCCGTCGGCGCACTCGTAGGTGTCGTAGTAGGGCGCGCCGCCGTCGAGCATGTTGGTGCCGCGCACGTCAGTCCACATACCGGTGGCGCGCATCGCCCACATCATCTGCACCAGCACGCTGGAGCCGTCGATCATCGCCGCGTCGATGACCTGCCCCTTGCCGGAGTTCTGGCGCTCCCACAGCGCCGCCAGGATGCCGACGAGCAGAAACATCGAGCCGCCGCCGAAATCGCCGACCAGATTCAGCGGCGGCACCGGCCGCCCGTTGACCCGGCCGATGGCATGCAGGATGCCGTTCAGCGAGATGTAGTTGATGTCGTGACCGGCCTGCTGGCTGCGCGGCCCCGCCTGACCCCAGCCGGTCATGCGGGCGTAGACGAGCCGGTCGTTGACTGCTGCGCAGTCCTCAGGACCAAGGCCCAGCCGCTCGGTGACGCCGGGACGGTAGCCCTCGATCAGCACGTCGGCCTTGGCGACGAGTTTGAGGACGAGCTCACGCCCCTGCTCGGACTTGAGGTCAGCGGTGACGATGCGACGGTTACGCAGCATCGCGTCTTTCGCGACACCTCCCGAACCCGCTGCGGGACGATCGATACGCACCACGTCGGCTCCGAGATCGCCCAGGATCATCGCGGCGTGCGGGCCAGGCCCGATCCCCGCCAGCTCGACAACGCGCAACCCATGTAGCGGTCCTGCCATCGATGTACCGACCTTTCGTCCGCGGTGACGTCGTTCGCATCTTTGCAGCCGCCGCCCACGACCCTGCATCCGGTCACCTAAGGTGAGGCCCATGCCGGGGCAGGACGGGATCGACAGCCTGACGCCGGTCGCTGGACTTGACGTCACGCTGACCGACGGTGTGCTGTCGGTGACCATCGACCGGCCGGCGACGCTGAATTCGCTGACGGCGGGGGTGCTGGCGGGCATCGCCGATGCGATGGAGCGCGCGGCCACCGATCCGCGGGTCCGGGTGGTGCGCCTCGGCGGAACGGGTCGGGGCTTTTGCTCCGGGGCCGGGATGAGCGCCGAGGATGTGGTTCGCGGCCAGTCCCGCACCGAAACCATCGCGGAGATCAACCGGACGATCCGGGCCATCACGACGCTGCCGCGTCCGGTGGTCGCCGTGGTACAGGGTCCGGCCGCCGGGGTCGGGGTTTCGCTTGCCCTGGCAAGTGACCTGGTATTGGCTTCCGACGAAGCATTTTTCATGCTGGCGTTCACCAAGATCGGCTTGATGCCCGATGGCGGAGCGTCGGCGTTGGTGGCCGCCGCGGTTGGCCGCGTCCGCGCGATGCGGATGGCCCTACTGCCGGAGCGATTGCCGGCCGCAGAGGCGCTGTCGTGGGGCCTGGTCAGCGCGGTCTACCCGGCAGAGGATTTCGAAAACCAAGTGGGACAGGTTATTTCGAGGTTGCTGGCGGGTCCGGCGGTCGCGTTCGCCAAGACCAAGGATGCGATCAACGCGGCCACGCTCACCGAGCTGGACCACGCTCTGGAACGGGAATTCTCGGGCCAGGCGGTCTTGTTGCGATCGCACGACTTCGCCGAGGGCGCAAGGGCATTCCAGCAGCGCCGGACACCGACGTTCACCGACTCCTGATTGCCCGCAGGTTGAGCCGTCCGGGCGGCGTCTCAAGTCCGGGCGAAATGGGGCAATCCTTACCGGCGTCGGGTCCGAATAACGTTGGACAACGTCAAAGACCCCCGGAGATCCCATTGTCAGCTGGACAGGTCAACTGCCTCGTTACCGGAGCGACCGGCTATATCGGTGCCCGACTGGTGCCGCTCCTGCTGGACGAAGGCCATCGCGTTCGCGCCCTGGCCCGCGACCCGAACAAGCTGGCAGACGCGCCATGGCGGGAGCGGGCCGAGCTGGCCCGAGGCGACCTCGGTGACGTCGATTCGCTCATCACCGCTTTCAACGGCATCGACGTGCTGTATTACCTGGTTCATTCGATGGGCACCGCCACGGACTTCGCCGCCGAGGAAGCCCGGGCCGTGCGCAACGTCGTGACGGCAGCGCGACATGCCGGAGTGCGACGCCTGGTGTACCTCGGCGGGCTGCACCCCGAAGGCCGCAAACTCTCACCCCACCTCGAGTCGCGCCGGGCGGTGGGTGAGGCGCTGATCGAATCGGGTATCGAGACGCTGATATTGCAAGCCGCCGTGGTGGTCGGATCGGGATCGGCGTCGTTCGAGATGATCAGGCACCTCACCGACCGGTTGCCGGTGATGACGACGCCGAAATGGGTGCACAACCGCATCCAGCCGATTGCCGTTCACGACGCGCTGTATTACCTGGTCGCCGCGGCTACGGTGGCGCTGCCGTGTTCTCGGACATGGGACATCGGCGGCCCAGATGTCTTGGAGTACGGCGACATGATGCGGATATACGCCGAGGTAGCCGGACTGCACCAGCGCCGGTTGGTGGTCCTTCCGTTTCTGACACCGAGGATTGCCAGCCTGTGGGTCGGCACCGTGACGCCGATCCCGTCGGGTCTGGCGCGGCCCCTGATCGAGTCGCTGGAATGCGATGCGGTGATGCGCAACTCGGATATCGACGCCATTGTCGCGCCACCGCCGGGTGGTCTGACCGGTTATCGCCAGGCGGTTGAGTTGGCGCTCGAGCGCGCGGCCCGGGGACGGCCGGCCGCGACCTGGGACTCGCTGCATTGCGAGCCCGCCGACTTGCTGCCCAGCGATCCGAAGTGGGCCGGCGAAGTCGTCTACAGCGATGTCCGCACTGCCGCGACCACCGCCGCGCCCGAGGACATCTGGACGTCGGCTCAAGACGCCGTCAACGGCAGCCGGTGGTACTCGTTCATCTTGGCGCCAGGGCGGCGTCGCTCGGGGCGGCGATGGAGCCCGGCAGACCGCAAACCGACCACACTGCAGTTAGCCGCCGCCAACCGGTTGCCCGGGCCAGCGTGGCTGGAAATCACCGTCACGCCCGGAGGAACCGACTGCAGCAGGTACACGCAGCGGGCGATTGTCTATCCCCGCGGCGTGCCCGGCCGGCTGTACTGGGCGATGCTGCGGCCCCTCTACACCGCCGCACTGCGCGCGCTGGCACATGACGTCATCGCGTCGGCCGGATAGCCGATCAGACGCCGAACAACGGCGGCAACGCAAGCACCATGATCAGACCCCACACCGCGTGCGTCAGAATCGGCGCAAGCACACCGCCGGTGAAACGCCGCTCCCACGCACACACCGTTCCCAGGATGACCGCTGCGAATCCCAGCATCGGGTTGCCGGTGGCCATGATGGCCGCGACGTACACCACCGTGGAGATCAGTACCGGATAGAAGCGGCCCAGCGCGGTGTACAGCGCGCCGCGGAAGAACATCTCCTCGGCGACACCGTTGATCAAGGTGATCAGCACAACGAGCACCGATCCGTGCTCGGCGAATCTCAAGACGCGGGCAATCAGATCCGACACGGCCGGGATTTCCCTGGTGACCAAGCCGCCCAGAATAAACACGCCACCGAGGACCAGGCCCACCGTGGTGCCGGTGATCACCGGACGCTGGTTGCGTCCCCGCCAACAGATACCGCCGAGATGCAATGGTCCGGACGCCAGCGCCCCGACAGCCCAGATCACGGCCAGGCCCAGCGTCAGCCAGTGGAACGTCGACTCCCCGGGCCGGCGACTCATCGACAGCCCCAGCACCGCCGCGCCGATCAGCAACACGACGCCGACCACGATGCGTCGCCGCAGCACTATCGCGGGCGGCTCATGATGCGGCACCGCGACATTGGTCATCGCACGGCGAAGATCCTGGATCGCTCGGGGGCGCGGCGTGGCGGATTGGCTCATGCGGGCAGAACTTTCGGAGTCAGGGCGATGAGGATGTCCAGACTAGTTCGCAATGCCCCGGCGAGTGGGCCGGGGACGATGTTCAGCAGCTTCAGCGTGGGTCGCGCGATGGGTGGCGTCACCGCGCGGGCGAGCCGCCGGATGCGCAGCGCGTCCCCACCGGCCCAGGAGGGATCGGAATCCGCGAGGTGATGGGGATCGGCCAGGGCGTTGACCGGAGCTGCCGGAGTATGCGGGTCGTCCGCCAAGGCCAGCGCGATGGCGTCCTTGACGCCGAGCAACCCGCCGGGCGGATCGGGCACCCGGTCTCGCAGGCCGCTCGCGGAGGCCCGCATCGGATGATCCAGTGATTCGACCAGGCCCGCGGCCAGGCGCTGCGGAACGGGCAGCGCGGCCGCCGTGATGCGCGACGCTATCGCGGTGTCGAGCGTGTTACCCACGGGAACCGCGGCGTGCCATCGGCCGCAGATGCGGGCGTAGGCCGCGAGCAGCCGCCGGTAGGACGTGGTGTCGGGGCCGCAAATGTCGTATGCGCCCGCCGGCACCCGGTCGGAGTCGGCGGCGGCCACCAGATAATGCAGCACGTCGCGAACCGAGATCGGATCGATCGGATTGTCCATCCAGTTCGGCATGGGCATGACCGGGAACCGATCTCCCACATAGCGCAACATCTCGAACGAGGTCGAACCCGCGCCGATGATGATCGCCGCGCCAAGCCACACCAGTTCCGGGCCGTGCTCGACGGTCAGGGCCGCCGCCACCTCGGCCCTGCTGGTCAGGTGCTGGGACAGCGCCTCGTCTTCGGGGGCGTCGGGCACGAAGCCACCCAAATAGACGATGCGCTGCACTCCGGCAGCGCGGGCGGCGACGGCCACGTTGGCGGCCGCGGCGTTGTCGCTGTTCCGGAATCCGGGTTGACCGATCCCGTGGACCAGGTAGTAGACGACGTCGATGTGACCCGCGACGTCCATCGCGGCCCGCGCCGACGCGGGGTCCGAGGCGTCGAGCAACACCGGTGTCACGTCGTCGAACCAGCCCAGCCGCTGGAGGCGAGCCAGGTTCCGGCTGGCGGCGACGACGTGGTGACCGTTCTCTAGCAGCGCCGTGACCAGACGCGACCCGACATAGCCGGTGGCGCCGGTGACCAGAATCCGCATACATCCAAGCTAGCCGCACGACGGCTAATGGCAGGCGATGGCACCGGAGGTGAACCGATCCGGCGGGCCGGACGTGACTCCCCACATGAATACATTCACAGGGGGTAGGCCGGTGCGCTTCGCTGCGCAGGCCAGTTCGGCTTTGACGACGAGTCCGCACGTGGCGGGCGTGGCGGTGACGTTCCCGCCGCACCGCTATAGCCAGGAAGAAACCATCGGAGCGTTGACGACCTTTGCCGGCCCGGAGTTTCGCCGGTTCGCCAACAGCAGCGGGGTCACGGCCCGCCACACCGCACTGCCGCTATCGCGCTACGGCAATTTGAGCGGTTTCACCGAAGCGAACGACGCCTGGGTCGACGTCGCCCTCGACTTGGGTGAGCAGGCCCTTCTGACGGCGCTCGACGAAGCCAGGGTCAAGCCCTCGGACGTCGATGTCATTTTTTCGACGACGGTGACGGGGTTGACCGTGCCGAGCCTGGAAGCGCGCCTGGCCGCCCGAGTGGGTCTGCGCCAGGACGTCAAACGTATTCCGCTGTTCGGGTTGGGCTGCGCCGCCGGCGCCGCCGGAGTGGCGCGGGTACACGACTACCTGCGTGGCTTCCCCAACCAGGTCGCCGCGCTACTGGCGGTGGAACTGTGCTCGCTGACCGTTCAGCGCGACGACCACTCGGTGGCCAATCTCGTCGCGTCCAGCCTGTTCGGTGACGGCGCCGGGGCACTCGTCGCAACCGGGGCACAGCTGGGGTCAGCCGGACCAAGGCTGCTGGCCAGCCGCAGCCGGACCTACCCCGACACCGAGGACGTGCTGGGCTGGGAGATCGGCAGTGACGGTTTCCGGATCGTCTTGTCCGTCGAGGTGGCGACCGTCGTGGAGAAATACGTCGGCGACGATATCCGCACTTTCCTGGGCGACCACGGGCTGACCACCGCGGACGTGTCGACGTGGATCCTGCATGCGGCCGGACCCAGGGTCATCGACGCCGTCGAAAATGCGCTCGAGCTGCCCGGTGACGCACTGGATCGCACCCGAGAATCATTGCGGGACAACGGCAACCTGTCATCGGTGTCTGTGCTGGATGTGCTTCGGACCACCATGGCCGATCCGCCGCCGCCGCCGGGATCGTTTGGGATCATGATCGCCATGGGCCCGGGTTTTTCTTCCGAATTCGTTCTGCTGGGCTGGTAGGCCATGTATTACCTGCTGGTCCTGGCCGTCGGCGTGGAACGGGTGGCGGAGTTGATCGTCGCCAGGCGCAATGCGCGCTGGTCTTTCGCGCAGGGCGGCAAGGAGTTCGGCCGTCCGCATTACGTCGTGATGGTCATTCTGCACACCGCGCTGCTGCTCGGCTGCTTGATCGAACCCTGGGCGCTGCACCGGCCATTCCTTCCCTGGCTGGGCTGGCCGATGGTGGGCGTGCTGCTGCTCAGCCAGGGGCTGCGCTGGTGGTGCGTCAAGTCGCTGGGACGGCGCTGGAACACCCGGGTCATCGTGTTGCCGCACGAGCCGTTGGTGCGACGCGGGCCCTACCGGCTGATGCATCACCCCAACTATGTTGCAGTCGTGGCCGAGGGGTTTGCGCTGCCGATGGTGCACACCGCATGGGTGACCGCGCTCGCCTTCACCGTGGCCAACGCCATGTTGTTGACGGTGCGCCTGCGAGTGGAGAACTCCGTGTTGGGTTATTCATGTCCTACGACACCGACCTGCTGATCGTCGGCGGTGGCCCCGGCGGGCTCGCCACGGCATTGCACGCACGCAAGCACGGGCTTTCGGTGATCGTCGCCGATCCGCGGGAGAGCCCGATCGACAAGGCCTGCGGAGAAGGGTTGATGCCAGGCGGCCTGGCCGAGCTCACCGCACTCGATGTCGACCCGGCCGGCATGCCGTTTCACGGCATCGCTTACGTGAGCGAGCAGCGCCGCGCCGAGGCGCGGTTTCGCAGCGGCCCGGGCCGGGGCGTGCGGCGCACCACCCTGCACACGGCCCTGGCGGCGCGGGCTAAAGAGCAGGACACCGAATGGATTCGGACGCGAGTGACCAGTGTCGCGCAGGACGCCGATGGCGTGACGGCCGCAGGCGTGCGCGCGAAGTGGCTGGTGGCGGCCGATGGGCTGCATTCGACCGTCCGGCGCGCCATCGGCATCGCGGCCACGGCCGGAACGCCGCGGCGCTACGGGGTGCGCTGGCATTACCGGGTGCCGGTGTGGTCGGAGTTCGTCGAGGTGCACTGGTCGCGGTGGGGTGAGGCGTACGTGACGCCGGTGGAACCGGACCTGGTAGGCGTGGCCATCCTGTCCCGGCAGCGGCCCGAGCTCTCCTGGTTTCCCTGGCTTGCCCAGCATCTGCACGACGCCGAACCTGGACGTGCGCGCGGCTGTGGCCCGCTGCGCCAGGTGGTGTCCCGCCGGGTCTGTGGGCGGGTGCTGTTGGTGGGCGACGCAGCCGGCTACGAGGATGCCCTGACCGGCGAAGGCATCAGCCTGGCCGTCAAGCAGGCGGGCGCCGCGGTGCGGGCCATCGTCGACGGCGCACCGGCGTCATATGAGACCGCCTGGCATCGCGTTACCCGCAATTACCGGTGGCTGACCCGAGCCTTGGTGCTGGGCAGTACGCCGTACGCGACGCGGCGGGCCATCGTGCCGGCGGGTGAGCTGTTGCCTTCGGTGTTCGAGTGGGCGGTCAACACGCTGGCGCGCTAACGCGCCTTCCAGACCGGCTCGCGCTTTTCGGCGAACGCCACGGGCCCTTCCCGGGCGTCCTCGGACCGGATCAGCGACTTCATCTCCCGCATGGTGCGCTCCCAGCCCACTTCCTCCTCAGCTATGACGCCGCCGTCGACCCCGTAGGCGATGCGCTTGCTGGCCTGCACGGACAACGGCGCGTTGCCGGTTACCCGGGCGGCCAGGCCCAGCGCACTGTCCAGCACCGAGCCCTGCGTGACAACCTCGTTGATCAGGCCCCAGCCATGAGCGTCGGAGGCCGTGATCGGCTCGCCGGTCAGCAGCAGCTCCATCGCCACCTTGCGGGGCAGCTGGTGCACGATCCGAAAGACACCGCCAGCAGCGGCGATCAGCCCGCGCTTGACCTCCGGCAAGCCGAACGTGGCCCGTTCGTGGGCCACCACCAGGTCGCTGGCCAGCGCCAACTCGGTGCCGCCGCCCAGCGCGGTGCCGTTGACCGCGGCGATGGTGGGCTTGTCGATGAAGTGGCGCACGTAACCGGCGAAGCCCCACTCGCCGTGGTCGGGGTGGTAGATGTTCTCGCGGCGGGCGATCGCCTTGAGGTCGGCGCCAGCGCAAAATGATTTGTCGCCGGCGCCGGTGATCACCACTGCCCGTACCTCGGGATCATGCTGGGCTTCGTCGAGTGCATTGCCCACCCCGACGCTCACGGCGCTGTTGATGGCATTGCGGGCTTCGGGCCGGTTGATCGTGATGACCATGACGTTGCCGCGGCGTTCGACCAGTACGGCCGGCGTAGCGCCGTCGGCTTCGGTCACAACAGCTCCAGGATGGTGGCGTTGGCCTGACCGCCGCCCTCGCACATCGTCTGCAGTCCATAGCGAATTCCCTTGTCCCGCATGTGATATAGCAGGGTAGTCATCAGCCGCGCACCCGAGCCGCCCAACGGGTGGCCGAGCGCGATCGCGCCGCCGTTGGGGTTGAGCCGCTTCTCGTCGGCGCCGATGTCACGCAGCCAGGCCAGGGGCACCGGGGCGAACGCCTCGTTGACCTCGTATGCCCCGATGTCGCCGATGGACAGACCGGAGCGTTTGAGCACCTTCTGGGTGGCCGGAATGGGCGCGGTCAGCATGATCACCGGGTCGGCCCCGGCCAGCGCCACCGAGTGGACCTTGGCAATAGGCTTGCGCCCCAACTCATTTGCCTTCTCGGTGGACATGAACAGCAGCGCGGCCGAGCCGTCGGAGATCTGCGAGGAGTTGCCGGCGTGGATCACGCCGTCTTCCTTGAACGCCGGCTTCAGCGACGCCATCTTCTCCATCGGGGTGCCGCGGCGGATGCCTTCGTCCTTGAGGACGGTATTGCCGTCCTGGCCCTTGATGCCGACGATCTGATCGTCGAAGGCGCCGGAATCCTGTGCCGCCGCAGCCTTTTCGTGTGATCCCAGAGAGAACTCGTCGAGCGCCAGGCGGTCCAGGCCCCATCGCTGTGCGATCATCTCGGCGCCGATGCCCTGGTTGGGGATCGCGCCGTCATAGCGGTCCAAGAAGGTCCTCGGATAGGGCCGTCCGCCGTTGGCCAGCGACGAACCCATCGGGGTTCGTGACATCGACTCAACCCCGCCGGCAACGACGACGTCGTAGTGACCGGCTGCTACCCCGGCCGCCGCGAAGTGCACCGACTGCTGGCTCGACCCGCACTGGCGGTCCACGGTCACCCCGGGAACCGTCTCGGGCCAGCCGGCCGCCAGCAGTGCGGTGCGCGCGATATCGAGGGCCTGCTCGCCGGCCTGCATGACGCAGCCCCAGATGACGTCGTCGACCAGTTCGGGGTCGATGCCGGCCTTGTGGACCAGCCCGTTGAGCACCTGCGCGGACAGATCGGCCGGGTGCACCCCGGACAACCCGCCGTTGCGCTTGCCGATGGGGGAACGTACTGCCTCGACGATGACGGCTTCAGCCATGGGTATGTCTCCTTTGACAGAGTGATTCTGAGTACATTGTTAACCAATGTAATCGGCAGATAGGGCCGGGGTTCTCCTGCATCCTCGTGGCAACTCCCGGCCGCGCGCACGCAGACCGTACGCAACCGCGAGCATGTCTCATGGGGGAATCAACACCGTCATAAGATATCGAGCGGACCCGCTGGGCAGACCGTGATCGCCTGATATCACGGACAGGCGCACCGGTTTCTCCTCACTAGATATTTGGCTCCGCGTGGACGACGTCCTGACGTCAACCCACGTTTACATGGGGCGAGCCCCCGATCCCCCAAATACGTTTCGGCCAATTCAGAACGCGGTACGTACCGCTCCCGGAACCTCGACTTGGGCTGGTTGTAAGCTTCGCCCTCGACAACCGACGCTAACCAAAAATGGGTCGCGCAGTTGATGAACAAGAACTTGGCGGCAGCAAACCGGCCTTCGGGAATTCGGGATCGTTATGCGGCCGGCGCACACCGGTGCGCTGGACCGTCGCGGCGCCGCGACAGCGCCGTATCTGACAGTGGGCAGTTGCGGTGACGGCGCCTGGTTTGGATGGCCTCGCCTCCGGAAGTGCATGCGGCATTGTTAAGCGCCGGCCCGGGACCGGACTCGTTGGTGGCCGCCGTAGGTTCGTGGACCTCACTGGCTGCTGAGTACGCCAACGCGGCCGAGCATCTTGACGGATTGTTGATTACGGTAGAGACCGGTCCGTGGCAGGGCGTCAGCGCAATGTGCGCCATGGCCGCCTATGCACCGTATCTGGACTGGTTAATGCAGGCCAGCGCTGATTGCTCAGCCATGGCCCACGCCCATCAGGAGGCGCTGGCGGCCTACGTTGACGCGCTAGCGGCGATGCCGACCCTAGCGGAATTATCCGCTAATCATGCCCTGCATGCGATGTTGACAAATACAAATTTCTTCGGCATAACCACGATCCCGATCACGTTCACCGAAGCTGACTACCTGCGCATGTGGATTCAAGCAGCCACCACGATGAGTGCCTACGAGACTGTATCCGTCGCAGCGTTGGCCACAGTGCCACATATCGACCCCGCCCCTACCATTCTTAAGCGCCCCGGCACCGGCCTAGCTACTAGCGCTACGGCTGCCGACCGTTCCCCTGGGAGCAAATCTACAAGGTTTTATATAATGCTGTATTCGAAGCCGCAGTAATTCTGGTCGCACTCGGCAAGAATCTTCATGAAATCGAATGGGCCTGGTACGCGCTTCTCGACGCAGTTCTGCATTTAGACATTGTTAGAGCCATCGATCTGTTAACTGTGCTCAGTTACCCCGCGTTCAGGTTTTCCGTGACGCTGTTTATCGTTCTGCCGCTTCTTTTTCTCCAAACAGTCGACACAGTTATTGGGATAATGCTTGCGTGGATCGCCCAAGATTTGTGTTCGGCCGGGCTGCTTTCCGTGGGCCCATTGACTGCAGGAATGGCCGATCTCGCGCCAGCGGTAGCAGCTTTCGCAGGAGGTGCTGTCCCCGTGGCGCCACTAGCGGGTGCCGAGTCGGCAGCGCTGGCGCCGTCGATGGCGGTCGCGAACGGACCTGCGGCGGCTGTCGCCGCAGTGGCTGCCGGTGCGCGCGGGACCAGGCTTGCCGGCACCGCCTACCGCGAGATCGATGTGCTGCCGGGCGGGATGGCCACGGTTGGTCACGATGAGTCTTACGGGATGCGAATGCCGATGTTGCCGGCGACCTGGGCGTCGGGAGCAGTCAAGATAGGCGCCGTGGCGGTTGGCTAGGTACTCGCCTGTTGGGCCTGTCGGGCCGGCTCATGCCAAACGGATCAACACGTCAGCTAGCGTTGACGGTCGGGACAAGAACGGGGAATGACCTCCCGGAAGCTCGATCAGCTCGGCGTCCAGCCGGTCACGCGCGACCCGCGTGGACCAGTCGGGTTCAGTATCCGGTCGTCGCTGGTGATGACGGAAGTACAGCTGACAGCAGGAAATTCGGCCAAGGGGAACGGTAGCCAAAGCGAGGAGGAGGCCTGCGGTCGAAGACGCGCCACAGCAATTGTGCTCGCATTCATCGAGTGCCCCACCAAGATCACATCGTCGTCGCATTCACCGAGGGCAGTGCACACGATGTCGGCGTAGGTGCCCAAGCTCGCCGGCGGATCCTCGCTGGGCAAAACCATCGCGACAACGTCATGACCTTCTCGGCCCAATGGCGGAGTCAACAACTCCCAGCACCAAGCGCCGTGCCAACCACCCGTGAACCAGCACAAATGTCGTCATGCTGGTGCCACCGGAGCCGGCGCAGCGCTATTTGAGGCGGTGGCCTGTGCGTGTGACCACCATCTGGATAATTTCAACAATTCGCGTGTTTCCTCCTCAAGCGTCCCAGCTCGGGAGCTGATGACAACTGATGGGTTGGGGGGTCGTAGCCGCTCGGGCGCCAGCCTTTCTAGCCCGTGCCGCATGGGCAAGCTGAAGAGCCAACGCGGCTTCCCCGCGCTGGTCAACAGGGGCTGCATAGCTATTGCAGAATCCGGCCAATTCAACCGCATCAGTATCGCTGAAATACCGTCGCGATTGCAGAATCGCATCGCGTATTTGGACGGTGGTCTGATGCAGTTCTAGCATCGTTTCCGGCGGCCCATGCCCTGATGAACAAGCTCGAAATAAGCTTCGGAGACCGCGGCGATCATGCTTTCACGAAGCACGGTCAATTTACGACGGTCTCGGCTCACTCGATCAATTCCACAATGGTCGATCATATTCAATACAAAAGGAATAATTCCAAAAGACGCGACGGCTGTCGTCGACCCGAAAAGATCAAGCCATAACTGCTCAGCCGGTAATTGACACTATGCGCCCAGCCAAGCTGTTCAAACAGTTCCAGCAAAGTCGTCGCACCAGTGTCAAAGGGTCGACGATGAGCAGAAAGACTCATCATGGCCCTGGCCGTCCGATGTTCCCGACGTTTCGCGTCGGGCCGACCAGCCCGTGTGGCTGCGGCAAGAAAAACCACGGATCCCGACGGCTGCCGCAATCCGATGTCGACGTGGATGGAGATGCGGTTCACGCAGCGAACGCCTCGGCCACCAGGAAAAGAATCCCATGAACTCACCAGCAGCGAGCATCATCGCCGCCAACGACAACTGCTGCGTTGCCGTCTCGGTCAACAGGGCACCGTCAGGAAATAGCTTCTCCACGGCCCGCTCGCTCAGTAGCAAGGCGACAAATGATAGCGCTAATATTTTGTTGTAATATTTTTCGTACTGGCTTTCATCGGACCATTTATAGCGGGCACCAACAACAATTGCCGGGAAATTTGTCACGGGCCAACCGATGCCATCGGGAACAATGGCGGTCATCGCGCCTGGAAAAAGAAGCGCATCATCGAGGTTTCGGTGGCGGCTTCCGCGGCGGCGATGGTCAACATATTGGCGAACATCTCGGCGTCGCGCTCCTGGTCGCTGGCATAGCCCGTGCGACCCAACACCGCATGCACGGTAGCCGGTCGATGTCCGGCAAGGCGGTGCGACACGGTGCACGCTCACGGTCCGTGTCATCGCCGAACTGCCGCAAACGACTGTGTCCCAACACAATATGACCGATCTCATGACACACAATCTGATCAATGTGATAATCCGAACTACCCGCCTCATGCAAGATCAAGTCGTCGTCGTCGCCCGTCAGCCACAAACCACACGGGCTGCCGGAATCAACCTGATCGGTCTACTGCACAATTCAGCCACGTTCCTAACAAAGCAATCCCGGTTCCAGGGGACGGGAATCGGCAGCTCCCGGGCCAGCGCAAGTACGTCCGCGTGAGAAACCGCCATCTAACATCCGTCATCCTTTTCCGGAATCCTTCGGAGCGATTTTGGGCAGGCGCTCAAGCTCGCGAACACGGTCGAGGATCGCTGCAATACTGTTGAGCGCCGCCGGCGTCAACCCTGAGGCCCGTAGCGCCAAATCCCGCACCCCGGCGTCGCGCAGCGCTTGCAGCAGATCGAGCTGGACATCGATCAATGGGTCGACGCCCGGGTCGATCAGGTAGGACGCAGAGACACCGAAGAACTCGGCGATGGCCCGTAGATGTTGGACGGTTGGATTCCTCTTGATGCCGCTGCGCAGCTGCCATAGGTAAGCCGAGCTAATCGACACCCCGGTCTTTTTGGTGATGGCCTCCGCGGCAGCCGCGTTGGACAGCGGCGGCTCAGAGGGCTTGCGCATGATCTCGAAGAGCTTGTTGAGCTTCAGCGACAGATCCGATGCATGCGACGAACCCTGTGGCCCATCCGCGCTGGTCAATAAGCCCTCGTTTCATGCACAGTCCAGCAGTGTGTACTGAGGTTACTACGGGCTCTCCCGCAACCAACATCACATTCATCTCAGTACATGTTGCGGACCAACAAGATATACTGATATGAATTCGGCATGGCGCTCGCGGCCTTCCCGAACAGCATCAACCCAGCAGGCGATCACGACACCGCCGGATCAGTATCCGCGCCGGCCACCCATCGGTGCCCTGTCGCCGTTGGCCCACCCGCCTTCAGCGTTACGGCTCACGGCAGTCCGATGACGTTCGACATCGACGACGATGCGTTTGCTACGTGGGTTGCCGACGAAGGTGATGGGCTGACACAGCGCCTTGCACCGTCAGGAACTGAAACCCCGGGATCAACGTTGTCGGATCTGGTCTATGCGGCACTCAGTGCTGGGGCACTCGTCGGCGATCCTAGCCTGGAACTCAACGTCCACGGTGACGGTGTCGGGTACCTTCTGCGACTCAACAATGCCGGTGGCCGTCAACAGTTGGTTGGCCTGACCAGAGGATGGCACGAGCTGGAACGGCCGCCCGAAGATCTCTCCCCTAGCGAACGGGCGCGCTACTGCCTGCAGCAAATCTGCGACATCGCCAACACTCTGCTCAGCGACCTGCTTGCGCCCCTTTAGCCAGCTTCACTCCACCGTGTCGCGTGATCAGTTGAAGGCATCTGATATTGATTCAAGAGATCTGCTGCATGATGGAGCCGCTGGTCCGTCGAACTTTCCAGTCGGTCCTTGTCATCGCTCAGATCGTACGGTCATGCGAGGACTTCTGACCGATGGTGTTGTGGCACAGTGCAACCCACGCCATTTTCCCGGGCCGGAGCCGCCGTGATGGCGGCGTGCGATGTCGGCCACGGCGACGGATCCTTGGTGTCAGCGAAATGTCAGCGAAGTGTCAGCGAAGAACCGGGCGATATCGCCCGACCCGAAACGGTCGGCTGCCTTGGGTGGCGTGTTCGATGCGCTGCACTAGCACCCGGGCAGTCACCACGTCAGCGGTGGAAGCCGAAGCCGCGTAGGAGATTTCGGTGACCTGGGCATCAGAGATCCAGGAGCCGGTGTCACACGCCCTCCCTCGACCACCTGGTCCGAGCAACTTCGCGATATGTGCGCGGTTTACGCATATTGGCTGATGCTTTTCCTCCGTGCTGGCAGCATGCTGCCAGGCATGTATTCCGTTGGAACCGACTCGTACCCCCGAATTACGCCAACTCGTCGACCGCGCCGTTACTCATTGAGATGACACACGGAAGCCAGTCCAGACCAGTACCCATGACTGGCCTCGTGAGGTTTCTGCGTCCTACCTCATCGATCCCGGCATCGATTCGTACGTCAACGCCTAGCGCAACCCGGTTCAAGTGTTGAGTCACAGAGGGCAGGCGATCTTGTGATGCCTGCACAAGCGCCGACACCGGACGCGGCAAAGAGCCCCGGTCGATCGCACACAGAAGAATCAACGGTAGGCCACCGATACATCCGGGTGGCGAGGAGTTGGAGAGAGTTTGGATGGCAGTATCGAACACTGACTTGCTCGCACTCGCGCGTCAGCTGCCCATTCCTGTCCCTTGGAACCGGGATGTTTTCATTGAGAACCTGGCCTCTCAGCGAGGTCGGCGCATCCAGCTACTCCCCACCGATACCTCGGGATTTACCGAAAGCCCGTGCGGAGTGTGGTTGATCCGCGACGACGACGACCTCATCCTCCATGAGGCCGAGAGCTCTGATTACCACATCGATCAAATCGTGTGTCACGAGATCGGCCATATGGTGTTGGGGCATGGACGCTCCACCCAGTCGGCCAGCAACACGGACGACCCCGAAAGCCAGCTGTGCCTCAAAATGCTACCTGACCTCGATCCCGCTGCCGTGCGAAAAGTGCTGCGCCGCAAACTCTTTGTCGACGATCAAGAGCGCGATGCAGAGAGGTTTGCGCACATCTTAATGCTCGCCTCAGCTGAAGCGGCCGCCGCCAGGTCAGCAATACGCAGCGTCTTCTTCCGAGCGAGATGACGTCATCTGTTCCGGGGTTAGTGGCCTGGCCTCTGCTGGCACTGATGACATCCATTGCGGTCATGCGCTATCTCTTCTTCAGCACGAGCGAATTCGAGAAATACCTGAATCACGTACTGGCAATATATCTCGTCTGTAACCTATTGCGCGAGAAGATGATTGAGAAATTCCTTGCCGGTCATCACATAATAGCTGTCACAACCGCCCAGGAGCTGTCGTTGGTGGCGATGATACTACTTTCCGCAGAATTCTTGGGATTTATCACGCTCGGGTCCGGTTTGCCGCTCTTGGAAGCCCGTCGAAGACACCGGCATTACCGAATATCAGCGATCATCCTCAGCATCGCTTTTTTTATTTCCGCGTCCCACGCCAGAGCGACCGGACAGCCTCTTGAAGTCGCCCACGGATGGGACATTGTGCTCGCCTGGGTGCTCTTCATGGTCATTCCGGAGCTGATGGCGGTCCGGCTCGTGATCATGGGTGTCAAGGAATGGATGAGTCTCGGGTCGGGACGACAAGAAAGAATCGTCGCCGCGTGCGGTTTCATGGTCGGCATTGTGGATGTATGTACCAGCCGGTACGTCGTGTTCTATGTGGTCTTTCAGCAACTCGGATGGGTGCACAACAATCGCTTTATCCTTGCAATGGACAGCTGCTATTTCTTCTGGCTGGCACTGGCCGTCAACGGGCTCGCGGCTATCCCTATCGTTCGAGCACTGAGTGCCCGCGCGGGCCTAGACGGGACCAGCCGATCTTGGCGGGCACTTCAGAGATTTCGGGAGACCCTGACTGTTGCCTTTCCCGAATGTGTATTTGAATTGCAGGCCGTTTCTCCGGGCCGCCGAAAGACAACTTTGGACCTGCACCAGACCGTCGTCCAAATACGCGACGCGATGTTGCTCCTACGGCCTTACCTTCGTGAGATCTCCGCTGATGCGACAACGCGGTTCCTCGACCGATACTCGGTGCCTACTAGCGATCGCGACGCGGCTATCCAGGCATTGCAGATCGCCGAGGCAGTCCGCGCGAGGGAAATCGGAGCGACACCAGAACGAATAGCGCCAGCGGTCATCCCCAAATCGCGGCCGGGGCGCTCGACCACTCTTGACCAGGAGGCAGCTGAACTCGTGCGACTGTGCAAATGGTGGCCGAGCGCCCGGACTGCAACGCATCCACGTATTGGCTTGGCCGCTGGGCGGCCCTGTGAACAGGCAGGTACTTCACGATGACTCCACACCGCTCCGATAGCTGCGCGGTGCCGCGCCCGCGATTGCGACTACCGATCATCGGTGACCTGCTCGTCGTGAACTGGACCAAACCCTGTCAGGGCCTGGCCAGGGAAGTCGAGGCCCACGGCGGGATCATCGAGCACCGCATCTTCGACCTCCGTCTCATTACGGTCGCTTCGACCGCCCTCATTAACGAGATCAATGACGAATCACGGTGGGAAAAGAGCCTCGGGCTGGTGCTCCCCGAACTGCGCGCGATTGGCGGTGACGGGCTTTTCACCGCCTACAATCATGAACCCAATTGGCGTATGGCCCATAACATCTTGATGCCGGCATTCACGAAGGCCGCTATGGCCTCTTACCACGCCAGCATGCTGGAAGCTGCTCGCGAACTAGTCAGCTCCTGGTCGCAGCGTGCTGCCGACGGAAGCTGGGTGGACATCCCAGACGAGGCCAACCGGTTCACCATCGAGGTGGTGGCGCGCGCCGGCTTAGGTCATTCGTTCACCAAATTGAACGACCCCAGCGATAACCCGATCATCAGCGCCTTCCTGCGCGAGCTCACACACGCCAGAACCACCGCGCGGACCAACGCCATCCCCCGCTACGAGCAACTACTGGGCCGACGCCGCCGCAACCAGCATCAACGCGACAAGCAATACCTCAGCGACCAGGTCGGCGCCATCATCAACGCTCGCCGGAGCAGCGGTGGGAGCGACAACGCACCCGTCAACATGCTCGACGTCATGCTGCACGAAACAGATCCCGCCACAGGCGAAAGCCTCGATAACGCCAACATCGCCAACCAGGTCCTGACCCTGCTCATCGCCGGCAGCGAAACATCCGCCAACGCCATCGCCTTCGCGCTGCACTACCTGTCCACCAATCCACACATCGCCGCCGCCGCGCGCGCTGAAGTAGACCAACGTTGGCCCGATTCTGGGGTGCCTGACATGTCGTTCGACGACGTCGCGAAGTTGCGCTACCTCCGCCGTATCGTCGACGAGACATTGCGCTTGTGGCCAATCGCGCCAGGATATTTCCGGCAAGCCAGGACCGACACCGTACTTGGTGGTCGTTACCAATTCAAAGCGGGAGATTGTGTATTCGTCCTGCTACTGTCTGCGCACCGCGATCGCGCCTGGGGGAACGATGCCGCTGAGTTCAACCCCGATAGATTCCTACCCGGGAACATTCGAAGGCTCGCACCCCACATTTACAAACCGTTCGGAACCGGCCCCCGCGCATGCATCGGTCGCCAGTTCGCAATTCACGAAATTATGCTGACGCTGGCTATCATCGTGCATCAATTTGTCTTGGAGTCATACCCGGGTTATCAATTGGAAGTATCGGAAAGACTAACCCTCAAACCAGACGGCCTGCGAATCCGCTTTCATCGTCGCCAGCGAACACCTCTTTAGGCCGAGCTGGTTATACCTAAGACAGCACCGATAATTATAAGGTTAATTCGGCGTGTTAGTTGGTCAGCACATCACTCGCTGGTATGGAGATTCAGGATCGGAACCTCCATAGTCTCCGATAGATACGCAGCGCGAGTACGCGCGGCAATCGTTCCGGATCACTACCTCGGGTGGTATAGGTGGGCATCCGGCCTGCAATCGACGCGAGCCACGCCGCTTCGTCCATTGCCAGGCTTCGTTCGACCAACTTAGCGGCAGCCAACATCTCCGCGTCTGCTCGTGAGGGCGCCGTCCACCGTTCTTCAATGTTGCGAAACGGATCTGCCCGATAATGTCCGCAGTGCTGAATCGCGATTGTCCACATTTGACCTGATCATCTCACTGAACGTGTTCATGCCGCAAATCGAAATCATGAAATCCGGGTAATCTATTGGGAGCTGTTCGGCGAGACAGCAACGGCTATCGTCAACCATCAGCTCCTCTTTTCGTGGGATTCGGTGATCACGTTCCTAGCCACCACACGGCTGTGATCCACAACGGCGTCACTCTGGTCATCGGTCGGCTTCGTTGAGCCGCGCAACTCCGCAAGGAGGACGGGGTTACGACGCGCCAGTTCTTCCACGATGAGAACGCGGGATTCTGGCGGAATAGCGTCAAGAACATTGCTCGCGGATTACTCCATCCATTACGGGTTCATCGCGGGCAATTCGCCCAACCGCGACCACTGGCCGTCTTGATCCAAGACGACTGCCTGGCGGCGCCTCACGCCCGCGCCCGCTGTGCCGATCACGCTTCGCATCAAGCGTCCAGCCTGCTGGTAGTTCGTGGCTGGCGGCTGCGACCGGGCCCGTGCGTAGGCGCTGCGCGGCAACCTCAGCTCGCCGACACTAGGCCCGCGCCTCCAGCACTGCCTTGAGCCGGGCCAGATCCTTGGCGTTGGCCCGCTTCATCGCCTTGGCCATGACCGGCGCGGCGATCCCGGCGAACCCGGACGGCTCGCCGCGGTTGCGCAGGGTCATCGTCGTTGTGCCATTCGGGCCGTCTTCCCACAGGTAAGTGGTCTCCATCGGGAAGGGCCCTTCCGCGGTGCGCATCATGAACCTGCTGCCCGGTTCCAGATCGACCACCTCGTAGGTGTAGCTCAACGAGCGCCCGAGAAACCTTGCGGTGAAGGCGAATTGCGAGCCGATCGACAGCGGTTTTGGCGTCTTCCATTGCACCGACGTGATATTGACGTACCAGGCGGTGGCGTTGTCTGGGTCGCAGGCATAGGCGGCCACGTCGCTGCGGGTCCGGGCGATCAGGATCTCGCTGGCCACATCGACTTTCATGTCACTCCTAGTTGCGCATTCCAGTGCGCGATGCGCCGTTGGCGGTACCGCCGTTCGGGCATGGTGGTCGACTCCGTGAGGGAAGCCTGCATCGCCCCGACGGCCTCGGCGAATCTGCCTTGCCGGGCCAGCAGCTCACCGCGGACAGCATGCCAGCGCTGATCGGGTTCGAGCTCCGCGAGCTCTGCTAAGCCCGCTGCGGCCCCGCCTGATTCGGCAACAGCCACGGCACGGGCCAAGGCAGCCGGCGGGCTCGGGTGCACCGACAGCAGCATGTCGTAAAGCCGGACGATCTCCGCCCAATCGGTAGCGGCATACGACGCGGCCCGGGCATGCTCGGCCGCGATCGCAGCCTGCAATTGATAGGGATCGGCCACCGCTGCGGTGCGGCGTAGCGATTCATCCAGCAGGGCAAGCGCTTCCGTGATCGCATCGCCGTCCCAGCGCGAGCGGTCCTGCTCAGACAGCGGCACCGGATCGCCGGCGTTGTCGCACCGTGCGGCACGCCGGGATTCGGTCAGCAGCAACAGCGCCAACACCGCCATCGGCGCCGGTTCATCGGGCATCAGCTCGTGCACCAACCGGGCCAGGCGCACCGCCTCACGGGCACCGTCGACATCGGTCAGCCGGTCGCCGCCGGCCGCGGTGTGGGCGATCGTGTAGGACGAGTGCACCACCGCGCACACCGCCGCCAGGCGCACCGGCAGGTCTTCGTCGGCCGGAACCCGGTACGGGATGCCAGCCCGCGCGATCTTGGCTCGGGTCCTGGTGAGCCGCTTGGCAATAGCGGCCTCACTGGTCAGCAGCACCACCGCGATCTGCGCCGGCGACAGACCGCACAAGGTGCGCAACGCCAGCGTCACCTGAGCCTCAAGCCCCAGCGCCGGGTGACAGCAGGTGAAGATCAGCCGCAGCCGATCGTCGGCCACCATGCTGTGGGGCGGCAGATCGGGAACCGCGAGCTCCATGCTGGCACGCTCCTTTTGGGCTCGAGCACCCTCACGGCGCAGTAGGTCGATCGCGACCCGGCGGGCGGTCACCGTCAGCCACGCGCGTGGCTCGGCGGGCACGCCGTTGCGAGGCCAGTCCCGAAGCGCGCGCAGCGCCGCTTCCTGTACCGCATCCTCGGCGATCTGCAGCGAGCCGACCGCCCGGACGAGGGTCGCCAGAATGCGGGTTCCCTCGATCCGGACGGTTTCGGCGAGCGCGGATTCGGCGGTCAACCGAATTCGATGATGGGACGCACCTCGACGGCACCGTCCCACGCGGCGGGTATCTCGGCGGCGATCCGCAGCGCCTCGTCCAGATCGGCGGCCTCGATGAGATAGAAGCCGGTCAGCGCTTCCTTGGTCTCGGCATAGGGGCCGTCGCTGGTGACGACGTCACCGCCGCGGGCACCTTTGACACGAACCGTCGTCGCGGTGGACGTCGGGTACAGCGCTGTGCCACCACGAATCGCGGCGGCGTGCTCCTGGCCGAACTTCATGTATTCGGCCATGTCGGCGGCCTGCTCGGGGGCCGACCAGTCGACGTCCCTGGTGTAGGTCAGTGCGGCATATTGCGCCATGAGATTCCTCCTTGTCCCGATGATCATCCGGGCCAATCCCGGATCTCATCAAGAGGACGATCGGGACGGACCCGATCAGGACACCCCGAGGCGAAGGTGGGTCGAAGTCGAGTCAAACAGCACCGGGAGCGAGGTCGGTGACCGGAAAATCTGGCCGCGAATGTGCGGATCGTCGCCGCCGGGATCAAGGCGCAGGCCGGGCAACCGGTCGAGCAGCAGGTTGAGCGCCACCCGCATCTCCAGGCGGGCCAGGTGCATGCCCAGGCAGATATGAACCCCGTGACCGAAACCGATGTGCGCCCTGGCCGGGCGGAAGATGTCGAAGCGATCCGGGTCGGGGTATCTGCCCTCTTGCCGGTTTGCCGCGCCCAGCATCGGCATGACCGAGGAGCCGGCGGGTATGGGCACGCCGCCCAGTTCGGTGTCGCGGGTGGCCACGCGGGTGATGGTCAGCAGCGGCGGCTCCCAGCGCACCGCCTCCTCGATCGCCTGCGGCAGCAGTGCGCGCTCGGCCCGCACCGCATCGAGTTGATCTGTGTTGGAAAGCAATCCGAACAACATGTTGCCCAGCGAACGGTACGTGGTCTCGACGCCGGCCGGCAGCAGCAACCGCAGAAAGGAGAAGATCTCCTCGTCGGACAGCTGCTCGCCGTCGATCTCGGCCTGCGCCAGGCCGCTGATCAGATCGTCCCGTGGTTCCGCGCGCCGGGCGGCCAGGATCGGGGTGAAGTACTGCTGCAACGCCTGCGACGCGGCCCGGCCGCGCTGCGGGTTGACGGTGAAGCTCAACAGCGAGATCGACCAGCGCTGAAACTGCGGATAGTCCTCGCGCGGCAGACCCAGCAGGCCGGCGATGATCTGCGTCGGATAGGGAAAGGTGAACTCCTTGACCAGATCGCCGTGGCCGCGGCCGGCGAACCGGTCGATCAGCTCGTTGCCCACCTTGCCGACCAGCTCATCCTCCCAGCGCGCTAACGCCTTCTGCGAAAAAGCTTTTGCCACCAGCGCGCGATGACGGCCGTGTTCGGGCTCGTCCATGCCGAGCATGACGTGGCGGCCCAGCACGTCGCCGAAGGCGTCGATGATGATCGCCGACGAGAACGTCTCGTTGTCCCGCAGCAGCTGCGCGACGTCCTCATGGCGGTAGACGATGAAGACCGGCTTGGATTCCTCATGCGGCATGGCCGAGAAGTCGATGCGCTGCACCGGTTCTTCCCGCCGCAGCCGGGCCAGCTCGGTGTAGGGATCGCGGACGTCGCCGGATACCACGTCGTCGAAGGCACCGAAGTCCTCCAGATCGTCGAACAGCTGCACGCGCACCCCTTCAGCCGGCCGGATAGCCCACCGATTTGATCTGGGTGTACTGGTCGAACCCGGCGATCCCGTTCTGCCGGCCCACCCCGCTGTCCTTGTAGCCGCCGAACGGGGTGTCGGCACCGTACGGCGCGGCGCCCTGCACACCGATGAACCCGGCCCGCAGCCGCCGCGCCACCGCCAGCGAGTGTTCCAGCGAACCCGACATCACGTTGCCGGCCAACCCGTACACGCTGTCGTTGGCGATCCGGATCGCGTCTTCCTCGTCGTCGAATGCGATGACCGACAACACGGGCCCGAAGATCTCCTCCTGGGCGATCGTCATCGAGTTGTCGACATCGACGAAAAGCGTTGGCCGGACAAAGAATCCGCGGTCGAAACCGGTAGCCGCGTCGGGGCCGCCGACCAGGCAGGTGGCGCCCTCGTCGACACCCTTGCTGATGTAGCCGAGCACCCGCTTGCGTTGCTTGTCGGAGATCACCGGGCCGCACAACGTCGCTGGGTCCTGGGGGTCGCCCGGCATGACGTTGTCGTAGATGTTCTGCAGGACCGCCACGCCTTCGTCGTAGCGCGACCGCGGCAGCAGCAGCCGTGTCGGGTTGGCACAGCCCTGCCCGGCATGCATGCATGGCGCGATGCCAATCGCGCAGGCCAACCCGAACTCGGCGTCCTCGAGAACGATGGTGGCCGATTTGCCGCCGAGTTCGAGGAACAGCCGCTTGAGCGTCGCCGCGCCCTTTTCCATGATCCGCTTGCCGACGACGGTCGAACCGGTGAACGAGATCAGGTCGACCTTGGGCGACAATGTGAGCTCCTCGCCGACCAGATGGTCTGATGCGGTGACGATGTTGACGACTCCCGGTGGGATGTCGGTCTTTTCGGCGATCAGCCGGCCCAGGCGGGTGGCATTGAACGGCGTGTCCGGCGCCGGTTTGAGCACCACGGTGTTGCCGGTGCCCAGCGCTTGGCCGAGCTTGTTGATGGTGACCTCGAACGGGAAGTTCCACGGCACGATCGCGCCGACCACACCGACCGGTTCGCGCCAGACCTTGCGGCTGGTCAGTTGGCCGGTGATGCTAACCAGCACGTCGCCCAGGTCGGTTTCCCATGGGTACTCGTCGATCAGCTTGGCGGGATAGCGCAGCGCGTCGGCCAGCGGCGCATCCAGTTGCGGTCCGTAGGTGATCGCCCGCGGCGCACCGGCTTCGGCGATGAGCTCCTCGCGCAGCTCCTCCCGTTCGGCTTCGATGGCCTCTTGTAATTGCTCCAGGCAGCGCTTGCGTAATGCGCGGTTGGTCGACCAGTCGGTCTCGTCGAAGGCTCGCCGGGCGGCGTCGATGGCCCGGTGCATATCCGCCTTCGACGCGTCGGCGACCTCTCCGATCGGCTCCTCGGTGGCCGGGTTGATGTTGCTGAAGGTGCCGGCCTGACCGTCGACGAGCTTGCCGTCGATCATCATCTTCGATTCGAACCGGACCTTTACAGTGTCAGCCATTTTTGTTCAGCTCTCTTCAGACGAGGCTCACTATTCCGGCGCCCGTAATGCCCCAGAGCGCGGGAGACCCAGCGCCAGCCGGGTCACCCTATGGAGAGCCTTACCGGAAAGCAGCCGGTTGGCAACCATCAGCATCCGGGCGTCGGGACCGACGGCGTGGCGGGCAAAGGGCGAGGGGTCCTCGACGGCGCTGGCCAGCGCTCGCGCGAACTGCTCCGGTGAACGCGCCAATCGCATCGCGGCCCGGCCGCGCCGGTCGACCTTGGTGTGCAGCGCGGCGTACGGACCGGCCAGGTCGCGGTGGTCCGAGGTTCCCACGTCGGTGATGATGTCGGTGTCGAAGGTTCCGGCAACCAGGACGGTGACACCCAGTCCGAACGGAGCCACCTCGGCCGCCAGCGACTCGGCCCACCGTTCGAGTGCGCCCTTGGCCGCGGAGTACGCCGCGATCTCCGGCATGCCGCGCACGCCGCCCTGGCTCGAGATCATCACGATGCGCCCTTGTCCCGCGGCGCGCATCGACGGCAACAGCGCCTTGGTCAACAGCACCGGCCCGAAGACGGCCGTCGCGAACATTCGCTCCCACAGGTCGATCGGCGTCTCCTCGACCGTCCCGGCCGCGGATATGCCCGCGTTGTGCACCAGCACCCGCGGAGCGCCGACCGCCTCCTCGATCGCCTTGGCCGCGGCCGTGACGGATGCCTGGTCGGTGAGATCTAGCTGGACCGCTATCAGGCGTGAATCCTCTTTTGCGGCAGCGGCCGTCGACCGCAAGGCCGCCATGCCGGACTCAAGTGAGCGCATCGTGGCCACCACCCGCCACCCCTGCCGGTACAGGTGCGCGGCCGACGCGAGGCCCAGCCCGCGGGACGCGCCGGTGATGACGACGGCCGGTGGCTCACCCATGCGCCGGTCCACAGCGGCCACCGCGGGCGGGCGGAGACACGTCCGGGCGGCCGTGCGGTTGCGCGCTCATCCAGGTCGACCAGATGCCCGCCGAATACGGGCCGGACTGGCCGTTGCGTTCATAAACGCCTTGCGGGTCATAGACTTTGGCCTCCGGATAGGGCCACGGGCAGGCGACGGAAGTGGCCGTCCGGGTCCACTTGATGACGGCCAAGCCGGTGCCGTAGCCGAGGTAGGCGAGGTTGATCAGGGCGAACATCACCACGAACATCGCCAGCTTGGGCTTCCGGGGAAAGATCCGGGTTCGCTGGGCGAGTTCTTCGGCCACGGTGCGGCCGGTGTCGTCGCGGTAGAGCAGCACCCCCGCCGGGATCATCACGAAGGTCACCATCACCGTTTCCCAGATGAACGGGAACTGGTAGGTCTGGCCGGCGAAGGCCGATCCGAACGGAATGACCTGCGAGTAGATGTAAAAGCCGGTGCGCACCAGCGTCATCTCGAGCATCGCGTCGATGAGCATGCCCACGGGCAGGATGATGGCCGCCAGCGTGATCAGCGGATGGCGCCAGACAAACGAATCCAGCCGGCTTCGGGCCTGGATCCTGCGCAGGATCCAGATCGCCGGGAAGTAGGGTCCCAGGTAGAACATGATGTAGCCGATCACCAGGAACGGCTCCACCGTGGGTGACAGCGACACCAGCGGCCAGTCTTCCGGCCAGTGCCATAGCTGCGGGTTGTAGACCGCATACGGCGCCCAGTTCATGATCGGGTCCTGCCAGACGATCAGCGTGGTCACGATGCCCATGAGCAGGACGGGGTGGGCGGGGTGGCGGCGCCATGCCACCACATAGACCGCGATGATGATCGACATCGAGATGATCGTGAAGATCTGGAAGAGCCCCAGCCAATGCTGATAGCCGAACAACGGCTCGACCGGACGGGGGACGCCGGTGACCTCCGGATTGCGAATTCGCGGTGAGACGGCGCCCTTTCGGGCGTAGTAGGCAATAACGGCGAGCACCGCCACCGCTATCAAGATCAACCCGACCGTCCACATCGAGCCCTTTCGGCGCGTGGCCGGGACCGATGGCGTTGTCTGCTGGGTGGTCATCGCCTATCCGGCGCCAAAGCGATCGACGAGATGGGAGTTGGCGCCGTCGGGATCTAGCCGCCGCGCCACCAGGTAGCCCGCGCCCATCCAGGCCCGCCGGGTCCATTTGCCCAGTGAGACCCTGGTTCCTGGGGCGCCCGAGGCGGCCGGCAGCATCTTCACCCGCTCCAATGCCTCCTTGACGCCGCGTGGACTCAAGGGGTGGGCATCGGCGAATGCGTGCAGCAGCGTGTTGGCCACGTCATGGTTGACCACCGGCACGAAATAGCAGGGTCGACGGCCATATTCCGATTCGTAGCGGTCCAGGAACGCCTGGCCTACGCTGTTGGCCTCGTCGTACTGGTCGATCCCCGTCCAGCCCATAAAGGCTTGCCACATAATCGGATTGATCCAGGCATTCTGAAACGCGGTGCTGGTGAACCGGGGCGGATCCCAGTCGAGTTCGGTCAGGGCCGGGTTGATGAACACGATCCCGAAGCCGAAGCCGCAATGTACCAGCGCCGACGGCTTCGCCTCATGCACCGTGCGGATCGCCTGGCCCACGTCCTGGGCGGTTTGGGCGATCGGGGCTTCGGCGACAATGCGAATCCCCTTGCTTTGTACTGCTTTTCGGAAGTTTGCTAGGTAGCTCTGGCCGACCAGCGATTGCTCCACCAGGACGGCCACCTCGGTGTGACCGCCCTTGGCTAACAAGTCCGCCCAGAAGATCGGCTCGTCGGTCATCGACCCTTGCGGAAACGCGAAGGTCCACTCCCCCAGCCAGTCATCGCTGCCGCAGACGTTGACGGCCGGAACCCGGAACCGCTCTTCGATCGCCTCTTTGGCCGGGACGGCGTTCTCGCTGATGTGCGGGCCGAAGACCGCCAGGCAGCCCTCGTCGACCAGTTCGCCGTAGGCGTCGATGACGGCCTTGACCGTGCCCTTGGGCAGCCCCTCCACCTCCCGGTACACGATCTGCACCGGCCGGTCGATGATTCGCTGCCCCATCCCGCCGTTGAACACCAGGTCGAACGGGCGCGTCAGGTCGTCGCGCATCTCCTGCGGATAGAACTCCGGCAGCAGGAAGTCGAACAGGTAGCCGATTTTGATCGGTTGCGCGGTGCTCTCGTAGGACAAATCCCCATCTCCGTTGGCGCGGCAGTCCCAATAAACCTAAAATTTGTTCTGAGATTAGCGCGGTGAGCGACGCAGCGTCAATCGGTCCGGGCTAGGAGTCCGCCAGGTAGACATCGATCAACTCCGACAGGCCGCCGGCGGTATGAAAGTCGTCGGTCAACGGGCCGGCAATGGCGACGCGGGCCGCCTCACGAGTGCTCAGTCCCTCGGCAATCAGCCGGCCCGCGGTGATGAGCACTCTGGTCGACGCCACCTCGCGCAGCCCGCCGTTCTCCAGCCGGCGGATCGCTTGTGCCAATCGCACCAGCGCGGTGGCCACACCGGAGCCGACGCCGGACTCTTGAGCGACAATCTTCTCCTCGACATCAGCTGCGGGAAAACAGAATTCGATGGCAACCAGGCGCTGCCGGGTGGAATCCTTGAGATACTTGAGGACACTCTGGTACCCAGGGTTGTAGGACACCACCAAGCAAAACCCCGGTGCCGCATCCAGCGTTACACCCAGGCGTTCGATGGGGAGCTGGCGTCGGTGATCGGCCAGCGGGTGCAGCACCACGGTGGTGTCTTGGCGCGCCTCGACAACCTCGTCGAGGTAGCAGATCGCACCTTCACGCACGGCACGGGTCAGCGGGCCGTCGACCCACTGCGTCTCCCCACCGCGCAGTAGGAACCGCCCCACCAGATCCGCGGTGGTGAGATCGTCATGACAGGCCACCGTGATGAGAGGCCGCCGGAGATCGTGGGCCATGGCTTCCAGGAACCGCGTCTTGCCGCAGCCGGTGGGCCCCTTGAGCAGCACCGAGAGGCCTTGCCGGAACGCCGCCTTGAACACCTGCTCTTCAGTGCCCACCGAGACGTAGAAGGGGCGGGCTACCGGTGAAGTCGCGTCGCCATCGCCGGGTGCTGGCATGGCCGCAGCGTAACGCGGAACAGATATTTGGCTCAACTCCGCGCGGGCTTGCGGACTTCGGCCGAGCGCAGCGCCGCGCGGAACAGCGGCCCGGCCACCCGCCGCAGCTGTTGCGGCTCGGTGATCGCGGCCAGCGCCGCGCTGCCGAACACCCGCTGCAATTCCTGCGGGTCGGTATTCGCACCGACGGCCAGGCAGACACACCCGGTGCCGCGGCTGCGGGCTTCGGCCAGCGCGCGACGGGAGTCTGCCGCGCCGTAAGCGCGTTCGTAACCGTGGTCGTAAGCCAACCCGTCGGACACCACGACCAGCAGCCGCCGCGTCGTGCCCCCATCGGCTTCCAGCACCGCCGCGCCATGCCGGATCGCCGCACCGAGCCTCGAATACGCGCCCGGCAGCAGCCCGCCGAGCCGTCGCAGCGCGGGCACATCCAACGGGTCGTCGAATCGCTTGACCGGAACCAGGTGCACTTCCGCCCGGCCCCGCGAGTGAAACGCATAGAGCGCCAACCTATCTCCGAGAGCATGAAAGGCAACAGCAAGTGCTGCCGTAGCGGCCCGCTGCTGGTCGTGCACCGTCTTTCCCGCCGCGCCCGGCTCGGCGGCGGATCCGGAGATGTCCAGCAGCAGCAGCACCGCAAGGTCGCGCCGGCGCCGCAGCCGATCGAGGTAGATCGCGTCGCTGGGCAGCGCACCGGCAGCCGCATCGACGCGTGCCTCCACGGCCGCGTCGACATCGATGTCCTCGCCGTGCAACTGCCTGCGAAACCAATCCGGTCCCAGGCCGAGGCGAGCCAGCGAGCGATGCAATTCGTACCGGTTCAAGTCACCCGGGACGGACGCGTCGCTGACCACCGCGGGAATCTCGCGCACCGTGCACCACTTCGGCCGATAGCACCGACGGTAGCTGTCCCATTCCGGGTAGGTGACCGACCCTGCCGTCCGGCTTGGCCGATCGGCACGTTCGCCGAGCAATCCGGGTGGTACCGACGATACCGCTGCACCGGCGGACCGGGCTGCCCACCGCGAGCGGTGCGTCGGCACGTCGGCCCCCGGCTGACCACCTCCGCCGAGCCGGCGCGCCGGGCGCAGTATCTGGCGCAGCAACCGGCCGGGCGTTGCGCCGCCGCCTATCGGGCTGACGAAGACTGCCTGCTGATCTGCCGGGTCGTCGCCGACATCGGCCAGCACGCCGCCGGCTTGGCGGGCATCTTCACCCGCCCTCGGCGCGCCCGGGGCGCAGCGCTGTATTGCCGACTGCGCCAGAATCTTTCGAGGCAAAATAGCTCCGAAGCCAGCTGTCGGCCCGGCGATGGGGTGCGGTCCCAGCGCGATAGCCAACGAGGCCTTCGGCGAATCACTGCAAGCGGCGATGTCGCGGTCGATCAGGCCGCGCGCCGGCGTCGGCAACCAATCGTCGTTGGCTGCCAGTGCCCGGTGTCCTTCCACCGCGAGGTATCGCCTGGCCACCGCGGGACGCCGCCGCAACGCGCGAACCACGTCGGCCGACAGGCTCCCCGCCGCCAGCAACGACGCCTGCACGGCCAGCGACGCGAGCCGATCGCGCCCCGGCAGCCCGGCATCGACGAAGATCGTGCGGCCATCCGTCCATGCCACCTCACCGGCGCCGGCCGCGGCGACCTGCACCGTACGGCCCGCGATGGCCGAGGCCACGATGCCCAGCCGCGACAGACGATCGGTGCTGCACTTCTCGCTCGCCAAGCGGTCCGTCCTGGATGATCATATTGACCAAATATCTGTTCCAACGTAGAGTCCGGCTTGGCACGCAGTCAATCTCGCAAGGTCGACACACGCACGTGGACTTCTCATATCCCGCCGAAGTGGAACGGTTCCGCGATGAGTTGCGCGCCTGGCTCGCGTCGAATCTCACCGACGAATTGATCGCGGCCCGCCGATCCCCCGGACGCAGCGACACGGTGTTCGAAAGACTACGCGCCTGGAACGCCGCGTTGGCCGACGCCGGATGGGCGGCCGTCTCCTGGCCCCGCGAGTACGGCGGCCGCGGCGCCACGGTGCTCGAGCAACTGGTCTACACCGAGGAAACCACGCGCGCCCGAGCGCCCCTGCCACTCAACGTGATCGGCATGAACAACATCGCCCCGGCGATCATGCACTACGGCACCGACGCCCAGAAGACCACGCTGCTGCCCCGGATGATGCGCGCCGACGATATCTGGTGTCAGGGAATGTCGGAGCCCGAGGCCGGATCCGACCTTGCCGCGCTGCGTACCCGCGCGGTGCCCGACGGCGACGTCTTGGTGGTCAACGGTCAGAAGGTCTGGACCTCGCTCGGGCATCGCGCCGACTGGTGCCAGCTGTATGCCCGCACCGACCCCGAGGCGCCCAAGCACCAGGGCATCTCCTGCCTGATCGTCGACATGACGTTGCCGGGCATCGAGGTTCGGCCGCTGGTCACCCTCAACGGCGACGCCGACTTCGCCGAGATGTTCTTCCACGATGTGGCGGTGCCGGCCGACTCGCTGCTGGGTCCGCTCAACGCGGGCTGGCAGGTCGCCACCACGACGCTGAGCCACGAGCGCGCCGGCGCGGCGCGGCTCTACGCCGAGTTGCAGATGCGGCTGGAGGAGCTGGTGGCCGATTTCGCCGCATGCGGGGCCGGGGACGACCCGGTCACGTTGCGGCGGCTGGGCGAGATCGCGGTGCGCGTCAAGTATCTCGAAGTGCTTTGCCTGCGCTCGATTTCGGCGACCATGCACGGCGGCTCGGAAATCACCGCGTTCGGCTCGGCCAGCCTGGCCAAGACGGTATGGGGCGAGCTCGGCCAGAATCTGGCGGCCCTGGCCTTTGACGTGCTGGGCCCGCACGCAACCCGGTGGGCCGACTACCGGCTGACGTCACGGTCGCTGACCATCGCCGGTGGCACGACGCAGATCAACACGAACATCACCGCGCACCGGGTGCTGGGGTTGCCGCGCCGATGAACCTGGAACTGTCCGAGGAACAACTGGCGCTGCGCGACACCGTACGGCACTTTCTGGCCGAGATGGCGCCGATTTCGGGGCACGTGCGCATGTTGCTGGACGACCCGACCGGCACCACCGAGCCGGTGTGGCAGGGCCTGGCCGAACTGGGTACCACCGGACTATTGGTGCCGCCGGACTACGGCGGCGCCGGCATGACGATGGTCGAGGCCGGCATCGTCGCCGAAGAACTCGGCGCCGCCCTGCACCCGGGACCTTGGTTGTCCACCGCGATCGCGGCGACGCGGGCACTGAGCCGCTGCGACGCCGGGACGGAGGCCGCCGAGATCTTCACCGGGATAGCCGAGGGCACCACCATCGCCACCGTCGGACCCTTGGACACCGGACAGCCCTTCCCGACAGCTGACGGGGTGTTGCTCACCGGTAAGCTGACGGCCGTCCCCGACGCCGGCGCCGCCCACGTGCTATTGGCCTTTGCCCAAAGCCACGACAGTGCAGGTCTTTTCGCTGTCGACACCGATTCGCCCGGCGTCTCGGTGATGCCCGAGCGCGGTATCGACCAGACCCGCAAGCGGTTTCGGGTCACACTCGACGGGGTGCCGGCATCAAGACTGGCCGCTGCGTCGCCGGCTGCCGTCGCTGCAGTTGTCGACGACGTGCTCATCGGCATGGCCGCCGATGCGCTCGGCGCGGCCCGCGCCGTCATGGACTTGGCCGTCGAATACGCCAAGGTACGAAAACAATTCGGACAGGCGATCGGCTCCTTTCAGGCGATCCAGCAGCTGTGTGTCGACATGTATGAGACGGTGGAGCTGGCCCGCAGCGGGGTCGTTCATGCATTGTGGGCCTCGGATGCCTTGCCCGACAGCGCTGACGGCGAGCGACGGCTTTCCGCGCTACGGGCCAAGGCGTTCGCCGGGCGGCTTGCCACTGTCGCCGACACGGCTATCCAGATTTTCGGCGGTATCGGCTACACCTGGGAGCACGACGCTCACCTGTATCTCAAACGCTTGCTGAGCTGGAGCGCGTTCCTGGGTGGACCGGACCGCTATCTCACCGAACTCGGTGCGCGCCTTGCGCATCCAGGACGGGAAGGCAGCCGATGATCGACTTTACGACCACGTCGCGATTGTCACCGGAGCCGGCCGGGGGCTCGGCCGACTGGCCCGGATGCTCAGCGTGCACCTCGACGTCGGATTCCCTGTGAGCCAGCCCACCTACCGGGTGATGAAGACCCGAGGCTATGGCCGGTTCGGCTCCGTGTGCTTTCGCAAGGTGATCAGTCCCGAGCTGGTGGTACCGATCATGGTCTTCCTGGCCAGTCGGGCCTGCGAGGTCACCCATCACAACTACTCGGCCTGCACCGGGCGCTTCGCGCGGGCGTTCGTCGGCCGGGGTCCGGGATGGTCGGCCGGCCCAGGACGGCGAACCCACCGCCGAGGACATCGCGACTCACTGGTCCGAGGTATCTGCGACCGAACCGGTCACCGCGCCGGAGTCGGGGTTTTCAGCGTCTGCGCGCGGCTGGGCGTCACTTGATAGCCGCACGGGCCCAACCGATTCGGGCCTATCCGATCCCGGTGCGGGGAATCACGCTGGGCCGCGACTGCGCCGGATTCGAGCCCGCGCCGCCGCGGCCCATCATGCCGGCGGGCATTCCGGCGCCGGCACCGCCCGTGCCCATCGGCATCGGCATCATCGGCATGCCTGAGGGCCGCGCCGCCCCGGACAGATCAGCCGGATTGGGCAGGCCGGCGCCGGGCAGGCCGGACAGCGCCGAACTGGCCATCCGGGTCGGCGCCGACCCTTGCCATGTCGGCGGAACCGACATCGTCCCCACCATCCGGGCCTTGCCCAGACCCGCCGACATCGCCGAGCCCAGTCCCCCGCCGCCGATCGGGGTCGGCCCCGCATGCGCAGCGCCCACCATTTTCGGAGCGGTAGCCGGCAATTCAGCGGCCGCTGCCCCCGCTAGCCCCGACGCGGGTGTGCGTACCGCATTGGTCATCACGCTCATCAACGGTGAAATTGCCATGCTCACCGGATACATCAACGACGACAACGGCACCGACTGCAGCATCGACAGGGCACTGGGCGCCGCCGCCACGATTCCCTGCACCGGCGTGGCCACCGCGGCCCCCGCCGACGACATCATGGCCGCGACACCCGAGGCGGCCTGCGACGCCAGCCCGGCCAACCCCGCCACCGTCAGCGGCGGCAAGCTGAACGGCGTCAGCGTCGATGCCACCGATGCCGCTCCGGCGTGATAGCCCACCATCGCGGCCACGTCCTGCGCCCACATCTCCAGGTAGTCGGACTCGGTAGCCGCGATCGCCGGCGCGTTCTGACCCAAGAAATTTGTCGCCACCAATGATTGCAACGACACCCGATTCGCGGCTACCGCGACGGGATGCACCGTGGCCGACAACGCCGCCTCGAAGACGGTCGCGGCCGCCCGCGCCTGAACAGCGGCCGACTCCGCCTCGCCCGCCGCCCCGCTCAACCAACCCACGTACGGCGTCGCCGCTGCTGCCATCGACACCGAGGCCGGACCCGACCACGGCCCGGCCGCCAGCCCGGCGACCACCGAATCAAACGATGCCGCCGAGGCCCGCAGGTCCGCGGCCAGGCTCTCCCAGGCCGAGGCCGCCGTATACAGCGGACCCGATCCCGCGCCGGCAAAAATCCGCGCCGAGTTGATCTCCGGCGGCAACCATGCAAACTCAGGAATCATCTCAACCCCAAACCGCCGGCCGCATCAAACGGCTCGGACATACATTTCCCCCGCCGACAGCCTCCACGACGACATTCACCTGCAGCAACAGTCACCTAAAGCGACTATTTGCACCACGGCCGAATGGTAAGGCGGTGCGATGTAAAAAATCCGCGCTTTCGCACCGAACCTTCCTGTCAATTCCCTATCAGCGACCTAGAAAATTCCTGTCAACCTGATATGGCCGGGTTCGGGTTCGAGGCCTTAGCACGACACACCACCCAGCCCAGTGATCGCGGGATCAACCGAACGCGCGGCCCCGACAGGCCGAACGGCCGGTACCGCTCGGGAGTTATTCGCCATGCCACTTATCGATCTGCGGACCCCGCGACCTCTCGTTGTGTGATGGCAGCGGATTCGCTTGTAGCAGTACGATTTTCGCTTCAAACAGCAGCGTGACGGTACGGATCGGGAGTTATCCGCTTTCCTGCCCGGCGGCAAGCACAGATGTGGGCAGGCTCGAATAGATGAGACGGCTTCTCAAACTGTAGCGCCAGCTCGCCTTCGCCGCGCGAACCCAGCACTGGCGTTGGACCAACCATCATTTCCGCATGTGCGCGTTCAACTTGTTCAGGCACAATCGCGTTGGTGACAACTCCGCAAGGGCCGTCGCACGGCGAGTCGCCGGAATGGAACATTCCCTCCCCACGGTCGCTACCCGACAACGGACCGCGAGACCCAACGCCTCACCCTGCGCCTCCGTCGGATTCGCCAACCCGGCAGATTCCCCACGGCGGTCGGTCATACCCCTCACCGCCGCCGCTGAACCGACCACAACCACCCGGTCGCCCACCGAGTCCACAACCGTATCCACCGAGCCGGTCCCCGAGCCCGCTGCAGGCTCAGCCCGATCCGCCACCGGGGCAACCCGAGCGGGCCGCCGGTGCGCCGCCGCCGAAGGACCCGCCACCGCAATCCCGTCGCCGCTGGTTACGCAACTGGCGCTCGGTGACCGTCGTCCTGGCCATCGTGCTGGTCGTCGTCGTAGCCGGTGCCGAGCTATTGGCCCGCCACCTAGCCGGCAGCAAGGTGGCACAGGCGGTGCAGTGCGAGGTCCAAGACCGCGCCAGCGTGTCGTTTGCCTCCACGCCGCCACTCCTCTGGCAGTACATCAGCAGCCACTATCCCGACATCTCCATACAGACCGCCGGCAATCAGGTGCGTAGCGCCAAGGGCATGAAACTCAGCATCGACGTCAACGACCTCCGGCTCAGCGATTCCAACAACTCCAAAGGCACCGTCGGCGCACTGAACGCCACCATTACCTGGTCATCCGACGGCGTCAAGAAATCGATCCAGGACGCCATCCCGGAACTGGGCAGTTTCGTGGCTAGCAAAGTCACCACCGACCCCCGCGCCGGAACCATCGAATTGAAGGGTGTGCTCGACAGCGCCACTCTCAAGCCCCAGATCGCCAACAACGGGCTGTCGCTGCGGGTGGTCAATTTGACCGCGCTGGGCTCGCGGATGTCGACGGATACGGTGCAAAAGCACCTCGACGATCTCACGTCCAAAGCGACCCAGAACTATCCGCTGGGCATCCACGCCGAGACCGTCAAGGTCAACGACACCGGCCTGTCGGCTACGTTCTCCACCACCAACGCGACCATCCCGGTTGGATCGTCGTCTCAAAGCGGCCAGGACTGCTTCAGCGGCCTCTGATTGGCCCAGATCGGATCGGGCGCGCTGCTGTCATGGCCGATCCAGCCGCCGATCCAGCCGTTTCGACACGACAGCGCCGGCCCGTCTTAGAATCGGCCTGCCACGCACTTCCCGCAGACCGTTGATCGACCAGCAGTCTGCTAGCCTTTAACAAAGATTTGGTTCTGCAGGAGGATGTGTGCGCATTGTTGCCGGGCCGCAATCCTTCGCAGCGGCGCATCAGTAGCGATGTCGAAAGCCAGCGCGTTGGCCAAAGGCCGGCAACTCCACAACCGCGCGGGCGCGGATGACTCCGGGACACGCCGGGCCGAGATCCTGCAGACCGCGGCGTCGTTGATCGCGTCGTCGGGATTGCGGACGTCGCTGCAGGAGATCGCCGACGCGGCAGGCATTCTGCCGGGAAGCCTCTACCACCACTTCGAATCCAAAGAGGCGATTCTGGTCGAGCTGATCCGCCGGTATCAAGACGATCTGAACCGCATCGGGTGGACTGCACAGCAGCAACTGGACGAGCCGGACTCGCGGCCGGTGGCCGAGAAGATCGCCGAACTTGGGTCGGCGATCGCCAACTGCGCCGTCGCCCATCGGGCGGCGCTTCAAATGTCGTTCTACGAGGGACCGAGCGCGGATCCCGAACTGATGAAGCTCACCCAGCAGCGGCCCGCCGCGCTGCACGAGGCGATGGTGCAAACGCTGCGCGCCGGCAGGTGGAGCGGCTACATCAAACCGGACATGGATCTTCCGACGCTGGCCGACCGCATCTGCCAGACCATGCTGCAGGTGGGGCTCGACGTCATCCGCCACCATGCCTCGGCTGACCAGGTCGCGCGGCTGATGTGCCGGATCATCTTGCAGGGGTTGGCAACCCGACCTCCGGGCGATTCGGAGCTGGACGGATCGAGCGCGCTGGCGGCCGCCAACGACGCCATCGCGACGTGGACCGACGACAAGGACGCCGACCCCGGCGACAAAGCGGCCCGGGTCCGTGCCGTAGCCCGAACCGAGTTTGGGCGCAAGGGATATGAAGTCACGACCATCAGAGACATCGCTTCTGCGGCCGGTATGGGCACTGGAACGGTTTATCGGGTGATCGGATCCAAGGACGAACTCCTGGCTTCGATCATGCGCTCCTTCGGTCAGAAGGTCGAGGCCGGCTGGGTCAGCGTACTGCGCTCGGATGCCACGCCGATCGAAAAGCTGGACGCGCTGAGCTGGATCAATATCAATGCGCTGGATCAGTTTTCCGATGAATTCCGGATACAACTGGCCTGGATGCGGCAGTCGCCGCCCAACACTCCCAACCCTGGGTGGCTGTATGCCACCCGGCTACGGCAGCTGAAATCTCTACTGTCCGAAGGTTTCCGCTCTGACGAGATACGAATCGAAACCCCGTCCCTGGCGATGCTGGCCCGCTCCGTCATCGCCTTGCAGTGGATACCGGAGAACATCCTTCGCGCCGTCGGCCCGCGGGCCGCCCTAATTCATGCCCGTGACACGGTGTTACGCGGCGCCGCGGTACGCGGCGAGCCGTGACGCCAGTTGCGTCTGCGGTTTGAAAGTATTGAACCAAAAATATGTTCTCCCTAGAGTGGGGCAGGTAAGCGGCGCACACGTAGGGCCCGCGGGGAAGGGATCTCCATGACTGTTCTGGATCGGCTGCGCTACGACGGCAAACGGGCGTTGGTTGTCGGCGGCGCGACGGGCATGGGCGCCGCGGCGGCCAAGGCGGCAACTGAACTCGGCGCCGACGTCACCGTCATGGACCACGCGCCGGTGACCTTTGACGTCGCCCAGTCGCTGCGGGTCGACTTGCGAGACCCGGCATCGATCGACTCGGCGATCGGGCAACTCGGTGGACCGGTCCACGCGGTGTTCTCCGCAGCGGGCGTCGCCGAAGGCCCGGAGCTGATGAAGATCAACTTCATCGGCCATCGCCATCTGATCCAGCGGCTGCTGGACAACGACCAGCTGCTGTCCGGCTCGGCGATCTGTTTCATCTCATCGGTCGCCGGCATGGGGTGGGAAAACGACCTGCCGCGCCTGCAGGAGTTCCTGGCCACGCCCGACTACGCGGCGGCCCAGGACTGGGTTGCCGCGCACGAGGCCGAGGGCATCATCCACTACGGCTTCAGCAAGAAGGCGGTCAATGCCTATGTGGCGACGCAGGCCTATCCCCTGCTGAGGAAGGGGATACGGATCAACGCCATCTGCCCCGGGCCCACCGACACCCCGTTGGCCCAAGCCAACGCGGACCTGTGGCTCAGCTACGCGCAGGACTACCGCGACGAGACGGGCTCCAAGGTGCACACCCCGGAGCAGATGGGCGACGTGATGGTGTTCCTCAACAGCGCGGCCGCCTTCGGCATCAGCGGTATCACGTTGCTGGTGGACTACGGGCACACCATGGCATCGCTCACCGGCGCCTACCCGCCCGGCAAACCGATCCTCGACCTGATCATGGGCCGCGTCCCGATGCCCTAGCCGCTGCGGCCCTGGCAGCCGATCCATCGGCCGGGCCCGCAGCGTAACCTGGACCACGCAGCTGGTCTGCCGTCGTCGCAGCAACGCGGCGCCGGCATCGAGCGAGGCATGTTAGCGACGCCCCGCGAGAGGGAATCCGGTGGGAATCCGGAACTGTCCCGCAGCGGTATGCAGGAACGACCGCCGTCAACAGCACTGGTCGCACGACTGGGAAGCGACGGCCATTAGGAGCACCACCACCGGTGCGCGCCTGCGAGTCCGAAGACCTGCCAGCCGTGCCGGGCGCGCCGCGTCCGGCGGGTCATCGCCTCGTGGAGTGGGCGTTTGGCCGTACCGGTTACGGTGTTGCGCCGCAATCGGTTTCGGCTGCACGTCCGCGGGCGGTGACCACACCGTCGAGTAAAGGACACGCCGTGACCGCTCATAGTTCTCAGAAGTTCACCGCCACCATCACCGGCTCCCCCCGCATCGGCCCCCGCCGTGAGCTCAAGCAAGCGACCGAGGGCTACTGGGCCGGACGCACCAGCCGATCCGAGTTGGAGTCCGTCGCCGCCACCTTGCGCCGTGACACCTGGACCGATCTGGCCGCCGCCGGCCTGGACTCGGTGCCGATCAACACCTTCTCCTATTACGACCAGATGCTCGACACCGCGGTGCTGCTTGGTGCGCTGCCGGCCCGGGTGAGCGGGGTATCCGACGGGCTGGACCGCTACTTCGCGGCCGCGCGGGGCAACGCCGACGTCGCGCCGCTGGAGATGACCAAGTGGTTCGACACCAACTACCACTACCTGGTTCCGGAGATCGGGCCGTCGACCGCGTTCACGCTGAACCCCGACAAGGTGCTCGCCGAGCTCAAAGAGGCGCAGGAGTTCGGTATTCCGGCGCGTCCGGTGATCATCGGGCCGGTCACCTTCCTGTTGCTGAGCAAGGCCGTCGACGGCGGCGCCCCACCGATCGAACGGCTCCAGGAGCTGGTTCCGATCTACTCCGAACTGCTGTCCCTGCTGGCCGGCGAGGGCGCCGGGTGGGTACAACTCGACGAGCCCGCGCTGGTGACCGACATCTGCCCCGACGCGCCGGCGCTGGCCGAGCGGATGTACACGGCGCTGGGGTCGCTGAGCCACCGGCCGGCCATCCACGTCGCCACCTATTTCGGTGATCCCGGCGCCGCACTGCCGGCGCTGGCCCGAACGCCGGTGGAAGCCATCGGTGTGGACCTGGTCGCCGGTGCGCACACCGCGGTGGCCGGGGTACCCGAGCTGGCCGGCAAGACGCTGGTGGCCGGCGTCGTCGACGGCCGCAACGTCTGGCGCACCGATCTGGAGGCGGCGCTGGGCCAGCTGGCGACGCTGCTGGGTTCGGCGGCCACGGTCGCGGTTTCGACGTCGTGCTCCACCATGCACGTGCCGTATTCGCTGGAGCCCGAAACCGCGTTGGACGACAACCTGCGCAGCTGGCTGGCGTTCGGCGCGGAGAAGGTGCGCGAGGTCGTCGTGCTCGCGCGGGCCCTGCGCGACGGGCGTGACACGGTAGCCGAGGAGATCGCGGCGTCCAATGCGGCGGTGGCGTCGCGCAGGAGGGACCCGCGCCTGCGCAACGGGCAGGTGCGGGCCCGCATCGACTCGATCGTGGCCGCGGGCGCCCACCGGGGTGACGCGGCCGTGCGCCGCGCCAGCCAGGATGCACGCCTGCACCTGCCGCAGCTGCCCACCACCACCATCGGCTCCTATCCGCAGACCTCGGCGATTCGCAAGGCGCGCGCCGCTTTTCGATCCGGCAAGATCGACGAGGCCGAGTACGTCCGCCGGATGAAGGCCGAGATCGCCGACGTCATCTCCTTGCAGGAGCAGCTCGGGCTCGACGTGCTGGTGCACGGTGAGCCCGAGCGCAACGACATGGTGCAGTACTTCGCCGAGCAACTAGATGGGTTCTTCGCCACCCAGAACGGCTGGGTGCAGTCCTACGGCAGCCGCTGCGTGCGCCCACCGATCCTCTACGGCGACGTGGCGCGACCGCACCCGATGACGGTCGACTGGATCACCTACGCACAGTCGCTGACCGACAAGCCGGTCAAGGGCATGCTGACCGGTCCGGTGACGATTTTGGCGTGGTCGTTCGTGCGCGACGACCAACCACTGGCCGACACCGCTAACCAGGTGGCGCTGGCCATCCGCGATGAGACCGTGGACCTGCAGGCCGCCGGGATCGCGGTCATCCAGGTCGACGAGCCCGCGTTACGGGAATTGCTACCGTTGCGGCGCGCAGAGCAGGACGATTATTTGCGTTGGGCCGTAACCGCTTTCCGATTGGCCACCTCGGGTGTCGCTGACTCGACGCAGATCCACACCCATCTGTGCTACTCCGAATTCGGTGAAATCCTCGGCGCCATAGCGGATCTGGACGCCGATGTCACGTCGATCGAAGCGGCGCGCTCACACATGGAGGTGCTCGACGACCTCAATGCGGCCGGCTTCGCCAGCAGTGTGGGCCCGGGAGTCTACGACATTCACTCGCCGCGGGTGCCCAGTTCCCAGGAGATGGCCGAGTCGCTGCGCGCGGCATTGCAATCAGTTCCGGCACAGCGACTTTGGATCAACCCGGACTGTGGCCTGAAGACCCGCAACGTCGATGAGGTGACCGGGTCGCTGCGGAACATGGTGGCCGCGGCCCTGGAGGTCCGCGCGGACCTGTAGGTCCGGGCTCGCGAATGTAACGCCACGGCGACTTTCGGCGCGAAATCTTGCCGTGGCGTTACGCTCGCCGCCGCGGGGAGGAGCGGCGCGACACCGCGCCTGGCCCGGCCGAGTGTGCAGTGGCGGCTTGGACTGTGAGTCCACGGTGCGCCTTGCGCTTTTCGACCGCCGTACAGTCACGCTGGAAGCCTTCGCTACACGCTCGAGGCCAACGCGACACGCCGACGGCCAGCTCACACCCGTCGAAACTGGTCCGATAACAGGTGAACCGGCAGGTCGTCGGCCCAGGGCTGCCGGGTCACCATGTCGGCCACCCGCACGTAACCGCGTTCGAATTCGCCGGTCGCCGCATCGACCAGCCGGTAGGCCTGGGTCTGCTTGTGGATGGGTTGCGCGTCGAGCAGGACGATACGTACCTCGCCCGGCTCGAAGTGGCAGCGCTCCTGCATCGCGGCAATGAGCTGTTCATTGTGCATGTGGCCGTCGCCGAAATTCCACCCGATCGCGGTGCTGCAGATCCGCTCGCCGTCGGTGATGACGTAGTCGGCTTCGTTCTGGTCGGCCATGGCACGGTGCGCCAGGGTGAACAGCGCCCGACCGTGAGTGTTCATGGCGCGGAACGCATAGCCGAGATACATCGGGATTTGCGCCTTGTCCTTACCGTAGAAGCGCTCCAGCTGCGCGGCGGGCATGCTGGCGATCGCGACGATACCCTTGCCGATCTTCTCGCTTGCCGACGGCTTGATGCACCACAGCGTGGTGTCCCAGTTGCCGGCGTAATAACGCATGCCCGGCAGAAACGAGACCTTGCGTGGGAACACGTTGCCCAACACGACGGTGCCGGCCACCACGGCGAACAGAATCCCCACCAGGACAGGGCTTTTCACATCGCTAAGGCCGAGTTCGGCATGGCCGACGAACAGCGACAGCACACCGAAGATCATGAAGACGTTCCACTCTAGCGGCACTCCCATCGGGATCGCCGTCAGGATGCCCAGGTGGAAGCACACCATCACGAACGCCGCCACCGCGGTCGGCCAGCCGCCGTGCGCGAAGAACAACACCACCGGCACGGCCATCTCGATAAAAGTGCTGACGTGGGCGATGATCCGGGACAACCGTCCGGGCCGCAGGTCGTCGGGGAACTTCTCGAAGAACCTCCGCTTGATGAACTGTGGCCGGATCAGCGGGTTGTTGGACATCATGGTGGAGATCACGAACGGGAAATGCTTGTTGAGCTTCGACGTCGCGGCCCCCATCCAGATCACCAGAAACACCAGTTTGGCGGCGACAATCAGGTCGGCACCGCCGAACAGGAACGTCACGGTCAGCGAGGCGTAGACCTCACCGCGGGCGGCCAGGAAAATCACCTTGTCGCGCAATCCGGCGACGGCCAGGATCGCCAGGATCGTCCAGATCTGCCACACCGGCAACAATCCGACCTTGGTGCCCAGCTGCGGGACGGGACCGGTGCCGTCGGAGAACAACGCCCACAACGTCATCACCAACAGCGCTGCATACAGCAGCACATCTACCGGAGCCCGCGCCGTGCCCCTGGTCAGCGGGACTCTACTCGGCCACGGAGGCAGCCGAATGGTGTTGGGCCGCAACCAATACAAGATGGACCCCAGCGGCGGGAAGAACCGGTTGTTCAACGGTCCGAACCCGCAACCGAGCCCGATCACCTCGAAGAGCATTGTGTACAGCACGACCTTCTCGAAAACGATCGGCTCGGAGTACCACGACCTGACGTTGGTGAAGCCGTCGATGCCCTTCGTGCTCAGCACCACCAGCCATGCGGCCAGGATGTAGAGGCCGATCTTGACGACGTAAAACAGGTGCAGCGCCACCGGCGTGCCGAAACCGACCTCGGCCCAGTGCCGGGCCATCGGGCGGATCTTCTCGCTGCGGGTGCCCTTGCTCCATTCGGCGACGTCGACCTGCGGCAGTTCGGGTTTGAGGAATCCCATGGTGTCCCAGATTAGAACGTGTTCTAGCCACGTGGGCTTATCTTGGCGTCCAATTCTTTACCTGCCGCCGCGGCCGCGGATACCGTGTCCACATGAGCAGATGGCGGTTAGTCAGCGTGACCCTCGTGGCGGCTTTCGCGCCGCTCGCGGTCGCCGGCGGCGGCATTGCCGCGGCCCAGGCGCCTTCCCCGGGTGATTCTTGTGCCGTGCTGCATGCGACCACCCAGGACGCCAACGGTCGCACGATGTGGTGCAACCCGACCATGACCGGCGATCACAGCCTGGTGTGGCAATACGGCGGACCGGCCTAGCACCCGACTTGCCGGCCCACCATCAGCACAGACCGCTGGGAGTCCCGCGGATCGGCGAGGTTTCCTGAGTGGGCATTACCTGCGGGTACGGCACGCGGTAGGGAATCGCCCTCGCCTGGCCTGACAATGATCCCAATACGCCGTCGGGAACACACTGCGGAATTCGCGTCAGAGTGTTCAGCGCCGGGTGGCCCAAATCAGGGCTTGACGTGTTCGGTGGGACGGCGAAGTTGAATGTCGACGTCATATCGCCGGTCACACTTCTGCGCCAGGCGGTGAGGTTGGGAACCGGCACACCGAAACGCGTTTCGAGCAATCGCAGCTGCGAAGTGTGGTCCAACGCGTCTCGGCACAGCAGGCCGCCCCGGCTGTAGGGCGAAATGACCAGGCATGGTACGCGATACCCCAAACCCAGTGGCCCACGTATACCACCGGAATGCGGGACTTTGTCGATGTCCACACTATTGGGAATCCACTCACCGGGAGTTCCCATCGGAGCCGTCGGCGGCGTGACATGGTCGAATTACGAACCGTTTTCGTCATAGCTGACAATCAGCGCGGTCCGTTCCCACACCGCCGGATTCGACAGCAATATCCGCAGACAGTTCACTATCGTCATGGCACCGGCCGAGACGGGAAATGCGGGATGCTCGGACATCGCAATCGAGGGAACCAGCCAGGAAACCTTGGGCAGCCTATTCGCCCTGACGTCGGCGACGAAGTCTGCGGGATACCTCGGGGCAATACCGTAGCGCGCCAATTCTGACCTGGGATCCTGCGCTTGCCTGAAGGCGCTGACCATGCCACTGTCGCCCACGGGGCTGTCAGTGCCGAATATTCCCTTGTTCTGATAGACCTTCCAGCTCACCCCGGCGGCGCTGAGGTTTTCCGGCATGATGGTCCAGCTGTAATTAGGGGTGGGCAAATACGGATCGCCGAGCACCGGTCCACCCTGCAGACCGTCGGCGTCGATGCTCGCGCTGATCCAGTACAACCGGTTCGGTGACGTCTGGGTGAGCAGTGAAGAGTAGTAGGCATCGCAAACGGTGAAGGCGTCGGCCAGCAGGTAGTGAAAAGGGAGGTCCGCGCGGGTGTAATAGCCCATCGTCGCGGGGATGTTGCCGTCGATCGCCTCCGGGTATTGCGACGGCAGCCATTGGTCGTTGGCGCCGTTGTTCCATGCGGTATGCACGGCGACCCAGCCCTCGATGGGATCGTTGACGCATTCACCGTCGAGAAGCGGGCCCCGGGTGGTGTCGAAACGGAACGGGATTGTGATGCCAGCGGGGTCTTTCGCCTGCTTTGCCGGATTCCAGCCCTTCTGCTGAAAAGCGGGCGACCCGCTGTCGAATCCGTTGACGCCGGAAAGGGTGCCGAAATATGAATCGAAGGACCTGTTCTCCTGCATGAGCAAGACGAAGTGCTCGATGTCGGTCAGATGGCCTGCGCAGGGGCCTGCCGCATAAGCCTTTTCGATCAGCGGACCGGCCACGGACATGAAAGCTCCGGCGCTGGTTGCAGCGGCGAGCTTAGCCAGAAACTGTCGACGCGACATTCCGTCGACCAGTTGTTCCTCCACCACAATGCCTCCTGTGCGCTTATTTGAGCACGTCAAATTTCCGCCCAAGGTCAACCGCGAACTGAACGGCGTGTCCGGTATGCGGCGATTGGGGCGGCGCCAAAGCAACGAACTCACCGCGCGGCGGATCGCGCCCATACGATTTCTGGCGCCGCGACCGGTAATGGCGATTCGCCCTGTGTGAGAAATGTCATGGCAAACTTCAGCGCCGGACGCAGCCGACGCATGCCGTTAACGGCCCGCCGCCGAGCTCGATGGTGCTGCGTGAGCTCACCGTATTGCGGTTGACCTCGTTGATTGCCCCGCCCGGCGCGACGGCCTGCGGGCACCTGCGGACCGATCGCCGGACTGGGCGACGCGTCGCATTTCGACGAGCTCGGCTCGCTGAGACGGAGGCTGCGCCCCTAATATTCCGTGACCGACGCTGCCAACATCGCAACCCCACCACTGCCAGCGTCACGACCCGGCGCACCCGATCGGAGAAACGCTGTTGAATTTCGCGGTACTGCCTCCCGAGATCAACTCGGCGCGGATATACGCCGGTCCGGGCTCGGCACCGATGCTGGCTGCCGCAGCGGCCTGGGACGGGGTGGCCGCCGAGTTGCAGTTGGCGGCGAGGTCATATGAGTCGGTGATCGCGGGGTTGACCTGCGGACTCTGGGTTGGTCCGTCATCGGCGTCGATGGCCGCCGCGGCCGCCGCGTTTGTGATGTGGACCAGAGACACCGCCGCGCAGGCCGAGCAGGCGGCCGGCCAGGCCGCAGCCGCGGCCGCCGCCTACGAAACGGTCTTCGCGCAAACTGTCCCCCCGCCAGTGGTCGCGGCCAACCGCAGTCTGCTGACGGTGCTGATCGCGACCAACCTTTTCGGGCAGAACACCCCGGCCATCGCGGCCGCCGAGGCACACTACGCCGAGATGTGGGTCCAGGACGCCGCGGCCATGTACGGCTATGCGGGCTCGTCGGCGTCGGCGACCATGTTGAATCCGTTCACCCCGCCACCGCCCAACACTGAAACCGGCTGGCTACCGTTGCAGGCCGCCGCGGTGACCCGCGCCGCCGGGCTCTCAGCCGGCCACGCCCAACACAACACGCCCAGCGCCGCCCGATCCTTGTCCGCGGTGCCCACGGTGCTGTCAGGTCTTGCCAGCCCGGCGGCATCCCTTCCCTTACTGGCCCCGCTGGAGTGGCTGGACTTAGCGGCGGACCTCAGTGGACTGTTTGTCGACCCGGAAATTGGGGTTGCGGGACTGGGTCTGGACTCCATTGTGGGGATCACCGGACTTCCCTACGACGTTGTCGGCTATCAGATCGGTGTCCACACCGACGACATCGTCAGTGGTTGGGCGGGGCTCGAGTCGTTTCCGGGGACCGCCGCGGTGCCGCCGACACCGTTCGCGGCGCCGATCACCAATGTCGACGGGTCGGCCGTTTCGGCCGGGCTGGGCGAGGCGGACTCGATCGGCGCGTTGTCGGTGCCACCGACCTGGACGGTCGAGGCACCCGCGATCCGCCCGCTGGCTGTCGCATTGCCTGCGGCCGGCCTTGGCGCGGGCGCAGAAGTGGCCGCCGGCGGCGCTGGCACCGTGTTCAGCCAAATGGCCCTGGCCGGCATGGGCCGGGCGCGCGATGGCGTGTGCCGGCAATGCGGGCAGGCGCGAGCGGATCGGTGCGGTCAAGCAACGGCCGACAGCACCGGTGGCCGGTTCGGCAACCGGGCCAATCACCGGCATCGCTGCAGAATTGCGTGAGCTCGCGTCGTTACGCGATGCGGGAATCCTGACCGAGGACGAATTCACCGAGCAGAAACAACGGCTGCTGCCGCGCTGATGCGAGCCAGACGTTTTCACCGTCAGCACGTTGTTGCCGGCCGTTGCGTGCTATCCATTTTGTCTACGGTTTGTGACGGGACGGCGGTAATTGGTGTGCCACTTCGGGCCGAGCGGGCCGGCCCCCATTCGACCGCCACGGATCCGCAATCGGTGTAGTTTGCTGGCCAGTGGCACATCAACCGAGGAGCGAATCATGGCGGATGTCGACGTCTGCGTGGTGGGTGCGGGATTCGCGGGTTTGACGGCGGCGCTGCGGTTGAACCGAGCCGGTCGTTCGGTGTTGTTGCTGGAAGCCCGCGACCGGGCCGGTGGTCGCACCTACACCGTGACCCGTGACGACGGCGTGTGGATCGATCGCGGCGGTGCGTGGATCGGACCGGGCCAGGACCGGATCTACGCCTTGATGGAAGAGTTCGGAGTACCGGAATACAAGCAGTACAACGACGGTGAGGCCATGGTGGTCGTCGGGGGCAAAACGCATCGCTACGGCGGCACGATCCCGTGGACGATGAGTCCGTGGGCGGTTACCAACCTTGGCCTTGGTTTGCTCGCGGTAGAAAAGATGTGCAAGTCGATTCCGCGCGAGGCCCCTTGGGAAGCAAGGCGAGCCGCCGAATGGGACCGGATCAGCTTGGGGGAATGGCTCGAGAAGAACAGCTTGTCCAAGCCCGCCCGCGACATGCTGGAGATGGCTCTGGCCGGGCCCTACACCTCCGCGGCATCCGAGACGTCGCTGCTCTGGGTGCTGCTGCAGATGGCCTCCGGCGGTGGTCCCACCTTCGTGATTTCGGGCAAGGGCGGCGCGCAGGACGCCCGCCCGGTCGGCGGGATGGGCGCGGTATACCGCCCAATGGTCGCCGAACTTGGTGATACGGTGCATTTTTCACAGCCGGTCCGGCTCATCGCGCAGGACGGCGACGGCGTGACCATCCGCTCGGATGGCCTCACGGTGCGCGCCCGCCGAGCAATCGTGGCGGTCCCGCTGGCAATCGCGAACACGATCAGTTATGAGCCGATGCTTCCGGTGGATCGGGCGCTGCTGCATCATCGGATGCCTAGCGGCTCGGTCTACAAAATCTCGGTCATCTACGACGAGCCGTTCTGGCGTGCCGACGGGTTATCCGGGCAGTCGGCCGCCCCCGGATCCCCGGCCACGTTGACCATCGACGCCTGCACGGACACCGCGGTGCCGGGGATCATGTGCGTCATCACGGAGGGACCTGCCGCGCGCCGGCTGGCGCGGCTCGACGAGGCCGAGCGCAAAGCGGTGGTGATCGGCGAACTCGCCGACCGGTTCGGCGCCAAGGCGCGTGCGCCGCGCGAATTCCACGAGCAGGACTGGGTTTTGGACCGTTACTCCGGTGGCGGGATGATCAGTCACGCGCCTACCGGTGTGCTGACCGAATTCGGGCATACCCTGCGTCCGCCGTGTGGCCGTATCCACTGGGCCGGAACCGAGAGCTCGGCCACGATGTGCGGATGGGTTGACGGCGCAATCCGCTCCGGGGAGCGCGCCGCGTCGGAAGTGCTGGCGGCCTAAACCTCAACGCGATTCGACTGCGTCACCAAGACGTCGCCGAACGGCCAGGTTAGGCCCAGCTGGAACCGACGGCGGAGTCGGTTTGGGCCATGTTGGCGCCGGCGGCTTGGACCTTTTGGCCGTGGGCGTTGGCCTGTTCGTAGATCACCTGGAAGTTGCGCCCGAGCTCAGTGATGAA
>NZ_UPHT01000021.1 GCF_900566085.1 Mycobacterium attenuatum
CGTGGGGGCTGGGGTTCATCGCGGTAGCGCCGGTGCCGAATATGGCCGCCACCGCCGCTACCGCGATGAACCCCAGCCCCCACGCGACGTCGACGACGTTGTAGCGGCCCAGCCACCGGCCGATCAGGAAGGTCGTCGAATGCACAGCGACCAGTGCCAGCGCCGAGGCGCCCGACACCAGCACGATGCCGGCCTCGCTCACCGGTCGTCCTTGCGCTCGAATGTCCATTGGACGACATCCAGATAGCCGGCCCGGAATCCCGCCTCGGAGTAGGCCAGGTAGAGCTCCCACATCCGGGCGAACACCTCATCGAAGCCCAAGTGCGCCAACCGATCCCGCCGCTCGACGAACCGCTCCCGCCACAGCCGCAGGGTCTCGGCGTAGTGCGGTCGCAGCGAGGCGGTGTCGAGGGTGCGCAGGCTGGTGTGGCGCTCGGTGATCGCTGTGATGGCTTCCGTGGACGGCAACAGCCCGCCGGGGAAGATGTACTTCTGGATCCAGGTACGGGTGTTGCGGGTGGCCCGCATCCGGTCGTGGGGCATCGTGATCGCCTGGATAGCTACCCGTCCACCCGGGCGCACCAGCTGGTCGAGCACGCCGAAATAGGTTGGCCAGCAGCGGTATCCGACGGCTTCGATCATCTCCACCGAGAGTACTGCGTCATAACGGTCGGCGCCCTGGCCCGCGTCGCGGTAGTCGCACAAGTCGATCTGCACCCGATGGGACAGACCCGCCGCGGCGACGCGCTGACGCGCCAGCCGCTGCTGCTGCACCGACAAGGTGAGGGAGCGCACCCGGGCGCCGCGGCCGGCCGCCCGGATGCACAACTCGCCCCAGCCGGTGCCGATCTCCAGTAGCCGGCTACCCGGTCCCACGCCGGCCATGTCGAGCAGCCGATCGATCTTGTGTCGTTGAGCCGCCGCCAAATCCGGCCACGAGGCCGGCAGATCGCGGAATAGCGCGGACGAATAGGTCATGGTCTCGTCGAGGAACTCAGCGAATAGGTCGTTCGACAGATCATAGTGCTCGGCGACGTTACGCCGGGCCTGATCGCGGCTGGGATCGCGCCACGTCGGCTCGAACGCGGGCGCCAGCGGGCGCAGCCACTGCAGCGCGCGCGGCACCAGGTCGGCCACCGACTGAGCCAGGACCGTCAGCACCGCAGTGAGGTCCTGCGACGACCATTCGCCGGCCATGTAGGACTCGCCGAAGCCGATCAGCCCGTGACGCCCGATCCGGCGTGCCAGCGCCTGCGGTCGGTGAACCGTGAGTGTCGCCGACATCGCGTCACCAGCACCGATCACCGTGCCGTCCGGATAGACCAGTCGCAGCGGTAGCCGGGCGACCGAGCGCCGTAACAGCCAGTCGGCGACGGCGCCCGACACCGCGGCGACAGATCCGGCCGGCACCTTGGCGACGGCCGGCCAGCGCTCGTAATCGACTGCAACGGAATTGGTTTCGCTAGCCTCGATGCTCATCGCGATACCACTGGAACTCGACGTAACCACAGTGTGATCCCCTGTATCCGGATTCGGGCGGCCACCACCAGGGGGGCCAGCGGAGAGATGATTTGCATGATCGCGACTTCTTTGGTTGTCGCGGGCCGCCGCGTCCCGCGAAGGTTCGCGGTGAATACCGGGAACGCCGGGTGCTTTTCGCCGTGCAGTGTCACCGTCACGTCGACTTCGTGGTCGGGCCGCGGCGCTCGCACCACGTAACGCCCATCGACGTCATTGAACGGCGAGACATAGAACGCCTTGGCCGTCACCACGGGCAGATCGGCCGGCGGCAGCAGGTAGGCGTGGCGTTGGCCGTAGGTGTTGTGCACTTCGGCCACCACATGGCGTAGCCGGCCGTCGCGGTCGTGACACCAATAGAGGCTCAACGGGTTGAAGACATGCCCGAGCACGCGGGCCTGGAGCAATGCGGTGATCCGGCCGTCGGGAACGGCGACGCCGCGCTCATCGAAGAACGCCTCCAGCCGGTCACGCAGCGAACCGTGCGGCCTGCCCGACGACGCGGCGGCGAAGTGATCGTCGGCGCTAAACCGTGCGAACGGCCGCAGCCACCACGGCAGTCGCGGCAGGTCGTCGACGTCGACATACCAGCTGTAGCTTCGGTATTCGAAGGCGTGGTGCACCGGGGCGCGTCGCGCGTGGGTGATGGTGGTGCGGTAGATCGCCGGAGTCAGCATGACACCACCGCCTCCCGCCGGGTCGATACCGGCCAGTCGGCGCCGAGCCGCCGGGCCGCGCGCAGCCCCGAGGCGGCACCGTCCTCGTGGAATCCCCAGCCGTGGTATGCGCCGGCGAACACCACCCGATCGTCATCGAGGGTCGGCAACGCGCTTTGGGCGGCAACCGATTCCGGTGTGTAGAGCGGATGGCTGTAGGTCATCTCGGCAAGCACCGACGCCGGATCCACCCGGTCATGGCCGCCGAGGGTGACCAGGAACCGTCGCTTGTCGTCGATGCGCATCAGCCTGCTGACGTCGTAGCTGACCACCACACGGTCGCTGCCCGGTGTCACCAGGTAGTTCCAGGACGCGCGCGCGCCACGGTGGCGGGGCAACACCGACTCGTCGGTGTGCAGCTGGGCCCGGTTGGTCGAGTAGGGGATCGCCCCCAGCACGTGCCGTTCCCAGGCGGTCGGCGCGTCGAGGAGCAGCAGGGCCTGGTCGGGATGCACGGCGACGACGGCGGCGTCGAACAATCGCGGCGCGTCGTGACCGGCTTGCACCACCACGCCATCGGCGACCCGGCGCAGCGAATGCACCGGGGTCCCCGTCGACACCTCGGCCAGCCGCGAGGCGATCACCTGCACGTAGGTGGCCGAGCCCCCGGTGACGGTGCGCCAGGTGGGCGAGCCGAACACCGACAACATGCCGTGATGGTCGAGGAAGACGAACAGGTACCGGGCCGGGTAGCGCAACGCGTCCTCGCTCGCACACGACCACACCGCGGCCACCAGCGGAGTGATGAAATAGTCGACGAAAAACGACGAGAAGCGGTGCCGCTTGAGGAACGCCTCCAATGTTTCGAGCTCGTCGCCCGCTTCCGCGCGCAGCAGCCGCGAGGCCGCACGGTGGAAGCGCAGAATCTCGGCGAGCATCAGCAGGTAGCGGGGGCGCAGTGCCTGCCGGCAGGCGAACAGTCCCCGAAATCCCAGAGCCCCGGCATATTCGAGGCCGATGTCATCGGCTCGCACCGACATCGACATGTCCGACTGCCGGGTGGCCACACCCAGGTCGTCGAACAGCCGGCACAGCGTCGGGTACGTGCGGTCGTTGTGGACCAGGAACGCCGAGTCGACCGCGATGAGGCCATCGTGGGTCCCGTCGTCTCGATCGACGTAGTGGGTGTGGGCGTGTCCGCCGAGCCGGGTGTCGGCCTCGTACAAGGTGACTCGGTCACGGCCGGACAGCACGTAGGCGGCGGTCAGGCCGGCCACGCCGCTGCCGATGACCGCTATCGAGCGTTCTGAGGGGTGTCGTTGCTGCACATCAGGTATTCGGAACCGTCGGCAGCTCGGACGGGATGGACCAAACCGGCGTTAGTGTTCGCCGCTCATCGCCATCAGCCGGTCGGTTTGCGGCTCATCCCCGGAACCGCTTGGTGCCGACCGGATTCGGGCCGGGCGTGAACGCACCTTCATCGGCCACCAGAACCAGCGGCCCAGCAGTGCGGCGATCGACGGCGTCATGAACGAGCGCACGATCAACGTGTCGAATAGCAAACCCAGGCCGATGGTGGTGCCCACCTGGCCGATCACCCGCAGATCGCTGACGGCCATGGACGCCATGGTGAACGCGAATACCAGCCCGGCGTTGGTCACGACCTTGCCGGTACCGCCCATCGCGCGAATGATGCCGGTGTTCAGCCCGGCGCCGATTTCCTCTTTGAACCGCGAGACCAGCAGCAGGTTGTAGTCAGACCCCACGGCCAGCAGAACGATCACGGACATGGCCAGCACCATGTAGTGCAACTCGATGCTGAGGATGTGCTGCCACAGCAGCACCGACAGCCCGAATGAGGCACCCAGCGAAAGCGCCACCGTGCCCACGATCACCGCCGCCGCAACAAAGGCGCGCGTCAGTATCAGCATGATGATGAAAATCAGGCACAGCGAAGAGATCCCGGCAATAAGGAGATCCCATTTGGCGCCGTCGGCGATGTCGTAGAAGACGGCCGCCGTACCGGCCAGATAGATCTTGGAATCCTCGAGCGGGGTTCCCTTGAGCGCCTCTTCGGCCGCGGTGCGGATCGCATTGACGCTGGCGATTCCCTCGGGTGATTGCGGGTCTCCCCGGTGCAAGATGATGAAGCGGGCGCTATGCCCGTCGGGCGACAGGAACGATTTCATGGCCCGCTGGAAGTCTTTGTTCTTGAAGACCTCGGGAGGCAGATAGAACGAGTCGTCGTTCTTGGCCGCATCGAACGCCTTGCCCATGGCGTTGGCGTTTTCGCTCATCTCGTTCATCTGGTCGTAGAAGCCGGCCATGGTGCTGTGCATGGTCAGCATCATGGTCCGCATGCTCTCCATGCTGTCGATCATCGGCGGGAAAGTCGCGAGCATCTGCGGCATCAGCCGGTCAATGTTCTTGGTGTCGGCCACCAGGGCGCTGAGTTTCTCGTCCACCTGGTCGAGTCCGTCCAGCGCGTCGAATATCGACCTGAAGGACCAGCAGATGGGAATGTCGTAACAGTGCTTCTCCCAGTAGAAGTAGCTACGGATCGGGCGCCAGAAGTCGTCGAAGTCCGCGATATGGTCGCGCAGTTCGTTGGTGATCTGCTGCATCTCTTCGGTGTCGGTGACGATGTGGTGAGTGTTGTCGGCCAGCTGCGACATCAGGCTGTACATCTGCTTCATGATCGTGATGGTCTTGGCCATCTCGTCGGCCTGCTTGAGCATGTCGTCGATCCGGTCCCGCTGATACTTCAGGGTCTGCACCTGACCGGCGTTTTGCATGCTGATCAGAAACGGGATCGACGTGTGGTCCATCGCCGTTCCGTCGGGCCTGGTGATCGCCTGCACCCGGGATATGCCCGGAACCCGGAAGATGCCTTTGGCCAGCCTGTCCAGCACCAGAAAGTCCGCGGGATTGCGCATGTCGTGATCCGACTCGATCATCAGCACGTCGGGCTTCATCCGGGCCTGCGAGAAGTGGCGCTCCGCGGCGGCGAATCCTTCGTTGGCGGGGATGAAGTTGGGCAGGTAGGAGCGGTCGTTGTAGTTGGTGCGGTATCCGGGCAATGCGAGCAGGCCGACCAGGGCGACGGCGCAGGTGGCGGCCAGCACCGGCAATGGCCACCGGACCACCACCGTGCCGACCCGGCGCCAGCCACGCACCTTGAGTAGCCGCTTGGGGTCGAACAGTCCGAATCGGCTGCCCACGTTCAGCACCGCGGGCCCCAGCGTCAGCGCTGCGAACACCGCCACCAGCATGCCTACCGCACAGGGGATGCCGAGGGTTTCGAAGTAGGGCATCCGGGCGAACTTGAGACAGAACGTGGCTCCGGCGATGGTCAGGCCCGAGCCGAGGATGACGTGGGCGGTACCCCGGTACATCGTGTAGAAGGCCGTTTCCCGGTCTTCCCCGGCCTGACGGGCCTCCTGGTAGCGCCCGAAGATGAAGATGCCGTAGTCGGTGCCGGCGGCGATGGCCAGTGAGGTCAACAGGCTGACCGCAAAGGTGGACAGTCCGATGGCCCCGGTGTGCCCGAGCAGTGCGACCACTCCCCGGGCCGCGGTCAATTCCACCCCGACCGTCAGCAACAGCATGACGACGGTGATCGGCGAGCGGTAGACCAGCAGCAACATCACGAAGATCACCACGACCGTCGTCACCGTGATCTTGACCATCGACTTGTCGCCGCTGTGGTGCATGTCCGCGACGAGCGCCGCGGCCCCGGTGACGTACGTCGTGACCCCGGGCGGTGCCGGCGTGTCCGCGACGATCTTGCGCACCGCTTCGACTGACTCGTTGGCCAGCGGCTCGCCTTGGTTACCGGCGAGATTCAGCTGGACGTAGGCGGCTTTGCCGTCGTTGCTTTGCGCTCCGGCGGCCGTGAGCGGGTCCCCCCAGAAGTCCTGGACGCTCTGGACATGTTTGGTGTCGGCGCGCAGTTTGCGGATCAGAACGTCGTAATACTTGTGGGCCGCGTCGTCGAGCGGCTGTTTGCCCTCCAAGACGATCATGGCGACACTGTCGGTGTTGCCCTCGTTGAACGCCTGACCGATGTGCTTCATGGCCTGATACGACGGCGCTTCCTTGGGGCTCAGCGATACCGAGCGCTCCTGCCCGACTTCTTCCAGCGACGGCACGAAAACGCTGAGCGCAACGCAGATCACCAGCCAGCCGAGAATGATCGGCACCGCGAGCGCGTGGATGATCCGCGCTATCAGCGGCTTTTCGGCGTGGCTGCCGGTGTCGGGGTCGTTCGCGTACTTGATGCTCACGCCGACTTCACCAAGCAGTAGGTGTACGCGTTGACCTCGTGTGAAACCTTCTCCGCCTTGACCACGCCGTCCACGGTGATCCGGCAACCGATGCTGTTGCTGTCACCTTGGGCCACAAGGTTTCCCATCACCGCCGCCAAATTCGTGGTGAACTGCAACGACCACGGCAGCACGGCTTGATCGACTCGCTGCGGATCGGAATTGACATCGAAATAGCTGATATCGGCCACCGTCCCGGGCGGACCGAAGACTTCGTAGGCGATCTTCTTGGGGTTGAAGGGTTTGCTGTCGAGGTTGCTGTCGGAATAGGACTCCCGTTTTTCGGACGCGAAAAAGCCCCGGATTCGGTGCACGGTGAACCCCCCGACGACGATCACCGCCAGGATTACCAGTGCGATCCACGTCCGCGACAGCGCCTTGAAGATCTCAAGTTCCCTTCGCCGGTTGGTATTTGCTACGGGCGAACCATACCCGCCTCGTAGAGGTCCTTCCGAACTTTCCCAGGCTTTCAGCGGCTTTCGCAGCAACAGAGCACCACGACCACGCAGCCGATTCGTCCGGACTCAAGGCCAACGGTGATCGCCGCATGCCGCCGTGGGTCATCGTGAATCACCTCGAGTCGGTAATACTGTGCCTAGCCTTACCTAAGTAAATCATTGCCGTCTGGGCGGCGACTCCTTCCCTGTCGGGCCATGGTGTAACGCATATCACGTGCGTAACGGGACGCTACTCGGTTGGCCTACCACTCGCAAATCACATGATGTGCGTTATCCTCGGCCCGTGGCGCAACTCACGTTCCGGCGCGCCCGCACCGAAGAGAACAAGCGTCAGCGTGCCGCAGCGTTGATGGAAGCGGCGCGTTCGCTGGCGTCCGAAACCGGGGTGGCGTCGGTGACCTTGACCGCCGTCGCCAGCCGCGCCGGGATTCACTACTCCGCGGTGCGCCGCTACTTCACCTCCCACAAGGAGGTCCTGCTGCACCTCGCGGCCGAGGGATGGGTGCGCTGGTCGAAGACGGTATGCGACAGCTTGAGTGAGCCCGGCCCGATGTCGCACTCGCGGGTGGCGCAGGCTCTGGCCAACGGTCTGGCCGCCGATCCGCTGTTCTGTGATCTGCTGGCCAACCTTCACCTGCACCTCGAACACGAGGTGGATGTCGACCGGGTGGTCGAGGTGAAGCGCACCAGCACCACCGCCGTGATCGCGCTCGCGGACGCGATCGAGAACGCGCTGCCGGCGCTGGGCCGTTCCGGGGCCTTCGATATCCTGCTAGCTGCTTACTCGTTGGCGGCGACGCTGTGGCAGATAGCCAATCCGCCGGAGCGGCTCACCGACGCCTACGTCGAGGAGCCGGACGTCCTGCCGCCTGAGTGGAATCTCGACTTCGCCTCCGCGCTTACCCGGCTCCTCACCGCGACCTGTTTCGGCCTCACCGCCGAATCTCCCTGAGCCACCGAGGATGGAAAGCTTTGTGACCAGACCACAACCGGTTGAGACCATGGCGGGGGCGAGCTTCAGCTGCCCGCCCGGGGTACGTCTAAGATACTTAGTGCAACAAACCATCGGGATGGGGTGGTCACCTACACCGGCCGTTGCCGGCCGCCTCGGGTTTGCTCCCCGGATCCCTTCGACAAACCCGGCGCGCGCGGTGGCTCGAGCGCTGCGACGCATGGTCCCGGTCCCGGCGAGCGGAAGGTGATCGGTGGCAAGGATTTCGGTTGCCGGCGCGCTGAAGCGAGTGTGGATCCCGCTCGTCATCATTGCCGTGGTCGGGGTGGCTGGTTTCAGTGTCTACCGGCTACGCGGCTTTTTCGGCTATACCGACAAGGGACCGATCACCAGCGGCATTGCCGACGACATCAAGCCGTTCAACCCCAAGCACGTGGTTTATGAGGTGTTCGGTCCCCCCGGAACCATCGCCAACATCAACTATTTGGACATCAATGCCCAACCCCAGCGGGTCAGCAATGTGCCGCTGCCGTGGACGCTATCCGTCACGACGACATTGCCCTCGGTGAGCGTGAACGTGGTGGCGCAGGGCGACAGTAACCAGATCGGTTGCCGCATCATCGTCAACGGCGAAGTCAAGGACGAAAGGTCCGAGAACGAAGTGAACGCCCAAACCTTCTGCTTGGTGAAATCGGCATGAGCGATATCCCGACGGCCACCGAAAACAGTCCCGCGGGCCTAACCGAAAACGGGGCCGGCAAACGGCCGTCGTTGGCCCGGATAATTCACCGTCTTGCGGTGCCAATCGTGCTGCTCTGGATTGGACTGGTCGTCGTTCTCAGCATTTTCGTCCCGTCGCTGGAAAAGGTGGGTAAAGACCACACCGTGTCGTTGAGCCCCAATGACGCGGAGTCGATGGTCGCGATGAAGCGTGTCGGAAAAGTCTTCCATGAGTTCAACACCGACAGCTCGGTGATGATCGTGCTGGAAGGCGACCAGCCGCTCGATGACAAAGCCCACCACTATTACGACGAACTGATCCGCAGGCTTTCCGCCGACACCAAACACGTTCAGCACATCCAGGATTTCTGGGGTGATCCCCTGACGGCGGCCGGTTCGCAGAGTCCCGATGGCAAGGCGGCCTACGTCCAGCTGAACCTCGCCGGCAACCAGGGCGAGTCCCTGGCCAACGAGTCCGTCGAAGCGGTGCGCGAGATCGTCGACAGCGTTGCGGCCCCGCCGGGTGTGAAGGCATATGTCACGGGTGCGGCCGCGCTCACCGCCGATCAGTCCACGTCCGGCGACAAAGGCGTCAAGAAAGTCACGATGATCACCTTTCTGGTGATTATCGTGATGCTGCTGTTCGTATACCGATCCATTGTCCAGGTGCTGCTGGTCCTGGTGATGGTCGGAATCGAGTTGATGGCGGCCCGGCAAGTCGTCGCTTTCCTGGGGCATTACAACATCATCGGGCTTTCCACCTTCGCGGTTAATCTGCTGGTGCTGATGGCGATCGCAGCCAGTACCGACTATGCGATATTCGTGCTCGGCCGATATCAAGAGGCGCGCGGCCTCGGTGAGGACCGGGAAAAGGCCTTCTACACGATGTTCCACGGGACGGCGCACGTGGTCCTCGGCTCCGGCCTCACGATTGCCGGCGCGATGTATTGCCTGAGCTTCACCCGGCTTCCGTATTTCCAGACCCTGGGCGCCCCGTGCGCCATAGGGATGCTGGTAGCGGTGCTTGCCGCCCTCACCCTGGGGCCGGCCGTGCTGGTCGTCGGAAGCTACTTCAAGATTTTCGATCCCAAGCGCAAGATGCGGACCCGGGGCTGGCGTCGGGTGGGCACCGCGATCGTGCGCTGGCCCGGACCGATCCTGGCCGTGTCCATCGCGATCGCCCTGATCGGGCTGCTTGCCCTGCCGGGGTACAAGACCAATTACGACAGCAAGAAGTATCTGCCGCCGTGGACCCCCGCCAATGTGGGTTACACAGCTGCCGGTCGTCATTTCTCTCAGGCCCGGATGAATCCGGAGCTGCTCCTGGTGGAAACCGATCACGATATGCGCAATCCGGCCGACATGCTGGTCATCGACCGGATCGCCAAAGCGGTCTTTCATGTGCCCGGTATTTCGCGGGTGCAGGCGATCACCCGGCCGTTGGGCAGGCCAATCGAGCACACCTCGATTCCGTTTCAGATCAGCATGCAAAACACTGTCCAGGTCGAGAACATGCAGTACATGAAGCAGCGGATGGCCGACATGCTGACCCAGGCCGACGCGATGCAGCAGTCGATCGACACCATGCAGCACATGTACGACATCATGGCCCAGACGGTGAAAGTCACCCACAATATGGATGTCTTGACGCACGAAATGGTCGTCATCACCAACCAATTGCGGGATCACATAGCCGATTTCGACGATTTCTGGCGGCCGATTCGCAGTTACTTCTATTGGGAGCGGCACTGCTACGACATTCCGATCTGCTGGTCGCTGCGGTCGATATTCGATGCGCTGGACGGTCTGGACCAGATCGACGAGAAGCTGGCGGAACTTTCCGGCAACCTGGATCAATTGGACGTGTTGATGCCGCAGATGCTTGCCCAGTTGCCGCCGCAGATCGCGACCATGAAGACGATGAAGACGATGATGCTGACCATGCACAGCTCGATGTCGTCGCTGTATGACCAAATGGACGAGATGTCCAAGAATTCGACGGCGATGGGGCAGGCGTTCGACGCGTCGCGTAACGACGACTCGTTCTACATTCCGCCGGAGGTTTTCGACAACCCCGACTTCAAGCGGGGCCTGAAGATGTTCTTGTCGCCGGATGGGCATGCGGTTCGCTTCATCATTTCCCACGAAGGTGACCCGGCCACCCCCGAAGGCATCTCACACGTCGAACCGATCTTGAAGGCGGCCAAGGAGGCCATCAAGGGAACTCCGCTGGAGGGCGCCAAGATCTATCTCGGTGGAACCGCCGCGGTCTTCAAGGATATGCGCGACGGCTCCAAATGGGATCTCATGATCGCCGGAATTGCCGCCGCCAGTTTGATTTTCATCATCATGCTGGTCATTACCCGAAGCGTGGTGGCGGCCTTCACCATTGTCGGTACGGTGCTGTTGTCGTTGGGTGCCTCATTCGGGCTTTCGGTTCTGGTCTGGCAGGACATCCTCGGTTTCGAATTGCACTGGATGGTGCTGGCGATGTCGGTCATCCTGCTGCTGGCCGTCGGATCGGACTACAACCTGCTGCTGGTATCGCGCTTCAAGGAGGAAATCGGCGCCGGGATAAAGACCGGGATCATTCGCTCGATGGCCGGCACCGGTGCGGTGGTGACTTCCGCGGGCCTGGTCTTCGCCGCCACCATGGCCTCGTTCGTCTTCAGTGATCTGAAGGTGATCGGACAGGTGGGAACGACGATCGCACTGGGTCTGTTGTTCGACACGCTGATTGTGCGGTCGTTCATGATGCCGTCGGTGGCGGCGCTGATGGGCCGCTGGTTCTGGTGGCCGCAGCGGGTGCGCACGCGCCCGGCCAGCCAGCTACTTCGGCCTTACGGCCCGCGACCCTTGGTTCGTGCCCTGTTGCTGCCCCGCGACGGCAAGTCCGCAAACCCCTCCGGAACCGCGGACACCGATCGATTCCCGGTGAGCACTCCGCATTACTGAATTACTGACGGGGATCAATCATTTTGAGCGACAGCGTGATTGACTCCAGCCGCAAGAACATGCGAAAACCTCGCGCTGCCGTCGACCTCGGCGAACGGCGGCGCCTACCCCCAGTTCCACACCGACATGTCGCCGGGCGGGTATTGGTTGCACACCTCGGTGGACTTGGCGACCACGCCCTTGTTGTTGAAGAAAATCTTCATGTGGTTGCGCCAGCCCCACCACAGCGGATCGATGGAGTCGTAAAAGTGCTCGGAGTAATCCCGGCGGTCCGCGGGTGACAACGAGAAGAACCAGTGCACCTTGTCCTGGGTCGCCTGCTGGTACTGCGCATGGTTGTTGTAGTCGATCATGTACCGCTCGTAGTACACCGGACTGGTATCCCTGGTGGCCGCCAATATTTGTTCGGCATCGCAGGTGGTGGCGATCATCCGGCGAGGGATCGGAAAGTCGTCCGTGGAATCGGCCGCCGCGGTCGTCGGGGCGACCACTGCGGCGACGCCCAACGCGAGAAAAACAACGCCTGCGCGCAGGCCGGAACTCAGCCGAGACATAGTTGTCACCGTAACACTTTCGGGGCCCGGGCATAGCGTCGGCAGTCACATTCGGTCACATTGCTAGCCCGTCTCACTATGCATTGCCATCAGGGACGATCACGTGGTTCGGGTCGGGCCGCAGCTCCGGCGGAGCTTGGCTGTAGTCGCCGAACGGGCCGTCGCGGCGCTCGATCGCGGCCCGTACCCCCTGGGTTTCGGCGGTCTTGATGAACTCGAGTGCGTCGGGGGTGTTGCGCATCAGGCCGTCGAGAATGCCGCCCAACGTCTGGGTGGACGCCAGTCCCATGTTCTCGTAGGCCTGATTGACGATCAGCTTCTGGGCCTGTAGCTGCGACAACGGGATTCGCGCCAGCTCGGTGGCGATCTCGGCGACGCGGGCCTCGAGGCGCTCGAAGGGCACCGCCTCGTTGATCAGCTCGACTTCGGCGGCCTGGACACCGGTGAGCGGCCGGCCGGTCAGCGCGTGCCATTTGACCTTGGCCAGGCTCAGCCGGTACAGCCACATCCCGGTCAGATAGGCCCCCCACATGCGGCTGTACGGGGTGCCGATCACGGCGTCGTTGCTGGCGATCACGATGTCGGCGCACAACGCATAGTCGCTGGCGCCGCCCACGCACCAGCCGTGCACCTGCGCGATCACCGGCTTCGACGCCCGCCAGATCGCCATGAACTTCTGGGTCGGGCCCGTCTCGCGGGCGCTGACCATCGCGAAATCCTTACCCGGATCCCACCTGCCGTCGGTCATCATGGCCTCACTCCAGTGCTGGAAGCCACCGCCGAAGTCGTAACCGCCGGAGAAGGCGCGTCCGGCGCCGCGCAGCACGATGACTTTGATGTCCCGGTCGCGTTCGGCCAGCCCCACCGCGGCCTCGATCTCGTCGGGCATGGGCGGAACGATGGTGTTGAGGTGTTCCGGGCGATTCAACGTGATGGTGGCGACCGGCCCGGCCGTGGCGTAGAGCAGCGTTTCGAAGTCGGGTATGGACGGGGGAACAGGCCGGGAAAAAGACATAGCCGAAGCGAAGCCGCTGGGGGACTTCAGTGTCAAGCAGTCTCAAGCGCGGTTCAGCGGGAGACACCAGCGCATGTGGGCCACCCCGGCAACGATCCCGTCGTCCTGGCGCAGCCCGTCGATGAACCGTGCGCCGGCCACGAAAATGGCGCCGCGCCTGGCGAAGAAACGCTCGGTCGCCAGGATGCCGAGCGCCAGGACGGCCACGAGGTTCAACTGTCCGGTGCGGGCGTACAGCCCGGCCGCGATCGGGATCGTTTGGCCGGGCAGCGCTACCCCGAAGCCCTCCACCCTGACCAGCGCGATTGACGGCCGCGTAAGGGTGCCCAGAGATCGGCGCCGCTAGACGTCGCGACCACGACCAGTGCGGTTACCCGCGGCCGCCCAGCATCTGGTGCAGGAATGAGTAACTCAGCGCCGATCTGAAGGCCAGCTGCTCGTTGTCGGCCGCGCCGGCGTGCCCGCCCTCGATGTTCTCGTAGTACCAGACACGATGGCCGGCGGCTTCCAGCGCTGCCGTCATCTTGCGAGCGTGGCCCGGGTGGACGCGGTCATCACGCGTGGAGGTGGTCAACAGCACCGGCGGATACTGCCGCTCGACCGAAATATTCTGGTACGGCGAGTATTCGGAGATGAATTCCCAGTCTTCGGGATTGTCGGGGTCGCCGTATTCGGCCATCCAGGAGGCTCCGGCCAACAGCAGGTGATAGCGCTTCATGTCCAGCAGCGGCACATCGCAGACCAGCGCGCCGAATTTCTCCGGGTACTTGGTCAGCATGATTCCCATCAGCAGCCCGCCGTTGCTGCCACCCCGGGCGCCGAGCTGCGCGACGGTGGTGATCTCGCGTTTCACCAAATCCGTTGCGACGGCGGCGAAGTCCTCGGCCACCTTGTGCCGGTCCGCGCGCATCGCCTGGGTGTGCCAGCCGGGTCCGTACTCACCGCCGCCGCGAATGTTGGCCAGCACGTAGGTGCCGCCGCGGGCCAGCCACAACCGGCCCAGCACGCCATCGTATGCGGGTGTCCTGGGCACCTCGAATCCGCCGTAGCCGCTGAGCAGCGTCGGGCCGGGTCCGTCGGCGTTCGCGGGTCGCACGACAAAATACGGGATGGGCGTCCCGTCGTCGGAGTCGGTGAAATGCTGTGCCACCGTGAGATTTCCGGCGTCGAAGAACGTCGGTGCAGATTTGATCTCGGCGAGTTGCCCGTCGTCGGTGCCGCGCAGCAGTCGTGACGGCCGGTCGAACCCGCTGGAGTCGAGGAACAATTCGTTACCGTGGCTGTCGGCGGTGACGACGACGGTGTGGGCCGCTGCCGGGATGCCCGACAACGGTTCGCGGCGCCAGTCGCCCGGGGCGGCGATTTCGACGCGGCTGGCCACGTCCGCCAGCGTCACGATCAGCAGCCGGTCACGGGTCCACGTGTACTGATACAGGGCGGTATGTGGGTCCGGCTCGAATACCACGTTCAATTGCGCCGTGCCAGCAAGGAATTCGTCGTAGTGAGCGGCCAGCAGGCAACCTGCGGTATAGGTGGTGGCGCCGAGCGTCCAGTCGGTGCGCAGTTCGATCAGTAGCCACTGGCGGTGCACGGACACGCTGGCGTCGGTGGGCGCATCGATACGGATCAGCTCCGCGCCGCGCAGCTCGTAGACCTCGTCGTTCCAGAAGTCGAGGGCACGCGCAATCATGGTGCGCTCGAAGCCAGGGGTTCGATCCACCGACGCCATGACGCGCACGTCGGCGCGGGCGCCCTCGAACACCGTCTGCGCCTCGGCCAGCGGGGTGCCCCGGCGCCATCGCTTGACCACGCGGGGGTAGCCGGATTCGGTGAGCGAATCGGCGCCGAAGTCGGTGCCCACCAGCACGGTATCCGGGTCTTGCCAGGTGATTTGGGACTTGGCTTCCGGCAGCTCGAATCCGCCGTCGACGAATTGGCGTGTGCGCATATCGAATTCACGCACGACGGACGCATCCGACCCGCCTGGGGACAGGCTGACCAGGGCCAGGGTGTGGTCGGGCTCGATGACGCCGGCGCCGGCCCACACCCATTTCCGGCCGTCCACCCGACCGAGTTCGTCGACATCGATCAGGACATCCCATTCCGGCTTGTCGGCGCGGTAGCTGTCCAGCGTGGTGCGCCGCCACAGCCCGCGCGGGTTGGCGGCGTCGCGCCAGAAGTTGTACAGGTAATCGCCGCGGCGCACCACGTAGGGGATTCGGGTGTCGGTGTCGAGCACCTCGAGCGCCTCGGCCCGCATCCGCTCGAACTCGCCGCTGCAGAACTGCGCCATGGCGGGCCCGTTGCGTGCGCGCACCCAGTCGAGTGCGCTCTCGCCGGTGACGTCTTCAAGCCACAAGTACGGGTCGTCCGGCGCCTCAGATGTCATGGAAGCCATTCTGACCCCGGCGGTAGTGTGAGCTGTATTACACGAGCTAACGAGGAGCCGAGCAGATGACCGTCTTTGCACGTCCGGGTTCCGCCGGTGCGCTGATGTCGTACGAATTCCGGTACGAGAACTTCATCGGCGGCGAATGGATGGCACCCGCCCAGGGCCGCTACTTCGAAAATCTCACGCCGGTGACCGGCCAGCCGTTCTGCGAGATAGCGCGGTCCGACGAAGCCGACGTCGACAAGGCGCTCGACGCCGCGCACGCCGCGGCGCCGGGGTGGGCCAAGACCGCGCCGGCCGCGCGGGCGGCGATCCTGAACAAAATCGCCGACCGCATCGACGAGAACCGGGCCGCTCTGGCCGTGGCCGAAGTGTGGGACAACGGCAAACCCGTCAGGGAGGCGCTGGCCGCCGACATCCCGCTAGCCGCCGACCATTTCCGGTATTTCGCCGCGGCGATCCGCGCCCAGGAGGGCACCCTCTCCCAGATCGACGAGGACACCGTCGCCTACCACTTCCACGAGCCGCTCGGCGTGGTCGGTCAGATCATTCCGTGGAACTTCCCCATTCTGATGGGCGCCTGGAAACTGGCGCCGGCGCTGGCGGCCGGCAACGCGGTGGTGCTCAAACCCGCCGAGCAGACGCCGGCCTCGGTGCTGTACCTGATGACGCTGATCGCCGACCTGCTGCCGCCGGGAGTGGTCAACGTGGTCAACGGATTCGGCTTCGAGGCGGGAAAACCGCTGGCGTCCAGCAACCGGATCGCCAAGGTGGCCTTCACCGGGGAGACCACGACCGGTCGGCTGATCATGCAATATGCCTCCCAGAACCTGATCCCGGTCACCCTGGAACTCGGCGGCAAGAGCCCCAACATCTTCTTCTCCGACGTGATGGCGGCCAATGACGATTTCCAGGACAAGGCGCTGGAGGGCTTCACGATGTTCGCCCTCAACCAGGGCGAGGTGTGCACCTGCCCGTCGCGCAGCCTGATCCAGGCCGACATCTACGACGAGTTCCTGGAACTGGCCGCGATCCGGACCAAGGCGGTTCGGCAAGGTGACCCGCTGAACACCGAGACGATGCTGGGCTCGCAGGCCTCCAACGATCAGCTCGAGAAGATCTTGTCCTACATCGAGATCGGCAAGGAAGATGGGGCCAAGGTCATCACCGGCGGCGAGCGCGCCGACCTGGGAGGTGACCTGGCCGGCGGGTTCTACCTGCAGCCCACGATTTTCGCCGGCAACAACGCGATGCGGATCTTCCAGGAGGAGATCTTCGGGCCGGTCGTCGCCGTCGCCTCCTTCACCGACTACGACGACGCGATCGGCATTGCCAACGACACTCTCTATGGTCTGGGCGCGGGCGTGTGGAGCCGCGACGGCAATACCGCCTACCGGGCCGGGCGCGACATCCAGGCCGGACGGGTGTGGGTCAACTGCTACCACGTCTATCCACCGCATGCGGCGTTCGGCGGCTACAAGCTGTCCGGCTTCGGCCGCGAGTGCCACAAGATGGCGCTCGAGCATTATCAGCAGACCAAGAACCTGATGGTGTCCTACAGCGACAAGGCGCTCGGGTTGTTCTGATGGATGCGCCGCCCGGTGTGGTCATCACCGCGTCCGCCGCCGAGTTGCTGGCCCGGTTGCACGACCGGCACGGTCCGCTGATGTTTCACCAGTCCGGCGGCTGCTGCGACGGGTCCGCGCCGATGTGCTACCCGCACGGGGACTTCCTCGTCGGCGACCATGACGTCCTGCTCGGCGTGCTCGATGTGACGGAAAAGGGCGTGCCGGTATGGATCTCGGGTCCGCAGTACCAGGCTCAATATCGAGACCAGCACACCCAACTGGTGATCGACGTGGTACCGGGCCGCGGCAGCGGGTTCAGCCTGGAAGCACCGGAGGGCGTGCGTTTTCTCAGTCGCGGCCGGGTCTTCACCGACGAGGAGACGTCTGCGCGGGAGGCAGTTCCAGTGATCACGGGTGCGGCTTACGCGCGCGGCGAACGGCCGCCGGTACGAGGTGAAGTCGTCGCCGACAACGCGCCGGGAGCGTGCCGGGCCACGCGCGGGTGACCGCAGTAAGGTCGTACAACGTGATTCCCCTTCCGCGAGCGCGGCTGCTGACGAGCGCGTTGCTGGTCGGTAATGCGGTCGGCTTGCTGGCGGGGGTGGCGGGAACCGTGCTGGTGCATACTCCGATCCGGCCAGATCTGGTCATTGCGCTGGTGGTCGCGATTCCCAGCGTGCTCGGGCTGGCGATCATCCTGTTTTCCGGACGCCGTTGGGTGACGACGCTGGGCGCTTTCATCCTCGCGCTGGCGCCGGGCTGGTTCGGTGTGCTGGTGGCAATCGAGGTGGCATCCCGTGGCTGACAAAGAGGCTGACCAAGATCAGGTTCCGGACCCGGGGACGGCACCGTTCGTGCCCGATTTCGACACCGGCTCGCAGCCCTTGCCCGTGTTGGCCGCCGACGCCGAGAAGGCGGACTCGGCAAGGCAGGGCAAGGAGGAACCTGACAGCCCGCCTTCCACCCCGCCTGTCGCGGAAGCACCCACCGACGCGTCGACGGGCGAGCCGGCTGCCGCACCCGTGCAGGTGCCCGGCCGCTACCAGTACCTGAAGTGGTGGAAGTTGTTGCTGGTCATCCTCGGCGTGTGGTTCGGTGCGGCCGAGGTCGGGCTGAGTCTGTTCTATTGGTGGTATCAGACGCTGGACAAGACGGCGGCCGTCTTTGTCGTCTTGGTCTATGTCGTGGCGTGCGCCGTCGGCGGCGTGATTCTGTCGATGGTGCAGGGTCGGCCCATGATCGCGGCATTGTCAATCGGGGTGATGTCGGGGCCGTTCGCCTCCGTCGCCGCTGCGGCACCGCTGTACGGCTATTACTACTGCGAGCGGGTGGGCCACTGTCTGGTCGGCGTCATCCCGTACTAGATGCTCGCGAGCACGGTGTGGGCAGCGTCGAGCGAACCTGGCTGCCAACCGGTCGGCAGCATGGGGACCTGCGCCCCGCCGCCTGACTCGACGCCGCCGATCGTGGCCAACCCGCCGGCCTGCATCAGCGCGCCGGTGGGTGTGGTCCCGGCGAACCCCATCGCGCCAGCACCCTGATCGGCAGCCGCCACCGGCGCCGATATGGTCGATATGGCCGGCGTTGTGACTGCCGACACCAACGGCGCTTGCGGCAATACCGCCGATGCACCTGCCAGCGTCCCTAGCGCGCCAGCAGCCGCCCCCGTCGCCGGCGCAGCGGTCAGCGCGCCCACGCTCGACTCGGCAGCGGTCATTGCCACTCCAGCGGTCGACAGCGCCATCCCGTCAGCAGCTGACGTCGCCAAAGCCGGAACAAGACCAAAGCCCGCGCCCCCGAGAATCCATTCGATTACCGCACCTATGAAAAAGAATGGATTGAGCACGAGGTAAAAGGCGTTTACGGCGACCAATTGCCAGAGCAAACCGAGGACCTGCAGCATGAGAAGTGCGGCAGCGGGCTGAGTCAATAATAACAAGAAGGCCTCAATGAGCATCGGCCCGGTAAATAGTGCTCCGATCAAAAAGTAGCCAACAAATTCCACCGCCGTGAACAGCTCTACGGTAAGAAATATCTGGAATGCTTGTAAAAATTGCTGCCATGGCGTGAGCCCGAACTGGACAACGCCGGCCGCGATGTTTCCGATGACGTCTGCTCCGGGTTTGACAATGACCGGTGCCGGACTCGTGTGCGGCACGGAGGATAGGACGGCGGCCGTGCTGATTTCGTAAACGCTCATCGTGGTGGCGGCTTGGATCCACATCCGCGCGTAGTCAACCTCATTCAGGGCGATGGGGATGGTGTTGAGGCCAAAGAAATTCGTCGCCACCAACACGGCGTGGGTGGCGTGGTTAGCCGCCAACTCGCCTAGCGTCGGCATGGTCGCTAAGGCACTCACATAGGCCGTCGCCGCGGCCTCATGAGCAGCAGCGGCTTGCGTACTGTCGGCGCTGGCCTGCAGCAACCACGCCGTGTACGGCGCGTAGGCCGCGATGCAACACTCCGCGGTGGGACCGTCCCACGTGCCGGCTTGCATCGCAGCGAGCACCGCGGTCAATTCCTCAGCAACCGACCCGTACTCCGCACTGAGCGCTGCCCAGGTTTGCGCCGCGGCCTGCAACGAACCCGGTCCGGGGCCCGTATGAAGTAATGCAGAATGCACCTCCGGCGGCGACGCCGACCACAGCGGCGCCGTCACTTCGCACCACTTGCGAGCACCTTCGAGACCATGGCGGCATCGCGGGCCGCGAAGCCACCAGCGTGGCGATGAGCGCCGATCCGCCAGCGGCCCAGTACCTGGCCTGCGGGTCTGTTCGCCGCGGCTTGCGCGGTGCTCGGCGATATCGGACTGCCCGCGGGGGCGCCCGGCGTGGTGGTCGCTGGCGTAGCAGCGGGGTAGGTCGTGCGCCGGATAGCACGCAATGACTCCCGCGCGGCAACGATGGCCGCCGGGGATGTCGGACCCACCGGATACGTCATTTCACTACTCCCGTTCGCTGGTTCGCCTAACAACCGATCTGACCACCAAAAAACAATTAGCTCACCGAAGTATTTAACCGCCAGCGACGTTCAATTGTTATCGGTGGAACCTGCGTTATTGAAGACGTCGGCTACGGTAACGTAATTGTCGCCGGCGCCGACTAGATTGCTATATTCCAACGCCGAAAGCGCCGCCACGCTCATACCGTGGTAGTCGGGTGTGTCGGCGTAAGGGTCGATCAACGGAATCTGCATTGAAGACTGCTCGGTATTCACCTCATAGTCGCCCGCGTTATAGTCAGGAATATTATTGTTCGAGAGGTTCGAGAGGTTCGAGAGGTTATCATTGGAAAGGCTGTTACCGAGAGCAACGAAGACGGAATTATCTTCTTCCCCACTCAATACCGTCGCGTCCGACTCAGAACTGTCACGCTGGTCTGACGCAGAAATCTCAGGTAAATTCGCGCGCAGGGTAGTTAAGTGGTCGTCAATGTTGTCTCTCGAAAATCCGAATTTGCTCTCACCCACCTCAGAGTTGAATTGGTTGAGCTGATCCTGTAATTCGTCCAGCTCATTCCTGAATCTACTGGCGAAACTCTCATCTACCCAACCGACGTCGGGTATGAAATATGGAGTCTCTGCTGTTCTTGTCGAGGATAGGTTCGTTGGAGTGAATACGCTTCTGAACTCCGCTTCTGCCTCCGGTGTGTCGATTTCCTCGAATATCCTTCTGACTGTTTCCACGGGATTAGTAGGTTCGAATGATTCGCTCGATGATTCTTCAAACTCATCGAGCTGGACCGGAAGATTTCGTACGGCCTCGGATTCTTCAGATTCAGAGAGGAGCGCCAGGGCGCGTATCGGCATGGGCTCGGGGATGCGGATGCGTGCCGTATGAGGATTGGTGGTCGCGTTGTTTGACGGCGTTTCTCCCATGCCGTCTGAATCGTCGGTGGATGTGGTGACAGAACCGCCAGGGTCCTCTGATGTGCAGGTATCGAGTTTGAATACCTCGTGAGCATTCAGCGTGATAGCGAGTCGGCCTACGCCGAGCTGAGAACTCGTCACCGATTCGGGTGCCGCGACATCCAGGCTGGCACTGGCGGCGCTGGTCAGGGCGAGTGCTCCCAGTGCGACGCCGGCCACCCGGGCGCGTTGCCGCGGTGATTTGCCTGCTCGGGATTTACCGCGACTCGCCGCGCGATTCAGGCCGTCGGCCTTGGCGTCGCCGTGACAACTGGAGGCTTCTCGCTTAGCCGACATGTGCCACCACCGTGTGCATCGCCGGTGCGGCAGCGGCGTGCGCGGCCGCCGGTCGAGCGCTCGGCACCGCTACGGCGCCAGCCGCGCTCGCCATGTCGTCAGGGACGGCCCACAACATCACCGGCACAACCCCTTCCAGGTCATCTCAAGATTGTGAAGCTGACGCCGCCGGATTCCGCGACGTCATACGGATGTATTGTATAGGATACAACTGTATTGGGACATAGTTGCACAAGTCACCTGTGCGGCCAGCTGTCGGTGCCGGATTATCGACCCGGCTGCTGGCGGCGTCGCTGCATCGACCGACGACGTTTGCACAGAGACGCTGCGGCCCATCGTCGTCGGGCGCAGTCGCGTGCGTGGGCAGTTATCCGCGAAGGCCCCCGACCCCGCTGAGTTCGGCACCAAGTGTGGTCCTCTTGAGGTCGGGATATGCGCGCGCCGCGTAATACCACACCAATGCAGGCAAGTCGGCGACCCGCACAACCAGGCTCTCAAATGGCGACAGCGATATCGCAACCATGTGCCCTTCGGCCCGGTCAACCTCGGTTGGCGCAATCAGCACTACCCCTCGCAGGGTGGGCCGTGCTATCGCGGGTGAGAAGAAAGGCGAGACGATGCCCTTCAATAGCCTCAGCTCGGATTCAGGGCAGTAATCCGCCGGATTGATCCGGCAATCTTTCACGGCACGTTTGGCAAGTCCCAATTCCGCTGCGACGCGGTGTAATAACCGGCGATTGATGGTGAAGTCGCCCGCCCCGGTGAACAGAAAATGCTGGTTATCCAGCCGCACCGTCATCGTCTTGTTGACCAGTAGCACGCTGCCGTCGAGCCCACCTGCTATCAGGGTCTGCTTAGTGCTGGCTTTCACGGAGGGCGGATGGCGAATAATCGTGTGGAAAATACCCAGTCTGGAAATGAGGAGATGCAGGAGCTCGATCGCGGGACAGGAAAGAGTCGCGACATCGAGCAGATTTTCACGCCGCTTCAGTTGGGTCGTCGCCACGGCGTCGGGCAGCCTCGCCCAAACCTCCTCAATCGGCGGCAGCGTCGCAATACGACGTTCGATCGTGGTGAACGACCACGATGGTAGCCCGCTTACGGCGAGCATCGTGGCCGTGGTGGTGCCGCTGTCCCGGGGACGGCCCGGCGATCCGCCGGGCCGCGACGATGCTCGCAGATATAGATTCCCATTGCGCTCATTTCTTCGATCGTGTCAATTCTAGGGTCGCGGCCCCGGCCTCCGCGCTGAATCGGCGAAGTAACTAGCGTCCGCGGCCGATCGGACGGGCGCAGGCAGTTCCCGGTGCCCACCGAGTACGGCACCGTCACGGCCGCTGACGGAATCGCGGCGGCTATACCAGTCGCCGCCGCAGTGCCGACGGCTGTGGGATCGCCGCCGCGACTGCCGTGACTCGATCCCTGCCCAGGCATTGCAGCCGTTAGGGTAGTGCCCGTGACTCACTATGACGTCGTCGTCCTCGGGGCCGGTCCGGGCGGATATGTGGCCGCCATTCGTTGCGCACAGCTCGGTCTCAACACCGCAATCGTCGAACCCAAGTATTGGGGCGGCGTTTGCCTCAACGTCGGCTGCATCCCGTCCAAGGCGTTGCTGCGCAACGCCGAACTCGTGCACATCTTCACCAAGGACGCCAAGACGTTTGGCATCAGCGGCGAGGCCACGTTCGACTACGGCGTCGCCTTCGACCGCAGCCGGAAGGTGGCCGAGGGCCGCGTTGCCGGCGTGCATTTCTTGATGAAGAAGAACAAGATCACCGAGATCCATGGCTACGGCAGGTTCACCGACGCCAATACGCTCTCGGTTGAACTGAACGACGGCGGTACCGACACGGTGACCTTCGACAACGCCATCATCGCCACCGGCAGCAGTACCCGGCTGGTGCCCGGCACGTCGCTGTCGGCCAACGTGGTGACCTACGAGGAACAGATCCTGTCCCGCGAGTTGCCGAAGTCGATCATCATCGCCGGAGCCGGAGCCATCGGCATGGAGTTCGGCTATGTGCTCAAGAACTACGGCGTCGATGTGACCATCGTCGAATTCTTGCCGCGGGCACTGCCCAACGAAGACGCCGAGGTGTCCAAGGAGATCGAGAAACAGTTCAAGAAGCTGGGCGTCAAAATTCTCACCGGAACCAAGTGCGAGTCGATCTCCGACAACGGCTCCGAGGTTGTCGTGGTGGTGAGCAAGGACGGCAAATCCGAGGAACTCAAGGCCGATAAGGTGTTGCAGGCCATCGGTTTTGCGCCCAACGTCGACGGCTACGGGCTGGACAAGGCCGGGGTCGCGCTGACCGACCGCAAGGCCATCGGCATCGGCGAGTACATGCAGACCAGCGTTTCACACATCTACGCCATCGGTGATGTCACCGGGCAGTTGATGCTGGCCCATGTCGCCGAGGCCATGGGCGTTGTGGCGGCCGAAACCATCGCCGGCGCAGAGACTTTGGCGCTGGGCGACTACCGGATGTTGCCTCGTGCGACGTTCTGCCAGCCCCAGGTCGCCAGCTTCGGGCTCACCGAGCAGCAGGCGCGCGACGAGGGTTACGACGTTGTGGTGGCGAAATTCCCGTTCACCGCCAACGGCAAGGCCCACGGCCTGGGCGACCCCAGCGGTTTCGTCAAACTGGTGGCCGACGCCAAACATGGCGAGCTGCTGGGTGGGCACCTGATCGGCCACGACGTGTCCGAGCTGTTGCCCGAGCTCACCCTGGCGCAGAAGTGGGATTTGACGGCCACCGAGCTGGCCCGCAACGTCCACACACACCCGACCATGTCGGAGGCGTTGCAGGAGTGCTTCCATGGCCTAACCGGGCACATGATCAACTTCTGAGTCACCCGATGATTCGCACCGAGACTCTCCTGGGCGCCATCGGTGGTGTGGCCACCGGCTATGTGCTGTGGCTGGTTGCCATTTCGATCGGCGAAGACCTCACCACGGTGAGCAGCTGGAGCGTGGCGGTGCTGATGCTGTCGGGTGTGCTAGCCGTCTGCGCCGCGCTGGGCGGTTTGCTGCTGCGCTGGCGCAGCAACCACCTGGGGGCGGCCTTCGTGTTCGGCCTGCCGATTCTGCCCGTGGTGCTGACGTTGGCCGTGCTGGCCGACATCTACCTCTAAACCGCTAGCGCGGGTTGTCCAACGGAATGTTGAGCGCCGTTATTGTCGCCGCGAGCCCGTCGTATTGGGTTGCGAGCATGCAGAATTCGATCAGCTGACGCTGTTTGAGGTGGGTCGCCAGCTGCTGCCAGGTTTCGGTGGTGATCGACCGGTCTCTGATCAACTCGTCGGTCGCCGTCAACAACGCCTGCTGCCGCGCGCTGAGTACCTTTCGGGGCCCGTCGCCCCCCGGAGCGTCCGGCCAGGCGAAGATCGTGGCCTGGGTCTGCGCATCCAGACCCGCGTCGCGCGCCATCCGGCGATGGTGCTGCAACTCGTATTCGCACGATCGCAAATGCGCCACCCGCAGAATCACCAGCTCGGTGTCGATGCGGGGCAGCCGTCCGCGCAGCAGCCGGCCGCCGTAGATCAGCCAGGCCCAGAACAGTGACTGGCGGTAGCCCAGCGTGGTGAACAGGTGCATCTCCGGCGCTCGGACCGCACGGGCTCCCAGCTTTGCGAGGACCCAGTTCACCGGTCCCAGCTGGCGCAACCGGCCCGACGGAATGCGCGCGACCTGGTCCCCGGTCATGGCTGCTTGACCAGGTAGGGCGACACCGTACTGCGATGCTCGTTTAGGTCGAGTGCGCGGCCCAGCGCGGGAAAGGCCCGCTGCGGGCAATTGTCGCGTTCGCATACCCGGCAACCCGCGCCGATCGGTGTTGCGGTGATGTTCGGATCCCCGGACAAGTCGAGTCCTTCCGAGTAGACGAGTCGGTGCGCGTGGCGAAGTTCGCAACCCAGTCCGATCGCGAAGGTTTTACCGGGCTGACCATACCGGGCGGCCCGTCGTTCCACGGTGCGGGCCACCCACATGTAGTTGCGCCCGTCGGGCATCTGGGCGATCTGCACCTGGATCTTGCCCGGATTGGCGAACGTCTCGTAAACGTTCCACAAAGGACAGGTGCCCCCGCTGGAGGAGAAGTGAAAACCCGTGGCGGACTGGCGTTTCGACATGTTTCCGGCCCGGTCGACGCGGATGAAGGAAAATGGCACGCCGCGCATCGACGGCCGTTGCAGCGTCGACAGCCGGTGTGCGATGGTCTCGTAGCTCACCGAGTAGAACGCCGACAGGCGCTCGACGTCGTAGCGGAAATTCTCGGCGACATCGTGGAATTGGCGGTAGGGCAGCACCGCGGCCGCCGCGAAGTAATTCGCCAGCCCCAGCCGGGCCAGCGTGTGCGACTCGTCGCTGGTGAACTTGCCCTCTTCGACCAGGGAGTCGATGAGGTCGCCGAATTCGAGGTAGGCCAACTCTGCGGCCATCTTGAACAACTGCTGGCCAGGCGCGAGGTGGTTGCTGATTTCCAGCGTCTTGGACGTGGGGTCGTAGCGGTGCAGTACGCCGTCGCCGAGATCGATCCGCTTGTTGATATGCACGCCGTGGACCTCGGCGAGGCGGCGCGTCAACTCGCGGCTCAGATCGCCGTGGTGCATCCGCATCTGGACCGTCAGGTCCTCGGCGGCCGTGTCCAGTTCGTGCAGATAATTCTGGCGCTGATAGAAGTAGTCGCGCACTTCTTCGTGCGGCATGGTGATCGACCCGGTGCCGCTGCCGTCGGAGAACCGCTCCTCGGTGGCGGCGGCCAGCTGGGCGGTGGTGATGCGGTAACGCCGGTGCAAGTTGACCATCGCCCGCGCCAGGGTGGGGTGTGCACCGACCACTTCGGCGACCTCGGTCGGGTCCACGTCGATGTCCAGGTCACGGTCCAGGGTGACCTCCCGCAACTCGGCGACCAGCCGGGTGTCGTCCTGGGAGGCGAAGAAGGTCGCGTCCACCCCGAACACCTCGGTGATCCGGAGCAGCACCGCCACCGTCAGCGGACGGACGTCGTGCTCGATCTGGTTGAGGTAGCTCGGTGAGATCTCGAGCATCTGGGCCAGCGCCGCCTGGCTGAACCCGCGCTCACTGCGCAGCTGGCGGACCCGGGAGCCGACGAACGTCTTGGACACTTCAATGAGCGTACCGGCTGTGCGAAGCCATGTTTCGCAGAGTTCGCATCTCGGCGCCGAACGGCGTTCCGATTGGTGTTTTCAACGCGTCGTTGGCATGATTCGCATCAGCCTCTCAGGGTAAACCTGGGGTTCGCACAAGGAGGGAACGGGGAGTAGAGCCGTGAGCCTGGACAAAGAATTGATGCCGGTGCCGGACGGTCACCCCAGCGTGTTCGATCGCGAGTGGCCATTGCGTGTCGGCGACATCGACCGCACCGGCAGGTTGCGGTTGGACGCGGCGTGCCGGCATATCCAGGACATCGGCCAGGACCAGTTGCGCGAGATGGGTTTCGAGGAGACCCACCCGTTGTGGATAGTCCGGCGCACCATGGTGGACATGATCCGGCCGATCGAGTTCCAGGACATGCTGCGGTGTCGGCGCTGGTGTTCGGGAACCTCCAACCGGTGGTGTGAAATGCGCGTTCGTATCGACGGGCGCAAGGGCGGGCTGATCGAGTCCGAGGCGTTCTGGATCCACGTCAACCGGGAAACCGAGATGCCGGCGCGCATCGCCGACGACTTCCTGGCGGGCCTGCACAAGACCACCTCCGTTGACCGGCTGCGGTGGAAGGGCTACCTCAAGCCCGGCGGCCGCGATGACGCCACCGAAATCCACGAGTTTCCGGTCCGGGTCACCGACATCGACTTGTTCGACCACATGAACAACTCGGTGTACTGGAGCGTGATCGAGGACTACCTGGCCGGTCACACCGAGCTGATGCAAGGCCCGCTACGGGTGACCATCGAGCACGAGGCGCCGGTGGCACTGGGCGACAAACTGGAGATCATCTCGCACGTTCATCCGCCCGGTTCGACCGAGCAATTCGGCTCCGGCCTGGCCGACCGGACTGTTACAACGCTCACATATGCGGTTGGCGACGAGACCAAAGCCGTTGCGGCCATCTTCGCCCGCTAAGGCCGGCCCGTTACCGCAAATCCACCTGCTGACCTGCGGCTTTGCCGTTACTGACGGGTAATTTCTGTAACGGTTCAGTTCAACTGCAACTTTGCAAAATTAGCAAAATCGCCGAAAGTCGTTGCTGAACTTGGCAAATGAAATGGATGGACCTGGTTAGCTGGCTGTGTCATGGTCGAATTAGCACACCAGTGAAGTTGAGCCCTCCGCACCGTCGGGGTCGCGCTGTGGTCTCAGCAGTCCAGCAAATTAAGTGACCGTTAGGAGCAGTCCAATGTCTGTGGTTGGCACCCCGAAGAGCGCTGAGCAGATCCAGCACGACTGGGACCACAACCCCCGGTGGCAGGGCATCACCCGCACCTACACCCCCCAGGAGGTCGTCGCACTGCAAGGCCACGTCGTCGAGGAGCACACCCTCGCCCGGCGCGGCGCCGAGGTGCTCTGGGAGCAGCTGCACGAGATGGACTTCGTCAACGCGCTGGGCGCGCTGACCGGCAACATGGCCGTCCAGCAAGTGCGCGCCGGCCTGAAGGCCATCTATTTGTCGGGCTGGCAGGTCGCCGGCGACGCCAATCTGTCGGGCCACACCTACCCCGACCAGAGCCTGTACCCGGCCAACTCGGTGCCGCAGGTCGTCCGCCGCATCAACAACGCGCTGCTGCGCGCCGACGAGATCGCCAAGGTCGAAAACGACCGTTCCGTGGACAACTGGCTGGTGCCGATCGTCGCCGACGGTGAGGCCGGCTTCGGCGGTGCGCTCAACGTCTACGAGCTGCAAAAGGCCATGATCGCCGCGGGTGTCGCCGGCAGCCACTGGGAGGACCAGCTGGCCTCGGAGAAGAAGTGCGGACACCTCGGTGGCAAGGTACTAATCCCCACCCAGCAGCACATCCGGACGCTGACCTCGGCGCGGCTGGCGGCCGACGTCGCCGGTGTCCCTACGGTCGTCATCGCCCGCACCGACGCCGAGGCAGCCACGCTGATCACCTCCGACGTCGACGAGCGCGACCGCCCGTTCATCACCGGTGAGCGCACCGCCGAGGGCTTCTACCGGATCAAGAACGGTCTGGAGCCCTGCATCGCCCGTGCCAAGGCTTACGCGCCGTTCTCCGACCTGATCTGGATGGAGACCGGTACTCCCGACCTGGAGTTGGCCAAGAAGTTCGCCGAGGGTGTCAAGTCGGAGTACCCCGACCAGATGCTGGCCTACAACTGCTCGCCGTCGTTCAACTGGCGCAAGCACCTCGACGACGCCACCATCGCCAAGTTCCAGAAGGAGCTGGGTGCCATGGGCTTCAAGTTCCAGTTCATCACGCTGGCCGGCTTCCACGCGCTCAACTACTCGATGTTCGACCTGGCCTACGGCTACGCCCGCAACCAGATGAGCGCGTATGTCGAGCTGCAGGAGCGCGAGTTCGCCGCCGAGGAGCGCGGGTACACCGCTACCAAGCACCAGCGCGAGGTCGGTGCCGGCTACTTCGACCGGATCGCGACCACGGTGGACCCGACGTCGTCGACCACGGCTCTGGCCGGTTCGACCGAAGAGGGCCAGTTTCACTGACGAGGAGCGGGGTGCAGCCCGCGACGAGGAAGTGCAACCGAAGGCTCGGGTCACTGACCGCTGGCCGAGCAGACGCAGAGTCGCATGTCTAGCCCACAGTTGATGCGAGTCTGCGTCTGCTCGCGGGAGAAGTTGACAGCATAGGTCCCGCCCAGTCAACCTGGGCGGGGCCTATTGCGGTGCAAGGCAATACGATTCGAAAGAGAGAACAGTGAGTGACGCAGCGATCCAGCGGGTAGGGGTGGTCGGGGCCGGGCAGATGGGGTCCGGCATCGCCGAGGTCTCGGTACGCGCAGGCGTCGACGTGACGGTGTTCGAGACGACCGAAGCGCTAGTCACAGCGGGGCGCAACCGCATCGTGAAGTCGCTGGAGCGAGGCGTCAGCGCGGGCAAGGTGACCGAGCGTGAGCGGGACCGTGCGCTGGGCAACTTGACCTTCACCACCGACATGAATGACCTGGCCGACCGGCAGCTGGTAATCGAGGCGGTGGTCGAGGACGAGTCCGTCAAGGCCGCGATCTTCGCCGAACTCGACAGCGTGGTCACCGATCCCGCCGCGGTGCTGGCCTCCAACACCTCCAGTATCCCGGTCATGAGGATCGCCGCGGCCACGAAGAACCCGCAGCGAGTGTTGGGTCTGCATTTCTTCAATCCGGTCCCGGTGCTGCCGCTGGTCGAATTGGTCACCACACTGGTCACCGACGAGGCCGCCGCCGCGCGCACCGAGGAGTTTGCCGGCACCGTCCTGGGTAAGCAGGTGGTGCGCTGCTCCGACCGATCCGGGTTCGTGGTGAACGCACTTCTGGTGCCGTATCTCTTGGCGGCGATCCGGATGGTCGAAGCCGGGTTCGCCACGGTCGAAGACGTCGACAAGGCCGTCGTTGCCGGGCTGTCCCACCCGATGGGGCCATTGCGCCTATCCGACCTCGTCGGTCTGGACACGCTCAAGCTGATCGCCGACAAGATGTTCGAGGAGTTCAAGGAGTCGCTGTACGGGCCGCCGCCGCTATTGCTGCGGATGGTCGAGGCAGGCCAACTGGGCAAGAAATCCGGCCGGGGTTTCTACACCTATTGACCGCCCGGCACCGGCACCCCGGTGCCGGGCAACGACGCGACGCTACTTTTCCAACGTGAACTGGTCGACGTCGGTGTAGCCCTCACGGAACAGTTTTGCGCAGCCCGTGAGGTACTTCATGTAGCGGTCGTAGACCTTCTCAGACTGGATCGCGATCGCCTTTTCCCGGTTGGCTTCCAACGCGGCGGCCCAGGTGTCCAGTGTCTTTGCGTAATGCAGCTGCAACGACTGCACCCGAGTGAGCTTGAAACCGGCCGTGGTGGCGTGCTCTTCGACGGTTGGGATGGTTGGCAGCCAGCCGCCGGGAAAGATCTCGGCCAGGATGAATTGCGTGAAGTGCACGATTTCGTGGGTCAGGGTCAGTCCCCGTGCCCGGGCGTCTTTGAAGGTGGGGCGAGCGATGGTGTGCAGCAGCATCACGCCGTCGCCGGGCAGTACGTCGTAGGCCATCTTGAAGAAGCGCGGATAGCGCTGACGGCCGAAGTGTTCGAAGGCGCCGATCGACACGATCCGGTCGACCGGCTCGTGGAATTTCTCCCACCCTTCCAGCAACACCTGCCTGGTGCGGGGGGTGTCCATGTTGGCGAACATCTGCTGGACGTGGGCCGCCTGATTCTCCGATAACGTCAGGCCCACGACGTTGACGTCATATTTTTCGATGGCGCGCCGCATGGTGGCCCCCCAGCCGCAGCCGATGTCCAGCAACGTCATCCCGGGCTCGAGCTTGAGCTTTCCCAGCGCCAGGTCGATTTTTGCCAGCTGCGCCTCTTCCAGCGTCATGTCGTCGCGCTCGAAGTATGCACAACTGTAGGTCTGGGTGGGGTCCAGGAACAGCCGGAAGAAATCATCGGACAGGTCGTAATGGGCTTGGACGTTCCCGAAATGCGGCGTGAGCTGCACGGACATAGCGGTCGGGCCTTTCTGCTTCGCAGGGCTTGGCTCAGCGCACCCTGGTCTCCCCCCCCGGGATGCCCCTCAAGCATGTTAGCCGTTTCGAACAGCCTGCGACGGTCACGGCAGCCGCCCGTGGGTCCGGACCGGCGCCACGGGCCACGCTCGCTCTTCCCGGGTGCCTATTCCACCGGTTGCCGTGGCGGCACGATCGGCGACGGATGCGGCTGCTCGCGGAACTTTTCCAGCGACCCGCCGGCCTCCACGATCCCGCACAGCGCACTCCAGCTCAGCATCGTCAGATAGTCGATCAGCTCATCACTGGTCATCCGCGGGGCCGACATCCAGGAGTGGGTGGCCAGCTGGACTCCGCCGACGATCAGGTACGCCCAGGGTTCCACCCCGCCGGTGTCCATCCCCACCTCTTGCATGCGGCGGCGCAGCATCACCGCGATCATGCGGGCAATGATCCGTTCGGAGTCCGCGATCACCTTGCTCTTGCTGGCCGAGCTGTTGGCCATCACGAACCGGTACGGCTCGGGCTCGGACGCCACCGTTTCCACATAAACCCGGATGACTTCACGGGTCAGCTCGTAGCCATCGAGGTTCGACGACAGCGCGCCAGCCATGTTGGGAATCAATGTGGTTTGCGCGAACCGCATCATCACTGCGGTCGTCAGGTCATTCTTGTCGACGAAATAGCGGTAGAGGACGGTCTTGGAGACGCCGATTTCCGCCGCAATCTCGTCCATGCTCAGGGATTGCCCGCGGACGCGAATGGCCTCAATGGTGCCGTCGACGAGTTCGTTGCGCCGCTCCACCTTGTGCTGGTGCCAGCGCCGCTTGCGACCATCCGTTTTGCCCGTCACGGCCGGGATATGCTCTGTCACTCTCCGCCGATTCCCATTCACTAGACGCAGTCGATACTACGGCGTGCGGGGTCTCACATGGCTCATCGGCTACCCATGCGTGCAGCCCCACAGGGTGCGTCAGGCCGATTGGTCGCCGCGATAGCGGATGATGGTGTGGTGGCACACAGAGTCGACGCGTCGGGCTCGCCGCCGAGGCTCGACGTGAGCACGCCCACCTCCGGGGTGCGCCGGCCGTCCCTGGCGGAGTCCTTCGCGGGCGCCGATCCGCAGGCGGACGCCGAGCGGAGGGTGGCGCTGCGCCGAATGAAATTGGTGGCGCTGAGTTTCCTGCTCGGCGCCACGGTCGTCTTTCTCGCCTGCAGGTGGGCGCAGGCGGACGGCGCCGCGCCGACGTGGGTTGGCTACGTCGGTGCGGCCGCGGAGGCCGGCATGGTGGGCGCGCTGGCCGACTGGTTCGCGGTCACCGCGCTGTTCAAGCATCCGCTGGGCATTCCGATCCCGCACACCGCAATCATCAAGCGCAAGAAAGACCAGTTGGGGGAGGGTCTGGGCACTTTTGTCCGCGAGAACTTCCTGTCCGGGCCGGTGGTGGAGACCAAACTGCGCGACGCACAAGTGCCCAGCCGGCTGGGCAAGTGGCTATCGGAGCCCGACCACGCGCGTCGGGTGGCCGCCGAGACCGCCACGGTGTTGCGGGTATTGGTGGAGTTGCTCGACGACGATGAGATTCACCAGTTGATCGACCGGATGATCATGCGTCGCATCGCCGAGCCGCAGTGGGGTCCGCCGGTGGGACGGATGTTGCAAACGGTGCTGACCGAGAATCGCCAAGAGGCACTGATTCAGCTGCTGGCCGACCGCGCGTTTCAATGGTCGCTCAATGCCGAGATGGTCATTCAGCGAGTGGTGGAGCGCGATTCGCCGACGTGGTCGCCGCGGTTCATCGACCATCTGGTCGGCGACCGCATCCATCGCGAATTGTTGGACTTCACCGACAAGGTCCGTCGCAATCCCGATCATGAGCTGCGCCGTTCGGCGACGCGTTTCCTGTTCGAGTTCGCCGACGACTTGCAGCACGACCCGGCCACCATTGCGCGTGCCGATGCGGTCAAAGAACAACTGATGGCGCGCGACGAGGTCGCCAACGCCGCCGCGACGGCGTGGAAGACGCTCAAGCGGCTGGTCCTCGAGGGTGTCGACGACCCGTCCAGCAGCTTGCGCACCCGGATCACCGACACGGTGATCCGGATCGGGGAATCACTGCGCGACGATGCCGCGCTGCGCGACAACGTCGACAATTGGATGGTTCGGGCCGCCCAACACCTGGTTTCGCAGTATGGGGTAGAGATCACAGCCATCATTACCGACACCATCGAACGCTGGGACGCGGAGGAAGCCAGTCGGCGAATCGAATTGCATGTGGGCCGCGACCTGCAATTCATTCGGATCAATGGGACCGTGGTAGGCGCATTGGCGGGGCTGAGCATCTATGCCGTCGCCCAGGTCTTCTTCTAGGGTGCTAACAAGCGCTTGCAAAAGCAAGCACCTGTCCGTACCCTGGTGGCGTCAAGATCAGCAGCATTACGTCAAGACGTAAGGAGTGCGCCAATGCCGCCGGAGGAGAAATTCGGCGCCAAGGTGTCCAGCGTGACTTCCAGGGCGTCCGACATCGGCAGCTTCATCAGGACGCAACGCGAAACGGCGCAGGTTTCGATGCGCCAGCTTGCCGAACGGTCCGGGGTCAGCAACCCCTACCTCAGCCAGGTCGAGCGTGGCCTGCGTAAGCCGTCGGCCGACGTCCTGGCCCAGATCGCCAAGGCGTTGCGGGTTTCCGCCGAGGTCCTGTACGTGCGCGCCGGGATCCTCGAACCCAGCGAGACCAGCCAGGTCCGGGACGCCATCATCACCGACACGGCAATCACCGAGCGTCAGAAGCAGATCCTGCTGGATATCTACGCGTCCTTCACCCAGCAGAACGAAGCCGCCCGGGAGGAGTGTCCGAGCTCACCCGAGATTGACGATTGATCACCAGTCGGCCGTCGGATGTGACGTCGCTGAGGTCTAGACCGACGGCCTTCGGGCAACCCGACAAGGAGGGGGACCGGCCCGGATCATTACGAACTCGACTATCCACCGACCCGACAAATCAGGAGGTTTCCAGCAAGTCGCGTGTGAAGTCAATCCGCGGGTCTTGACTACTCCCCCAAGGGAGCCGACGCTTGCTCCAACTTCATATCACGATGCAATAACGCCAATAGCAATACAATTTATGAAAGGAAACACCATGGCTGAAAACCCGAACATCGAGGACCTGCGGGCTCCGTTGCTCGCCGCGCTTGGTGCCGCCGACCTGGCTCTGGCCACCGTCAACGACTTGATCGCCAACTTGCGCGAGCGTGCCGAGGAAACCCGCACCGACACCCGTACCCGCGTTGAGGCCCGCGTCGAGGAGAGCCGCGCTCGCCTGACCAAGCTGCAAGAGGACCTCCCCGAGCAGTTCAGCGAACTCCGTGAGCGTTTCACCGCCGATGAGCTGCGCAAGGCTGCCGAGGGCTACCTCGAGGCTGCCACCAACCGGTACAACGAACTGGTCCAGCGCGGTGAGGCCGCCCTGGAGCGCCTGCGTAGCCAGCCGGTCTTCGAAGACGCGTCGGCGCGTGCCGAGGGCTATGTCGACCAAGCTGTCGAGCTGACCCAGGAGGCGCTGGGCACCGTCGCGTCGCAGACCCGCGCCGTCGGTGAGCGTGCCGCCAAGCTCGTCGGTATCGAGCTGCCGAAGAAGGCGGAGTCCGGTAAGAAGGATGTGGCCAAGAAGGCGCCGGCGCCCGCCAAGAAGGCCGCCCCGGCCAAGAAGGCGCCTGCCAAGAAGGCTCCGGCCAAGAAGGTCACCCAAAAATAAGCTGGCCCGGTAACTCGGACCACTCGACTCCGAGTCGCCCTGTGGGGCGACTCGGAGTCGACGTTTTTTGTGGGCCGAGTCGCCTGTGGACTGGGCCGGTCGCCCCACGGGGCGACTCGGAGTCGACGTTTTGGGCGGTGCCCGCATAGTCTTTAAGCGTGAGCCACCTTGTGGGTACCGTCATGTTGGTCTTGCAGATCGCCGTGTTGGTCACGGCGGTGTATGCGTTTGTGCATGCGGCGCTGCAGCGGCCGGACGCCTATACCGCTGCTGACAAGCTGACCAAGCCGGTGTGGTTGGTGATCCTGGGCGCGGCGGTGGCGCTCACGTCCATCCTCGGGTTCGTCTTTGGGGTGCTCGGGATGGCTATCGCCGCCTGCGCGGCCGGCGTGTATCTGGTGGACGTGCGGCCCAAGCTGCTGGAAATCCAGGGCAAGTCGCGCTAGCCGGATGAAAGCCTTGCTGGCGGCGCCGGCTGCGGTGCTTGCCGGCCTGCTGTGCACTATCCCCGGCGCTATCCCCGGCCCATTCACCGCCCAAGGCGGCCCCGGTAGCGGCGCGGTTGACCAACCTGACCCGGCGTTTTCACCGCCGTTCATCGACCACACCCACTGGTCATATTCGGGGCGTCTGAGCAGCCTGCGGGTCTACCCGACGCCATCTGGTCGCGCGGCGTCCCGCAATCCCGGCACCGCCGCCGCTGACGAAGCATGGGCCGAGGTACTCGCCCTCACCCCCGAGGCCGATATGCCCGGCATGCGGGCACAGTTCGACTGCCACTGGCAACTGGCGGAGGCCGCCGAACCCGGGAAGGTCAGCTGGAACCTCGAGCCGTGGCGGCCGGTCGTCGACGACACCGACATGCTTGCATCCGGGTGCAACCCAGGCGCTCCCGAAGAGCAGTTTTGATGCCCATCCAGCAGACCAGGCGACAGGTGGCGGCATTGGTCGACCACACCCTGCTCAAGCCCGAAGCCACCGCTGCCGATGTGGCGGGGCTGGTCGGCGAAGCTGCCGAGCTGGGCGTCTACGCAGTATGCGTCTCGCCGTCGATGGTGTCGGCCGCATGCAGCGCCGCGGCAGCTGGTGGCCTGCGGGTTGCGGCGGTGGCGGGTTTCCCGTCGGGCAAGCATGTCCCTGCGGTCAAGGCACAAGAGGCGGCGCAGGCCGTCGCGTGCGGGGCAGATGAGATCGACATGGTGATCGACATCGGCGCCGCGCTCGCCGGCGACCTGGATGCCGTGCGGTCGGACATCGCGGCGGTGCGTACCGCAACAGCCGGGGCGGTGCTGAAGGTCATCGTCGAGTCGTCGGTGCTGTTGGGCCGCGCGGGGGAGCATCTGCTGACGGCGGTGTGTCGCGTCGCCGAAGGCGCCGGCGCTGACTTCGTCAAGACCTCAACGGGGTTTCATCCCGCGGGTGGGGCGACCGTCGATGCCGTCGCGCTGATGGCCGACGCCGTCGGCGGGCGGCTGGGGGTCAAGGCCAGTGGCGGCATCCGCACCGCCGCCGAGGCCGTCGCCATGCTGCGCGCAGGTGCCACCCGACTGGGCCTGTCCGGCACCCGTTCGGTTCTCGAGGGGCTCGCCCCCGACTGACCGGCGTCGTCAGAGGTTGGCGAAACAGGGATCCTGCTCGCCGCCGGCAGGGATGGTGGCGTTGCGGGTCGATAGGTGAGCAACCACACCGGTATCAGTGACTTGCACGCTGTCCCAGTGGATTCCCAACGGGAAATCCTTGGTCAGCTTGCTGAAGAAGTCATCGATCATCGATTGCACCGACTCCTTGGGCAGCGTGAAGCCAAGTGCGTTGAAAGTTTCGATCGGCAGCTGCAGCTGGTTGCCGGTCACCCGCGGCTTGACCACGATGTTGTCGAGAAAGCCCTTCATTTCGACAGTGCCGTCTCTGGGGTGGGTCGTCACGGTGTTGGAAACGAACGGGCCCAGCACCGGTATCGCGTTTTGGAACGATTCCTTGATGCCCTCGGAGGTCCACGTGACGGTGGCATCCAGCGCGCCCACTGTGCCCTGGGAAGTAGGGGTGTTTCTGAGCTGGACGTCCTGAATGTTGATTTTCAGTTTCATGCCCTTGGCATCGCGAACCTGATTGCCCGCGGTCTCCGCCGAGATGTTGGTGAAATGCTTGGTCGCGAGCTGCCACAAGACCAGCGGGGCCACACCGAAGGAGGCGCTGGCTTTGTCCTTGACCTCACATGCCACCGCTTCGGCGATCTTGCTATTGGCTTCGTGACGAACATACAGCTCGGCCCCGATCAGCCCCGCGACGACCAGCGAAAAAACGATGATCAGGATCAGGAAGATCGACAATGGGTCGCGGCGCCAGCGGCGCTTCCGGGTGGGTTTGCCCCCGTCGGCGTCTTCTTGCGGCTTGGCCAGCGGAGTCGTCTTGGCCGCGCCCGCGGCCGCCGGCGGTGGACCGGGTCGCTGCGCATCGGCATTGGCCGCAGCCAGCTGCTCGGTTGGCTGGGTTGCCTGGCCGGCCCCCGGTCCGGCCTGAGTAGGCGGATCCTGGGCGTGGGCGTCGGTGGCGCCTCCGGGTCGCAATTGCCCGGCGGAGGGATCCGTGGGCGCGGGAGGCCGGCCAATGGGACCTGGATTGTTGGGACGCGACCATGTCGACGGGCCCTCGTTGGGTGGCCCTTGCGGGTTCGTCACCTACGCAATTGTGCCCTATCAGTTTGAACGAACTCTGAGCGGTTGCGCAGCACGGCGATGCTTTCGCGAGCCGCGCTCACGTTTTCGAGATCGATATCGGTGACCACGAGTTGCGGTTCGGCACCGGCCGACGCCACCACCTGACCTAGCGGCGAAGCCACCAGGCTGCCGCCGACGCCGGTAGGCGCACCCGAGCTGGACAGGGTGCTGCCGGGGTCCGCCTGACCTACCGCGGCGACATAGCTGGTGGAATCCAGCGCTCGGGCCCGGGCCAGCAACGTCCACTGCTCGAGTTTGCCGGGACCCGAACCCCAGGACGCGCAAACCGCGATCAGCGCCGCGCCGCGCCGCGCCAGTTCGGTGTAGAGCGCCGGAAAGCGGATGTCATAGCAGACGGTCAAGCCCACCCGCACGTCGTTGACCGTGATCACCGCCGGCTCGCGCCCCGGGGCGACGGTACGCGACTCGGTGAAGCCGAACGCGTCGTACAGGTGGATCTTGTGGTAGTGCGCATCGGGCTGATTCGGCGTCCCTGGACCCGCCGCGACCAGCGTATTCATCACCCGCCCGGCATCGGCGGGGGTGAACATGCCCGCGATCACGGTAATGCCTGCTTCGGTCGCGATCCGTCGCACACCGCTGGCCCACGGCCCGTCCAGGGGCTCGGCGATCGGAGCCAGCGGCACACCGAACCGGCACATCGTTGCTTCAGGAAACACCACCAGCTCCGCGTCGACGTCGGCAGCCCGGCTGGCGTACTCGCGCACCAGGAGCAGGTTCGCTGCCGGGTCGGTGCCGCTGAGTATTTGCGCCAACGCGATCCGCATACTGGCCAGCTTAAGAGCCGCCGATACCCGCGCTGGTGTGGCTAGGCGTTGTTGGCGATCCACTGTGTGGTGAAGCGTTGCTCCATCATCACCAATTGGTGCAGTTCGGTGCCGATGATGCGCTCCAGCTTTCCCCCGATCAGGGGAATACGTACCTGGATGGTGACTTGCAACGACAACCGGGAGCCGCCCGAGTCGGCGTTGGGCGCCAGCACGGCGGTGCCCCACAGGTTGGCGGGTGCGTCGATGATGGCCCCGGCGATGGATGCCGTGGCGACGCCGTCGGTCACCGGGCTCCACATCTCCTCACGCCGCACGCACAGATCGCCCCGGTGCAACTGGGTGACCAGACCGGGAAGGTTGTGTCTGTGGACGGTCTGCAGCGTGACCACCTCGATGGTGCCTTGGCTTCCGGATTCGCCACCTATCCGCATCGAGTGCAAGCTGGCGATGTCGACCGGGGTTTCCGCCAGCCGGGCTCGCCAGTAGTCCTCATCGTGGAAAGCCCGGTGTACTTCTTCGACGCTGCCTTCGTAGTCGGCCGACATGTCGAATGAACGCGGCATAGCTGGTGAGGCTACCGTTACGGCCCATGAAATGGAGCGCAGTCGGTTCACGGTTTGCCGGTGCGCGCGTCGAGGAGTCGGTGCCGCTGGCGCCGTTGACGACATTGCGGGTGGGACCCGTGGCGCGGCGGGTAATCACCTGCGTGACCACCGAGCAGGTGGTCGCGGTGGTGCGGCAGCTGGACGCGGATGCGCGGGCCGGGCGGTGCGGTCCGGTGTTGGTGTTTGCTGGGGGATCCAATGTGGTGATCGGCGATGCCGTCGCGGACCTGACTGTGGTCCGGCTGGCCAACGACGGCATCACTATCGACGGGAACATGGTGCGCGCCGAGGCGGGAGCGGTGTGGGACGACGTGGTGCTCGGGACGATCGACCGCGGCCTGGGCGGGCTGGAGTGCCTGTCGGGGATCCCCGGGTCGGCCGGTGCGACGCCGGTACAGAACGTGGGGGCCTACGGGGTGGAGGTCTGCGATGTCATCACCCGGGTGCGGCTGTTGGACCGCGACAGTGGCGAGGTGCAGTGGCTTCCGGGCGCCGCCTTGGGCTTCGGCTACCGCACCAGTGTGCTCAAGCAGGCCGACGGGCTTCGGTTACCGGCGGTGGTGCTGGAGGTGGAGTTCGCGTTGGATGCTTCGGGTCGCAGCGCACCATTACGCTACGGCGAGCTGACGGCGGCGCTGGGTGCGGCCAGCGGCGAACGTGTCGACCCGCTAGCGGTCCGCGCGGCCGTCTTGGCAGTGCGGGCGCGCAAGGGGATGGTGCTCGACGCGGCCGACCATGACACCTGGAGCGTGGGATCGTTTTTCACCAACCCCGTCGTCGCACTGGAGGTCTATGAACGGTTGGCGGCGAAGGTGGACGGTCCGGTGCCGCACTATCCGGCACCGAAGGGCGTCAAGCTGGCCGCGGGCTGGCTGGTCGAACGCGCCGGTTTCGGAAAGGGCTATCCGGATCCGGGTATCACCGGGGCGGCTGCCCCGTGCCGGCTGTCCACCAAGCACGCGCTGGCATTGACCAACCGCGGGGCCGCCACGGCGGCCGACGTGATGCTCTTGGCCCGCACCATCCGCGACGGGGTTCGTGATGTGTTTGGTATCACATTGCAACCCGAACCGATCCTGATCGGTTGCCGGTTGTAGCTGCTACTTTCGTGTCCGATACGCTCGCCGCGCCGTTGGTGTGGTGGCTTCGTCGGCGCTTGCAGCCGGTCGCGTACGGCTTGGCCCGGTATCTTTGATTCCCGTGACCACCTCCAGCTCCCCCCAAAGTCCAGGGCCGATCAACCGGCGCATGGCTTTGATGGCCCTGGGGGCCGGGGTGTTGGCGCCCAGCGTGCTGGCGGCCTGTGGGGGCGGTGTCACCAGGCAATCCGAGAAGAGGCCGCCGGCTGCGCCCCATCTCACATTCCGGCCGGCAGATGCCGCCGACGACGTGTTGCCGATCGCTCCGATCAGCGTCGAGGTCGGCGACGGCTGGTTCCAGCGGGTGACCCTGACCAACCCCGCCGGCAGGGTCGTTGCCGGCACCTACAACCAGGACCGCACGGTGTTCACCATCACCGAGCCGCTGGGCTACGACACGACCTACAGCTGGAGCGGAGCGGCCGTCGGCCATGACGGCAAGGCGGTACCGGTCGCGGGCAAATTCACCACCGTGACGCCCAAGAAGAAAATCGACGGCGGCTTCCAGTTGGCCGACGGCCAGACCGTCGGCGTCGCGGCGCCGATCATCATCCAGTTCGACGCACCGATCAGCGACAAGGCGTCCGTCGAGCGGGCGCTCACGGTCACCACCAACCCGCCCGTCGAGGGCAGTTGGGCCTGGCTGCCCGACGAGGCGAAAGGTGCTCGAGTGCACTGGCGCCCCCGCGACTACTACCCGGCGGGCGCCACCGTCAACGTCGACGCGAAGCTATACGGGCTGCCGTTCGGCGACGGCGCCTACGGCGCGCAGGATTTCTCGTTGAACATCCAGATCGGCCGCCGGCAGGTGGTCAAGGCCGAAGTCTCCTCCCACCGTATCCAGGTCGTCACCGACGAGGGCGTCATCATGGACTTCCCGTGCAGCTACGGCGAAGCCGACAAGGCGCGCAACGTCACTCGCAACGGGATTCACGTGGTCACCGAGAAATACGCGGACTTCTACATGTCCAACCCGGCCGCCGGCTACAGCAATGTGCACGAGCGCTGGGCCGTGCGCATCTCCAACAACGGCGAATTCATCCACGCGAACCCGGCCAGTGCCGGCGCGCAGGGCAACAGCAACGTCACCAACGGTTGCATCAACCTGTCGACCTCGGATGCCGAGCAGTACTTCCACTCCGCGGTCTACGGTGACCCGGTTGAGGTGACCGGCAGCACGATCCAGCTGTCCTACGCCGACGGCGACATCTGGGACTGGGCCGTGGACTGGGACACCTGGGTGTCGATGTCGGCGCTGCCACGCCCGAGCGCCCGCCCCCCGGGGACGCAGATCCCGGTCACCGCGCCGGCCACGCCGTCAACGGCGCCCAGCTTGTCCGGTACGCCGGAACCTAGCGCGGGTCCTGGTGGTTAGCCCGGCGCGTCGCTGAGGCCTGGTCGCGCGGTCGGATGATGATCTGGTCCAGGTTGACGTGCGGGGGCCGCGAGGCCACGAACCCGATCACCTCGGCGATGTCGGCGGCTACCAGCGGCGTCATCCCGGAGTAGACGGCGTCCGCGCGCTGCTGGTCGCCGGCGAATCGGACCAGCGAAAACTCGGTCTCGACCGCCCCGGGGGCGATCTCGGTGAGCCGGACTGGCTTTCCCAGCAGCTCGCCGCGTAGCGTGCGGTGCAACGCACCCTGGGCGTGCTTGGCGGCCGTGTAGCCCGCACCGCCGTCGTAAATCTCAAGTGCCGCAATAGAAGTGACGGTCACGATCAACCCGTCGCCGGACTCGATCAACTTGGGCAGCAGCGCCCTTGTCACCCGCAGTGTGCCCAGTACGTTCGTCTCCCACATCCAGCGCCAGTGCTGCAGATCGGCATCGGCGACAAATTCCAGGCCCTTTGCGCCGCCGGCGTTATTGACCAATACGTCGACGCGGCTCAATCCGGCGGCCAGCGCCGCGACCGCCGCGTCGTCAGTGACATCAGCCACAACCGGGGTGCCGCCGATCTGACGCGCCAGCTCGGTGATCCGGTCCTGGCGGCGAGCTACCGTCACTACATGAAACCCTTGGGCCGCAAGGATTCTCGCGGTCGCTTCGCCGATACCGGAGCTGGCGCCGGTAACCACCGCTACCCGGTTCGGAGCGTCGGGAGTCGTCATCGGGACCACTCTAATAAACGTGCTAAATTTTCGGTGTGTACTGCAGCGCCTGGTTCAACACGACGGCCGCGCATCTATGCGCGGGCGCCTGTTGTTGCCGAGTACTTTGTCGCGCCTGACTCAGCTCAGGTAACCGCGGCCAAGGACCCGGCCAGTTGAACTCGGAATAAGGACGCCAGTGCACTCGACAACTCTCACCACCCATCGCTCCGCCACTACCGGCCGGCCGCGGCGGTACCGCCAGGTCGTGCCGCCGTCGCTGCACCTCGCCGACTCCGCGGCGGCGTCGGTCTTCCGGGCCGTGCGGTTGCGTGGCCCCGTTGGCCGTGACGTCATCGCCAGTGTTACCTCGCTGAGTATTGCGACCGTGAACCGCCAGGTCATCGCGCTACTTGAGGCTGGTCTGCTGCGGGAGCGCGCCGATTTGGCCGTCTCCGGCGCGATCGGGCGGCCCCGAGTCCCCGTGGAGGTCAACCACGAGCCATTCGTGACGCTGGGCATCCACATCGGCGCGCGCACGACCAGCATAGTGGCCGCCGACCTGTTCGGCCGCACGCTCGACGCCGTCGAGACGCCGACACCGCTCAGCCCCGCGGGGGCGGCGCTGGGGTCACTGGCCGACAGCGCCTGCCGCTACCTGAGGCGCTGGCATCGGCGCCGGGCATTGTGGGTGGGCGTGGCGATCGGTGGCACCGTCGACAGCGTCACCGGCCACGTCGATCACGCCCGGCTGGGCTGGCAGCGCGCGCCGGTCGGGCCGGTGCTTGCCGACGCGCTGGGCCTTCCCGTCTCGGTGGCATCGCACGTGGACGCCATGGCCGGCGCCGAGCTACTACTCGGTATGCGACGTTTCACCCCGGGCTCTTCGACCAGCCTTTACGTCTATGCCCGCGAGACCGTGGGGTATGCGCTGGCGATCGACGGGCGGGTGCACTGCCCGGCCAGCGGCCCCGGCACCATTGCGGGCCTACCGGCCCGCTCCGAGCTGCTGGGCGGCACCGGTCAACTCGAGTCCACCGTCAGCGACGAGGCGGTATTGGCGGCCGCGCGCCGGCTCCGGATCTTGCCGGCAGCGTCGGCAACGCGCGGCAATGGCTCGGCCGGTGCGGTCACCGACCTGCTACGGGCAGCTCGTGCCGGTAACCAACAGGCCAGGGACCTCCTGGGGGAGCGGGCCCGGGTGCTCGGCGAGACGGTCGCCCTGCTGCGCGACGTGCTCAACCCCGACGAACTGGTAGTAGGTGGCCAGGCGTTCACCGAGTACCCCGAAGGGATGGAGCAGGTGGAGAAGGCCTGCGCCGCCTGCTCCGTGTTGCCGCCGCGAGACATCCGGGTCACGGCATTCGGCAACCGAGTGCAAGAAGCCGGGGCCGGCATCGTGTCGCTGGGCGGGCTCTATGCCGACCCGTTGGCCGCAATGCGCCGTGCTGGCGCACTGGAGACCCGGGTGCCCGATACCGAACCGGAGGCGCTCGCTTAGCGCGCTGATGCCCGTGCGCAGGCCAGGTCCCGGAATGCGTCCTGTAAAGATGACAGTGTGCGCCACAGCGACGTTCCCCGGCTAGCCGCAGACGAAGACCCGCGCCGGGTCGCCCTGTTGGCGGTGCATACGTCGCCGCTGGCCCAGCCCGGCACCGGAGATGCCGGCGGAATGAATGTCTATGTGCTGCAAAGTGCGTTGCACTTGGCCCGGCGGGGTATCGAGGTGGAGATCTTCACCCGGGCCACCGCCTCCACCGATCCACCGGTGGTGCAGGTAGCACCGGGCGTACTGGTGCGCAACGTGGTCGCCGGGCCCTTCGAGGGTCTGGACAAATACGACCTGCCCACCCAGTTGTGCGCCTTTGCGGCGGGGGTGCTGCGCGCCGAAGCCGCCCACGAGCCGGGCTACTACGACATCGTGCACTCGCACTATTGGTTGTCCGGCCAGGTCGGCTGGCTGGCCCGGGATCGCTGGGCGGTGCCGCTGGTGCATACCGCTCATACGCTGGCCGCGGTGAAGAATGCGGCGCTGGCCGACGGTGACGCCCCCGAGCCCCCACTGCGCGTCGTTGGCGAACAGCAGGTGGTCGACGAGGCGGACCGGCTCATAGTCAACACCGAAGATGAAGCCCGCCAATTGATTTCGATTCACCACGCAGACCCGGCGTGCGTTGACGTCGTTCATCCCGGTGTTGACCTGGACGTGTTCTCACCCGGTGACCGGCGAGCGGCGCGGGCCGCGCTGGGATTGCCGCTCGATGGCCAGGTGGTGGCCTTCGTCGGACGGATCCAGCCGCTGAAGGCACCCGACATCGTGCTGCGCGCCGCGGCCAGACTTCCGGGAGTGCGCGTCATCGTTGCCGGCGGGCCGTCGGGCAGTGGACTGGCCGCGCCGGAGGGACTGGTGCAACTGGCCCGCGATCTCGGCATCGCGCAGCGGGTGACGTTCCTGCCGCCGCAGTCCCGCACGGATCTGGCGACGGTTTTCCACGCCGCAGACCTGGTTGCGGTGCCCAGCTATTCGGAGTCGTTCGGTCTGGTGGCCATCGAAGCGCAGGCCTGCGGTACGCCGGTGGTGGCGGCGGCGGTCGGAGGGCTGCCGGTCGCCGTGCGCGACGGGATCACCGGCACGCTGGTATCCGGACACGACGTGCGCCAGTGGGCGGACGCGATCGAGCAGCTGCTGCGTCGCAATGCCGGCCCGCGGGGCTGGGGGATGAGCCGCGCGGCTGCCGCGCACGCAGCCGGGTTCTCGTGGGAAAACACCACCGATGCGCTGCTGGCCAGTTACCGCCGGGCGATCGGCGACTTCACAGCGGGGCGCCGGCGCCGGCTGCGTGACCTGGTTGCGGTGCGCAAACCGCGCCGCTGGACGGCTCGTCGCGGGGTGGGCGCGTGACTTCTTCCCCGCAGCCCTCCGATGCCTCCGAGACTGTGGCGCAGGTGATCGAACAGGCGCTGCAGGCAAGCCGACTGGACTATTCGCGACATGCCGGCGCGCACGGCGGGCCGGCGGGCATCATCGTGGAATTGCCGGGTGAACGCAAGCTTAAGACCAACACGATCTTGAGCATCGGTGAGCATTCGGTGCGCGTCGAGGCCTTCGTGTGCCGCAAACCGGACGAGAACCACGAGGGTGTCTACCGGTTCCTGCTCAAACGCAATCGCCGGCTCTACGGTGTCGCGTACACCTTGGACAAGGTCGGAGACATCTATCTGGTGGGTCGGATGTCGCTGGCGTCCGTCGACGCCGATGAGATCGACCGAGTGCTCGGGCAGGTGCTCGAGGCGGTGGATTCGGACTTTAACACGTTGCTGGAGTTGGGTTTTCGTTCGTCGATTCAAAAAGAGTGGGAATGGCGGGTGTCGCGCGGTGAATCGCTGAAGAACCTGCAGGCCTTCGCGCATCTGATCGACGGCGATGACGGTGATGACGGTGAGAACGCGTGAGAGACTTGCCGGCATGGGAGACACTGCCACGTTGGTGCTGCTGCGCCACGGTGAGAGCGACTGGAATGCCCTCAACCTGTTCACCGGCTGGGTCGACGTCGGCCTAACCGACAAGGGCCAGGCCGAGGCGGTCCGCAGCGGCAAGCTGCTGGTCGAGCATGACTTGCTGCCCGACGTGCTCTACACATCGTTGCTGCGACGCGCGATCACCACCGCGCATCTGGCACTGGACCGCGCCGATCGACTGTGGATTCCGGTGCGGCGCAGCTGGCGGCTCAACGAACGCCACTACGGCGCCCTACAGGGTCTCAATAAGGCGGAGACGAAGGCGCGCTATGGCGAAGAGCAATTCATGGCCTGGCGGCGCAGCTACGACACGCCGCCGCCACCGATCGAGAAGGGCAGCGAGTTCAGTCAGGACGCCGACCCGCGCTATGCCGATATCGGCGGTGGCCCACTGACCGAGTGCCTGGCCGACGTCGTGGCCAGGTTTCTGCCCTACTTCACCGACGTCATCGTCGGGGACTTGCGGTCGGGCAAGACCGTCTTGATCGTCGCGCACGGTAACTCGTTGCGCGCGCTGGTCAAGCACCTGGACCGAATGTCTGACGACGACATTGTCGGACTGAACATCCCGACGGGCATTCCGCTGTGCTACGACCTGGACCACCAATTGCGGCCGCTTCAGCCCGGTGGTCGCTACCTGGACCCGGAGGCCGCGGCGGCCGGAGCTGCCGCGGTAGCCAGTCAAGGCGCGGCCAAAGTCTGATCGTCGGCAGCGGTAGAGTCGTTTGCTGAATAACGCGTGAACGGCAGTCGAACACCTGTTGCGAATGGTGTGACTTGTCCGATTTCGGCCTCGCTCGGCTAGGGCCGCGTTCATCGGAGTTTGTAGGATTTCGCTTGTGACTGTGTTCTCGGCACTGTTGCTGGCCGGGGTGTTGTCCGCGCTAGCGCTGGCCGTAGGTGTTGCGGCGGGAAACCGTCTGTCGCAGCAGGTCGCGCGGCGCCGCCAGCAAGCGGCCACCGAGCGGGCCGGAATCACCGTCGCGCAGATGCTGCAACGCATCGTCGCCTTGATGCCGATGGGTGCGGCGGTGGTGGATGCCCATCGCGATGTCGTCTACCTCAACCACCGGGCCAAGGAGTTGGGTCTGGTGCGCGACCGGCAGCTCGACGACCAAGCCTGGCGGGCTGCGCAGCAGGCGCTGGGCGGCGACGACGTCGAGTTCGACCTTTCCCCCGGCAAGCGTGCGGCCGGCCGATCCGGGCTGTTGGTGCACGGGCACGCCCGGTTGCTGAGCGAGGAAGACCGCAGGTTCGTGGTGGTCTTTGTCCACGACCAGTCCGACTATGCACGGATGGAGGCAACCCGGCGCGACTTTGTGGCCAACGTCAGCCACGAGCTCAAAACTCCGGTTGGTGCCATGGCGCTGCTCGCCGAAGCCCTGCTCGCCTCACCCGAGGATCCCGATACCGTTCGGCGGTTCGCCGAGAAGGTGCTCATTGAGGCCAATCGACTGGGCGACATGGTAGCGGAGCTGATCGAGCTGTCCCGGCTGCAGGGCGCCGAGGGGCTGCACAATGTGACCGACGTTGACGTCGATACCATTGTGTCCGAGGCGATTTCACGTCACAAAGTCGCCGCGGACACTGCCGACATCGAGGTTCGTACGGACGCGCCAAGCGCGTTGCGGGTGCTGGGCGACCAAACCCTGCTCGTTACCGCGCTGGCCAACCTGGTTTCCAATGCGATCGCCTATTCACCACGCGGGTCGCTGGTTTCGATCAGCCGGCGCCGCCGCGGCGACAACGTCGAGATCGCGGTCACCGACCGCGGAATCGGGATCGCGCTCGAGGACCAGGAGCGGGTCTTCGAGCGCTTTTTCCGGGGCGACAAGGCGCGCTCGCGGGCAACCGGCGGCAGCGGACTGGGACTCGCCATCGTCAAACATGTGGCCGCCAACCACAACGGCAGCATCGGGGTGTGGAGCAAGCCGGGAACCGGGTCCACGTTCACGTTGTCCATCCCGGCTGCGCCGGAGCGAGACGATGCAGAGCAGCCGGATCAACCGCGTGCCCGTGAGGCACGACCCAACCGGCCGCAACGAGAGGAAGAGCTGAGGCGATGACCCGCGCCGGCGACGATGCAGTGCGAAGCAATGAGGAGGAGTGGCGCTGATGACCAACGTACTGATCGTGGAGGACGAGGAGTCATTGGCCGACCCGCTGGCATTTCTGCTGCGCAAGGAGGGCTTTGAGGCGACCGTGGTCACCGATGGCCCTTCCGCGCTGGCCGAGTTCGACCGGGCCGGCGCCGACATCGTGCTACTCGATTTGATGCTGCCGGGGATGTCGGGCACCGACGTGTGCAAGCAGCTGCGCGCCCGGTCCAGCGTGCCGGTGATCATGGTGACAGCCCGCGACAGCGAGATCGACAAAGTGGTCGGGCTGGAGTTGGGCGCTGACGACTACGTGACCAAGCCGTATTCGGCACGCGAGTTGATCGCCCGGATCCGCGCGGTGCTGCGCCGCGGCGGCGACGACGACGCTGAGTCCGGCGACGGCATCCTGGAATCCGGGCCGGTGCGCATGGACGTCGAACGCCATGTCGTCTCGGTGAACGGCGAAGTCATCACGCTGCCGCTCAAGGAATTCGATCTGCTCGAATACCTGATGCGCAACAGCGGGCGGGTGTTGACCCGCGGACAGCTGATCGACCGGGTCTGGGGTGCGGACTACGTCGGCGACACCAAGACGCTCGATGTCCACGTCAAGCGGCTGCGGTCCAAGATCGAGGCCGACCCGGCCAACCCGGTGCACTTAGTGACGGTGCGGGGCCTGGGCTACAAGCTGGAGGGCTAACCGGCTTGCTCCGGGTCCGGCGGGTTGGTATCGATCCCGGAGCCGCTCTGTGGTGGAAAGCCGAAGGTGATCACGCCCCGAGAGTTTGCGTAGGCCGCGGGACGTTCGCCGACGGACACCATCTGGCGCCGACGCGGGGAATCCAAAGACCAAGTTCCACAACAGCTTCGGTGGGTCAGCTCTAGAATAGTCTCGGCACGGTCCCTGATGGGCCGGGCTGGCCGGCTTTGCCGGCAATGCCGGCCGTGCCGGCAGTGCCATCGGTGCCGTCGATCCCGGCGGTGCCCGCGAACAACCCGGTTCCGGCGGCTCCGCCGACACCGGCGGCCCCAGCGGCACCGGCCGCGCCGCCTGCACCAGCAGCCCCGCCCGATCCCACCGGGCCGATGCCAAGACCACCTACTCTGAACCCGCCGTCGCGGGAGGGTCCGAGCAATCCACCCACGCCAGACGTTCCAGCCGCCCCGCCGTCGCCGCCGTCGCCGCCGTCGCCGCCGTCGCCGCCATCACCGCCGTCGCCGCCATTACCGCTCCTGCCGTCTATACCCGCGGTGAACTCACCCCCGGTACCGCCGGCCCCACCGGCCC
>NZ_UPHT01000204.1 GCF_900566085.1 Mycobacterium attenuatum
TGTCGCTTGCCAGGGTGATGGGACCACCTGATTGCCAGGGGGATGGGACCACCGTGGCGCGTTATTGAGGATGGTCGTTGGGATGGTCGGGGTCAAGTTGGCCGGGTCGGGTGCGTTGGCGGTAGGACGGTCCTTCGATGACCAGGGTGTGGGCGGTGGCGGTCAGTCGGTCGATGGCTGATTGAGCCAGTAGCGTGTCGGCGGTCATGGTGAGCCATTCGGCGGGTTCTCGGTTGGAAGTCACGATGGTGGTCTTGGCGCGGTGGCGTTCGACGATGATTTCGTAGAAGTCGCTGGTTCCGGTGGCGTCGAGGGGTCGCAGGGCGAAGTCGTCGATGATGAGGACGTCGATGGCGGCCAGTCGGCGGATTTCGGCGTCGATGGTGTTGTCCAGGCGAGCGGCGCGCAGCCGGGTGAACAGTTTGTCGGCGCGGCTGAACAGTACGCTGTGTCTGCGGCGAATAGCCATGTGCCCCAGTGCTGTTGCCACGTGGGTTTTGCCGATGCCGACGGGCCCGAGCACGATCGCGGACTGGCCGGCGTCGAGGAACCGTAGCGAGGTCAAGTCGCCGAGCAGGGTGCGGTCATAGCGTAGGTCGTCCTGGGTGGTCCAGGTGTCGAAACGCATGTTCGGGTCGAGTCCGGCTTTGGCCGCTCGTAGTGCTGCTGAACGGGATTCGCGTCGGGAGACCTCGTCGGCGAGCAGCGTTTCGAGGAATCCGATGTGGCTGAGTTTGTGTTGGCGGGCCAGGGCGGCGCGTTCGGGCAGGGTGTCGGCCAGGGCGCCGAGTTTGAGTGTTTTGAGCAGTCGGAGCAGATCAGCGCCGACCGGATCAGCGGGTGCGCGGTGGGTGGTCATGTCAGCGGGTCTCCTCGGAATCGGCGGTGGGTACGACTGTCAATGATGTTGGGGTGGTGGTGAATTCGGATGGGTCGCGAGAGAAGCGGGTGGCGGTTTGGCCGACGGCCTGCGGCAGTGCCGGGGTGGTGGTTTCGGTGGCACGTTCCAGCATGGAGGCGATCTTGTTGACCGAGACGACATCGAGGTCCAGCGATAGCGAACAGGCTTGTTCGACTCGGCGCGCGCCGTAGCGGCGCACCAGGCCTTGCAGCCGGTAGACGGTGCGCATCCGGGTCCAGGGCAGCGGGTCATCGAGGATGCGTTCGGCGTAGATCCCGATATTGGGCCCGTGCCCGGCACAGGTGGCGATCAACGCCGTCAGATCCCGCAACGCGTAACCGGCCTTGTGTTCGGGCAGATCCGCGCGGTCGGTGCTGCGGGCACCTGGTGGTTGGCGAGGATGGACTTTCACCAGCACACCGCGGTGATAGAACTTCACCAGCTCACTGTCGGCACGAACATCGAGGTGGTGCCCGATCCAGCACTCGGGCAGCGAGTACAGCGCTTTGGCGACTTCGGCGTGGAAATCGCGGTGCACCTTGACCGCTTTGAACACCGGCACGTCATAGACCCCTGCACACGCCAGCAGCCGAGGTTGTTCTTCGGCGGTGAACACCTCCACCGGCCGTGCACAGGTGGTGCCGTGGATACGTGTGCCGGCAGTATGTAAACACCACGTGGTCGCGGCCTGCTGCGCAGCATCGAGACTGGTGAATGTTTCACCGTCCCAGTAGTTTCGGCGCACATACTGCACCACCCGTTCCACCCGCGGTTTATCTTTCGGGGATCGCACCCGGGCCGGGTCGGTGAGGAATCCGGCATGGCCGGCATAGTCGAGCCAGCCCGCGGTGAACTGCGGATTGAGCGCATCAGCAGCAGCGATCACCGGTTTGAGGTTGTCCGGGATCAGCACCGCGAACACGCCGCCGAAGAACTCCCAGGCTGCCTGGCAGCCGGCGATCACCGCCGCCAGGGTCTGTGAGTACGACAGCCATACGAACATGTGCCGGGAGTACACCGCGGTGAAGATCAACGCATACACCTTGCGGCGCCGACCATCAGTAGCGTCGGTGAGCATTCCCAGGTAGCCGAAATCGATCTGGCATTCCACCCCAGGGTCACCATCAGCGACCCGCACCGTGGTGTCCTTGCGGCCGAAACCGCAACGCTCACTAGC
>NZ_UPHT01000065.1 GCF_900566085.1 Mycobacterium attenuatum
GCCGGCGGCAGCGCCTACGGCCTACTTGCCGCCATCGGTGGGCACGGAGGCGCCGCGGGCCCGGGTACCAGCGGGTCCGGCGGCGACGGCGGCGGCGGTGAAGCTCTGTTCGTTGCGTTGGCCGGTGCCGGCGGGCACGCCGGCACCGGCACCGGCGCCGGGGTCAACGGGGGCCAGGGCGGTGACGGCGGCAGCGCTTCCGGTGCGCTCGCCGCCTTTGCCGGGGCCGGCGGCAGCGGCGGCCCGGGCACCACTGGGTTTGGCGGCGGCGGTGGTGGCGGCGGCAACGCCGGGAGCCTGTTCGTCGCGGTGGGCGGGGCCGGCGGACACGGCGGCGATGCTGCCACGGGAGGCGGCGGAGGCGGCGGCAACGGCGGCCTGGGCATCGCCTACAGCCCCCTGGTAACCGGCATTGGCATCGGCGGCGCCGGTGGCGACGGCGGCGCCGGTACCAGTGGCGGCGGCGGTGGTTTCGGCGGTGCCGGCGCTTCCTACGGCATCGCTGCAATCGACGTGGTGCTGGCGGGCGACGGCGGCGCGGGTGGCGCAGCTACCACCGGAACCGGCGGGGCCGGCGGTGGCGGCGGTCTCACCTTGGCCGTGGACTTGCTGGGGTTTGGCCTGTTTCACGGTGGCGCCGGCGGGGATGGTGGCGCCGCCACCGGGGCCGGTGGCACCGGCGGGGCGGGTGGCAATGGCAGTGGCATCAACGCGCTCTGGGGTGTGTACGGCGGCGGCGCCGGCGGGGACGGTGGGTCTGCCACCGGCACCGGCGGCACCGGCGGCGACGGTGGCAACGGCGGCATTGCTGGAGGCCTTGGGGCCGGGGTGGGCGGCACCGGCGGGCGCGGCGGCGCGGCTCCCACCGGTACCGGCGGCGATGGCGGTGCCGGCGGCGACGGCGGCGGCATCATCGGCTCGGGCGGCAGCGGCGGTGACGCGGGTAGCGGCGTCGGAGCCGCTAACGGGGGCAACGGCGGCAACGCTGGAGTAGCGGCCAACGGCATGTTCGCCCCGTCCATATATGGAAACGGCGGCGACGGCGGCAACGGCGTCAACGGCGGAAGCGGCGGCAAAGGTGGCACCGCCGGCTCGTTCGGTACGCCGGGACGCAACGGCTCGCCGTAGCTGGCGGAAAGGCCAATGCCACTTGCCGTCAGGGCCACGCAAAGATATCGCCCGCATGCCGGTGCCAGCCGGTGACACCGTGAGAAAGCTATCGAAGAACTCTCGTTTGACTGCCGTGTTGAGCCGCGGGCACAAACGCCTAGTCGGGAATGCGGTCGGCGATGATGGTGAAGCACCCCGAGTGGATCGAGGCGTCGCTTTCCTGAAATAGGACCTCGTGGGTTATCGCGTGTGTGCGGCCGCCCTCATCGTGACCGACGACAGCGGCGGCCGCGACACCAAGAGTGGCGATGGCGATTCCAGCGCCGACCGGCTTGAGGCCAATCTTGCGTTCTGTCATATCGAACTCCTGTTGGTATCGCTGGTGCCGGTGCCGGGGGCGCCACCGCCTGCCCTATGTATCGACCCTATGTATCGAGATGTATCTAGTTTCGATGGTACCTGAAGTCCTGGGATGAGCACCGGCCTTCCTTGCCCGCAGACACGATCGGTTCTGTCACTCGACCGATAACCAAAATTTATCACCGCAGATTAGGCTTCCCTGAAAGATCATGGTGTGGGCCAGGCGGCAGCTCGCACTCCGTCAGCCCGGGCCGTCGCTGGCCGCGGCCAACAGTGGCACCACCACATCGCTGAGCGGGGTCGCCAGGCCGTGGGCGCGGGCCTTGCGGATGATCACGCCATTGCGCAGGTCCCATTCCAGGCGCCGGTGGGCTTCCCGGTCGGCCAGGATCGACGTGCCCATGTCTTCGGGAGCGAGGCGGAACAGGTCCACCATCTCCTCGATCGCGCCGTCGTCGAGCTGGGCGCCCTCGGCGCGCGCCACCGCCAGGCATTCGGCGACATAGTTGCGTGACAATGCGGCGACGTCGTCGCGACGAAACATGCCGGACCGTCGCCCCGACAGCGCCATCAATCCGGCCAGCGCGTTGAGCACCAGTTTGCGCCACAGCACGGTCGTGAAATCGGGGTCGCAGTCCACCCGGCAACCCGCGCCGCGCAACAGCTCGGCCACGCCCTCCGCCGCCGCGCCGGCCGGCAGCACCAGTGCGGCCGCGCCGCGTAACCGCACCCAGCCCGCCGGCTGGGTCTCGGCGGAAAACCAGACGCTGCCCGCGACGACCGTCGATGCCGGACACAGGGGCTGCACCTGCTCGACCTGTTCCACCCCGTTCTGCAGGACGGCCACCACCGTGTGCTCGTCGCACAGGCGGGCCAGCCAGCCGCGGGCGCCGTCGTTGTGGGTGGCTTTGACCGCCAGGATCACCACGTCAACCGGGCCGGTGATCCCGGCCGGGTCGGTGTGCACCGGACCGGGCACCACGATGGGGTCTCCGTTGTCAGGCCGCAGTTCGACACCGTCCCGGGGGGTGTGGCCGCACAGCAGCACCCGGTGGCCGGCCGCGTGCAGCAGCGCGGCCACCGTCGTGCCGACGGCACCGGGGCCTACCACAGCGATGTTGGGTGTGATGAGCCAAAAGTACCGGGTTCATCGGGCCAGCGGGTCGGACCTTTAGACTGGGCAGTCATTCCGACCGCGTGAAAGGGAGTCTTGTGCTGCGCAGCCACGGCGCTGGTTCACTACGGGATCGCGACGCCGGGCAGCGGGTGACGTTGGCCGGCTGGGTGGCTCGGCGCCGCGACCACGGCGGTGTCATCTTCATCGATCTGCGCGATGCCTCCGGCGTGGCGCAGGTCGTCTTCCGCGACCCCCAGGTGCTGGCCCAGGCGCACCGGCTGCGCGCGGAATTCTGTGTGACCGTATCCGGTGTCGTCGAGATCCGCCCGGAAGGAAACGCCAACACCGAGATCGCCACCGGCGACGTCGAGGTCAACGCCACCGCACTGACGGTGCTGTCCGAATGCGCGCCGCTGCCGTTCCAGCTCGACGAGCCCGCGGGTGAGGAGCTGCGGTTGAAGTACCGCTACCTCGACCTGCGCCGCGACGGTCCGGCATCGGCAATTCGGTTGCGCTCCAAGGTAAACGCCGCGGCCAGGGCGGTGTTGGCGCGCCATGACTTCGTAGAGATCGAGACCCCGACGATCACCCGCTCCACCCCGGAAGGGGCGCGCGACTTCCTGGTGCCGGCCCGGCTGCACCCCGGATCGTTCTACGCCCTGCCGCAGAGCCCGCAGCTGTTCAAGCAGTTGCTGATGGTGGCCGGCATGGAGCGCTACTACCAGATCGCCCGCTGCTACCGGGACGAAGACTTCCGCGCCGACCGCCAGCCCGAATTCACCCAGCTCGACATGGAGCTGAGTTTCGTTGATACCGAAGACATCATCGCGATCTCCGAAGAGATCCTGACCGCACTGTGGGAGCTGATCGGCTACCACATTTTGACGCCGATCCCACGGATCGGCTACGCCGAGGCAATGCGGCGCTTTGGCTCCGACAAGCCCGACATGCGGTTCGCGCTCGAGCTCGTCGAATGCACGGAGTTCTTCAAAGACACCATGTTTCGCGTCTTCCAGGCACCCTACGTGGGTGCCGTGGTGATGCCCGGCGGAGCGTCGCAGCCACGGCGGACGCTGGACGGCTGGCAGGAGTGGGCCAAGCAGCGCGGACACCGTGGGCTGGCCTACGTCCTGGTTGGCGAGGACGGCACCCTGGGCGGTCCGGTGGCCAAGAACCTCACCGATGCCGAACGCGACGGTCTGGCCGCACATGTCGGGGCTGCACCGGGTGACTGCATCTTCTTCTCGGCGGGCCCGCCGAAGCCGTCGCGGGCCCTGCTGGGTGCGGCGCGCAGCGAGATCGCGCACCGCCTGGGCCTCATCGATCCCGATGCCTGGGCGTTTGTCTGGGTGGTCGACCCGCCACTGTTCGAGCCGGCCGACGACGCCACGGCAGCCGGTGACGTCGCGGTCGGCTCGGGTGTCTGGACCGCGGTGCACCACGCGTTCACCGCGCCCAAGCCCGAGTTCGAAGATCACATCGATTCCGACCCGGGCGGTGTGCTGGCCGACGCCTACGACATCGTCTGCAACGGCCACGAGATCGGTGGCGGCTCTATCCGTATCCACCGCCGCGACATCCAGGAACGGGTGTTCGCGGTGATGGGGCTGGACAAGGCGGAGGCGGCAGAGAAGTTCGGTTTCCTGTTGGAGGCCTTCACGTTTGGCGCCCCGCCGCATGGCGGTATCGCGTTCGGCTGGGACCGGATCACCGCGCTACTCGCCGGGGCGGACTCGATCCGGGAGGTGATCGCGTTCCCCAAGACCGGCGGCGGTGTCGACCCGCTCACCAACGCGCCGGCGCCGATCACCGCCCAGCAGCGCAAGGAGTCGGGGATAGACGCCAAGCCCACCCGCGTTGACCGGGCGTGATTCGCGCCGGCGAAGATGCCGAGCGAAGGTGGCTGACGGCGCCCGTGCGGCCGTGCAGCGGCTGCGCCCCGCGGTGTGGGCCATCACCCAGACCTCGGTTGCCGCGGGCCTGGCCTGGTACCTGACCCATGACCTGCTGCACCACCGGCAACCGTTCTTCGCGCCGATCTCCGCAGTGGTGTGCATGTCGGCGACCAACGTTCAGCGGGCCAGACGCGCGGCGCAGATGATCGTCGGGGTGGCCCTGGGCATCGTCCTGGGGGGCGGCATTCACGCTGTTCTGGGCACCGGACCGGCGGTCATGGCGGCGGCTGTGTTCGTCGCACTGGGTGTCGCGGTGCTGACTGGGCGCGGCTTCATTGCCCAAGGGTTGATGTTCGTCAACCAGACGGCCGTGTCGGCCGTGCTGGTCCTGGTATTCGCCTCCACCGCCGGTTTGGTGGCCGAGCGCCTGTTCGACGCGGTCATCGGGGGCGGTTTGGCCCTGATATTCGCCATTGTGCTGTTCCCGCCGAACCCGGTGCAGATATTGTGCGATGCGCGCGCGGACGTCTTGGCGGCCCTGCATGCCACCCTGGTCGAGGTGGCCGATGTGCTCGATGATCCCGCCGGCGCCGCGGCGGGCTGGCCGAGGTCGGCCTTCGACCGGCTGCACGACCAGCTGAGCAGGCTGGCCGAGGCCCGCACCACCGCCGTCGTAGCCGCCCGAGCACCCCGGCGCTGGGCCGTGCGCAACACCTTCCTGGGCATCGAACAACAGTCGGCGCGACTGGCGATGCTGGTCAGTGGCGTGCTGCAACTGGCGCGCGCGGTCACCCGGCTTCTACAGGGGCAGGTCCCGACTCCGGTGCATATCGCGCTGACCGAACTCGCTGCCGGCATGGCCGTTGCCGACGACGAACCCGCGACGGCGACTGCGCACGCCGCCGCGGCCAGAGACCAGGCCCGGGAATTGGAAGCCGGGGCCAGCGACAAGAATCAGGTGGTGCTGGCCGACGTCATCTGCGCCTGTGCCGACGACCTACAGCAGTTGATCGACCTTCCCAGCCCGCGGAAGTAAGGTCTGAAGTCAGGAGTGATCTGTTGTCCGTGCCGTTTGATGAGCCTGCCGACGCGTGGCCGGACTCGCCGGCCGCCAAGCGCTACCGGATCACGCACCGCACCGAATACCGCTACTCCGACGTGGTGACCAGCTCCTACGGCCGCGGGTTTCTGACGCCGCGCACCTCCCTGCGCCAGCACTGTGTCGCGCACCGGCTGGTCATCGACCCGACCCCCGCCGACAGCTCCACCAGCCGCGATACCTACGGCAACATCAGTTCCTATTTCCATGTCACCGAACCGCACCGGGCCTTGACGATCACCAGCGACTCGATCGTCGACGTGGCTCCGCCTGCTTGCGGGCTGTTCACGGAAGGGCCGGCGCTGCAGCCGTGGGAGGCCGCCCGGCCGGTTGCGCCGCGCGGCGCGCTGGCGGTGGACTTCGTCCTGGATCTGAACCCGCCGGAGATCACCGACGAGGTGCGGCAATACGCGGCTCCCAGCTTCGTGCCGGGCCGCCCGTTGGTCGAGGTACTGCGCGACCTGACGACGCGGATCTATACCGACTTCACCTACCGCTCCGGGTCGACCACCGTATCCACCAAGGTCGACGAGGTGCTGGCCGCCCGGGAAGGGGTATGCCAAGACTTTGCCAGGCTGGCGATCGCCTGTCTGCGAGCCAACGGGCTGGCGGCCTGCTATGTGTCCGGGTATCTGGCCACCGACCCGCCGCCGGGAAAGGACCGGATGATCGGCACCGACGCCACTCACGCCTGGGCATCGGTGTGGACCCCCCGACCGCCCGGCCAGTTCGAATGGCTGGGCCTGGATCCCACCAACGACCAACTCATCGACGAGCGTTACATCGTGGTCGGCCGTGGCCGTGATTACGCGGACGTCCCGCCGCTGCGCGGCATCATCTACACCAACTCCGAGCACAGCGTGATCGACGTCGGGGTGGACGTCGTGCCGTTCGGCGGTGACGCATTCGATGCGTGACTTCCACTGTCCCAGCTGCGGCCAGCGCCTGAGCTTCGAGAACTCGGTATGCCTGTCCTGCGGCAGCGCGCTGGGCTTTTCTCTCGACCAGATGGCGCTGCTGGTGATCGCCGAGCGCGGCGCAACCGGGCACGCCGGAGCGGTGCCCGCCGACGAATATCGACTGTGCGCCAATCTTCATCTGGCCCAGTGCAATTGGCTGGTTTCGGTGAACCACCCCCATGGGCTGTGCGCGTCGTGCGCGCTGACGGTGGAGCGCCCCAACGACGCCGACACCGGGGGTCTGGCCGGGTTCGCCCGAGCCGAGGCGGCCAAACGGCGACTGATCGCCGAGCTGCACGAGCTGAAACTGCCGATCGTCGGACGCGACGAGGATCCGGACTACGGGCTGGCATTCCGGCTGTTGTCCAGTGCGCACGAGCAGGTGATCACCGGGCACGCCGACGGCGTCATCACCCTGGACCTCGCCGAGGGCGACGACGTTCATCGCGAGCAGCTGCGGGTGGAGATGGACGAGCCGTACCGGACCCTGCTGGGCCACTTCCGTCACGAGATCGGGCACTACTACTTCTACCGGCTGATCGACCGCTGCGGCGACCACCGGGCGCGCTTCGCCGAGTTATTCGGCGATCCGGACGCCGACTACCAGCAGGCCCTGGATCGGCACTACCGTGACGGCGCGCCGCGGGGTTGGCCCGACGAGTACGTGTCGTCGTACGCGACCATGCATCCGGCCGAGGACTGGGCCGAGACGTTCGCACACTACCTGCATATCCGCGACACCCTGGACACCGCGGCGTGGTGTGGTTTCGCGCCGGCGTCGGCAACCTTCGACCGGCCGGCGTTGGGGCCCAGCGCTTTTCCCGCGATCATCGACATGTGGCTGCCGTTGTCGTGGTCGCTGAACATGGTGAACCGCTCGATGGGCCACGACGACCTGTACCCCTTTGTGCTGCCGCCCGCGGTGTTGGAGAAGATGCAGTTCATCCACTCCGTCATCGACCGGGAGACGTCGGCCGGGCCGGATTAGGCTGGCATCGTCCGCCGTTCCTCGGGTCCCCACAGCGGCTGCATGCCCCCGGGCAGCGTCAACTGGGTCGCGGTGATCACGTCGGCGACGTCGCGCAGTGCGGCATGGATCACGGTGAGCAGGTCCGCCAGCTCCGTGCGGCGTCCGTCGGCGACACCCTCGAGCTCGGCGGGGTCGGAGCGACGCAGCCGAGTGTTGATCTCGTCGACCATCCGCTCGGGGCGCGACGACCCCGACGATCCGGGAAGCTCCTTGAGGTCGGCCCGCAGCCGCTCTAGCTGGTACACCAGCGAACGAGGATTCTGCGGGTCGAACAGCATCAGGTCGGTCACCGCGGCAACGCTGACCTTGCCCACGGTGCGGCGCCGGTAGCTGACCGAGGACTCGCAGGCCTCCAGCGTCGACTCGATGATGGTTTGTTCGGCGGCCACGCCACGAACCGGGGTCAGCGTGTCGGCCAGCAGTGCGGTCAGCCACAGGCCGCGCTCGAGACGCTTGCCGATGTCCATCATGGTCCAGCCGGCGTCGCGCACCAACGACTCGGCGGCCACCCCGGACAGCGTCAACATCCCGGCCAGGGTCTGCGCCTGAGCCTCGGCGAGCAGGGCGTCGGCCTCGGCGAGCGACTGCGGCGGATCGGACCGCAAGGCGATGGCGCGCTCGACGCCGGCCAGCACCATCCAGGTGTCGTTGGACAGCTGGTCGCGCACCGCCCGGGCGCACAGGGCCAGCCCTTCCACCGACTGGACCAGGGAGCCGGACCGCTCCAGGTCCACGGTCATCGACCACAGCATCGAGGGGGCCACAGCGATCATCTCGGCGTGGTCGTGAGCGGCTCCGGTGTCGGTTCCGGTGATCTGGCCGAGTGCGGCCATCAGCACCGGCACGCATTCGCTTTCCTCGGTGTGCTGCTGGTGACGGAAGACGTGGTAGCGCTCGCGGGCCACGATCAGCAATCGGGCCATGTTCTCGGCGCGCTCGCCGTAGCGTCCCATCCAGAACAGGTCCGACAGCACCCGCGGGGAACTGACCGCGCGGGTGCCGGCACCGGTCTTGAGCGCCGGCGGCAACGTCGTGACCGTCACCGCCTCGGCGATCGCACGCTCCGTGGGTCGCACCCAGATATCTTTTGCTGCAACGGATTTCAGCATGTAAGCGGCCGGGCCGGGCGCCAGAACGTAGCCCAGTCCGCCGATCATCGGCGCATAGCCGCCGCGTTGGGCGACCGTGAACAATCGCATCCCGACGCCGGCGGAGGTCAACACCCCGGCGTGGTCGGTCGGCGCCGAGGAGAACGCCGGCAACTCCTGGCCGGCCCACTGCCACGGCATCGCCTGGATCCGCGCCGCCAAATCCGCCAGCTGCCGAGACGAAAGTGTCGGCCCCACAAGGGTTTTTCTCCCGACAGTGGATCTGATCAGCAGTGATGGCAGATTGGCCAGCAGATGCGAGAGTTCACTGGCGATGCCGCCCCAGTAGACGGCAGCGGTGGGCAGCAGCGGTTCTTCGCTTAGGAGGCGCTGGGCAAGTTCCGGCAGGAATCGCAGCAGTCCCGGGCTTTCGAGGATGCCGCTGCCCAGCGTGTTGACCACGGTCACCGTTCCGCGGTGCTGGGCCTCCACCAAACCGACCACGCCGAGCCGGGAATCGGCGCGCAGATCCAGCGGGTCGGTGTAGTCGGCGTCGACGCGGCGCAACACCACGTCGACGCGCTTGAGCGTGCCCAGCGAGCGCATCCACAGCTTGCCGTCGCGCACCACCAGGTCCGCGCTTTCCACCAGCGGGAAACCCAGCAGCGTCGCCAGATAAGCCTGATCGAAGGCCGTCTCCGAATAGATGCCGGGGCTGAGCACCACCACCACCGGGTCCTGGGCGACGTCGGGCGCCGCGTCGATCAACGCCAGCCGCAGCGCTTGGGCGAACGGTGTGGTGGGTCGCGGAGCGATCCTTTCGTACAGGTCCGGAATCGCATGTGCGATCACCCGCCGGTCGGCGAGTGCATAACCCGCGCCCGAGGGCGCCTGCGTCCAGTCGGCGTTGACCTGATAGCTGCCGTCGGCCATCCGGCTGAGGTCGCAGGCGTGCAGGAAAAGCTGATGCCCCGGCACGGTGATGCCGTTGGCGGGGCGAACATAACCGGGATGGGCGAATACCAGCTCGGCGGGCAACACCCCCGCGGTGAGCAGGCCGCGGGCTCCGTAGAGGTCCGCCAGCACGGCGTTGAGCAGACGTGACCGCTGCACCAGGCCGGCCTCCAGCACACCCCAGTCTTCCGCGGACACCACCAGCGGCAGCGTGTCCAGACGCCAGGGACCTGGTTCCAGGCCGTGGGCACTGTGCTCGTCGCGGGCGGGGTCCACTCCGGTGTAGGTGATGCCGTCGTGGTCGATCAGGCTGTGCACCACCGAGCGCAGCCGGTCCAGCCCCGCCCGGCCGCGCTCCGCGACGGCGTCGGCCAGCTCGGTCCAGGCCGGCCGCACCTTGCCGTCGGTGCCGACAAATTCGTCGTAGCCGGCGGCCGGTCCGCCACGCAGGTCGAACAGCGGTTTCTGAGCCCGCGCGGTGCGGTATCCGTCCAGCAGGCGGTCGGCGTCGGTCACTGCCCGTCCCGATCCCACGGTCACTTCTGCGGGCGCCATTACTGCCCCAACATCAGCGATCGCCCTCGCCTACCCTGCGCGTGCTGCGCCGAAACGGCCGGCTTCGGCTATGCGTACTGCTGCCCCGGTGGCGGTCCCGGCGGAAAAGCGCCGGGGGGCGCACCCTGCTCGATTGCGACCACCTGGCCACCGGTCAGCTTGCGGTAGGTGTAGACCTGGACCAGCGCCGCGACCGGAACGCCGACGAGCATGCCGACGAAGCATGCGAGCTCACCGACCAGCACGGCGGCGTACTGCACCAGCCACGACAGCGCGCTGTTGCCGAGTTCGCCGCGAACGGTGGCGATGCTGGCCTTGATCGACTCGATCGGCGACAGGGATCTGTCGACGACGAACGCAATTGCGAATTGGGCGAAGAAGCCCAAGACCAGCGGCCCGATGATGGTGCATGACAGCACCATCGCCGCAATGACCAGCAGCAGCGAGGTGAGTACGACGGCGCCCACATTGCGCGGCTTGAAGAACGTTCCGATAGTGACCGGCTTGCCGTCGGCAATGTCGAGGCAGCCGGTGAGCAGGCCGGCATGCATGTAGGCCACCACGAAGAACACGGCGATGTAGCCGATGACCGTCACGATCCAGCCGAGCGCGGAAAACTCTGCGGACGTGGTGTGGTAGCTGTAGTCGTACTCCACGACGGTGGTGGTCGTGGTCTGTGACGTCGCAAAAGCAATAGCCAGCGGGATACCGATCACCGCCGCCATCGCCAGGCCGTAGATGACCAGCGGCACAACCAGCGCGGCGACGTTCTTGGTGAACTTGTTCCACGACCAACTGATCGCTTCGCCCACGTTGAAACCCGACTTCGGCGTCCCACCCATGCCCGGCTGGGACGGGTAGCCCGGCGCGGGTGCTCCCGGTGGACCATAGCCGGGAGGCGGTGGTGGAGCGCTGTAGCCGGGAGCTGAGTAGCCGCCCGGCGGCTGCCCGTAACCGGGTGGCGGAGGCGGCGGTGCGCCGTAACCCGGCGGGGGGGGAGGCGGTGCACCGTAACCCGGCGGCGGTGCAGGAG
>NZ_UPHT01000096.1 GCF_900566085.1 Mycobacterium attenuatum
GGGCTTGGGGGGCGGGCTTGTGGAATGGGCGATTAACTCGTGGGATGGGCGATTAGTCTGCGCCCAACGATGTCGCGGTCAGCGCAGCGGCGTTCGCCGCAACGAGTGTGAACGTCGGGCTTTGAGTGTGCAGCTACGGCGTCCGATTTGCATGTCGGCCGCCCTGCAAGCACGCTCGACGCCACCGGCTCACACTCGACGCCCTGCGAGCAGGCTCGACGCGCTGCACGCCCACTCGACACCACCGGCGCCCTCGGTCCCACGATTAGCTGATGGCCTACCGCCACGTCCGCCGCATAGCACCAAGCAGGACGGGTGCCAGCTCCGTTCGGCACATCAACAAGTCGGGCAAGTAGGGGTCAAGTTGGTTGTACTGCAACGGCGAGCCGTCCAAGCGTGACGCGTGCATTCCCGCAGCGAGCACCACTCCGGCCGGCGCCGCGGAATCCCATTCCCATTGGCCTCCGGCGTGCAAGTAGGCGTCGGCGTAGCCGTCGATCACTGCCATCGCCTTGGCTCCCGCCGAGCCGATCCGCACCAATTCGATATCCACCGTCTGCTGAATGTAATGCAGGATCGCCGGCGGTCGGGTGGCGCTGACGGCGATTCTGATGACGTCTGGAATGCCGGTGGGCGCGGCGTCGGCAGTGACGGTGTCGCTTCGGTACACGATGTTCCCGCGGGCCGGCAGTGAAACCGCCGCGTCGGTGATCTGCGGTCTGCCATTGGTAGTGCGCTGCCACAAGGCGACATGAACCGCCCAGTCGTCGCGGCCTCGGGTCGAGAACTCGCGTGTACCGTCCAACGGGTCGATGATCCACACCCGGTCGCACTTCAGCCGGACCAAATCGTCGTGGGCTTCCTCGCTGAGCACCGCATCACCGGGTCGTGCAGCTCGTAGCCGCCGCACCAGCAGCGAGTTGGCCCGGGCGTCGCCGGCGTCGCCGAGCGCCCACGGTTGGTCGAAGCCGACCTCGTCGCGCACCGCCAGCAACAACTCCCCGGCTTCGGCAGCAAGGTCGGCAGCTAGCTGCGCGTCAGTCAGGGCATCCGCAGCGTGGCTCACCAATTCAGTATCGCGGAGCTGAACGTACGCCCGGCAAACGGGACCGGGCGCGATTCGGACGCGGAGCTGCGCATTGCGATCCGACGGCAATCGTGTGGTGCCAACGATTACACCCGATTCCCAATAACCCACGCTGTCGACACCGGACTGCCCGGCCAGGCCGCCGCGGTCGCTGCGTATCAATCCGACCCACACGCCGGTCCACGCACAGGGTCCGCCGCTGGCGCGAAAACCCTTGGCGGCCAGCTAAATATCACGATTCAGATCGGTAGCTGTGTCAAGGTCTTTGAGACAGTGTCTTACTCTATGGACACTATTTTCAGTTGTGGGTTCGGCGGGTTGATCCATGCCACGGTGGACAGTTTGGTGGTACCGGTGGGGCGCCGAAGCGCTTCGGGTTGTCGGCGTAGGCGTTTGCCATGACCTCGGCTCGTTAAACCTGGATCTCGGCGGCGGCGCCGAAGCAGATCGCGGCCGGGGTGTGCAGGCCCGATGCGGAATGGCGATGTTCGTGTCGTAGGTAGTCTAAGAAATCTATGCACCATGTGCGGGCGTCCTCGATGGAGTCGAACCGTTCCGGAAAGTCATTGCGGTATTTCACACCGAGAACGACTAGCAGCTGGGCGACGTTCTTCGAGGTTATTGCCGAGCCCCGGTCGGCGTGGATCGCTCTGGAACGGCCGTGCAGGGCGGTCAGCTCGGCCATCCAGTCCTGGGCAACCTCGGCGTCCTCGTGGTGCTCGATGCGCCAGCCAACCGGGTAGCGGCTGGAAGATATCGAGCATCACATACGGCTGGTAAAGCTCGCTGCGGATCGATCCGTGCAGCCGGGTGGTACCCCAACTCCACACGTCGTTGGGGTGCGTACGCGACCAGCTCCGAATTGACCCGCGATCCGCACACGCTTACTCAGTCGAGTCGGCACCCGCCCCTGCATCATCGATGGTCGACTCCGCCCGAGCGTCAGAAAGTGCCACACTCACCGTTGCGATCCCTTACTCACCGTCAGGGGATCGTTTGCCCGGCTATTCCCTTGGAACCGGAGCTACCGGTGGACCCACCGGGGCCACCTTGTCCGCCGCTTCCACCACCGCCGCCGGTGGCATTTACCGCTATGCCCGCGAAGGCGTTCCCACCGTTGCCGCCGTCGCCGCCATTGGCACCGGTCGCCTGGCTGGCGCCGCCATTGCCACCGTGGCCGCCGTGAGCCGATCCTTGCATGCTGTAGTTATATGCGGTACCGCCAGCGCCGCCGTGCCCGCCATGGCCGCCGGTGCCGCCTACCCCGCCATTGCCGCCGGTGGCGTTGTTGTGGGGGCCATTGCTGCTGGCTGTCCCGCCGGACCCACCGGCGCCTGCGTACACGGTGCCGTAGCCGCCGGCACCGCCGTTGCCGCCGTAGGCGTTAGCGCCGTCGGCGGCCACATCGACGTTACCGACGCCTCCCGCACCGCCTTTGCTGTGACCAGCCGCTCCGTTGTAGCCAGCGCCGCCGTTCCCGCCGTTGCCGCCACGGGCGTCATTCGCATTGTGTTGGTTGTTGATTGTTGCGTTGCCGCCGTTGCCGCCATTGCCGCCGTCGCCGGTTAAGGTACCGGTGCTGTCGGCACCGCTGCCGCCTTGGCCCCCGTAACCGGCGCTAACTCGTCCGGTTCCGATAGTGGAGGCATCACCGCCATTGCCGCCGTTGCCGCCGCCGAGGTAACCGTTTGCGCCGGCCCCGCCCCTACCAGCGGTGGCATTAGCTGTGGAAGCGTTATTGGTGATTTTCGCATCGCCGCCGTTGCCGCCGTCACCGCCAGTCCCAGTGCTGCCGATACCGTTGCCGCCGTTGCTGCCGTTGCCGGCCACGACTTGTCCGGTTCCGGTGGTTGAGGCATCACCGCCGTTGCCGCCGTTGCCGCCGCCGAGGTATCCGTTTGCGCCGACCCCGCCCCGTCCAGCGGTGGCATTAGCTGTCGAGGCGCCATTAGCGATGGTCGCATTGCCGCCATTGCCGCCATTGCCGCCATACCCGCCGGAGCTGGCGGTGCCGTTGGCCCCGACGGCGCCGGTGGCGTTTCCGGTGCCGTAGGTGTAGGCCGAGCCGCCGTTGCCGCCGGCACCGCCGCTAAAGCCCGCACCGCCAAGGCCCGCGGTCCCGCCGGCGCCGTTCGCACCGGCCGCGCCGATGGCGTTTCCGGTTCCGTAGTTGTACGCGGAGCCGCCGCTGCCGCCGCCCCCACCGTTGAAGCCGGTGCCGGCGGCGCCGGCGGAGCCGCCGGTGGCGTTTCCCGATCCGTAGTTGGTCGCGGTGCCGCCGGTCCCGCCAAGACCGCCGGTGCCTCCACCCGCATTGGTCGCTGCAGTGACCCCGCCGGCGCCGCCGGCGCCGCCGATGGCGTGAGCCGACGAGCTGGTGCTGTTGATGGACGCATCGCCGCCGTCGCCCCCGGCGCCGCCGCTACCGAAATCGTTGCCATGGCCGCCAGCACCACCGACTCCGCCGACTGCATTATTCGGATTGAGGCCGTTGTTTTTTTCTGCGCTGCCGCCATTGCCGCCCACGCCGCCGCTGCCGCCGATTCCTGAGCCACCGTCGCCGCCGGTGCCGGCGATCACGTTGCCGGTCCCGGCGGTATAGGCATTGCCGCCGTCGCCGCCAATCCCGCCCTGAGCCCCGGTACCGCCTGTACCGCCATTGCCGCCGGTCGCGGTGGCCGTGGAAGCGCCGTCATTGATGCTCGCGGCGCCGCCGTTACCGCCGGTGCCGCCGGTACCGTAGTACTCCTGCAATGCGTTGATGCCGCTGCTGCCACCGTTGCCACCCGCGCCGCCGACGGCACTCGCGGGACCGTTCTGAGACACATCGGCACCGTTGCCGCCGTTGCCGCCGTTGCCGCTGCCGGCGGTGCTGTTGACGTTGGCGCCGTTGCCGCCGTTGCCGCCGGCACCGCCAGTGCCCGCCTGCTGTCCCCCGGCACCGCCATCGCCGCCGTCACCGCCATTGCCGACGCCGACCGCGTTGCCGCCGGCACCGCCGGTGCCGCCGTTGCCATAGGTTCCGCCCGGACCGCCCTGGCCGCCCTGGCCGCCGTCGGAGTACCCCCCCGGCGCGCTGTATCCGGCGCCACCCGTACCACCATTGCCCCCATTGCCCGGCGTGATCACACCGGCCGCACCCGTCGCTCCGGCCACGGCACGCGCCCCACCGGCCGCACCGCCGCTGCCACCAGCGCCCACCGCGCCCGGGTTACCGCCGGCGCCGCCCATACCACCGGCAGACGACACGTCGACGCCCACGCCACCGGTGCCGCCGTTACCGGGCGCGCCGGGGTTACCGCCCGCACCACCGACCCCGCCGTTGCCGTTAGCTCCCGCGGAGCCGAACAATGCCCAGCCGTGCCCGCCGGCTCCACCCATGCCGCCGTTGCCGCCGGTACCGCCGCCACCGCTATTGCCGCCGGCTCCCCCGTTCTGGTCCGGAGAGCCGGTGGCATTCCACCCCGCACCTCCGGCCCCGCCTGTCCCACCGGACCCGCCCATACCACCAGCACCGCCGGCTCCGCCATTTCCGAACAACAGACCGCCGTTACCGCCGAGTCCGCCGTTGCCGGCGTTGCCGCCCTGACCCCCCACTCCACCTGTGCCACCGACGCCGCTGGGCGCGTTCGAAGTGCCCGCGGCGCCCGCGCCGCCGGTCGCACCGACTGCCCCGGTCCCGCCGACACCGCCGTGCCCGCCGTGGCCGAACCACAACGCGTTGCCGCCCTTCCCACCGGACCCGCCGTCGACTCCGGCCGTCCCGGCTCCCCCGGCGCCGCCGGCCCCACCGTCACCCCA
>NZ_UPHT01000080.1 GCF_900566085.1 Mycobacterium attenuatum
CGTTACCGCCGCCCGCTCCTACCAGCCCGGCAAGCGCCCCGCCGGAGCCTCCCGCGCCGCCGACCCCGCCGATACCCATAGTGGAGGCGCCGCCGGCGCCACCGTTGCCGCCCGCACCCAACAGCCCACCTGCGCCGCCTATCCCGCCGGAACCGCCGTTTCCGGTGGCGCCTGGCGCGGCTCCGCCGCTACCGCCGACCCCGCCGTTGCCCAACAGCCACCCGCCGGCGCCGCCGGCGCCTCCGTTACCTGCGTTGCCGGTCGAGGATCTGCCGCCCGCGCCACCAGCGCCACCGGTGCCCAACAAGCCGGCTGCGCCGCCCGCCCCGCCGTTTTGGCCCGGTCCGCCGGACCCGCCAGCGCCGCCGTCGCCGAGCAACCAACCACCGGGGGCGCCGTTTTGTCCGGTCCCGGGTGTGCCGTTGGCGCCGTTGCCGATCAGCGGGCGCCCAGTCAAGGCTTGGACCGGCGCGTTGATCGTGTTAAGCAGCTGCTGCAGTGGCGAAGCATTGGCGGCCTCAGCGCCGGCATAGGCTCCCGCGCTGGCGGCCAGTGCCTGCACGAACTGATCGTGGAAGGTCGCCGCCTGCGCGCTGAGCGCCTGGTACGCCCGGCCGTGGCCGGAGAACAGCGCGGCGATGGCCGCCGATATCTCATCCTCGGCTGCAGCCAGCAGACCCGTCGTCTGGGCCGCCGCGGCGGCGTTGGCCGCGGCGAGTGTGGAGTCCAGGCTGGCCAAATCGGTAGCCGCTGTATGTAGGGCCTCAGGTAGCGAAAACACGAACGACATTTCAGATCTCCTGGCAGCCCGCGACGACCTGCTTGGCGCCCGATCGTCATTGATGTGGTCGGCAAGAAGCACCGTATCGCGGCTGGTAGCAAGCTAGTTGGAAATTATTTGAAATCGCGCCGATTTCAATTTCGTGGGTAGGCGGCCAGTTGGCAGCTCATCGGGATTGCCCCGCGGCAAGGATCTGGCCGTCTGGACGGCGGGTGTGCGGCTAAGCGCTAAGCTGATATGTAGGGACGGATTGTCAAGGGGATACGGCGAATTGACCCCTGATATCGATTGCAGGGCAGGGATTTTCTGTTCCCCCGTAGCTGCTGTTGTGGACGTCGCATGGAGCCGAGGTCAAGGCTGGGGCCGCAAAGGCCCCGCCCCGAAGGGGCTTGGCTTTGGCGGTGGCGAGGGCGACGTCATCGTGTTGCAGCTATAGGGGACAAGGTAATTGGGGCGGACCGTGGGGGGATCGGGATCGAGGTCAGCGTGTCGTTTCGCGACGCGTGGTCAAGGCTGGTATGCACGGGTTGGTTACCGCAGGACCGGGTGTTGGGCTGGGAGCGTAGCGCGGATCTAAGGACGAGCGTGGCCAGAAAGCCTCGGCGGCTAGCGGTTGCTCATAAATCCGTTGTGCGTAGATACCGATATTGGGGCCGGCCGCGGTGCAGGCGGCGATCAACCGGGTCACATCTCGCAGCGCGTAATCGGCCTTTTGTGCGGGCAGGTCGGCACGATCGGTGCTGCGTCCACCGACGGGTCGGCGGGGATGGACTTTCACCAGGTTGCCGCGGTGATAGAACTTAACCAGCTCACTGTCGGCGCGGACATCGAAGTAGTGCCCGATCCATTGCTGGGGAAGCGAATACAGGGCCTTGGCGACCTCGGCGTGGAAATCGCGGTGCACTTTGGCCTTCTTGAACACCGGCACGTCATACACCCCGGGCGCCGCGAGCGGCAGTCCCTGTTCGGCGGTGGTGAACACCTCCAGCGGCCGGGCACACGTGGTGCCGTGGATGCGGGTGCCGGCCGGGCCCAGACACCACCGGGTCACAGCCTGCTGCGCCTGCTCCAGATTGGTGAATGTTTCACCGTCCCAGAAGTTTCGGCGCACATATTGCACCGCCCGTTCCACTCGAGGTTTGTCCTGCGTCATCAACTGCGCTTGATCCGGTAGGTGATCAGCGAACTGTCCGCGTGAGGCATCCGTTTCATCCGTGGTCCGGGCGGGAGTTCGTGTTTCTGGCGGTTCACGTGCACGTGCGTCTGCGCGGTGGCCAGACCCGCAGCCTCGCCCGTCGCGATACCACCCACATCCTGGCAGGCCCGCCAAACCCGCCCCGACACCGTCAAAGCATTTGACCGGCTCCTAGACACCCACACCGACGCCGAGGTCGCCGAAGCGCTGAACGCCGAAGGACACCGCTCCGGCGAGAACAAGCCCTTCACCGCTGGCATCGTCATTCACGTCCGACACAAGTACTATCTGCCCAGCCACGCCGACCGGCTCCGCGGATCAGGTCGCTAAGACAGGCGCTGATACCGCCGTCAAATATGCCGGTGCCGCCCGCGTCGCCGGGCGCGTCCAAGGCGATGGTGGCGTCGCACGCCGGCACCACCTGCTGGCCGGTCAACGAGACACCGTCGCGCAGGAACAGCGACCCGAGCCGGGCGTGGGTCGCCGACACGCTCAGTGGTGGTCCCGACTCGCGTCAGGCATTCGCCGCCAGCCCCGGGGACAACCCGATGCCCGGCGGCATGTACCGCAACCAAGTGTGGTGCCCCTACCCGGGCAGCAACGTCGTGTTATGCCTGGGCATGTGTGGTCAGATGATCTACGTCAACCGCCGTGCCCAGCTGGTCGCCGCCAAGTTGTCCAGCCAGCCCGATTCTCAGGACCCGCAGGTACAGCTGGACACGCTGCACGCATTCGATGCGGTGGCATGCGAATTAGCTTAAATCACAAGCTAATTCGCACGTGCGCTGCCGCTGGACGGCGAGCCTTGCGCATCAGGCCGTGGCCCGGTGCGCGAACTCGGTCGGCGCCACAGTACGGAAACAACTCACCGGGGCGGCATGGGCCGCATGGAACCGATGAAATAGGTTTCCTGCCCGGAGGGATATCCGCCGCCGTCGGTGGCGATATGCACGTGGTCGTAATGATTGAGCGTTTCCGAACCGTAGTCCGCCGTCCAGCTCGGGGCGCCAATGCCCGGATAGATCTTCTGCCGCCAGATCACGTGCAGCACGCCCCAGCGTTTCGCGTTCGCCAGTGCATACCCGGCGATTTGGTTGCCGAGCTCGATCCCTGCGGGAGCATCGTGGTTGGGAATCATCACGTCGATCGCCAACCCATTGGGATGCCACTTCAAGGGATCCTGGCGGTACCCGTAGATGGTGGTGATCTGAGGAAACAGCACGCTGATGGCACGGGCCGCCCAGATGGTCTTGACCTGCAGCCCCTGCTCCGACGCGACACCGGCCGGTAAGGCCAGCTGGAAGTCCTGGGCAGCGACGGGCGCGCTTGCGGCCAGCATCTGCGCCTCGGCGGGACTGGCGGTGGGCGGCGGGCTGAGCGGTGCGGCTACGGCACTACCGGTCGCAGGTGCGGCCGGGGTCTGCGCGCAGCAGAGATGCTCTGTCTTTTGGGCATAGATCATCGCGGCAGAGACGACGAGCGAGGCCGCGATTGCCAACCAGCGGCCCCGGCCGTTGGCCAACACGGCGGTGCCCACGAACAGCACTCTAGTGGCGTGGACGGCATATCAAGCAAGCTTTGTTATTTGTTCGTTGCCTACTTCGGTCAAGTGCAGCCGTCGCCGGTATTGGCCACAACCCTGCGCAGCGGGACCCACAGATCGTGGAGATGGTCACAACGCCCACCGGTCGCGAAGTCCACCGGCCGCGAGTTCCGGTGTCAGGCGTACTTTTCTCGAAGCTCTCGCTTGAGAATCTTGCCCGATGGATTGCGGGGTATGGTCTCGGCGAAGATCACCTTCTTGGGCACCTTGTAGCGTGCCAGCCGGGTGCCGCAGAACTCGACGATGTGTTGCTCGCTGACCTGGCTAGGGTCGGCGACGACGATGGCGCAGGCGATTTCGCCCCACTTCTCGTTGGCCACGCCGATGACCGCCACCTCGCTGACCCCGGGGATACCGATCACGACGCTTTCGATCTCCGCCGGGTAGATGTTCTCGCCCCCGGAAATAATCATGTCTTTTAGGCGATCCTTGATGTACAGGTAACCGTCGCCGTCGATTTCGCCGATATCGCCGGTGCGGAACCAGCCGTCGTCGAAAGCGTCTCGCGTGGCGTCCGGGCGGTTCCAGTATTCCTTGAGCAGGAAGTCGGACTTGATCACGACCTCGCCTTCGCCGCGTTCGCTGATCACGCCGTCATCGGTGCGCACCCGAATATCGGCGAACATGGTGGCGCGTCCCGCCGAACCGACCTTGCGCAGGGCGTCGTCGCCGAGCAGCAGTGCGCCGCTGCCGCATGATTCGGTGAGGGCATAGCCCTGTACCACTTGCATGTTCTTGGCGGCATACATCTTGATCAGGGCCTCGGGCATGGGCGCGCCGCCGGTGATGAAGTAGCGAAAGTGGGGCGAGTCCAGTTCGGCGAACTCGGGCAGCTGGCGCATGAAGTTCAGGATCGCCGGCACGGCGCCGCCGATGGTGATTCGTTCCTCGACGATCATCGACCACGCCTTGACCGGATCGAACTGCGGCATCGAGATCAGGCTGACTCCACGCATGGCGCAAAAGATCACCGTGGTCAGCGCCGCCACGTGGAACATCGGCAGCGGCAGTAGGACACGGTCCCGGTAGCGCACGTCGGCCGTCAGCGCCCACGAACTGGCCGCCGTGAACACCGAGTCATGGGTGTGCACCACCCCTTTCGGATGCCCGGTGGTACCCGACGTGTACATGAGGAACAAGTTGTCGGATCCACCGCACTCGCAGGCCGGTTCGCTATCGTCAACGGCCGCAAGGCGTTTGGCCAGCGAGCCACCTGCGCCCATCGCCGGCACCCAATCGATGACGGTGCAGGGATGGGTGGTGCCCTCCTTGATCGCTTCGACCACCGTCGTGAACGCGTCGCCGTAGAACAAGACCGTGCTGCCGCTGTCGGACAGAATGAACTCCAATTCAGGTGCCGCCAGTCGAGTGTTGAGTGGTACCGCGACGGCGCCGATTTTGGCCGCGCCGTAGAACAGGCAGCAGAACTCGACGCTGTTGGGCATCAACAAGGCCACCCGGTCACCCTTGCCGACCCCGAGCGAGGTCAGCACCTCGGCGCACCGGTTGGCCAGCGCGTTCATCTGTGTGTAGTCCATCCGCAGGTCCGCCGACGGCTCGACATAGGCCTCGAGTTGCGGAGAAACGATCGCACGTTGCCTGAGCATGGCGCCGATGTTCTTCATGGTGTCTCCCTAGTGGGGGTGCGTCGTCAGGTCCCGGCAACGCCCGCCGGGACGGGTGACGGAGATCCGTGGGCCGTTGTGCCGGTGTCGGTTTGGAGTTGCTGGAAGGCTGCTTCGATGAGTTGGGCAAGGCGGTAGGGCTCGTGCACCGCTTCCGGCGCCGCGCCTATGGCCAGGCAGATGTCAGTGTTGACGCTGGCGAAGGTGACGTTGAGTCCGGCGCCGGGCGGCAGGATCGGCAGGCCGTGGAAGGCGACCGCCGGCGCACCGGCCAAATACAGTTGCCCGGACGGCCCTTTCATGTTCGATATCACGACGTTGGCGCTGGGCACCTTGTCGAACCATGGCGACGTGTCGGATGCGGCCAGGCAGCCCGCCAACAGCAGCACATAGGCCTGGCGCGTTGTCGTTTGCATGCCACGGCCTTTGGCCTTCGCATCGCATGTCGCGCGGTTGATCTGTCTGAGCCGTTCGCGCAGGTCTACGTCGGGCTGACCCATGGGGATGAGTTCGGCGCTGACTTGGTTACCGCCCGCCTCGCCTGACTCGGCCCGCAGCGACATGGGCATGAACGCCACTAGGGGCCGGTCGGTGGCAGCCCGGTGCTCACGCAGGTAGTGGTGTAGCGCATCATCGATGGCGGTCATAACGACGTCGTTGACCGACGTGCCGGTCGCCTTGGCCACCGCCTTGACGTCGGCGAGTGGTAGTTCCATGTTGGCGTAGGCGCGCGCGCCCGATTTCGCCGTGTTGTTGAACAGGGTGCGTCGTGCGGTGAACGGCACAGATGCCTTGCGCGGCTTAAGATTCAGCGATTGCACACCGAGATCCAGCACGTCACCGCCCACTCCGAGGAGATCCCCGGGCAGCTTGGCCAGTCCCTTCAGCATCGCTTGCACTCGCTGAATTTGCGACGCCCTCGAAGGCGGGCGGCGTGGTTTGTCGGCGCCAGCAACGGCGATCCACGGAGCGGCCAGCGTCTTGTCGCGAGGTGAATCGCTGAGGAAGTTGCGCAAGACCCGCAGCCCGCTTTCCCCGTCGAGCAGTGCGTGATGCACTTTCAGCATGACGGCGAGGCGGCCGTTTTCGATGCCGTCGATGATGTAGCACTCCCACAGCGGATGCCCCCGGTCCAGCAGGCCGGTGTTCAGAAAGGAAACCGTTTCGTAGAACTGCTGCATGGAACCGGGACCCGGTATCGCGATGTGCCGGAGGTGATAGCACATGTCCGGCTCAACGGTTTCCCACGCCGCGACGTTTTTGCCCAGCCAGGTGAGCTTGTAATTAAACGGCTTGACCGGCCGGCTTTGGCGATAGGCGTCGAACAGGCGCGGGCCGAAAGTGGAGTGCTGGCCTTTGGGTTTCTGAAAGATGATGAAGGCCGCCATGTGAAATGGCCGGTTGGATCGCTCCAGTAACAGAAATGACAGATCGGTGGGGTTTATCCGGGTCATCGCGCGAGCTCCTGGGTATTCACGAGGGCCGCGAGGGCGTTCAGTTCGTCGACGAAGTAGTCGAATAGCCGCCAGCCGTCGCCGAGCACCTCGCGGTCGGCCAGCATGCAGATGTTGGCCTGGCCGCAGTAACTCCACATGGTGATGTTGAGTGCGGTGCCGTCGGCGATCTGACCGGTGGAATACCAGTTGGCTAGCTTCCAATTATCAAGGTAGAGAGCGTCTTTGGGTCCGGGCACGTTGGACAGCACCACGTTGCCGAACAGGCCGAAGCTGCCGCCTCGGCGGTGGATCGCCCTACGGATGAGCCCGATGGCCCAGGGCGGGACCACCTGCATCACCGAGCTGATGTCGGCGCCGGCTTCCTTGACCTCCTTGATGTGCTCCTTCATCTGCACGTTCGCCTCGTGGCTGGCGTGCAGGCGTTGCAGCGGGTCGGCGATGTCGCTGCGCAACCAGCAGAAGTCCTGGGTCGCGAAGTTGCCCCAACCCTGCCTGCCCTCGGGCCGCTCGCCGGCGAACGGGGTAGCACCGATCAGCGGGTGGGCGTCGGGGTCGTAGTTCAGGTCGGTCAGCAGCCGTCGCACCGCACCGGCCACGCAGTTGGTGAACACGTCGTTGATGGTGACGCCGAGCGCCTTGCTCACGGTGGTGAAGCGCTCGAGCGGGATGCTGTCGCAGACAAAGGTGCGGCCGGCACTGAGGGTGACGTTGATCGGGGTTTGCCGCATCTGTCCGGCAGACGGGTGGGGCGGCAGGCCGGCCGACTTGCGCTTGCGGTCCAGCATGAATCTGTGCCATAGCCCGGTGGCCACCTTGGGCATGTTGCCGATGGTGACCTCGGGCCAGTCGTGTAACGCCCGGCCCAGTCGGGTCGGCCAGGACGGCAGCGGCGGCGGGTCATAGGGCGGGGGATCTGCGGCTTTGACGCCCGGCTGTGGCTGATAGAACCGCTGCATCAGCCAGGAAGCACCCACGCCGTCGACGTAGGCGTGGTGCACCAGCATGACAAGCGCGACCTTGCCGTCCGCCAGTCCCTCGACGACCCACGTCATCCACAACGGCCGATTGCGGTCAAGTTGATAGGAATAGATCGCCGCCATGAATTCGCACAGGCTCTTGTGGTCTGCGGGCGGCGGGCAGGCCACGCGACGAATGTGGTAGTGCAGGTTGAAGTCCGGATCCTCCACCCAATAGGGGTGATTCAGGCCCAGCGGCGAGTCGAGGTACTTCCACCGCAGCGGCGGTACCAGGTGTATCCGGCGCTCCGATTCTTCGTAAAACCTCTTGAAAGACCAACCCTGCGGATCGGTGGACGGATCGATGATCGCCACCTTGAACGTGTGCATGTAGGCCTTCGACGTCTCCATACCCAACATGATTGAGTCGACACCGTTGAGTCGTTTCATCATTGCCTCTCAGCTAGGGCCGAGTGCGATAATCGGCGGCGCTAAAACCCGCCGCCAAGTCTGGCGTCGGGTACCTGGTTGGTGACGCCGAAGCCATCGGTGCACGGTACTGCACGTGGTCATCGAAATTCGGAGAATTCATCAAGCTCGGCGGTAATGGTTCCTTGAGGCGGGCGTGCCCGACGCGCAGATAAGAAACTGGCTGAGAGTCATCGGCATTGCGGCTCATGGGTATTTCTCCCGGTCTATTCGACGCCCGCAGCTTTGCACCGTGATTGCGGGGGCGGCGTTAGCTCACCGCCGACCCCACTGTGGCGTTTCGGCTGCGCCGGCGTCTTGACCATGAAGGACAAGTCTTTGACATTTGACGACGGCGGGGCGATCGCCGCGAGCGACCCCGCGTTGTATTCCGATTAGTCCGTCGGGGATCCGATGGGCACCGGCGTGATGTTCCAGACGTCGTCGCAGTACTCGGCGATGGCCCGGTCCGAGGAGAACTTGCCGCTGTGCGCGGAGTTGAGGATCGACTTACGCGTCCAGGCCTCGGTGTCGCGCCAGGTGGCATCGACCTCCTGCTGGGCGCGCACGTAATCGGCATAGTCGGCGATGACCAGGAACGGATCGTGGTCGGTCAGGTTGGCGATCAGTGGCGCAAACACCGCGCTGTCGCCGCGGGAGAACCGGCCGCCGGCGATCAGACCGAGAACCGCTGCCAGCTCCTCGTTTTCGCGGATATAGTCACCGGGTCGATAGCCGTCGTGCAGCACGCGTTGCACCTCTTGGACCGTCAGCCCGAAGAGAAAGAAGTTCTCCGCACCGACCTGCTCGCGGATCTCGACGTTGGCGCCGTCGAGCGTGCCGATGGTCAGCGCCCCGTTCATCATGAATTTCATGTTCCCGGTGCCCGACGCCTCTTTGCCGGCCGTCGAGACCTGCTCGGACAGATCTGCCGCGGGATAGATCACCTGCGCGTTCTGGACGTTGAAGTTTGGAATGAAGGCTACTTTCATGCGGCCGTTGACGTCAGGATCGGCGTTGACGGTTTCCGCGACGGAGTTGACCAGCTTGATCATGAGTTTGGCCATGGTGTAACCGGGTGCCGCCTTGCCGCCGAAAATGTATGCGCGCGGCGCCATTTCTAGATCCGGACGTTGCTTGAGCCGGTGGTAGGCGGTGACGATATGCAGCAGGTTGAGATGCTGACGCTTGTATTCGTGGATGCGCTTGACCTGGATGTCGAAGAGCCAGTCCGGGTCCAGCGCGATACCGGTGGTGGACCGCACGTAGTCCGACAGCCGCGCCTTGTTCTCCCGCTTGACGGCCCGCCATCGCTGCTGCAGCGCGGGATCATCCGCCAGCGGGGCCAGCTCGCGCAACCGGTCGAGATCGCGCAACCACCCTTCCCCGAGCGTCTCGTCGAGCAACCGGCGCAGGCCTGAATTGGCAAGGGCGACGAAGCGGCGCGGGGTCACCCCGTTGGTCTTGTTGCTAAACCGCTCCGGCCACATCTCGTAGAAGTCTTTGAGCACAGTGGTTTTCAGAAGCTCGGAGTGTAGCGCCGCGACACCGTTGACGGCATGGCTGCCAACGGTCGCCAGGTGCGCCATGCGAATCCGCCGTTCGCCGCCCTCGTCGATCAGCGACATCCGCCGGACGCGGTCCTCGTCACCGGGGAACCGTGCGCGCACCTCGTCGAGGAAGCGGCGGTTGATCTCATAGATGATTTCCAGGTGCCGCGGCAGGAATCGCTGAAACATTGACAGCGGCCAGGTTTCGAGGGCCTCGGGCAGCAGGGTGTGGTTGGTGTAGGCCAACGATGCCACGGTGATCTGCCATGCCTCGTCCCAGTCGAGATCACGTTCATCGACGAGCAGGCGCATCAACTCGGCGACGGCGATCGAGGGGTGGGTGTCGTTGAGTTGTATCGCGACCCGGTTCGAGAGCTCCCGGACCGGCAGGCCGGCGAAGTCTTCGAGCAGATGCAGCATGTCCTGCAGCGAGCAGGACACGAAGAAGTGCTGCTGGGCCAGCCGCAGTTGCTTGCCTAGTTCCGGCTGATCATTGGGGTAGAGCACTTTGGTGAGGGTTTCAGAGACCACCTGGTCATCCACGGCGCGGTAGTAGTCGCCGGCGTTAAAGGCGTCCAGGGCAAGCGACTGGATGGCGCGGGCGCTCCATAGCGTGAGGGTGTTGCAGGTGTTGACGCCATAGCCCTGAATGGGCGTGCCGTAGTAGACGCCCTTGGCCGCGCGCTGCGGGACCCAGCGCACCCGGTGCCTGCCGCGCTCGTCGGTGTAGGCCTCGGTGTGTCCGCCCCAGCCGACCTGATAGCTCAGTTCGGGTTTGGCGATCTCCCACGGATTGCCGTCGGCCAGCCAGTTGTCGGTCTTCTCCACCTGCCAGCCGTCGTGGATTTCCTGGTCGAAGATTCCGAATTCGTAGCGGATGCCATAACCGATGGCTGGACGCTCCAGCGTGGCCAGCGAGTCCAGGTAGCAGGCCGCTAACCGGCCCAGTCCGCCGTTGCCCAGGCCCGGTTCCTCCTCGCAGGCCAGCACCTCGTCGAGGTCTTGGCCCAGTGCGGCCAAGGCCGTCCGGGCTTGGTCCTCGAGCTGCAGGTTGAGCAGGTTGTTGCCCAGGTGCGGGCCGAGCAGGAACTCCGCCGACAGATAGCAGGCCACCTTGCGGGACAGGTCGAGGTAGGTCTGGGTGGTTTCGATCCACCGCTGCTGCATCCGGTCGCGCACGGCCAGCGCCAGGGCACGGTAGTAGTGCTTGGGCTGCAGGAAGGCGGCCGGGCGGCCGAGGGAGTAGCGCAGGTGGTCCTCGATCGCCTGGAGCAGCGCGTGGGAACTCATGCCGGTACGGACATCCTCGACGCTGGAGGGTGCTGCGCCGGCAGCCGATGCTGTCATCGACGATTGGGCAGCAGGCTGATCGGCGTGGGTCATGTTGGGGCTTCCCTCATTGGTATTCCAGCTGTCGTGGTGCATGCGAGTATGGCACTGCGGATGGGCCGACGGTTGGTGGCCCGCGATCAGATCAGGCGTCAGTCGGCGAGCCGCGAACTGGGGCTGGCTTTCTTTTCCGCATACATCAATTCGTCTGCCTGAGCGAGTAATTCGTCGACGGTGCTGACGTCGGCCGCGCGCGCCGACACCACGCCGATGCTGGCAGAAACGCGATAGGACCGGTGGCTGGCCTCGTTGAAATGTCGAAATCCCGCTACCAGCAGCGTCTTGAGCGTCGCGGAATCACAGTCGACATCAGTGACCAGGGCGCAGAATTCGTCGCCGCCCATGCGGGCGAGGATGGCCGACTCGGGCAGTGCGCAGCGCAGCACCCGGGCCACGTCGGCGATCAGTGTGTCGCCCACATCGTGGCCCAGTTGATCGTTGACCCGTTTGAGTCCGTCGACGTCTAGGAACGCGAGTATGCAATCGCGACCCTGGCGGCGCGCCGCGCCCAGCGCCGCATCGGCCAGCAGATAGAAACCGCGGCGGTTGTTGAGCCCGGTCAGTTCGTCGGTCACCGACAGGCGGCGGATCTCCTCATGGCCCTTTTCCAGCGCCGCGGTGCGGTCGCGTACACGCCGTTCCATTTCGGCGTAGACCTGGACGTTCTCCATCGCGATAGAGGTCGAGTCGGCCAGAGCTTGAAGCAGGCAGACCTCTTGCTCGGTAGGCCGGTGCAGCTGTGCCCAGTAGTTGCCGATCGCACCGATCGGATCGAGCTTGCGGATCGGAACTATCACCAGGCTCTTGACGAACGTGGGGCGGTAGATGGTGTGCGGAATGCGGGGGTCGCCGTAGATATCCGGGACCACTGCCGCGGCTCGGTTGAGCATCGCCCAGCCGCTGATACAGGCTTCGACCGGGAATCGGCTGCCCTTCCACAGCGGAGCGATGGCGTCTTCTTCGGCGTAATAACACGTGTCCTGCTCGCGCAGCACGAACGTGGCACCGTCACAACCGAGAAGTTCCCGCGCCGACGACCGGACAATTTGCTGTATGTCGGGCAAGCTGCGCGCCAACGACAGTTCCTGGACGGCCTGCAAGAGGCGTTCCATACCGCTGACATAGTCGAAAAGAGCACATTGCGGTGGCGATGACGAAGCGGCGGGCACGGGCAAATGCGGGGCGTTCATGCACACCTCCGTGCAAAAACTGGCCGCATCTGGGCGAAAGGCGGCGCCCAACGCCGTCGTGTACGTTACATCGGTCGACGACACGTTGTTCTGGATCCGCCGATAATGGCCGGTTGACCGGCAACTTCCGCTCGTTTAGCGAACGCCGGATCCCGGAGCCCGGCGACCGCCGGTCAGTGTGGGTGTGGCCTTTGGTCACCGCGATCGGGCGAACTCGGGAAGTCAGTGGCGAGCTTCGCGCACAGGCCACCATCGGTGCGCCGCGACCGGCGGGCATCCGGGCCGGGCAACGCGACCCTGGCGAACGCCGCTCAAGGCGTCCAACTGCGCCGATGCGGGGCCTCCTACCTGCGCAAGCGCCTACGGCGTCGCTGTCGTCCGATGTTGGGATCGGTAGCCGCGCAGATCGCCCAGATTGAAGGAACCAGATTGAAGGAAGGTGCTAAGTTGACGTCGCCGGTCGGGGTCTGGAGCCGATATTTCGCAATATGGACTGTTCCGCGCTCGCCGGTTTGGCCCCTTGACCCGACCTTGTGCAGGCGCTGAGGAGAACCAGTGAGTATCAATCCGTTCGACGACGACAATGGCAGCTTTTTCGTTTTGGTCAACGACGAGGAGCAGCACAGCCTGTGGCCGGTGTTCGCGGATATTCCGGCCGGATGGCGCGTCGTTTACGGTGAGGCGTCCCGGGCGGAGTGCCTCGATTACGTGGAACAGAACTGGACCGACATACGACCGAAGAGCCTGCGCGACAGGCTCGCCCGCAACGCCGGCTCTGACTCCTAAATTCCGCTCGGGATCGACGGTCCGATGAAACCGGACGAGCAGCCGCGTGGGAGGCCGGCCGATGGGCAGGTCGAGATCCGCGGTTATCGCATCGAGTTGGGTCAGATTCGGGCCGCACTAGCCGACCTGGCCGGCGTCGAGCAGGCGGTGGTCATCGCCCGTGAGGAGCACCCCGGTGACCAGCGCCTGGTCGGTTATGTCACCGAATCGTTCCCGGGCGCGCTGGACCCGGCCGGGGCACGCGCGGAGCTGGCGGAGCGGCTGCCGTCGTACATGGTGCCGGCTGCGGTGGTGGTGCTGGGGGCGTTGCCGCTGACGGCCGACGGCGAAGTCGACCGCCGGGCGCTGCCGGCTCCTGAATACCAGGACAGCGATAGTTACCGCGCGATCGAGAAGGTGCTCGTCGACATCTTCGTCCAGGTTCTCGGGGTAGCGCCGGAACGGGTTGGCGTCAACGAGTCGTTTTTCGACCTGGGTGGCGACTCGCTGTCGGCGATGCGCGCGATTGCCGCGGTCAATGCGGCCTTGGACGCCGATCTCAAGGTGGGTGCGCTGTTCAACGCGCCGACCATCGCCGAGCTGGCCTCGCGCATCGGCGGTGATCGGGGTGGGCTGAGGCCGTTGACGGCTGTTGAGCGGCCGGCGGTGATTCCGTTGTCGTTCGCGCAACGCCGGTTGTGGTTCATCGACCAGCTGCAGGGTTCCTCGCCGGTCTACAACCGGGCGGTGGCGTTGCGGCTGACCGGGCACCTTGATGTCGCCGCGCTCCATGCGGCCGTGGCCGACGTGGTGGGCCGCCACGAAAGCCTGCGCACGGTGTTTTCGGCAATCGACGGGGTACCTCGGCAGCTGGTTCTCCTTGCAGAACAGGCCGATTTCGGCTGGGAGCTGATCGATGCAGCGGGCTGGCCGCCGGCCCGGCTGACCGAGGCCATTGTGGACGCGACTCACTACCCCTTTGACCTGGAGACCGAAATCCCTTTGAAAGCAAGGCTTTTCAGAGTCGGCGACCAGGAACATGCACTGGTGATTGTGGTGCACCACATCGCCGGAGACGGCTGGTCGATCGGCGTGCTGGCCGCCGATGTGGGTGTGGCGTACATGAGCCGACGTGCGGGCCGTACCCCCGGTTGGGCCGAATTGCCGGTGCAGTACGCCGATTACGCGGTGTGGCAGCGGGAAAATCTCGGCGATCTGGCCGACCAGGCAAGTCCGCTGGCCGCGCAGGTGCGGTTTTGGGAAGATGCGCTGGCCGGCATGCCCGATCGCCTGCAACTTCCGACCGACCGGCCCTATCCCGCGGTCGCCGATCACCGCGGCGCCACGCTGCCGGTGACCTGGCCGGCCTCATTGCAGCAGCGGATACGCGACGTGGCCCGCGACCACAACGCCACCAGTTTCATGGTGGTCCAGGCCGCGCTGGCGGTGCTGTTGTCCCGGCTGAGCGCCAGCTCCGATGTGGCGATCGGCTTCCCGATCGCAGGTCGCGGTGATCCCGCGCTGGACGCGCTGGTGGGATGTTTCGTCAACACCCTGATACTGCGGGTGGACGTGGCCGGGGATCCCAGCTTCACCCAATTGCTCGCCCAGGTGCGGCAGCGCAGCCTGGCCGCCTACGACCGCCAAGACGTGCCGTTCGAGGCGCTGGTGGAGCGGCTCAACCCACCCCGGTCGCGGACTCACCATCCGCTGATCCAGGTGATACTGGCCTGGCAGAACTTCGCCTTCCGATACGACGACCCCACCGCGCAACTGGCCCTGGGTGACCTCCAGACCAGTCCCATACCCATCGAAAGCCACACGGCCCGGATGGATCTCGCTTTTTTCCTGGCCGAACGCGTCACCGGCAGCGGTGCGCCCGCCGGGATCGGCGGGACGGTCGAATTCCGCACCGATGTGTTCGACGCGGCCAGTGTCGAGGCGCTGATCGGGCAGCTGGAAACGGTGCTGGAGGCGGTCACGACCGACCCGGGGCGGTCGCTCTCGTCGATAGATCTGCTCGACGCGGCCGAACATGCGCTTCTCGATGACTGGTCCAACCTCGCCACGCTGACCCGGCCCGCGTCCCCGACGTCGATTCCGGTGCTCTGGGCCGCCCAGGTGGCCCGGAGCCCGCACGCGGTGGCGCTGACGCATCTGGAACGCTCGTGGACCTATCGTGAGGTTGACGATGCCGCAAACCGGTTGGCGCACCTGCTGGTTAAGCGTGGCATCGGCGCGGGTGCATATGTGGCGCTGCTAATGGAGCGCTCCGCGCAGGCCGTGATAGCGATCCTGGCAGTGCTCAAGGCCGGAGCGGCCTACCTGCCGCTGGATCCCGCGATGCCCGCAGCCCGGTTGACATTCATGGTCAGCGACGCTGCGGCGATGGCCGTCATTACCAGCGCCGGGCGCCCGGAATGGCTGGATAGGAACGGCCTTGTGGTGATTGACCTCGCCGACCCCGGGATCGCGGATTATTCAGGCACGTCCCTGCCCGCGCCGGCCGCCGATGACATCGCCTACCTGATCTACACCTCGGGCACCACCGGCACGCCCAAAGGTGTTGCCATCACTCACCGAAACGTTACCCAGCTGATCATGTCCCTGGACGGCGGCCTGCCGCCGCCGTCGGAACAGGTTTGGTCACAGTGGCATTCCTATGCATTCGATTTCTCGGTGTGGGAGATCTGGGGTGCGCTGCTACACGGGGGCCGGCTGGTGGTGATACCGGAGTCCGTGTCGGGCTCGCCGACCGAATTTCACGCTCTGCTGGTGGCCGAACACGTCAACGTGCTTACTCAGACCCCTTCCGCGGTAGGCATGTTGGCGCCGCAGGGGTTGGAATCGGCGGCGCTGCTGATGGGTGGTGAGCCGTGTCCGGCGCAGGTGGTGGATCGGTGGGCGCGGGGTCGGGTGATGGTCAATGCTTATGGTCCCAGTGAGACGACGGTGTATGCGTCGAAGAGCGGGCCGCTGGTTGTGGGTTCGGGGGTGCCGCCGATTGGGTCGCCGGTGTCGGGGGCGGCGTTGTTGGTGCTGGATGGGTGGTTGCGGCCGGTGCCGGTGGGTGTGGTGGGGGAGTTGTATGTGGCGGGTTTTGGTGTGGGGG
>NZ_UPHT01000046.1 GCF_900566085.1 Mycobacterium attenuatum
GCACACCGGCCGAGTACGCTTCGGCCTGCAGACACACCCATACCCCGGTGGCCTGCGAGATCAACTGAATCCGAATCAAACAAACCCGGCTCTAAAAACGGGTTGACTCAGTAACGGGGACTCGCCACCGGCATTGCCAACACGGGCATCGCCAACTCCGGCAGTGACAACGCCGGCGTCGGCAACTCGGGCAGCGACAATTCGGGCGTCCAGAACTCGGGCACGTTCAGCTCGGGTGGCTTCAACACCGGCGACAGCCAGTCCGGGTTCTTCCACTAAGCACGGTGACGATCCGGCGAGCTGGCTCAGGCAACGTCAAGGTGGCGCGGGCGCACCGGCCTTTCCGTCTGTACGGCGGCGACTCCCGTCCTGCCCTCCGCCGGTTCCATACCCAATTTCTTTGGCGCCGAATGAGAAGCCCGCTGCGACGCACGCCGGCGCATGAGGGGAGCGGCATCTCGACTATGTCAGCTAGTCAATCTAGCGTCGCCAGCTGGATAGCCTTACAGCGTTTACTGTGGCTGACATAGAGACCCTGACACGCACCGAGGCCAAGAATCGCTCAATGCTCTGTTAGCCGAAGTCCGGCGCACCGGCACCTCGATCACCATTACCAGTTACGGTCGGCCTGTCGCCATGCTTGTCCCTATCCGGCCGGTGCCGCGGCGGTTCGGTCAGTTCCCGAACCTGTTGGCACCCGACGACTTTGACGATCCGCTGCCTCCCTGCGACCGTGAAGGTCTGGAGTCTCGGCGTCCGTCGAGCCGGCCCCCTGGCGGCCACTCGCACGTCTGCGATCGCGACGTCCGATGCTCAGGACGACAGAATGTAGGCCTCAGCCGTGGCCGCGGGAAGCCACGATGGCCGGCTGTCACGTTGGGGTGTCAATGATCACTGCCCAATGGGCGCTCCTCTTGGCAGCAGCCGTGCGGCTAGCCTGGCCCCGCTAAAAGTATTGGCAGAGAGTGATTTTCAACCCTTTACGGTGCGGTGGGAACGCCACTCGGGAAGCGTCGCACACCAAGGACGAGCGCAGCCGAGAGCAACACCGCAGCGCCGGCAACCGCGAGTTGGACGCCGCGAATGAACTCTTTGTCCGCGACGCGCACGATCGTCTGCTCCTGCTGTGACGTCGTCGGGTGTCCGGGCCCGATTTCAGCAGCATGAGCACGCGGGTTTGCGCCGTCGACCACCGTGAATAGAACCGATGCGCGCTCGGCGGGATCACTGATCACGTCATCCAGCCGCTCCGGCAGAGCGACGCTCAGCCAACCCGCGAGGATCGAACCAAGCAAGGCGACACCGAAAATGCTGCCCAGTGACCGCTGCAGATTGATCAGTCCGGCAGCCATACCGGCTCGATGATCGTCGACCTCGGTCATTGCGATATGCAGCAACGGGGTGGCACACCCGCCGGCCCCCGCCCCGAACAGCGCCAGGCCGGTAACCACCACTGGCATCACGCGACCGATAGCGATCCCGAAGAGCGCCAAGCCGACAATCATTGCCGCCAAACAAATCAGCACCGGCAGCCGGGGGCCCCAGCTTTCCACCGCCCGCCCCGCCAGCAGGCTCGCAATTCCAAATCCCACCGGAACCGGCAACATCAACAGACCCGCGTGCAGTGGAGTGAAGCCGCGCACGTTCTGGAAATGCTGGGTGATAACCATCAATGTCCCGAAATAGCAGGACATCACCACGAAGTAGACCACCAGCGCCGACCGGTAAACCGGGTGGGTAAACAACTGAAGATCAATCAGCGGAAACACGGCGCGACGCTCGTGCTGGACGAAAAACCACAGGAGCACGATCGCGACCACCAGCAATATGACCATTAGTCCGGGCTGTCGGTCCGCACGCGGCGCCTCGATGATCGCGTATGCGAGTAAGGCGACCGCGGGAGCGAACATCAGCTGTCCTGGCCAGTCCAGCTGGGTCGGGTCGGGATCCTTGGACTCGGTCACGCTCAGACGGGTCAGCAACCAGACAGCCGCTCCCAGCGGCACGTTCACCGCGAAAACGCTACGCCAGCCCATATTCTCTACCAGCACCCCGCCCAATGCTGGGGCGGAACCGGCGCCGATGCAGCCAATGGCCATCCAACCGGCTATCGCCCGCGCTTTCATCCCCGGATCGGGGAAAGCGTGACTCAGCAACGCAAGCGAGAGCACCGAAATGAAGGCCGCACCCACGCCCTGGACGACTCGCGCCACCGTGAGTATCCCCAGGCTGACCGGGACCGCACAGACGATGGAGGCGGCGGCGAATACCCCCAGCCCGATGAAAAATCCGCGTCGACGCCCGTACCGATCGCCGAGCAGGGCGCAGCTCATCAGCACGGCTGCCATACCGAGGCTGTAGCCGGCGACCGCCCACTGAAGACCTTGCTCACCCGTCTTGTAAACGGCTTGGATGCTGGGCAACGCAACATTCACGATGTTGATGTCCACAAACACCATGAAGATTCCGAGACCGGTCGCGACAACGGTCATCCGCTGGCGCGGCGTCATCGCATGATGTGAAACCTGTGCCACCGTCATTTCACTCCAATTTTCACGACTGCTGCCGAACAACGATTGCCCGATATTTCTGTCGGCGGAGCCAGACACCATTTCTGCGGTTGCATGTCCACGGAGCGCTCCTTGCGGATAGCCCAGCTTCGCCTCATGGATATGTGGTCGTTGAATCTATCAGCCGGCGGCGACTCTGGCGTGCCAATCAGGGAATCAGGGCAGCAGCCGATATGGGTGGTGGCGGTGCTCGCGGCGGTCTTAGAGTCCGCTGCGTGCGTTGACGGATCGGCTACTGTCCGCACGTTAGTACAGCAGCTGTGCAGCGTGCTCGGCCAGATCGAGCACCGGCTGCGGGAAAATCCCCAAAACCACTGTGACGAAGGCGCATATGGCGATGGCGGCCTTGCTCAGCACGCCCGGTGCCACCACTTGCGGCGTGTCGTGGGTGCCTTCGGTAAAGAACATCAGCACGATCACGCGTACGTAAAAGTAGGCGGCGACCCCGCTGGCGATCACACCGATGATCACCAGCGGCACCGCCCCCCCTTGGGCCGCGGCCCTAAACACCGCGAACTTGCTGATAAACCCGCTGGTCAGTGGGATGCCGGCGAACGCCAGCAGAAACATCGAAAGCATTACCCCCACAATGGGTGAACGCTGACCCAGCCCCGCCCAGTGCGACAGGTTGGCGTCCTCGACTCCCTCGGCGTTGCGAATCAGGCCCACGATGGCGAATGCGCCCACCGTGGAAAAGCTGTAGGCGACCAGATAAAACAGCGTTGCCGACAGGCCGGCTTGGTTGTCGGCGATGACGCCGGTGAGGATGAAGCCAACGTGTGCGACCGACGAATAGGCCAGCATCCGTTTGACGTCGGTCTGGTTCACCGCGGTGATGGTGGCCACCGCCATGGTCACGATCGAAATCGCCCACAGCACCGGGCGCCACTGGTCGTGGAGCGGCGGCAACGCGACATAAACCACGCGCAGCAGTGCGCCGAACGCCGCAACCTTGGTGGCGGCCGCCATGAATCCCGTGATCGGGGTGGGCGCTCCCTGATACACGTCGGGAATCCAGGAATGGAAGGGGACCGCGCCGACTTTGAACAGCAGGCCGACCGACAGCAGCCCGACGCCTACCAATGCCATTGAGGTATCACTTTGTGCCGTAAGCGAATCGCGGATACCGGACAGGGTCAGCGTGCCGGTCGCACCGTAGAGCAATGCGACTCCATAGAGGAAGAACGCCGACGAGAAGGCGCCCAGCAAAAAGTACTTCAACGCCGCTTCCTGCGACAGTAGCCGGCGGTGACGAGCGAGCCCGCACATCAAGTACAGCGGCAGGGACAAGACTTCGAGCGCCACGAACATCGTTAGTAGGTCGTTGGACGCGGAGAAGACCATCATGCCGCCGACCGACAGCGTCAGCAGCGGGAAGATCTCGGTTTGCGCGGCGCCGGCCCGTTCGGCCTCGTGCTCGGCCGCGCTGCCTGGCACCGCGGAAGCCTGCGGCGTAAAGGAATCCAGCCCGCCGCTGCCCGCGGCGACTGCCAGCCTGCGCGGAGTGGCAGCGCGGTGGGCACTGCGTTCGGCGACGAAAATGACCGCCAGCACGGCGACGAGCAAAACGGTGCCCTGCAGGAACAGCGCCGGTCGATCCACCGCTACCGACCCGAGCACTGCGCGGCGGCCGGACGCCGGGATGGATCTGGCCACCGCGACGAGCATGATGAACGCGGCGACCAATCCGCCGACGGCGAGCGTCACCTGGGCGCCGTAGCGTATGCGGCGCGGCAGGAATGCCTCGACAAGCACTCCGACCACAGCGACGCCGAAGACGATCAGCATCGGGCAGAGCAGAAAGTACTCAATGCTGGGGCTGGGCAAGGTCATTGGTGCGGTCCTTCGGCTGTCCGGGGAGCTCCGGTACTCATGGGTACGTGAGGCGCGGGATCATGCTGGCCGATGGTGGTCATGGTGTTCTCGACCGCGGGGTTGATGAGGTCGAGTATCGGTTTGGGGTAAACCCCCAGCACGAGCAGTAACGCGATCAGCGGCGTCACCACGATCATTTCGCGGCCCACCAGGTCACCGATTCGTTCGTTGCCCTTGGCCACCGGCCCGGTCATCACCCGCTGGTAGAGCCACAGCATGTAGATGGCAGACAGAACCAGCGCGGTGACGCCGAACGCCGTGGCCAGCCAGTAGCGGTTGTAAGTACCTAGCAGCACCAGGAATTCGCTGACGAACGGGGCCAGGCCGGGCAGCGACAGGGTTGCCATGGCCGAAACCAGGAACGTGCCGGCCAGAATCGGCGCCACCTTCTGCACACCGCCGTAGTCGGCGATCGACCGGCTGCCGTGGCGCGAAATGAGGAAGCCGGCGATCAGGAACACCGCCGCCGTGGACAGGCCATGGTTGAGCATGTACAGCGTCGACCCGCTCTGGCCCTGGGTGGTCATCACGAAGATGCCCGCGATGATGAACCCGAAGTGGGAGATCGAGGTGTAGGCGATCAGCCGCATGATGTCGGTCTGGCCGATGGCCACCACCGCGCCGTAGATCACACCGATGATGGCCAGCGTCACGATCAGCGGGCGGAAGTACGTTGACGCGTCGGGGAATAGCTGCAGGCAGTAACGCAGCATGCCGAAGGTGCCGACTTTGTCCATCACGGCCATCATCAGCACCGCGGTCGGGGGTGTGGACTCGACCGCGGCGTCGGGCAGCCAGCGGTGGAAGGGCCACAGCGGCGCCTTGACGGCGAACGCGAACATGAAACCCAGGAAGAGCGCCTTGAACACCGCCGGGTCGACGCCGTACTGACCAGACTGCACGCCGGCCACAATGGTTCGGAAATCGAAGGTTCCCGGACCGTGCTGCGCGGTCACCACATATAGCCCGATCACCGCCGCCAGCATGATCAGCCCGCCGAACAGGTTGTACAACAAGAACTTCACTGCTGCGCGCGAGCGCCCGGGACCTTGGCCGAAGCCGCCGATGAGGAAGTACATCGGGATGAGCATGGCTTCGAAGAAGATGTAGAACAGCAACACGTCCAGCGCGACCAGCGAGATCAGCACCATCGACTCAATGGCCAGCGTCAGCGCGACATAGGCGTGCACACCGCGAGTGCGCCCGCCCCCTCGTGACTGTCCCAAGCTCGGCGAGGCCGGGCGCTGCGGGTCGCCACCATCTCCGTCGTTCCAGCCGGCGACCAGCAGCAGCGGAATCAGCACCGTGGTCAGCAGCACCAGCACCACCGCGATGCCGTCCACCCCGAGGGTGTAGCCGGCGCCGAAAGCCGGTATCCAGGAATGCTTTTCGACGAACTGGTACGGTTCCGTGCCGGTTTGGGAGCCGGGCTTGAAGCCGATTGTGACCACGACCGAGACGGCCAGCGTCGCGACGCTGACGATCACTCCCGTCCACTTGGCCAGTCGGTGCAGCCCGGGCGGCAGCAGGATGACCAGCACCGAACCGGCCAGCGGAACCAGCCACAGCACACTCAGCCACGGAACATTGCTCACCACAGGTTCACCACCAGGAACACCGCGGCTACCAGGGCCGCACCGGCCAGCATGGACAACGCGTAGTTACGCGCAAAGCCGGTTTGCATGCGCCGCAAGCGATTCGAAGTCAGGCTCACCAGAGCCGCCAACGCGTTGACGGAGCCGTCCACACCGGCGTCGTCGACTTCGACCACCGCGTGGGTCAATTGCGCGCCGGGGCGCATGAACACCTCCTCGTTGAAGGCATCGCCATAGAGGTCGGCGCGCGCGGCCGTCGTCAGCACCGACACCTGAGTGGGGGCCACCCGGGGGATGGGTGCGGTGGCATACATCCGGTAGGCCACCGCGATCCCGGCGGCGACGACACCGAGGGTCACCGTGGTGCTGACCCAGGCCGGGACGGCGTGGACGGCTTCTTCGGGTGCGCCGACAACGGGCTCGAGCCAGTTGCGCAGGGTTCCGCCGGCGGCCAACAGGCCCCCGGAGAACACCGAGCCGATGGCCAGCAAGATCATCGGCCACGTCATCAGCCCCGGCGCTTCGTGCGGGTGCGACCCAGGCGCCCAGCGCTGCTTGCCGAAGAAGGTCATCAGCATGACCCGCGTCATGTAGAACGCGGTGACACCGGCACCCAGCAGCGCGGCTCCGCCCAGGACATATCCGCGGGCTCCGCCGGCACCCAGGGCTGCCTCGATGATCGCGTCCTTGGAGAAAAAGCCCGCGAAGGGCGGCACCCCGATGATCGCCAGATAGGCCAGCCCGAAGGTGACGAACGTGACCGGCAGCGCGGCCCGCAGCCCGCCGTAGCGGCGCATGTCCTGTTCTTCGTCCATCGCGTGGATCACCGCGCCGGATCCGAGGAACAGGCCGGCCTTAAAGAAACCGTGGGTGAGCAGGTGCATGATCGCGAAGGCATAACCGGCCGGGCCCAGCCCGGCGGCCAGCACCATGTAACCGATCTGGCTCATCGTCGACGCGGCCAGCGCGCGTTTGATGTCGTCCTTGGCGCAGCCGATGAAGGCCCCGAACAGCAAGGTGACCGCACCGACGATGACCACGGCCAGCTGAGCATCCGGCGACAGGTTGTACAGCGGGTTGGACCGCACGATCAGATACACGCCGGCGGTCACCATGGTGGCGGCGTGGATCAGCGCGGACACCGGGGTGGGGCCCTCCATCGCGTCGCCCAGCCAGGCCTGCAGTGGAACCTGGGCGGATTTGGCGCACGCACCTAAGAGCAGCAACAACCCCATCGCGGTCAGCGCACCACGACTGGCCGCCGGCGCACCGGCGAAAACTCCGCCGTAGGACAGCGTCCCGAACGTGGCGAACATGACGAACATGCCCAAAGCCAGGCCGGCGTCGCCGACCCGGTTCATCACGAACGCTTTCTTGGCGGCCGTGGCGGCCGACGGCTTGTGATACCAGAAACCGATCAGCAGGTACGACGCCAGGCCCACGCCTTCCCAGCCGACATAGAGCAGCGCATAGTTGTCGGCGACCACCAGCAACAGCATCGAGGCCAAAAACAGGTTCAGGTAGCCGAAAAACCGGCGGCGGTCTGGGTCATCTTTCATGTAGGCGACCGAATAGATGTGGATGAGCGATCCCACGCCGGTGATCAGCAGCACGAAGCACATCGACAACTGGTCGAGCTGCAGCCCGAAGTCGACCTGCAGCCCGCCCACCGGAATCCAGGTGAACACCGTCTGACGGATGACGCGGTCGCTCTCGGCCCGGTCGAGCATCTCGGCAAGCAACGCCGCGCCCACGCCGAACGCCGCGATGGCCGCGGCGCAGCCCAGCCAATGACCCCACGCGTCGGTTCGTCTGCCGCCGAACAGCAAGATCGCGGCACCCACCAGCGGCAGCGCCACCAGCAGCCAGGTGTAGTCAGTCATCTTGGCGTTTCTAGCCTTTGAGTAGGTTCGCGTCGTCGACCGACGCCGATTTGCGGGCACGGAAAATCGTCATGATGATGGCCAGACCGACGACGACTTCGCAGGCGGCCACCACCATGGTGAAAAAGGCGATCATCTGTCCGTCGAGGTGGCCGTGCATCCGCGCGAACGTGACGAACGCCAGGTTGACGGCGTTGAGCATCAGTTCCACGCACATGAACATGACGATCGCGTTGCGTCGCAACAGCACGCCGGAGGCGCCGATGGTGAACAGCAGCGCCGAAAGGTAGAGGTAATTGGCCGGGTTCACGACGTACCACCTTTGACCGTGTCGGCGGTCGCAGTGCCGTCCGCGCCGCGGCTGCGCAGGACCGACGAGACCGACAACTCCGAATACGTGCCGTCGGGCAGCCGCGCCGCCACATCGACCGCGTTGCGGCGCGCGTAGACACCCGGGTTTGGCATCGGGGTGGGGTGCCCGCCGGGACGGAAGCGTTCCTTGGAAAGCTCCCGCTGCGTCTTGCGGCGCTCGAAGCGTTCTCGATGAGCCAGCACCATCGCTCCGATAGCGGCGGTGATCAACAGCGCACTGGTCAACTCGAAAGCCCACAGGTAGCGAAAGAAGATCAGCGCCGCCAGACCCTCGACGTTGCCGTTGGCGTTGGCGGCGGTCAGCCCGGCGAAGCCGCCGGTCGCCACGTTGCCGATGCCGCCGACCAGCAGGATGCCGAACCCGATCCCGGTGACCACCGCCGCGGCCCGCTGTCCGCGCAAAGTCTCCTTCAGTGACTCCGCGGAGTCCACGCCGATCAGCATCAGCACGAACAAGAACAGCATCATCACCGCGCCGGTATAGACCACGACCTGGACGACGCCCAGAAACAGCGCGTCCTGGACCATGTAGAACACCGCCAGGATGATCATCGTCATCGCCAAGAACATCGCCGAGTACACCGCGTTAACGGCCAGCACCACCCCGAGCGCGCCGATCAGCGCCAGCGCCCCGAGAATCCAGAACGTCACCGCTTCACCGGTGGACGTCCGAACGATGGTGTCTTGCGCCAAATTAGACGCCAGATCAGACGCCAGGAGTGCGGTCATCGCGAGTCTCCGGCTTGCTGCGGCTCGCGCACGCCGTGCGGAGTCACGTTACCGAGGTAGTAATCCTTGTCGGTGGCGCCGGCAGCCCTGGGGTGCGGGGGCGCGGTCATTTCGGGCAGCAGCGGCGCCAGCAGCCGGTCCTTCTCGTAGATCAAGTCGGCGCGGTTGTCGTCGGCCATCTCGTAGTCGTTGGTCATCGTCAGCGCGCGGGTGGGGCAGGCCTCGATGCACAGGCCGCAACCGATGCACCGCAGGTAGTTGATCTGGTACACCCGGCCGTAACGCTCACCGGGGGAATAACGCGCTTCCTCGGTGTTGTCGGCGCCCTCGACGTAAATCGCGTCGGCCGGGCACGCCCAGGCGCACAATTCGCAGCCGATGCATTTCTCTAACCCGTCGGGGTACCGGTTGAGCTGATGACGGCCGTGGTAGCGCGGCGCCACCGGACCCGGCTTTTCCGGATACTCCTCGGTGACGGTCTTTTTGAACATCGAACCGAGGGTCACGCCGAATCCGGCAACGGCGTCCAGGAGTCTAGCCACGTGCGTTCTCCTTGCTCGCACCAACTGGCTGGGCCAGTGGCTTCATGGGCAGCGGCGGGGTCGGAAATACCGGTTCGGCGGCGCCGCGCTCGGCCGTGGTCTCGGCGCGCTGTTGGCGGCGCTTCACCCTGGAGCCCGGGCTTCGCAACGACATCACCAGGCCGGTGGCCACGACGAGACTGCTGATGACCAACGTCGCCGTCCAATACTGAAATCCCTGGTTGCGCAGCGCGCGGATGACGGCGGCGACCATGATCCACGCCAGCGAGACGGGGATCAGCAATTTCCAGCCCAGCGCCATGAACTGGTCGTAGCGCAGCCGCGGCAGCGTCGCGCGCAGCCAGAAGTAAATGAACAAAAAGCCCCACACCTTGGCGGTGAACCACAGCACCGGCCACCAGCCGGTGTTGGCCCCGGCCCACATGTTCAGCGGCCAGGGTGCGTGCCAGCCGCCCAGGAACATCGTTGCGGCCAGCGCCGAAACCGTTGTCATGTTGACGTATTCGGCGAGCATGAACATTGCGAACTTCAGCGACGAGTACTCGGTGTGGAAGCCCGCGACCAGCTCACCCTCGGCTTCGGGCAGGTCGAATGGTGCCCGGTTGGTCTCGCCCACCATGGAGATCAGGTAGATCACGAACGACGGCAACAACAGAAAGACGTACCAGACCCGGTCTTGTGCGGCGATGATCTGTGACGTCGACATGGTGCCGGCGTAGAGGAACACGGTGGCGAACGACAGCCCCATCGCGACCTCGTAGGAGATGACCTGCGCGGTCGAGCGCACCCCGCCCAGAAGCGGATACGTCGATCCCGAAGCCCAGCCGCCGAGCACGATGCCATACACCCCGATCGCGGACAACGCCAGGATGAACAGCACCGCGACCGGCAGATCGGTCAGTTGCAGCGGCGTCCGGTGGCCGAATACCGACACCTCGGGGCCGAACGGAACGAACGCAAATGCCGTGAACGCCGGAATCACCGAGATGATCGGCGCCAGGAAATACACGAACTTGTCGATGCCGCCGGGAGTGATGCTTTCCTTGAGCGCCAGCTTGATTCCGTCGGCGAGGCTCTGCAACGCGCCGTGTGGCCCTACCCGGTTGGGGCCGGGCCGCAGTTGCATCCGGCCCAGTAGTTTTCGTTCGGCCAGGATCGCCACCAGGACGGTCAGCATGAGGAAGGCGAAGATGGCGATCGCCTTGGCCACTACCAGCCACCACGTGTCGTGCCCGAACGGGGTCATCGGCACCGCTCCTCCGCATCATTTCGTTCTGCATCGCCGCCGGCGCGGGTCATTCGCTCACTCCAATTCGCACGATGCTGCCCACCGTCGCGCCCAGCTGCCGATGCACTGCCGAGCCCGGGGAGTTCAGCGGAAGCCACACCACCCGATCGGGCATGTCGGTGACCTCGAGCGGCAAGGTGACTGAGCCGCGGGGGGTGCTGACGGTGACCTCGTCGCCGTCGTCGGCGCCGATCTCGGCTGCGGTGCCGGCCGACAGCCGCACCAGAGGCGGGCGCGCGGTGCCGGCGAGGTGCGGTTCGCCGTCCTGTAGCCGGCCCGCGTCGAGCAGCATCCGCCAACCGGTCAGGATGGCCTCACCCGCACCGGGTTCGGCGGGCCCGGGCGCGGACGACGCGGCCGAATTATGCGGGCCGGCAGCGTGTTTGCCGTCCCAGGTGCCCAGTGCCGCAAGCTCGGCGCGGGCCGCCTCGACGGTCGACACTCCCAAGTAGACGCCCATCTCGTCGGCCAGCGCGTCGAGAACGCGGTGATCCGACTGGCCGGCCTGCGCGATGGTGCCGTACAGCGCGGGTTGGAACCCGCGGTAGCGACCCTCCCAGTTGACGAAGGCACCGGCCTTCTGCGCCGTCGGTGCGACCGGGAACACCACGTCGGCGCGTTCGGTGACGGCGCTGTGCCGCAGTTCCAGGCTGACCACGAACCCGGCGGCGTCCAGGGCGGCCAGCACCGCGTCCGGATCGGCGAAGTCGCCCGGCTCGACACCGCCCACCAGCAGCGCGCCCAGCGTGCCGTCGACGACGGCGGCCAGCATGCCGTCGGCGTCATGCCCTGGCGCAGTGGGCAATTCGGCCACATGCCAGGCCTCTCGGACCTGCGATCGTGCGGTCTCGTCGGCCAGCGGGCGGCCACCGGGCAGCAGTCCCGGCAACGCGCCGGCCTCCAGCGCACCGCGTTCGCCGGCGCGGCGCGGGACCCACGCCAGCCGCGCTCCCGTCGAGTCGGCCAGCCGCGCCGCAGCGGACAATCCGCCGGGCACTGTGGCTAGGCGTTCGCCGACCATGATGACTGCACCGGGCGTGGCCAGCAGATCGCCTACTTCACCGGTGGCCAGCCCGTCCAGGGCTGCGGGCTCCGCGCCGGGAGCGGTGGTGATCAGCGTGCCGGACATCTTCTGCAGCCCACGGGTGGCAAAGGGCGCGATCGCATACACCGGAGCCTTGTGCTTGCGGGCGGCCTTGCGCAGCCGCAGGAAGACAATCGGCGACTCGTCTTCGGGCTCGAACCCGACCAGCACCACCACTGGAGCCGATTCCAGGTCGGAATAGCTGACGGCGAGTGCCCGGCCCGCGACCCGGGCCGCCAGGAAATCGGCCTCCTCGGCTGAGTGCGGCCGGGCCCTGAAGTCGATATCGTTGGTGTCCAACACGATTCGCGCGAACTTGGCGTAGGCATAGGCGTCTTCCCAGGTGGCCCGGCCACCGACCAGCACCCCGGTGCGTCCGCGGGTCGCCTCGAGTCCCTGGGCCGCGGCCACCATGGCGTGTGACCACGAGGCGGGCATCAGCTGACCCTCGGCGTTGCGGATCAGGGGAGTGGTGAGCAGGTCCGGCTGGGTCGCGTAGGTGAAAGCCCACCGTCCCTTGTCGCAATTCCACTCCTCGTTGACTTCCGGGTCGTCACCGGCCAGCCGGCGCAGCACCTTGCCCCGGCGATGGTCGGTGCGTTGCGCACAGCCCGACGCGCAGTGCTCACAGACGCTGGGGCTAGAGACCAAGTCGAACGGGCGCGCCCGGAAACGGTAGGCGGTCCCGGTCAGCGCGCCGACGGGGCAGATCTGCACCGTGTTGCCCGAGAAGTAGGAGTCGAACGGTTCGTTGGCGTAGATGCCGACCTGCTGCAGGGCGCCGCGCTCCTGCATGTCGATGAACGGATCGCCGGCGATCTGCTCGGAGAAGCGGGTGCAGCGTGCACATAAGATGCAGCGTTCCCGGTCCAGCAATACCTGCGCGGAGATGTTGATGGGCTTGGCGAACGTGCGTTTGACGTCGGTGAAGCGGGATTCCGGACGGCCGTTGGACATGGCCTGGTTCTGCAGCGGGCATTCACCGCCCTTGTCGCACATCGGGCAGTCCAGCGGATGGTTGATCAACAGCAGTTCCATCACACCGTGCTGGGCCTTGTCGGCGGCTTCGGAGGTGAGCTGGGTACGGACCACCATGTCGTCGGTGCACACTGTGGTGCACGACGCCAGCGGCTTGCGCTGTCCCTCGACCTCGACGAGACATTGTCGGCATGCGCCCACCGGATCCAGCAGCGGGTGGTCGCAGAACCGCGGGATCTGGATGCCTATCAACTCGGCCGCGCGGATCACCAAAGTGCCTTTGGGAACGCTGATTTCGTTTCCGTCGATGGTCAGCGTCACCATCTCCGGCTGAGCCACCCGGCTTTCGGTGTCGGCCGTCTGGGTCACGCCTTGTCTCCGTTCGCCATGAGCATGGATTCCCGGGGGTCGAACGGGCATCCGCCGCCTTCGACATGCGCGACGTATTCGTCGCGGAAGTACTTGATGGATGACATCACCGGGCTCGCCGCGCCATCGCCCAACGCGCAGAACGCCTTTCCCAAAATTGAGTCCGAGATGTCGAGCAGTTTGTCGATGTCTTCGCGGGTGCCCCGGCCAGTCTCCAGCCGCTCGTAGATCTTGTCCAGCCAGAACGTGCCCTCCCGGCACGGTGTGCATTTCCCGCACGACTCGTGCTTGTAGAACTCGGTCCAGCGCCGCACCGCACGCACCACGCAGGTGGTCTCGTCGAAGATCTCCAGCGCTTTGGTGCCCAGCATTGAGCCGACACCGCCGACACCCTCGTAATCCAAGGGCACGTCGAGGTGTTCGTCGGTGAGCAACGGCGTCGAGGACCCCCCCGGCGTCCAGAACTTGAGCCGGTGCCCCGAGCGCACCCCGCCGGCGTAATCGAGCAATTCGCGCAACGTGATGCCCAGCGGGGCCTCGTACTGGCCCGGTCGGGTGACGTGACCGGACAACGAATACAGCGTGAAGCCAGGCGATTTCTCGCTGCCCATCGACCGGAACCAGTCGACGCCATGCAGGATGATCGCAGGGACGCTGGCGATGGTCTCGACGTTGTTGATCACCGTCGGGCAGCCATAGAGCCCGGCCACGGCGGGGAAGGGCGGACGCAGCCGCGGCTGGCCGCGCCGGCCTTCCAGCGAATCGAGCAGCGCGGTCTCCTCGCCGCAGATGTAGGCGCCCGCGCCGGCGTGCACCACCAACTCCAGGTCGAAACCGGAGCCGGCGATATTGCGGCCCAGGTAACCCGCGGCGTACGCCTCGGCCACCGCGTTCTGCAGCCGGCGCAGTACCGGCAGCACCTCGCCGCGCACGTAGATGAAGGCGTGGTGGGCCCGGATCGCGTACGCGGCGATGATGATTCCCTCGACGAGCACGTGCGGTGTCGCCAGCATCAGCGGAATGTCTTTGCAGGTGCCGGGTTCGGACTCGTCAGCGTTGACCACCAGGTAGTGCGGTTTGGCTGCGGGACCTTTGTCGCCTTGCGGGATAAATGACCATTTGGTGCCAGTGGCAAAACCCGCGCCGCCGCGCCCGCGCAGCCCCGAATCCTTGACGGTGCCGATCACCGCGTCCGGGTCCATGGACAGGGCCTTGTGCATTGCCCGGTAGCCGTCGTGACGCCGATAGGTTTCCAGGGTCCACGACTTGGGGTCGTCCCAGAACCGGCTGATCACCGGCGTCAACGGGGTTGCCGACGAAGCCGTCATGAGTTGCCTTCCGGTGCCGATTCCGGGGGTTCTGGGGCTTGCATGCCGTTTTCCTTCGCCACCCGTAGCCCGGCCAAGGTGGCCGCACCGGCCCCGCCCTGGCCCTGATCGGGCCGCTGATCCGGCAGCCCCGCCAGGATGCGGGATGTTTCCCGGAAGGCGCACAGCGGAGCCCCGCGGGTGGGCTCCTTCGGGTTGCCGGTACGCAGCGAGTCGACGAGTTCGCACGCCGATTCCGGCGTCTGGTTGTCGAAGAATTCCCAGTTCACCATCACCACCGGCGCGTAGTCGCAGGCCGCGTTGCATTCGATGTGTTGCAGGGTGACGGTGCCGTCGGCGGTGGTTTCGTCATTGCCGATGCCGAGATGCACTTTGAGTTCCTCGAAGATGGCGTCGCCGCCCATGATGGCGCACAGTGTGTTGGTGCACACCCCGACCAGGTAATCGCCGGTGGGGCCGCGCCGGTACATGGTGTAGAAGCTCGCGACCGCCGAAACCTCGGCGCCGGTCAGCCCCAGCTGAGTGGCGCAGAATTCCAGGCCCGCGGGCGTCAGGTAGGAGTCTTCGCCTTGCACCAGGTGCAGCAGCGGCAGCAGTGCGGAACGCTTGTTGGGGTAGCGGCCGATGATCTCCTTGGCGTCGACCTCCAGGCGCGCCTGGACCTCCGGCGGATACGTCTGAGGCGCACCCTCGACGACGAACTGGTTGGGTTCTTCGGGCGGCGGCCCCAGGCGGATGAACACCGATTTTCCCTGTGGTCCGGTCTGAGCCTGACGACCATGTGGTCGCGTAGCGGCCGAGGTGGGGTCGGGCAATTGGGTCATCGGTCCACCCCGCCCATGACCGGGTCGATGCTGGCCACGGCGGTGATCAGGTCGGCGACCATGCCGCCCTCGCACATCGCGGCGACCGCCTGCAGGTTGGTGAACGACGGATCCCGGTAATGCACCCGGTAGGGGCGGGTGCCGCCGTCGCTGACCATGTGCACGCCGAGCTCTCCGCGGGGCGATTCCACCGCCACGTAGACCTGGCCGGGCGGCACCCGGATGCCCTCGGTCACCAGCTTGAAGTGGTGGATCAGCGCCTCCATCGAAGTGCCCATGATCTTGGCGATGTGCTCCGGCGAGTTGCCCATGCCGTCCGAGCCGACCTTCAGGTCGGCGGGCCAGGCGATCTTACGGTCCTCGATCATGGTGGGTCCCGGCTTGAGCTTGTCCAGGCACTGCTCGACGATCTTCACCGACTCCCACATCTCTTTGACCCGAATCATGTAGCGCCCGTAGGCATCACAGGCGTCATCGGTGATCACGTCGAATTCGTAGTTCTCGTATCCACAGTAGGGTTCGCTCTTGCGCAGGTCGTGCGGCAGTCCGGTGGAACGCAGGATCGGGCCGGTAATGCCCAGCGCCATGCAGCCGGTCAGGTCGAGATAGCCGATGCCTTGGGTACGGGCTTTCCAGATGGCGTTTTCGTTGAGCAGATCACCCAGCTCGCGCAGCGGTTGCCGTAACTGGTTGAGGGCTTCGGCGATGTCGGTGACCGCGTTGGGCGGAAGATCCTGCGCCACGCCGCCGGGCCGGATATAGGCATGGTTCATTCGCAAGCCGCTGATCGACTCGAATACGTTGAGGATGATTTCGCGGGCCCGGAACCCGATGAACATCGCCGTCATCGCGCCCAGCTCCATACCGCCGGTCGCCAAGGCCACCAGGTGCGAGGAGATGCGGTTGAGCTCCATCAGCATCACCCGGATCACGTTGACCCGCTCCGGGATCTGATCGGTGATACCCAGCAGTTTCTCCACGCCAAGGCAGTACGCGGTCTCATTGAAAAACGGTGACAGATAATCCATTCGGGTCACGAAGGTGACGCCCTGGGTCCAGTACCGATATTCGAGGTTCTTCTCGATTCCGGTGTGCAGGTAGCCGATTCCGCAGCGGGCCTCGATGATCGTCTCGCCTTCGATCTCGAGGATGAGACGCAACACCCCATGCGTGGACGGGTGCTGGGGCCCCATGTTGACCACGATGCGTTCGCCGGGGTCCGCCTTGCGGGCGGCGTCGACGATGTCCCCCCAGTCCTGGCCGCCGGCGACCAGGATGGTGTCGGTTTCACTCATCAGTTGTAGCCCCTACGCTCGTCGGGCGGCGGTATCTGCGCGCCCTTGTATTCGACCGGGATGCCCCCGAGTGGATAGTCCTTGCGTTGGGGATGTCCGTGCCAGTCGTCGGGCATCTCGATGCGGGTCAGTGACGGATGTCCGTCGAAGATGATCCCGAAGAAGTCGTATGTCTCGCGTTCGTGCCAGTCGTTGGTCGGATAGACCGAAAACAGTGACGGGATATGCGGATCACTATCGGGCGCAGACACTTCCAGTCGCAGACGACGGTTATGGGTGATCGACTGCAGAGGATAGACGGCGTGCAGTTCCCGGCCAGTTTCGTGTGGGTAGTGCACCCCGTTGACGCCCAGGCACATCTCGAAGCGCAATTCCGGTTCGTCACGCAGAAGTTGAGCGACTTGCGGTAGATGCTCGCGGCTGACGTGCAGGGTGAGCTCGTCGCGGTAGACCACGACTTTCTCGATGGCGTCGTCGAATTGGATGTCGTGCCGGTTCAGTGCTTCGGCGAGACGGTCGGCGATGTCGTCGAAATAGCCGCCGTAGGGCCTGGGGCTGCTGCCAGGGAGCGTGACCTGACGCACCAGGCGTCCATATCCGGAGGTGTCACCGGTCCCGCGGACACCGAACATTCCACGGCGAACGTCGATAACTTCGTCGTCGGCGTGCGCGGTGGCTTCCCGCGGGTCTTGGTCGGGGGAGCTCATCGCAGCAATCCACGCATCTCGATCGTGGGCCGGGCCAGCAGCGCCGCCTCTTCGGCCTCGGCGATGGCACGCTCACGGTTGACGCCCAGCGGCATTTCCTGAATCTTTTCGTGCAGCTTGAGGATTGCGTGCAGCAGCATCTCGGGCCGCGGCGGACAGCCGGGCAGGTAGATGTCGACCGGAACGACGTGGTCTACACCCTGCACGATCGCGTAGTTGTTGAACATCCCGCCCGACGACGCGCACACCCCCATGGCGAGAACCCATTTCGGCTCGGCCATTTGGTCGTAGATCTGGCGCAGCACCGGCGCCATCTTCTGGCTGACCCGTCCCGCCACGATCATCAGATCCGCTTGCCGCGGCGTCGCCGAGAATCGTTCCATCCCGAAGCGGGCGAGGTCGAATCTCGGCCCAGCGGTCGCCATCATTTCGATCGCGCAGCACGCCAAGCCGAACGTTGCCGGCCACAGTGAGTTCTTGCGGACGTAGCCGGCGACCTTCTCGACTGTCGACAGCAGGATCCCGCCGGGTAGCTGTTCTTCCAGTCCCACGCCCTACCTCAATCCCATCTCAAACCACCGCGAACCCATCTCAGGCCTCAATCCCACGTCAAGCCCCCGCGGCGCCACACGTAGGCATAGGCCACGAAAACCGTGAGCATGAAAATCACCATTTCGACCAGCGCGAAGGTGCCCAGCGCGTCGAAGCTGACCGCCCACGGATATAGGAACACGATCTCGATGTCGAAGACGATGAACAACATTGCGGTCAGGTAGTACTTGATAGGGAACCGCTGCCCGCCCGTCGCGGGCGCCCCGCCCGCCTCGGCCCCGGCCTGAGCGTCGGTTGGTTCAATCCCACATTCGTAGGCCGCAAGCTTCGACCGGTTGAAGCGCGACGGGCCCGCCAGGCTCGCTATCACAACCGAGAACACGGCAAAAGCGGCAGCGATCCCCCCGAGTACCAGGATGGGGATGTAGACGTTCAAACTCGCTCCATGATCCGTCGTGTGGGCCGCCAACGTAGCGGCCGGGCGGTGACCGGGCTGCTGTGACGGGCCGGGCTGACGGACCGACGCAGTGATATTCAACATAGTCGCGCTACGGCAACGACGGGTGCCCGGGGTCGACCTCGTAGGCGCCCGAAGATCCGCGGCTGGGCAGGCGTTGCTGTGCGCCTCGGGTAGCAGGGCTGTGGATGGGCACGAAGCCGCGAAAGCGATTGGCGCGGTCAACCGGTGGTCGCAATCGGGCCGCGACACCGCGATTCCGACGGGCCGGCCGCTCGCTGCCCGAGGGCGGCTCATATGGCGGCCTGCTCGGTCGGCCGTCAGCTTCTGCGCAGTCGCTTAGACCGCCGGCGCGCGCAGCAATCCCAGCACTGCGCGGCCCAGCATGATCGGGTCGATCGGATGCGGAACTGCCGCCTCGGCCCGGGACCAGCTGGCCAGCCAGGCGTCATCCGGGCGCCCGGTGAGCACCAGAATCGGTGGGCAGGTCGAGAGTTCGTCTTTGAGCTGTTTGGCGATTCCCATACCCCCGGCGGGTGTCGCCTCGCCGTCGAGGATGGCCAAGTCGATGCCGCCTTCGTCCATCTGCCGTATCACCATCGGTGCGGTCGCAATTTCGACATAGGTCAATTCCGGCAGATCAGGATGCAGCTGTTTGCCCAGCGCACGCATCACCTGTTGGCGGGTTTGGACATTGTTGCTGTAAACGAGGATCCGCAGGGCGTCGCTGGAGTCGGGCACGGTGGAGATGCTACTTGTGCTCGTCGGCCGTCGATATCACGGCGGGCATCGAGACGATCGGGCTGTGACGTCCTCGTGATGGGCGCGGCGGTGGGTGAGTGGTGCGGCGGGGCTCGCACAGCGAGGTCCTACGCACTGAGTGTGTTCCAGTCAGTTCCCGTGTTTCCCCCGGCGCCGCCCGCCGGCGCGGTCAAATGGTGTACCCGGGCGGGCGGAACGTTGCGCAGAACACTCTCGTGGGTGACCTGGTGCTCGCTCATGTGCGACAACATGAGCTGCTCGACACTGCTGACGCGAACGCGCTCGCTCCCGCGTGACAGGGTTTTGCGGATTTGCCGGAGGTACAGGTATTCGACGTAGCTGAGTACCCCTCCGGGCTTGAGTAGCCGGGTGTAAGAGTGGAGGATCTCCGCCACGGTGATCGCGGGGAAGTTGCTGTGGGGCAGGCCTGAAATGATGAAATCGTATGGCTCAGCGGCATCGAAATTCTGGAACGGCAGATTATGGATATTGGTGAAATCGCTGATCGCCTGCCAACGTGGTTCGGTGGCAAAACGTCTCTGCAACATGCGGACAAAGGCGTCATTGATTTCCACCACGTCCAATACGTCACCCGGGCGCAGGTGTTCGACGATTCGGTCAGTGAACGCGCCGGTGCCCGGCCCGCAGTCCAGAACGCGGATAGGTGTTGGACCGCGGCGGCGAAGGTGCCGGGTGATGGCCCGGGCCAGGTAGCGGGTGCTGGGCGTCACTGCTCCGGTGGTCTCGAACTTGGTGCAGAACTCGCGAAGAAACAGGGTGGTGACAGGAGGCCGTCGACTCATCGTGCCTTTCCTTGCAATCCAGGCCGGTGCGCGCTCAATTGCACGCGCCAACGCTTCCAGACGCCGTAATACAAGCTGGCGGTCGCAGCCGACAGCAGCAAGATCGCAGTCGCCGCCCATTCCGACCGATGAATCAGCCTGCTGACCCATCCAGCGCCGAGATAGCTGAATAGGAAAAAAGTGCTCACGGCCAACGTCCCGCCTACCAAATCGCACATCAGAAAACGGCGAAAGTCCATTCGTAGGGCACCGATTGCCAGATACAGCGGAGTGCGCATCCCGAACACGAATCGCACGAGCAAGAACACCTTCACGCCATGTTGTTGCAGGATGCGTCCGACGTGCGCTGTTCGATCGCTGTCGACCAACCGCGCAAACCAGCGATGCCGTCCCAGACGTGTCTGACCGAGCGACCTGCCCATCCAGTACAGCGCGCAGTCGCCGACCAACACCCCGGACAGGCACGCCAGCATTGCCAGACCCGGCTGCAGCCGGGCCACCGAAGGTGAGCTCAACACGCCCGCCGCGACGGTGACCACTTCTTCCGGAACGGGAATGCCGGTGGCCGCAAAGAGCGGCAACAACCAATACGAATGATGCGAGGCGATGAACGTTTCCATCGCTTCAGCCCCACGTCTGGCTAGCGAACGACAGGCGGCGCTTCGGCTCGCAACCAGATGCAGCACACCGGACCCGGGTGCTTTCACTATCCAAAGTTGTTGGCATTACTGCAATCCCGCCTCCGTGTGCGTATCGACAGGTTCGCTCGGGGCGGGTTTGTGCGCCGCCCCGGGGCTAACGGACGTGATCGAGAGACGCAGGGCAGACCATTGTCTATAGAAACAAATGCCGTATCGCAGATAAATTAGAACGTCTGTCAACCAAAGTTGTCAATAGCGAGTGTGATCGTCGTACGGCGGTCTCCGGACAGGCGGAGTCACCTCTCGGCGCTGACGGGAACCCGCCCGCCCGCGTGTGGCGCGGCCGTCGGCCGCTGGCGCCCCGGATTCGCGGGTCCGCGCTGCTGGGACGAGCCTGTCGCGTGGGGCAACGGAGTGGAAATGATGAATGTAGCGCTAAGCGGTGAATCGGCGGTCATTTGTCGTTACGCTGTGCCCGGGGTCGGTATAAACCGGCAAGCGATTCTGGAGGACTCGTGCAGTGACTTTTCCAATGCTGCCGCCGGAGATCAACTCTTTACGGATGTTCATCGGTGCGGGTACGGCGCCAATGCTGCAGGCGGCGACCGCATGGGCGGGACTTGCCGAAGAGCTGGGGGCCGCGGCTCAGTCGTTTGCGTCGGTGACGTCGGGCTTGGCGGGTCAGGCCTGGCAAGGCCCGGCAGCGGCGGCGATGGCGGCCGCGGCAGCTCCGTATGCGGCGTGGCTGAGTGCAGCCGCGGCACAGTCGGCTGGCGCTGCCGGACAAGCCAGCGCCATGGCCAGCATGTTCGAGGCGGCGCAGGCGGCAACGGTCCTTCCGGGAGCGGTGGCGGCCAACCGTGATTCATTCGTGCAACTGGTGATGTCGAATTTGTTCGGCCAGAATGCACCGGCGATAGCGATCGCGGAGAGCATCTATGAAGAGATGTGGGCGGCGGACGTGTCTGCCATGTCGGGCTACTACTCCGGGGCGGCGGCACTGGCATCGCAGCTGGTGCCGTGGCAGAGCATCCTCAAGGGCCTCCCGGGTCTGGGCAGCGCCGGCGCCGCGGGCGCCAGCGCCGGCAGTGGCGTCGCAGGTGCGGGCAGCGTCGGCGGCGGCAGCGGGGACGGTGCGAACGTCGGCGCCGGCAACCTTGGCAATGCAAGCGGCGGCGCGGTCGTCGGGGACACGAACAATGTCGTCAATGCCGACCCCGGCGGCGGCCTGTCGCAGGCCGACCCGATGTCCGGCAACGTAGGCCCAGGCAGTGCCGGCAGCGGCCATGTCGGCAGTGCGAGCCTCTTGGCCGGCGGTGCCACCAGCGTAAACGGCGGTGCCGTGGGGCCCGGGATGATGGGTGTCCCGGTGCCGATCCCGACCACCGGTGGCAATCAGTCGGGGTCTGCTGGCGTGAGCAGTGGTGCAGGAAGCACCGGAAATGCCGTCGCGCAGACTCGGGCACCCGAAGCAGCGGCCCCGCCGGCGCCCGAAGTCGAGGCCGCGGCCCCCCACATGGGGGTTCTGCCGAATGCGGATCCCGAAATTGCCGCGAAGGCGGCCCCGGCCCCCGTAGCGCGGGTAGCGCAATCGACGGGCTCGGGAATTCCCGAATCGGCGTTGCGACCACGGGCCACCGATGCGTCGCCTCGGTCATCCACCAAAGAGGACCAACAGGCTTCGGAGGCGGAGGATAAGCCGGTTTCGCTACGGCCGGAAGCCGAACCAGGGAAGCTGCGACCTCGCGCAAAGCAAGACGCGGGGATTCAGATGCGTGGTGGCTGAACGGATTTCGTTCTGCTAGGGCGCCTTTACAAAGCAGACCTCGCCCGCAGCGGTCGCCGTCGCAGCCATTACGCCGAACTTGTTCCAGCGCAGCCCGAATTGGGCTCGGTCGAGCTCGGCTTCGCCTGATATGCGCACCGATCCGTCGCTGAACTCTGTCACCGTGACCGGCAGGGTCACCGGGTCCGTAATGCCTTTGATCGTGAAACTGGCCTGCAGGTCGGCGTGTTTGCCCTTGGTCGGGTGCAGCGCGGTAACCACAACCCGGATCTGTGGGAAGCGTTCCACGTCGAAGAAGTCAGCGGACAGTAAGTGCTTGTCGCGCAGGCGGATACCGGTGCGTAGCGAGGCGACGTCGACCTCGAGGTAACCGGAGACTACGCCGTCGTCAGTCAATTCGCCGCGTGCGGTGAACTTGGTGAATTCGCCTTTGACCGTAAGCAGGCCCCACATGTTTTTGATCTTGAAGGTGACTGCCGAGTGATTGGGAACAAGACTCCATGCCCCGACGGCATCGGGATCGCTGAGCAGCGTTTCGAGCGTTGTCATCGTTGTGCCTCACTGTATGTCGGGCATGGCGCCCACCCGGTTGTTGTCGGTCCCTGTGTGGTGTACCCGCACCTGCGGCGTCGGTCGCAGAAACCCCGAACTCGGGTCACGCCAGCAAGGGTGTAAGGCCGGCCGGATCGAAATACTCGTCGATCCGGCGTATCAGACCTTCGGTATCCAGCTTGATCACGATGCAAACCCGTATGGCGATCGATCGGCCGCCTTGGCCGGCAGCACGTAATACATGCTGTTGGACGAAGCCCCTACCGGACCCGTCATCGAAAACGTGGCGGTCCAGAAGCTCATAGCGGCGCGCCGTGGTCGCCGAGATGAACCAATCGATAACGCGCAGTGCGCGTGCCTTGTCGTCGTCCTGACGGGCGCCCGCTCGCCACACCGCGATGTCGTCGCTCCACATGCGGGCAACTGCCGCGCTGTCGCCGCCCTCGATGGCAGTGAACAACCGGTCAGCCAATTCGGCGATGGTCTCGGCGGTCGACGGGGGCATGAGCACGGTCCTATTCCTTGGTGTCGTGGCGTTGCCGTAGCTCGGTGAGCGACGCCCTAGCGATGCGGACCGGTGTGAGCGGGCGATAACTATGTCAGCAGCGCTGACCGGGTGCGACCGGTCCGGATCACGTCAAGGCCAGACTGCCAATGCCGCATAGGTCGCGCGTTGTCCTTCACCGTCCGGATTCGACGATACGCACGGCCTCGGAGGCCGTTGCTGCGACATCTGCGGTACGGACCGGGGTGCCGCCCACATGCCGGCGTTGCCTTCTCGAGCAATTCGCCGGAACCGCTGACAGCCTGGCAGCGTCGGTGCAACGGTTGCTCAGGCCCGTGGTCACGGACACGTCGGTCGGGGCAGGTCGGCTGAAGAAGGGCAAGAGTGGATGAACTTTTCGGTGTTACCACCGGAGATCAATTCGTTGCGAATTTTTTCCGGAGCCGGTGCGGAATCGATGCTGGCAGCGGCTTCGGCCTGGGATGGACTGGCCGCTGAACTGGCCGGTGCGGCGTCGTCGTTTTCGTCGGTGACGTCGGGGTTGGTCGGGGATTGCTGGCAGGGCCCGGCCTCGGCGGCAATGGCGGTTGCCGCGGCGCCCTACGCTCGATGGCTGAGCGCCGTGGCAGGTCACGCGTCAGGGGCGGCGACCCAGGCTCGCGCCGTGGCCGATGCGTTTGACGCGGCGCGGACGGCCACCGTGCACCCGTTGATGGTGGCGATCAACCGTAATCGGTTCGTGCAGCTGGTGGTATCGAATGTGCTCGGCTTGAATGCGCCGGCGATTGCCTCGGCCGAGGCCCAATACGAGCAGATGTGGGCACAGGACGTGGTCGCGATGCTGAGCTATCACGCTGACGCGTCGGCCGCGGCGGCCGCGCTGACACCGTGGCATCCTGCGCTGCAAGGCATTTCCGGCCTCTCGGGTTTGCCCAGCCCCGTAGACGTGTCGGCGTCCTGGATCCGGCCGGCGGCGTCCGCCGTATCGGGCGGTTCGAGTGCGGCGGCCGGCACCAACATCTCGCTGCCAAACCTGGGTTTCGGCAATACCGGCAGTGGAAACTTCGGCTCCGGTAATACCGGCGATTTGAACGTGGGCAGCGGCAACAACGGCAACGTCAACCTGGGCAGCGGAAACAACGGCAACGTCAATAATGGCAGCGGCAACCACGGCAACGTCAACCTTGGCAGTGGCAATGTCGGCAGCCTCAACATCGGCAGCGGTAACGCCGGCAACAACAACCTGGGCAGCGGAAACAACGGGAACGCGAACCTTGGCTTCGGGAATGTCGGCGGCAATAACTTCGGCAGTGGAAATATCGGTGGCGGCAACCTCGGTTTCGGGAACGGCGGTAGCAATAACTTTGGCAGCGGAAACATTGGCAGCGGGAACCTTGGTAGCGGGAACAGCGGCGATCTCAACGTGGGCTTCGCTAACACTGGCAGCTACAATATCGGCTTTGCGAACACTGGAAACAATAATATCGGCATCGGGCTCACCGGCAACAATCAAATTGGATTCGGCGGCCTGAACTCCGGCACCGGAAACGTCGGCTTGTTCAATTCGGGCAACGGCAACCACGGCATCTTCAACTCGGGAAGCGCTAACTTGGGTTGGCTGAACGCGGGAGTGGGAAACTGGGGTGCTTGGAACTCCGGCGCGGGCAGTACCGGCTTTGGCAACTCAGGTACCACGAGCACCGGCTGGTGGAATTCCGGTTCATACGATACCGGCCTCGGTAACGCCGGCTCCAGCAATGTCGGTTCCTTTAATGCCGGCAGTCATAACACCGGCTGGTTCAACTCGGGGCCCGGCGGCACGGGCGATTACAATTCGGGCGACAGCAACTTTGGGAGCTTCAACGCCGGCGACGTGAATACCGGAGCCTTCAATGGAGGCTCAGTGAACACCGGATTGTGGAACTCGGGCCATACCAACACCGGTGCTTTCAACTCCGGGAGCTTGAATACCGGCTTCGGCAGTTCCATCATTCAGCCGATGGCTAACTCCGGGTTTGGGAATACCGGCACAGGCAATTCGGGCTTCAACAATTTCGGTGACAACAACTCGGGTTACGGCAACGCCGGTGTGACCGGTGGTCCAGGCCAAAGCAATTCCGGTATCGGGAACCAAGGGGCGCAGCACTCCGGCATTGGGAACACCGGATCCAACAACGATTCAGGCTTCGGAAATACTGGCTTTTACAATGTCGGCTTCTCCAACACCGGAGACAATAATTCCGGTTTCGCAAACCTCAACAACATTGTCGGCGGATTCAACTCGGGCGCTGGAAACGTCGGCAACAGCGACTCCGGTGGCTTCAATATCGGTACCGGTTGGGCCGGCTTTTTCGGCGGCAACTTCTGAAGTCGAGTAGGGCAGCTCGGAGAGGATAGAGTGCAATGAACTTTTCGGTTTTGCCCCCAGAGATCAACTCGGCGCAGATCTATGCCGGCCCTGGATCAGCGCCGATGCTGGCGACTGCGGCCTCGTGGCAGCGGCTGGCCGACGAATTATCCTCGGCAGCAGCGTCATTCGAGTCGGTGACCTCGGCGTTGGTCGGCGATTCTTGGCAGGGCTGGGCGGCGACGGCGATGGCGAGTGCCGCCGCCCCGTACGCGAGCTGGCTGAATGTCGCCGCCGCCGGGGCGCAGAGCGCGTCCATGCAAGCCGGTGCGGCGGCGACGGTGTTCGAGGACGCGCTCGGGGCCACTGTGCATCCGGCGGTCGTGGCGATCAACCGGAATCAGCTCGTCCGGCTCGCCCTGTCGAATCTGTTAGGTTTGAACGCTCCGGCGATCGCAGCCACCGAGGCGCACTACGAGCAGATGTGGGCGCAGGATGTGGCAGCCATGTCGGGCTACCACGCTGGGGTTTCAATGGTGGCCGCTCAGCTCACGCCGTGGCAGGGGGCGCTGCAAACTCTTCAGGGCAGTGCGAACGGAACCATCGCGGCCGTTAGCAGGGCCAGCACGGCTGAATTCCTGAATCCGGTGAACCTCAGTGTGTCGTTCAGTGGTCTGCAACTTGTGCAGCTCGGCACCGCGCATGCTGACTCGACTTTGGGTGGCCTGGCGGTCGCCCTGGGTCCCAATAGTTCGGCCAGCGCTACCGGATTGCTGGACGGGGCCTGGTCTTTGGGCAGCGCGACTGGCGCCAGCAGTAGCGGCTTTTTCAATGCGGCGTTAGCTGTCGGCGACACCAGCACCGCTCAGGCCGGCGGGTTGCTGACCGCAGCTTCGGTTTTAGGTAGCGGCAGTAGTGCCGCAACCGGTGGTTATGTGAATTTCGCTGGGGTTGTCGGTGGTGGCAATCGGGTTGGTGTGGTGGACGGTGTTGGTAGCGGTGGGTGGGTGTTGGGTAATGACAACGTGGTTGATGTGGGTGGTGTGCTTTCCGGTGCGTTGACTCTTGGTAGCGCTAACAGCATGGGTGCTGGTGGTTATGTGAATTTCGCTGGGGTTGTCGGTGGTGGCAATCAGGTTGGTGTGGTGGACGGTGTTGGTAGCGGTGGGTGGGTGTTGGGTAATGACAACGTGGTTGATGTGGGTGGTGTGCTTTCCGGTGCGTTGACTCTTGGTAGCGCTAACAGCACGGGTACTGGTGGTTATGTGACATTTGCCGGAATTCTGGGCAATAACAACCAGGCCGGTGTGGTTGACGGCATCGCTAACGGTGCTTGGGTGTTCGGTAACCACAACGCAGCCCACGCCGGGGGCGGGTACTTCAACGCCGCAACAGTGCTCGGCAACAACAACAGTATGGTCGGAGTCGGAGCCAACGGAACTGGTTCCGTCGCGCGGACCAATATCGCGAGCTTTGCCACCGTCGTGGGGAACAACAACAGCACGGTTACCGTGGGCGCCAATGGCAACGACGCTGTCGCGAACACGAACATCGGAACCTTCGCCACTGTCCTCGGCAGTAACAACAGCGCAGTTACCGCGGGGGTCAATGGAAACGGTGCAGTCGCGAACACCAACGTTGGAACCATGGCTACTGTGCTTGGAAACAACAACAGCGGTGTTCAGGCCAGCGTCGCCGGCCAAACCAATGTCGCCACCGCCGCGACGGTGTTTGGCGACAACAACGTCGGCGTGCTAGTCGGTTCCGACGGCAACCTCAATATCGCAACGCTCGGCAACGTGATCGGCGACGCCAACAGCGGAGTCGCGGCCGGCGCCGACGGTGACACCAACGTCGCCACCTTCGCGACCGTTGTCGGCAACGGCAACCATGGGGCCGGCGCCGATGCTGTCGGCCGCCTCAACGTCGCCACTTTCGGCACTGTTATCGGCGGCGGCAATGAGGTCGCGGCGGGCGCCAACGGCGACACCAACATCGCCACCTTCGCCAGTGCCGTCGGCAACGGCAATCATGACGTAACCGCTGCCAGCGCAGGCCATCTCAATATCGCCACCTTCGGTACTGCCGTGTTCAACGGCAATCATGAGATCGGTGCCAGCGCTAGCGGTGACACCAATATCGCCACCTTTGCCACCGTGGCAGGCAACGCCAACGGTGATATCACCGCCGCGGCCGTCGGCCGTACGAATATCGCTACCTTCGCTACCAGCACCGGCCTGATAAGCGTCGGGAACGACGGCGTCAGGGCCGCGGCTGACGGTGACTTCAACATCGCCACCTTTGCCAACAACATCAGTATCATCGGCAATGGCAACCAGAACATCGAAGCCAGCGCCAGTGGTACCGGCAATATCGCCACTTTTGCAACGGCATTCGGCAACGCGAACGATGGTGTCACCGCCGGCACTGACGGACAGGGCAACATCGCGACATCTGCAACCGTCTTTGGAAATGCCAACATGGGCGTGGCGTCCAGCGCTGCGGGCACCGCAAATATCGCCACTTTTGCCACCAATGCCGGTCTAATCGGGAACGCTAACAACGGGATCGAAGCCAGCGCTAACGGCACCGGCAACATCGCCACGTTTGCCACCAACGTCGGATTCGTCGGCAACGCGAACGACGCCGTCAAAGCCAATGCCACCGGTGGCGGTAACATCGCCACCTTCGCCAGCGTCGTTGGCAGCGGCAACCAACAGGTGGAAGCCAGCGCAATCGGGAACAACAACATTGCCACGTTGGCCGGGGTTTTTGGCAACGGCAATGATGGGGTCGAAGCCACAGCAAGCGGCAACGCCAATATCGCTACGATGGCCACCTCGCTCACTCTCTTTGGCGAGGGCGACAATTCGGTTGCGGCCAGCGCCAACGGCCAAGGCAATATCGCGACGGTCGGCACCGCCGCTACCATCTTCGGCACTGCCGGCAACGTGGTCGAAGCCGGTGCCAACGGTGGGGGTAACATTGCCACCTTTGCCAGCGCTTTCGGCGACAGCAATGGTGCCACTGCAAGCGCCATGGGCGACAACAACATCGTCACCTTTGCTACCGCGGTGGGTAACGACAACGGTGCGGTTCTGGCCAGCGCAACCGATCGCGCCAATATCGCCACATTCGCCACCGCGGTCGGCAATAGCAATGCACCCACCGCGCAGGCCGTGGGAGACGGTAACATCGCGACTCTCGCGACCGTGGTCGGCGACCACAACGGCGGGGTGCTGGCCAGTGCTAACGGCACCGGCAATTACGCCACGGCAGCCACCGCGGTCGGCAATGCCAACACCGCGGTCGAAGCCACGACCGACGGGGTGGGCAATATCGTCACCTTCGGCACCGCGGTCGGCGATGCGAATGCGCTTGCGGCCGAGGCCAACGGCACGACCAATATCGGGACCCTTGCGACCGTAATCGGTGACCAGAACAGCGGGGTGCTGGCCAGTTCCAACGGCATTGCCAATTACGCCACCCTCGCCACCGTCGTCGGAAATGGAAATACTGGCGCCGCCGCAACCTCCAATGGCGACACCAATATTGCCACCGTTGGGACGGTTGTCGGCGACAGCAACGCGGTGGCGGCCGACGCGGCCGGCCACACAAACATCGCCACTCTGGGCACCGCGGTGGGCGATGGAAACAACGGAATCGCAGCGACTTCCGATGGCAGACGCAATATTGCAACCGCCGCCACCGCGGTTTTCGGTGACAACCATGGGATTATGGCCTCCGCCGCTGGTGCCACGAACATTGCGACTGCGGCTACGGTGGTGGGGGATCGTAATGCTGCGGTGTTGGCCAGTGCGCAGGGGGTGCGCAATATTGCCACGGCGGCCACGGTGGTGGGTAATGACAATGTGATTGATGCTGCGAGCGCTATCGCGTTGGGGCAGAGCAATGTTGGTACGGCGGCCACGGTGGTTGGTGATGGCAACAGTGGGGTGGCGGCTAGTGCGGATGGTCGTATCAATGTGGCCACGGCGGCCACGGTGGTCGGTGATGGCAATAGTGGAGTTACGGCCAGTGCTGCTGGCGGTGTCAATGTGGTGACGGCGGCGACCGCGGTTTTTGATGGGAATCGGGCGATTTCGTCGACTGCTGTCGGGGATACGAACATTGCGACGGCGGCCACGGTGGTGGGTAACGCCAACGATGGGGTGGCGGCCAGCGCTGATGGCGGCCTCAACATTGCGACGGCGGCGACGGTGGTGGGTGCCGATAATGGTGGGGTGGTGGCGGGGTCGAGTGGTGATACGAACATTGCGACTGCGGCTACGGTGGTGGGGGATCGTAATGCTGCGGTGTTGGCCAGTGCGCAGGGGGTGCGCAATATCGCGACGGCGGCCACGGTGGTGGGTAATGACAATGTGATTGATGCTGCGAGCGCTATCGCGTTGGGGCAGAGCAATGTTGGTACGGCGGCCACGGTGGTTGGTGATGGCAACAGTGGGGTGGCGGCTAGTGCGGATGGTCGTATCAATGTGGCCACGGCGGCCACGGTGGTCGGTGATGGCAATAGTGGAGTTACGGCCAGTGCTGCTGGCGGTGTCAATGTGGTGACGGCGGCGACCGCGGTTTTTGATGGGAATCGGGCGATTTCGTCGACTGCTGTCGGGGATACGAACATTGCGACGGCGGCCACGGTGGTGGGTAACGCCAACGATGGGGTGGCGGCCAGCGCTGATGGCGGCCTCAACATTGCGACGGCGGCCACGGTGGTCGGTGATGGCAATAGTGGAGTTACGGCCAGTGCTGCTGGCGGTGTCAATGTGGTGACGGCGGCGACCGCGGTTTTTGATGGGAATCAGGCGATTTCGTCGACTGCTGTCGGGGATACGAACATTGCGACGGCGTCCACGGTGGTGGGCAACGCCAACAATGGGGTGGCGGCCGGTGCGGATGGCAGCCTCAACATCGCGACGGCGGCCACGGTGGTGGGTGCCGACAATGGTGCCGTTGCTGCTAGCGCCGTCGGCGACAACGACTTCGTCACCGCTGCTACCGTCGTGGGCCGCGGCAACAACGGGGTCGCAGCCGCCGCCGTAGGCGGCAACTTCGCCAATGCCGCCGTGGTCGTCGGCGGCGACAACACCGACGTCCATGCGCAAAGAGGCCACTTCAACGCCGCGGTCGTCGTAGGAAACGACAGCACCGCCTTCGCGGGGGGCGAAACAGGCGACGAAGGCAATCGCGACCTGGCGATCGTCGTCGCCAACAACGCCCAGGCTCGAGCATTCAATGGCAACAACGACATCGCAATCGCCAGGGCAGACGGCGCATCGGCGATCGCAGGTCCCGGCGACAACATCGTGGACATCCAGCCGCCGTTGTTCTCATTACTAGTGGCGGGCTTGCGTGGATTATTCTCCTAAGCCATCTCGACCGGTGCACGCCGGTCGCACCGGCCGGCGGTGGAGCGAAGCGGCGAAACGCACGCGGGTGAGCATCGAGCGCCCACCCGGGCGGTCAATCCAGTCCACCGGGCGGCGACAACGCAATCGGCACCGCCGACGCCGCCTATTCGCTGTCGTATCCGGGATGAGCGACCGCCAGACGATGACGTACCAGTGTGTGCAGGCAGGCCATGACTTCCTCGTCGCGGCCGTCCAGTTCACCGGCCCGGATCGCAGCGGCAAGGGCGGCCTCGTCGGCGAAACCAAGGTCGGCCAGCGCGGTCCGGACTTCGGCATCACCGGAACTCAGCAATTCACGCTCGACCATGCGCAGGGCGTTGGCGGCAACGCGGGCATGGAAGTTGACCTGCCCGCTGGTCGCCTCCCGCACGTCCCCTTCCAGGAAGTCGGCGACGGCGGCCACGAGCTCGGCAGCGGTGGGCCGGCCGTGAAGCCCGGTCATCGTCCGGCCGCCTCGAGCAGCTCGAGCAGATCCCACTCGTTCTCACAGACCCGGCGCCCTATCGCCGCCAACTCGACCGATCGGGTCCGACCACTCAAGTGGCGCTCCGCCTGGTATCGACAGATGACACCCCAACGCAGGGTGGCCAGTACCAACCACCAGCGAAACGCCGCCCGATCGACGGTGGCCCCGCCGGCTTCCTCATACGCCTGCAACAGGCTCTCGATGCTGCCCAGCCCGCCGGCGCCAAGGCTCGCCGGAGCCCCGAACCGCCAGGCCCGCACACAAAACCAGGCCAGGTCCTCATATGCCTCCCCGACATGCACCAGCTCCCAATCCAGAACGGCCGCAAGGTCGGAGCCGTCGACCATGAGATTTCCCATCCGGAAGTCGCCATGCACCAGAACGGCTGTCGAAGGCGGTGGTCGACGCGCCGCAAGCCAGCGGAAGGCCCATTCGAAGGTGGCGGTGGTGTCGCCCATGGCATCGAGCCGGTCACGCCACTGCTCAACCGGGTCCTCTCGGACGAGACCCAGGCCATTCCACTCGGCGCGGTGAATCGCGGCCAGTGCTCGCGCGCATTGGCGCAACAGCCGTGTCCGGCCGGGATCATCGAGTTGCCGCTGGATGCGCCGGACAATGGTTTCGCCTTCGACCTCTTCGCAGATCAGGAACGGATTACCCAGTGCCGCAGGCGAATCGTCGGCGAGCAGAATATGCGGCACCGGCGCGCCCGCGGCTGCCGCGGCGGCCTGGACGCGGGCTTCGAGTTCCATACCGGCGTGCACGTCGTCGGGCGGGCCGATGCGCAGAATCAGCGGTCGACGCTCGGCGCTCACGACGGCGTCGAACGCCGACGTGGTCCTGCTGGCGCCGCCGGTGAGCATCCGCAGGTTTTCGATCGCCACCTCGGCGCCCAGCAACGGGCTCAGCAGCGCGGCCATGTCCTCCGACAGAGTCACTTCTTGCCGAACTTGAACAGCCGCTGCGCAACCCGGCGGATCTGAATCTCCTCCGCGCCCTCGGTGATCCGATAGCGGCGATGATGGCGGTAGATGTGCTCGAACGGTTCGTGACGGCTATATCCCACTCCGCCGAAGACTTGCATGGCCCGGTCGGCGGCCTCACAGACCAGCCGGTTGGCGCGGTAATTGGCCATTGCCACCTTGTCCGACACTTCCATGTGGTGATTGCGATCCAATTGGTCGGCCGCGTAGTACACCAGCAGCCGCACCATCTGCGCCTCGGTCTGCAACTCGACCAGCGGCCACTGGACAGCCTGGTTCACCGACAATGCCTTACCGAATACCCAGCGTTCGTTGGCGTAGTCGACGGCCCGGTCGATGCAATACTGGGCGGCGCCCAGGCTGCTGGCCGCCTGACGAATCCTGTTCTCGTGCAAGAATGTCTGGCCCACCTCCAAACCACGGTCGACCTCGCCGAGGACGGCGTCACCGGATACCCGGACATCCTCAAGTGCCACCTCGCCGTGGTCGGTCGGCATGTTGAGCGTCCACCAGTAGTACGGCACGGTGAAGCCGGGCGTATCGGTGGGGACGAGAAACGCGGTGATGCCACGGGCCTGACCGGGTTCGCCCGAGGTTCGGGCGAACACCAGATCATGGGTGGCGCGGTGTACACCGGTGTTGAACCGCTTGGCGCCGTTGATCACCCAGCTGTTGCCGTCGCGCTCGGCACGGGTCTCGAGCCAGGTGGCATCCGAGCCGTGATTGGGCTCGGTCAAACCGAATGCCATCGACCGCTCGCCGGTGATCAGCGCCTCGGTCCACTCCTTCTGCTGCGCCTCGGTGCCGAATCGGTCCATCATGATGACCTGGGGGAAGTTGCCGACGATGGAGGACTCGTTCTGCAAGTCGTTGTGCAGCCCGAGCCCCTTGTGCGCCAGATGTTCCCGGATGACGGCCATATCGACGTTGGTTCCGTCGCGGCCTCCGAACCGCGACGGCAGGCCGTAACGCAGCCAGCCCGACTGGTCGGCGCGCCTGCGCATCTCGGCCAGCAGGTCCTCCCACTCGCGCCGGGGGACGCCACCGTTGTCCCAGTCGGTGCGGGCATGCTCGCGGCGGTGGTCGAAATACTGGATGTGCTGGCGTTCTAGCGGTTTGATCTCGGACTCGATGAATTCGTCCATCTCGGCAAGCAGACCGGGAAGATGTTCTGGCAGACTAAAATCCACGATTGAGCTCCTTATGCGCCGTACAGAGTTTTCTTCCAGATCGTTGACAACGTCTTGATCGCATCCTCGTCGCTGATGTCCAGACGCAGATTTTCAGAGCCCGAGCGCCCCACGAACACGGTGGTGAAGTTTTCGAACAGCAGCGCGATCGCGGCGGCCGTGTGCTGCGGATGCAGCTCAGCACCGTAACCCTGCTCCTGAGCGCGGCGGACCGATGCGGCCACGATGTCCATTCCGAAACGCCGGAATTCGTTCTGCACGGCGGCGAAACGCCGTTGGGTGGCGGCCAGTTGGGCAACGGCGATCATGATGCCGATGTTTTGTTTGAAGATGTTCCAGTATCCGGTGACCACCGAGGTGAAGAACGTGTCGTCGTCGGGGGTATCCGGCAGATGCACACTCAGCCCGGACGGAGCGACAACGTCGTGCAGAAATGATTCGGCGAGCGCGGCCAGTAGGTCTTCTTTGTCGGAGAAGTACCGGTAGAACACCGCGGGCGACTTACCGGCGGCCGAGGTGATGTCGGCCAGAGTGGTTCCGTGAAAGCCGCGTTCGGCAAAGAGCTTTCGCGCAGCCTGTTCGATGGCCTGCCGGGTCTGGCGGCCCTTGGCGGTGAGTACGCCGGCGGCCATCAGTTCCGCATCCGGTCGCCGGCTCGTAACAACGCACCCGGCAAGTCATGGCCGACCACCGATTTCGCAACCTCGGCCGCGGCAATGGCGGCCGGCAGGTCGATGTCGACCTCGAAACCGCTGTCGGCCAGCAGATACACTAGATCCTCGGTGGCGATGTTGCCGGTGGCTCCGGGGGCGAACGGGCAGCCGCCAAGGCCGCCGACCGAGGCATCCAGCCGGGTGACACCGGAACAGACCGCCGCGTAGGCGCTGGCCAGGCCCGCACCCCGAGTGTTGTGGAAGTGTCCGCCCAGCGCAATGTCGCCAATCACCGGATGTAGCTGTGCGATCAGCGAACTCACCCGACCCGGCGTCGCGGTGCCGATGGTGTCGGCGATCGAGAACCGGTCCACGCCCAGGCCGCGGGCGACGGCGGCGATGTCGAGCACCCGCTGCGACGGGGTGGGACCGTCGAACGGACAATCCCATGCGGTGGCCACGATCACCTCGACGGTCACCCCGCTGCCGCGGGCGATGGCGAGGATCTCGCCGATCTGACTGGTTGCCTCGGCGCTGCTGCGACCGACGTTGGCCGCGCTGAACGAGTCGCTGGCTGCCACCACATATTCGATGGCGCGCAGGCCCGCCGCGATCGCCCGCTTGGCGCCGTTGGGGCTGGCTACCAGCGCGGAGAACTCGATGTCGGGATACCGGTGCAACTCGGCCGCGAGTTCGGCGGCATCGGCCATCGCCGGAACTTTGGACGGCGACACGAACGCCGTTGCTTCCATCTCACGCACTCCCGTGGCGGCGATCGCGACCAGCAACTCCAGCTTGGCCGCCAACGGGATCGGCTTTTCGATCTGCAGTCCGTCGCGCAGCGAGACCTCGCGAATGGTCACATGCTGGTTCATAGCACCCCCTCGGCGCGCAAATCGGTGAGCTCCTCGACGGTTTTGCCCAGCAGCCCGATATAGACGTCGTCGTTATGCCGGCCAGGGTGGGGGGGACCGGCGGCGCGCACCCTGCCCGGTGATTCGGAGAGTACCGGTACGATCCCTGGACCCAATACGGATCGTTCGACCCTCTCATCGTAATGTTCGACCAGCATGCCGCGCGCCCGTAGCTGTGGATCGTCGACCACTTCCGCGACGGTATTGATCGGCCCGGCGATCACGCCTGCGGCGGAGAGAGTTTCGATGATTTCGCCGGGCCGGCGCTCCGCGGCCCAGGCGCCGATGATTGCGTCGAGTTCGTCCTGGTTGCGGCCGCGCGCCCCGTGGGTGGCGAACCGCTCGTCGGTGACCAGTTCCGGACGCCCCATTGCCTTGCACAGCCGGGCGAATACGGTGTCCTGATTCGCGGCGATCACCACCCAGGAGCCGTCGGCACTGCGGTAGATGTTGGACGGCGCAATGCCTTCCAGACGGGTGCCGGACGGTCCGCGTACCACCCCGCCGACGTCATAGTCCGGAATCGTGGATTCCTGTACCGCCAAACAGGATTCGGTCAGGGCGACGTCGACCACCTGGCCCCTGCCGGTGACACCGCGGCGATACAGCGCGGCCAGCGCCCCCTGGGCGCCGAACATGCCGGCCAGGGTGTCACCCAGCGACAGTGCCAGCCGCGGCGGCGGACCGCCGGGGAACCCGTTGAGATGACGCAGTCCGCTGGCCGCCTCGGCCACCGAGGCGTATCCGGCCTTGTGTGCGTCGGGACCGGTTTGTCCGTAGCCCGACACCCGAACCAGAATGATGCCCGGGTTGCGTTCGCTGAGCACGTCGTAACCCAGGTTCCACTTTTCCAGCGTGCCCGGGCGGAAGTTCTCCACGACAATGTCGGATTTCTCGACCAATTCGAGAAAGAGCTCCCGGCCGCGCGGACGTCGCAGGTCAAGGGTGACGGCCCGCTTGTTGCGGGCATGCACGGTCCAGAACACATGGTGCCCGTTGAGTTCGGCTTGACCCCAGGTGCGTAACGGATCCGGGGCACCTGGCGGCTCCACCTTGATGACGTCGGCGCCCATGTCGCCGAGCAGCCGCCCGGCGAACGGACCGGCGATCAAGGTGCCGAGTTCGAGCACCCGGATGCCGTCTAGCGGTCCGGTTGGCGCCGTCACCGCGTGCCCGCGAAGTCGTGTCGGATGAGCCAGTCGGTCACGACGTCGACGGCATGTGCCAGCTTGTCGCGCTGGTTGGGCCCCGCGTAATAGTGTGTGGCACCGGGGATTTCGTATATCTCCTTGTCGGAATTCCCGATCGCGTCGAAGAGCCGCCGGGTATGGCTGGGCGTACAGGCGTCGTCTGCCAGGTTACCGATCACCAGTGCCGGGACGGCGAGATCACGCGCACATGCTACGCCGTCGCCGCGGGCATCGTCATAACTCCACTGGGACAACCAACTCCGTAACGAGCAGAACCGGGCCAACCCGACCGGGCTCATGTTCACCACTCGCGGATCACCCAGATAGCAGGTGCCCGGGGTGCGTTCGTTGGGATCGACGGTCGGGTCGAGCCACCTCGGGTCGGCCATGGTGCCGTGCACGACGAAGCAGAACTCGTCATCGGGGCAGCCCCGGGCGGCGAGTTCGGCGAGCTTGTCCTTGACCCAGGCGGTGATTCGGCGATTTCGGTCGATCTGAGCCTGCCGGTACCGCGCCAGGAATTCCTGGCTGTAGGGCGGCTGGTTGGGATTATCCGGGTGGTACAGATCCAATTCGGGATCGCGCTTGGTCGGGTCGGTTTCGTCGAGGATCGACGCGTCGAGCCATTCAGTGAGCGTGCCGTGCCGGCTGACGTGCGCGGCCAGCAACATGATTCCGTCCGCGGCGGGAAGGTCGAGCCGGGTCAGGTCGGGACCGTCGCCGGAGGGGCTGGAGGTGACGGTCGCGTGCTGCGCCTGTTGTTGGTAGAACATCGATAGCGAACCGCCGCCGCTCCACCCGGCCAGCACCACTTTCTGGTATCCCAGCCTGGCTTTCGCGTCCTTGATGCACTCGCCGAGGTCCTCGACCACCTTCTCCATCAGCAGCCCTGAGTCGGTGCCGCGAAACCGGCTGTTGCAGTAGATGACGTGGTGGCCGGCCCGGGCGAGCGCGTTGATCATCGGCAGATATGCGCCGCCGCCGATCGGGTGCATGAACACCAGTGCGGTGTCCGACGGCTTATCCGAGGGCCGCAGCAGATAGCTTTCCAGCACGGTGATCTCGGCCAGCCCGCCATAGACATCGCGGACGCCGGAATTGTTCTGGAAGGCAACGAGGTAAGGAATTCGCTGATAGTCGTGACGGGTCGTCATGTCAGTGCTGCCCTAGGTCGTGGGCCAGCATCTCGGCGCACGGGGTGAGTCGCCGGCGGGTATCGATGGCGATCACCTGCCAGTCGACGGTCGAATATTCGTCGAACTTGCGACGGGCGCGTTGCCGTGCCTTTTCCGGTGCCCCATGGTGAACGCCTTGGGGGGCATGGGATATCAGCCCCGGCGGCATCGGAATGCCGTACAGCGAACCGCCGTGGAAGAAGGCGATCTCGTCATAGTCGACGTTGCGGTGATACCAGGGTGTGCGTTCCGTGCCGAGGATGCCCTCGGCGGGTTGGGGCAGGAAGTTCATGACATAGACCTCGGTGGCCTGCATGAACAGATGCACTGTAGGGGGCAGGTGGACGCTGTTGGAGGTGACGACGTTGTAGTCGCCGATGTTGAAGGTGAACGGGAAGTTGTCGCCGCGCCAGCCTTCGACGTCGATCGGATTGTGTTGGTAGTAAAGGCTTGTCGGGCCGCCCTCGGCAAGAGGCCGGTGGATTAGCCGCACCTCGTATTGGTCACGGCCATCGTCGTCGATCGGTGCCGGCTCCGGGATGGTGATCTGCGACGGGTCGAACGGGAAGTGCCGGCCCAGCGCGCCCGGCGCCGGCACCCGAAATTCGTCGGCGGCCTCGACCATCAGCAGGGTCGTTTCGCTGTCCGGTATCTGGCGCCAGGTGCAGGCCTTGGGGATATAGACCCAGTCACCCTCCCGGTAACGCAACGGGCCGAACTCGGTTTCGGCCATGCCGCTGCCCCGGTGGACGAAGCACAGCAAGTCGCCGTCGACGTGGCGGGTGTAGAACGGCATGGCCTGGTGGCGGCGGCTCAGCAGAATCCGGCAGTCGATGTTGTGGAACATCAGCAGCGGACCGCCGTTGGCATCGGTGGCGTCGCTGGGTTTGAGGTCATCGGATAGGACGTCGAGGGGTCGCAGCGGGCCGACCGCCCGATACGCGGTGGGGTCGTGGCGGCGGTAGATGTTGGCGGTCCGTCCGGTGAATCCGCCGCGGCCCAGTTCGTCGTCCTTGAGCCCGTCGAGATCGGCATGCAGGCGCCGCGGTGTCCGGCCCTTACGCAGGTGGACAAAGGATTCCATACGGTGGCTCCAGGGGGTCGGGCAGCTACGGGGGAATTCGGCGACACAAAACTGAAAGTGATATTACTTTTCTTTACGCTGGATGCAAGGGCCCCGCTCCGTGCGGTCGGCGCCGGCACGGCCGTTGACTAGGCGCCGGCGGCGCACGCGGCATCGGCTCGACCAGCCGAATCGCCGGACGGTGCCGTGATGCACAGGCCTCCGGTCCAATGCGGTTGACGCGAGGCGACTTCGACTGTGCACAATGTCAACCAAAGTTTTCTAAAACCGCAACGGCCGGTGACAAACGCGGTTACGGTACGCCGCAGTTGTCTACGCATGTTGACGTTCTGAGGGGCAGGTGGGGTGTGATGGAGTTCTTGACGTTGCCGCCGGAGGTGAACTCCGCGCGGATTTTGCGCGGCCCCGGACCGGCGCCGCTGCGGGCCGCGGCGACGGCGTGGGCGACGCTGAGCGAAGATCTGGCCTCGAGCGCGACTGCGGTGTCGTCGGTGATTTCGGAGATTAGCGGTTCCGCGTGGCAGGGTCCGGCGGCGGCGGCGATGGCCGCGGCGGTGGCCCCGTACCCGGGCTGGCTGGGGGCCGCGGCGACGAGGGCGGCAGCGGCCGGTCGTCACGCCGCAACGGCGGCTGCCGCCTACGAGACGGCGCGGATTGCCACGGTGCCGCTGGAGATGCTGGCACAGAACCGGTCCCGCCTGGTGTCGCTGGTCGCAGCCGATGTCCTGGGGCTCAACGCGCCGGCGATCGCGGCCACCGAGGCCCACTACGAGCAGTTGTGGGCACAGGATGTGGGCGCGATGGCGGGCTACTACGCCGGTGCGTCGGCGGCCGTCGCGCAGCTGACACCGTGGCAGACGTTGCTATCGACCCTGGAGAGCCCGGTGCGCGGCATGAAGGCGGCCGAAGCCGCTGTCTCGGCGAGCAGCCCCAGCGCATCGACAGCGGCAACCGGTGTCACTTTGGTGATCGGCGGCAGCGGCTATCCGATTCCGTCGCAAAGCTATGTGAACACCGTGGTTGCCGACTACGTCACCCCCACCTTCCCGGGTTTTACCACGGCTAACGCGCAATCTTTATACACGCCTGCGCAGTCGTATTGGATCACCGGCGTGAAGACGCTGACCGAAGACGCGTCGTGGGCTCAAGGCCTTACCATCCTGGACAACGCCATCCACGCACAGCTGGCCGCCGGGAACAACGTTGCCGTTCAGGGCTTCTCGCAAGGCGCCGGCATTGCGTCGCTGGAAATGGCGAACCTGAAAGCCCAAGGGGTGCCGACGAGTTCGGTGAGTTTCTCGCTGATTGGTGATCCGATGAATCCTAACGGTGGCCTGTATTCCCGCTTCGACGGGCTGACGTTGGCGAGTATGGGCAAATCCTTCCCCGGCGCGACACCGTCCAATGACTACCCGACCGTCATCTACACGATCGAGTACGACGGATTCGCCGATTTTCCGCAGTACCCGCTAAATTTGGTGGCCGACGCCAACGCCATGCTCGGCGCACTGTATGTGCACCCGCAGTATCCGGTGCTGACCCCGGCGCAGGTCGCTACGGCTGTGCAAATGCCGACGCAGGGGCCGACCACGACCACCTACTACATGATTCCCACCCAGAATCTGCCGCTGCTCGAACCGTTGCGTGCACTACCCCTGGGAAATGCGGTCGCCGATCTGATTCAACCGGATCTGAAGGTGATCGTGAACCTGGGTTACGGCAACCCCGACTACGGCTATTCGACGGGGCCGGCCAATGTGCCAACCCCGTTCGGGCTGTTCCCCGACGCCAGCCCGGGCGTTGTCGTCGCGGATTTGATCGATGGGACGAAGCAGGGGATCGGCGCTGCCGCAGCAGATCTCGGCACATGGCAGGCCCCGGCAGGAAACCCAGCGCCAAATCCCTTCGCGCTCAGCGACTTGACGCCGCCCACCGTCGCCGCACCCACGATCGACGGCATCATCCAGGGTCTGCAGACCGGGAACGCCAACCTCACCAACGTCGTCACCAGCGCGACGTCGTCGGCTTACGCGACCCTGCTTCCGACCGCAGATACGTTGAGCGCCATCCTCGTTTCCCTGCCGTCCTATGACGTCAACCTCTTCCTCGACGGCGTCAGGCAAGCACTCGACGGCGATCCCGCGGGCATCATCAATGCGATCGGCTATCCGATTGCCGGCGACACGGGACTGCTCACATTCCTGAGCTTCTTCCTTGCGTACGCCTACTATGGCGCGGCCAAATCGATTGCCGGCGATTTCGCGTCGCTGATCTGACGGTGCTCGCTAATCGCGGACACGCAACACGACTTTGCCTTTGGCGCTGCGATTCTCCAGCGATGCCACCGCGACGGCGGCCTGCTCCAGCGGGTAGACCACCGGCTCGGGGGGAGGCAGCTCGCCCGAGCTGAGCAGCCGCTCGAGTGCGGCCCACTGCTGCGACAACGCGTCGGGATGCTTTCCGGCCCAGGCGCCCCACCCGACACCGACTACGTCAATGTTGTTGAGTAGCAATCGGTTGACCTTCACCGTGGGAATTTCACCGCCGGTGAAGCCGATGACCAGTAGCCGTCCCGCGGGGGCAAGTGAGCGTAGCGAATCGGTGAACCGGTCGCCACCGACCGGGTCGACCACCACGTCGACGCCGCGACCGTCGGTCAGGGCCTTGACCGCATCCTTGAATCCCTCGGCCAGCACCACATCGGTGGCTCCCGCCGCCGTCGCAATCGCGGCCTTCTCCTCGGTGCTGACCACCGCGATGGTGCGCGACGCCCCGAGTACCGGTGCCAGCCGCAGCGCCGACGTGCCGATGCCGCCCGCCGCGCCGTGCACCAGTACCGTTTCGCCGCGCTGCAACCGGCCGCGGACACTCAGGGCGAAGTACACCGTTAGGTCGTTGAACAGCAAGCCCGCTCCCGCCTCGAAGCTCACGTTGTCGGGCAGCTTGAACACCCGGTCGGGGGAGAGCACCGCGACCTCGGCCATGCCGCCGGTGAGCATCGTCAACCCGACAACCCGGTCGCCGGCACGCACGTGCGCATCCTGGGGCGCCGAGCGGACCACGCCGGCGATCTCGGCTCCGAGGACAAACGGCGGCTCCGGCCGGTACTGGTAGAGGCCACGGGTGAGCAACGCGTCCGGAAACGCCGCGCCGGCGGCGTACACGTCGACCACGACACCCTCGCCGGCGGGTTCGTCGATCTCTGATATTTCCACCGCACCCGGCCCTTCGAGCCGTGTCACCCGTATTGCGCGCATACCACCTCCGTTGTCAATTCCCGGACCCAATCTAGAACCCGCCCGCTACCCGTACCACGGCCCGGCCGGTGAATGCGCCGGCCCGCACCTGATCGACCACGTCGACCACGTCTTTGATGTCGACCTCGGTGGTGATGTCGGCCAGGTGACGCGGCCGAAGCGAATCGCCGAGGCGTGCCCACAGCTGACGGCGCGCCGCCGGTGAGGCCGCTGGCGGCCACCGCCCCGCCGTAGTCGGCGGCGCTGAGCACATCGGCCAGCGTCGCGCCGCCCACGCAGTCCACCGCGGCTGCCCAGCGTGCGGTGGTCAATGGCCGCGGTTTCGCGTCCGGGTCGGTGGGCAGCCTGCCGATAACCTCAATGGCACCAAGTGTTTTCAGCAGTTCGGCGGCCTGGGGTTCGCCGGTCGAGGCCACCACCGGGTAGCCCGCAGCCGCCAGCAGGTCGACGCTGACCGAGCCGACGCCACCGGATGCGCCGGTGACAACGACGGCACCGGCCTCAGCTGCGATGCCCCAGTTGATCAGCGCCGGCACACTCATCGCGGCGGTGAATCCGGTGGTACCAATCGCCGCGCCGTCGTGCGGACTCAGCGCGCCGAGCGCCACCACCTGATCTGCGGGCAGCCGCGCATAATCGGCATAGCCGCAGTGGTGGCCGGTACCGATCTGATAGCCGTGGGCCAACACCATGTCGCCGACGGCGAAGTCGGGCGACTGCGAGTCGACGACCTCGCCGGTCAGATCGATGCCCGGAACGACGGGAAACAATGGGATAGGTGCGCACCACACCGCCGCGCGGCGTCAAGGCGAGCGCATCTTTGAAGTTGACGCTCGAATACAACACCCGGATGGTCACCTCGCCGGGCGGTAGGTCGGCCGTGGTCAACGTCTCCACCGTCGTGCTGATGCGGTCTGCATCCTGGCGTGCCACCAGCGCTTGAAACGTCTCCATGAGGTTGGACGCTAGTCGCGGCGCCGCGTGTCTTCGCTGCTCGCCCGCCAACCGCCAAGCGCCCGAGACCCGGACGATTGCTAGCCCAACTAGACTAAGTCCAGTAGACTGGTATCTTGTGCCAACCGTCAACATCCACGATGCGAAAACCCATCTGTCGCAACTGCTGGCCCGCGTCGAGAACGGGGAGACGATCACGATCGCTCGCGCCGGCAAGCCGGTCGCCGACCTGGTCCCGCACCTACGTACCGACATCGCCTTCGGCGGCCTGGCCGGGCGGCTGCATTACGACGCAAATCACTTCGACGACACCGATAGCGATCTCAATGCGTTGTTTGGCATCGAATGAGCGGCCTGTTGCTCGACACCCATGTCCTACTCTGGCTGCTCGACGACAATCGGCGATTAGGCGCCCGGGCGCGCGACCGGATCGCGGGAAGCGCCGCGGTCTATGTCTCCGCGGCGAGCGCCTGGGAACTCGCCATCAAGGCGGCTGTTGGCAAGATTGCGCTGCCCGACGACTTGGACGACGCGATCGACCGGTCCGGTCTGCGGGATCTGCCCGTAGCACGTCGCCACACCCTGGCGTCCGACCTCACCGCGCTGGCCCACAAGGACCCATTCGACGCGGTCCTGGCGGCCCAGGCGAGGGTGGAGCGGCTCACGCTCGTCACGGCCGACGCGAAGCTGTTGACGGCACTGCCCGACGCCGTCGACGCCAGAATCTGACCGCGACGTTGAGGCTTACGAGTGACCAAATGTACCGCCGCGCGGTCGGCGCAGGACGTGGCCTTGGTCGATCTCGAGCTCGACGGGACCCGTGAGCAGTTGAACGAAGTTGTCGGCTGATGCCCCAACATGTCCGTTCTGCCGACGCCGCCGACGCTGCGGCCTGCCTCGCCGTGTACCGGCCGTATGTGCTGGACACGGCGATCACCTTCGAGACGGAAGTGCCGACGGTCGAGGAGATGGCCGCCCGTATCGTCGCTGCCCGCCTCACGCACGAATGGCTGGCGCTCGAGGTTGCCGGAGACGTCGCCGGTTATGCCTATGCGCAGCAATTCAATCCGCGTGCCGCCTACCGGTGGTCCGTCGAGACGAGCGTATATGTGGCGCGCGACCAGGGGCGCATGGGAGGCGGGCGAAAGCTCTACGCCGAATTGCTCAGTAGGCTCGCGGCGCGTGGTTTCCGGCGAGCATTCGCCGCCATTGCCCAACCCAACGACGCGAGCAATGCCCTGCACGAGGCCTTCGGGTTCCAGCCGGTGGGCCGATTACGGCGGGTCGGGTGGAAGCACGGGGCCTGGCACGACGTCCAGTGGTGGCAGCTGGACTTGGTTGCCTGCGAGGACGAGGTGGACCCCCCGCGCGAAATCGTGCCCTGAGATCCGGCGTCGTAGGGGCCGTCATGACCCGCGGCCTGGTCGCCACCTCTTAGTAGTCGTCGAGGATGCCGGCCCCGGCTAGCGTGGGCACGGTGTCTTCGCGGCGCAGCAATGACCGTCCCGCCGTCTTGAACTGCGCCAGCTTGCCGATGATGTGCTCGCCTTCCGGGGTATGGCCCCAGATGCTGATCCCCTGATGTGTCGTTGGCTCCCAGGTGTTTTCGTCTACCACAATGGGGTTCCAGCCGAGCTCCCATTCAAAACCCGAGGGCGTCATCGCGTAATAGGACAGCTCGCGGTCGTTGGTGTGCTGACCGACACCCAGCGCCATGTGGAACCCGAGTTCCTTGACCCGCTGATAGGACGCGGTCATGTCGTCAAGTTCGGCGACCTGGACGTTGACATGCTGTACTCGGGTTCGAATCGGGTTGAGCGGCAACAGGTTCGTCGCGGCGATTGCCACCGAGTGGTGACGCTCGTTGACCCGCAGAAAGCGGATCTTGAACTTCAGGCCGCTGATCGTCTCGTCGATGTAGTCGCTGAGCCGGGCATCGAAGACGGTGTTGAAGTAACCGCGAACCTGATGCGGTTTCTTCGATGTGACGGCAACATGGCCGATGCCGCCGTCACCGGTGACGAAGCCGCCGTGCACCGCCATCCGCAGCGGCGTGGTGCCGCGTCGCGCCCGGGTGAAGATCTCCTGTGCCAGCCCGTTGGGCCCGGGAAACCGCGCCAGTCTTTCCACGCCGCGCAGCAGGGCTTGTTCGCCGGTGCCTTCGGCGATCGGAACACCGTGTCGCCGTACTCGACCGACGATCTCGTCGAAGGTATGGTGGTCGTCGAGTTGCCATCCCAGCGCCGTGACGTCTTCGGCCGGGCCGCGCTGCAGCAGGAACCGGCATTCGTTGTCGTCCAGGCGAAACCGGATCACGTCGGCCAACGCGTCGTCAAGATGCATTCCGATGGCGTCGCGTCCGAAGCGGCGCCAATCGTCAAACCTGTTCGTCTCGATGACGACGTAACCCAGATGCACATTGCCGAATACCGACACGGCTGGTGTGGTCATGATGCGTACCCCGATCCGCTCGAAAGAAATTCACGCACAACGTGGTTGAAGAACTCGGCGCGTTCCCACTGCATCCAGTGGCCGGTGCGCGGGGTCATGATCAAATGCGCATTGGGAAGCAGGTTCAGCAGCATTGGGCCGCCGGTCGGCCGGTTGACCTTGTCGTCGCGGCCCCACAGCACCAGGGTCGGAGTCATCAGATGCTTGAGCCGCTCGTCGCGGGTGAGGTCCATGCGCCACAGGGTGTGCAAAGCCTTCGGCCCGGACGGGCGCCGCAGCGGCGGATTCGCCACGACCTCGGGGTCGATGGAGGCGGTGTACCTCAGGTCGATCAGCTCATCGGGGATCGAGGCGCCGTCGTAGACCAGATAGTTGCGGATGAAGGCCTCCAGCTTGTCGCGGGTAGGCCCCTCGCCGGTGTAGTAGGCAAGCAGGCTCTTCAGCCCGGCGCTCGGGATACCGCGGGTCGTCCCGATCCCACCGGGTCCCATCAGCACCAGCTTGCCCACCCGTTGCGGCGTGTCGAGGGCGAGCCGCAACGCACACGAGCCGCCGTAGGAATTGCCGACCAGGTGTGCGGAGTCGATGCCGAGCTGGTCGAGGAGCCCGCGAATCATGTTGGCCAGGTAGCCGAATGGGTCGGTATGGTCGACGCTCTTGGCCGAGCGACCGTAACCGGGCATGTCGGGCACGATCACACGGAAATTGCGGCCGAGCGCATCGATGTTCCGGGAGTAATTGGATACCCCGGCGGCGCCGGGCCCGCCGCCGTGCAGCATCACCACGGCCGGCCCGCTGCCCGTCTCGGCGACGAAGATTGGTTTGCCCGCGACCATGACGGTGCGCTCGGCAAGCATGCTTGCGGTCATGCGTTGGCTCCGACCTTGCTGGAAGTTGTTACGGTGTTGGCTGCGAATCCGGCGGGCGGGGGCGGCAATGGCTGGCCGGATTGGGCTGCGGCGTAGATGAATCCGTCCGGGCGCAGCACCACCGCCGGCGCATCCTTGCTTTGCAGCCAGCGCAGCAAAGTGCCGTCGCGGTCGCGGATCGCTGCCGGGTCCGCACCATCCTGCGGACCGATCACCCGGATCGCCGGTACGCCGAGCTCGGTCCAGGCACGGGAACCCGAAGGCGCGTGACCGGTGTAGAGCAGTGCCCATCCGTCACCGAGCGCGTCGTCGAGACGCACGGCGGCGTCCTTGGTGTCGACGACCCACGGTTGTGGGATCTGCCAGCCGGCCGCCCGATGGCCGGTCGCCAAGAAGCCGTCTTCGTAGCGCGCTTGGGGAACCCACATGAATTTCTGCAGTTGCGTCATCACTGCGGGTAGCCGCGTCAGCACGCGTCCGGCCCCATTGCGCAGCGCCGCAATAATTTTGTGGTGTTCGGTGATGATCCGGCCGACGAAGACCGCGCGCCGGGTCACCTCGGTGACGTGCGGCTTGCGTTCGGCCTGGTAGGAGTCCAGCAGCGAGTCCGGCGCCTGCCCGCGCAGGACGGCGGCAAGCTTCCAGCACAGGTTGGCCGCGTCGCGCACACCCGCCGACATGCCCTGACCGATCCACGGCGGCATGGCATGCGCCGCATCGCCGGCCAGGAAGACGCGCCCCACGCGCCAGCGGTCGGCGACCCGGACGTGGTGGCAGTAGACCACGGCGCGCAGGATCTCGACGTTATCCTCGGTGATGCCCTGGGCGTTGAGGACTTTCCAAATCTCTTCGTGCTGAACCAATTTCTGATCGTCCTCGCCGGCGCGGGCTGGAAACTCCCAGCGGTGGTGGCCAAGCGGGGTCGGGCAATCGACGGTGGGACGCGCCGGATTGCAGTGGAACCGCAGGCGGTCGTGGGCGTCCCATTGCCGTTTCACCTTGGTATCGATGACGATCCAGCGTTCGGCGTAGGTACGTCCCGAGTAGCCGACACCCAGCTGTCCGCGGGTCGGTGACGAGCCTCCTTCGGCGGCAATGACATACGAGGCCTGGACACGTTTGAAGGTGTCGGCGCGCAGGTCGGCCAGCATCAGCTCGGCCGCATCGCCCTTGGGCGCCACGCGCAGACATTCGTGTTGCAGCAGCACCTCGACGTTCGGGAAGCGGTCCACCCCTTCGCGCAACACCTTGTCCACCGCGGGCTGATACAGGAACTGCTGCGGCGGATGCCCGGTGCCGTGAGACTCGATCGTGAGGTTGATGAAGGACCGGCCGTTGGCGTCGACAAACGAAATCGGCCGGTCCGGCAGCATGTCCTGCTGCAGGCGCTCGGCCAAGCCGACCGACTGCCAGATCCGCATGACCTCTTCATCGGTGGAAATCGCGCGGGCCCGACCGTAGATATCCGGATCACGCTCAATAACAACAACGTTCAGTCCTAGCTGACCCAGCAGGTTGGCTGCGGTAGCCCCGGTCGGGCCGTAGCCGATCACTGCCACGTCGTAGATCGACGGCTCCTTCATGGCTCTCACCTCTCCTGCCCGGCCACCGGGCTTGTTATGTAGTGATCGCTACGGTAGTGTAGTGATCACTACATAGTCAAGATCCGATATCAAGGAGATTCGATGGCCAAGAGCAAGGAGCCCAAGGCCGCGAAGCCCCGGCGCGGCCGCGCCGATGGTGAGCTATCGCGCGCACGAATCCTTGACGCGGCCACCGAGATTGCGGCCGAACGCGGCTACGAGGGCACCAGCATCGCGCTGGTGAGCGCCAAGTGCGGGCTGCCCGCCAGCTCCATCTACTGGCACTTCAAGGACAAGGACGACCTGATTGCCGCCGTCATCGAGCGCAGTTTCGGCGCCTGGGAATCGGCATGGGGCGCACCGGAGAGCGGCACCGCGGAAGAGCGGTTCCAGGGATTGGCCACTCAGATAGCCAAGGCGTTGCTGGATGCGCCGGACTTCATTCGGCTCGGTCTCATGCTCGCGCTGGAACGCCGGCCCACCGAACCGCGCGCCCGCACGATGTTCCTGCAGGTCCGTGCCCAGGCATTCGGGCAATTGGTGCAGAACTTCCGGGAATTCACACCCGGGTTGACCGACGCGCACGCCCATCAGGTGGCGACGTACGCGATGGCCGGCGCGGACGGACTGTTCATCGCGAAAGAGGTTGGCGGCGACGCGGTCGATCTCGTAGCGCTGTTCGAGTTGCACGCGCGCGCGATCTACGACATGGCCCGTCGGTTCGTCGAAGAACGGAAGAAGCGATGAAACTGAGCATGATTCAGGTTGACGAGGCCGCCGAGCTGCTGCACGCCGCGCAGCTGGGCCGGGCGCCGATCGGTCCCCTCAGCGCGCGCTACCCCGGCCTCGGCGTTGTCGAGGCGTACGCCATCCAGCAAGCCAACCTGTCCCGGCGGCTGCGTGAGGGACGCAGGGTGGTTGGCCACAAGATCGGCCTGACGTCCGAACCGATGCAGATCCTGCTCGGCGTCGACGAGCCCGACTTCGGTTACCTACTCGACGACATGGTTGTGGCCGGCACAACCGTCCCGGCCGCAAGGTTCTGCGCGCCGCGGGTCGAACCAGAGGTCGCGTTCCTGTTGCGGGAGCCGTTAAGCGGACCCGGGGTTACCGCCGCCGACGTCCGCGCCGCGACCGAGGCGGTGGCCGCCGCTCTAGAGATCGTGGACAGCCGGATCGCCAATTGGGCGCTGACCTTGCCCGACACGGTCGCCGACAACGCCAGCTCCGGGGCCGTCGTGCTCGGTGACTGGGTGACGTACGCCGACAGTCCTGCCTTGGCTGACGCACAGGCGTCGCTGTCGCTCAACGGAACTGAGATCGACACGGGCACCGGCTCGGCGGTGATGGGCGACCCGGCGGAGGCGGTCGCCTGGCTGGCCAATGCGCTGAGCCCCTTTGGCACCGAGATCGGGCCCGGAGAGTTCGTCATGTCCGGGTCATTTACCACCGCGGCATTCGTCCAACCCGGCGATCACGCCTGCGCCACCATCGGCGGTCTGGGCACGGTGTCGCTGACCTTCACCTGAGGAAGAGCGTGACCACACCAGCGAAGTGGCCGGTGGCCATCATCGGCTCGGGCAACATCGGCACCGACCTGATGATCAAGATCCTGCGCGGCGACGGTCCACTCGCCATGGCGGCGATGGCCGCCACCGATCCGGAGTCCGACGGGCTGGCGCATGCCGAACGGCTCGGGGTCGCGTGCACCGCCGGGGGGAATTGACAGCCTAGCCGCTAGCTTCCTGACTAAACCGCTCACCCGCCAATCACCTCACGTGAATGCTCTCGTCGGGTCCAAATCAAGGCGGACTCACTCACCGTATGCCCACCTTCGGTCAACGTTGCCCCGCTTCTTACGGGGCGATGGCCTCGACCAGCATCGTCGGCCCGAAGTGGCGGACTCGTCCGGGTATTAGCCCAGCGTCACGCATCAGACTCTGCACCTGCCGCGGTGAACGTTCCCGACCGCCCTCGCAGGTGGTAAGCATGTGCGCGTCGAGCATTGCTGTCACCGCGTTTGGGCGGCTTGATTCGTGGTGCAGATCGATCGTAACCAGCTTGGAACCGGACGGCATGGTGGCGCGGACCCGTGTGAGGATGTCGCGACAGGCATCGTCGCTCCAGTCGTGCAGGATCCACTTCATCGTGTAGACGTCAGCTCGAGCATCCAGCTGACCGAACAGATCACCGGCGCGACACTCGATCCGGTCATCCAACCCTCGATGCCGCAGAAATTCTTCTGCTTGCTTGATCACCTCAGGTGAATCGAGCAGAACGCCACGAGCGTCAGGCCGATGTTCGAGGATGGCCGCAAGCACGTGCCCGACGCCTCCAGCGACATCGCAGATGATTCCACGGCGTGGCCATGGATATGCGCGCACGATACCGGCAACGTCGAACTCAGTGAGCTGGCGCATTGCATTTGCGAATGTCGTGCCCATGTCTGGGCGGTCGCCGAAGTAATCCCATAACGACTTGCCGAACGACCTCTGGTATCCCGAGGGTTGGGCGCCCTCGCGCAGCTGCGCGTCGAGGTGCGCATATACCGCCGCGGTGTCGGCATCTGCGCAGTATGCAACCCAGGAGGCCACCGAATTGGGGTGTTGGTGGCTTAGCGGTGCGCCGATCTTTGTCATGCGCACACGTCCCTTACGGTCCTTCTTTATCAATCGCAACGTGATCGCGGTGTTGACGATTCTGATCGTCACATCTGGGTCTAGTCCCAGTTCGTGTGCCAATTCGACTGGATAACGTGGATCCTTGCCGAGAGCATCGGCCAACCCCGAGGAGACGAGCGCACCCGCGATCTTCGTCCTCTGCAGCCCCAACGCGATGTCCAAAAAAAGTGCGATCTCTCCAGGCACCGCAGCATCAGCGAGATCCAACACACGGCTTCGAGCACCGATAAGGACGCGGGCTACCGACAGCGGCAGTGGCACAGCAGGTAAGCGCATCGGCAATGCCTATCGCCGGTCGCCAACGCGGCGGCGTGGGTGCAGGCGCAGCTGGAAGCCGGCCGGCTTGAGGGTCAGGGTTTCAGCAATCTTGAGTTCATATCCCGACTTAGCCTCCAGGTCGTATTGATGCAAGATCGTGGCCAGTGTCAACACGATCTCGTGCAGTGCGAATTGACGACCAATGCAGGCCCTGGGACCAGTACCGAAAGGCTTGTAAATATGCGGCGGCAATTGGCGCAAATTCTCGGGCAGGAAGCGGTCCGGGTCAAATTCGTCGGCGTCCGAACCCCAGGCCGAGGAGCGATGAGCGGCTAACAGGACGACCGCCACCCAATCCCCTTGCCGAAAGCTGTATTTTCCATTACCAAGCGTTGTGTCACATCGAGCTTGACGGTAGTAACCCGGCGCGACGGGCCATAGCCGCAAAGTTTCGTCGACCACGCGGCGCAGGTACCGCAACTTGGCGATGTCGTCGAATTCGATGTTGGGAATGTCGGGGTCGCGCCAGCGTTGGTCGATCTCAGCTTGGGCCTTGGCGGCCACGTCGGGGTTAGTGGACAGATAGTACAGCGCGAACGATATTGCGTTGGCCGAGGTTTCACTACCGGCGGCCATCAGCGTGAGCATCTGGGCGACAATGTTGTCGGCGTCGAGCAGTTCACCGGTATCGGGATCAGCGCTGTGGAGCATGATGTCGAGCATGTCCTGGCGCTGGCCTGCGTACGGGTCGCGCCGGCGCGACTCCACAATCTCGCAGACGAGACCACGGATGAATTCCATATCCGCCAAGTGCTGTAGATAGCGCTTCTTCCCGAAGAGTTTGGTGTAGAAGGGTATCGGATCGACACGCATAGCACGTCGGACATAGCCTAATTCACGTGTGATCGCCGCACTAAGCGCGTTCTCCGCAGGGTCGCTGAGGTTGCCAAAAGAGTGACTTAACCCGGCTCGCGCGATGATTTCCACGGTGAGCCGGTTGGCTTGGACGGGGATCTCGATCCAGGATTGCTTGGCGTCGTAAGTGTTCCATGCCTCGATGAGTTCTCGCACGGTGTCAGTAATGCTGTCGTGGTAATTCTTCATCGCTGCCTTGGTGAACGCTGGCATCAAGATGTTGTGGGCCTTATGCCAGTTGGGTTCATCGTTGTAGGCGGTGAACAGACCGTCGCCTAGCGTGAGACGCAACTTGTCGACGAGTGGTCCGACGTGCTTTCGCCACCGGGTTTCGTTATTCACCTCCTCGATCAGGGCAGTGTCGGCGAGCGCGATTGCTGACAGACCGAAGATGCGTTGCTGCAAGATCCCGCCGTCGGACTTGCGCAATTTGTCGGTCGTTCCCAGGACCGGGCTGGCGAAGTCGATCGTGAAGACATCACCGAGGACTGGCAGCCGAAAGCGAGGGTGCGGGATAGGCGTAGCAGTCAGTGGTGTCATATTGCCGAGCTCGCTTTCGTATTGGCCGCGGATTCAGTTGCCGCGCAAGCGGTAGGCCACCATTTCGCCAGCCTGATTAATTCGGCTGCTTCTTCTTCAAGGGTTGCCGCTCGCGACGCGACGATCGCTGCTGAGTCGACATCGAGGTGATCATCCACCGTGCTGCTTGCAGCTTTGGCTCTCGCCGCGTAAACCAGGCGAAGGGCTGCCAGCGCAGAGCCATGATCGCGCGGCGGTACCGCGTTGGGCCCGCCAAGGAAACAGCTCAGATCATGGGCGGGTATTGCACGGACGTAGGGGCGAAGTCGCAAGATAGCGTCGCGGATCTCGATGACGGTGTGGTGCAGCTGCAGCGCCGACTTTCCCCGCCCCGGCTCATCGGCAAAACCGAAGATGCATTCTGGAGCAACGGCTCTCATGGCCTGTCGCAGCGGCTGCAATTGGCACCAGCTGCGGCTGATCGGATCTAGTCCGAGTGAGCAGATTAGCTTCATCGCAAGCGGGACAGCAGCGACCACGAACGGGGCCGATATCGCGAAGAACAAGCCGGCCTGGTGAGTCTCCTGTCGGTAGGCCGCGGTGTTCGTCCAGCCAAGCTGGTCAAGAGTGTGCAAGACGAACTCGTGGAGCACGATCCCAACCCCAACTATTCCCATCGACAGGGTGTTCAGCGCAACCCAGCGTTCACGCCGCCTGCTGAGGCGATGCAACTCGCGAAGCGAATTCCGTATCACTTGCGTCGCTAAGACCAACAACATGGCTGTCATGCAACTCAAGTTCACCATGGAGCCCCAGCCGTGCATTAACTCAAAGGAGACTGAGTTGAGTCGAGCGCGACTACCAGAGATGAACAACCCAGCGGCAAAGAACACGGACGCCACGCGATAGTACCGGTGTTTGCGGCGAGTATCGACTTCGGAATTGCCCGACCATAAGAGGGTGAACCCGATGAATTCGGTAAAGCTGTAGGCCAACGCAGCACTACCTAATTGCCACATGCCAGGCGAAGTCATGAAGGCTGTTCCAACGAGTATGTTTTGCACGAGGTGCTCACGTAAGATCTGCGCAACCAGGAGAAATGTCAACGTACGATTGAAATATTTCTCATAGAGGTTATGGTTGCACCATCGATAGCGCCCGATCAGCACCGCAGTCATAAACACGATTAAAGGCCAAGCAATAATGCCGGGCACGGTGGAAGGTGTCATTATGTCGCCCGCGAGAAGAAGACGCTACTCATCATGGCTGATGAGCGCTCACTGGCTTCAGCGGCGGCGATCATCAGCATGTTTGCGAACATTTCGGCGTCGCGTTCTTGGCCGCTACCGTAATCCTTTCGCGTCAATATCGCATGCACGGTTGCCGGGTCGATATCGGGTAGCACTTTGCGCCATGGATCGAAGTCGAGTGTCCTATAGGTTCCGATTTCCTGGTCCAGCCCGTGCCCTAACATCATGTGCCCGACTTCGTGGCAGACGATTTGATCGATGTGGTAGTCAGACGTCCCGGATTGGTGAAAGATCAAGTCGTCGTCGTCGCGGATTAACCACACCCCACAGGGGCTTTCGGTGAACGCCGAAGTATCGGTGGGAATGAGCCGGATGCGCCTACCTCTTTGAGTGGCGAGGTTGTCAATGAAGACGTCCCTGTTCCAGGGAACCGGGATGGGCAACGCACGCGCAAGAGCAAGAAGCTCGCCATCAGGTACCGTCATCTAAAATTCCCCACCCGGCGAAGCGGTAGCAGGTAGCCGCTGAGGTTGTCGCGCTCCATCGACGGTGTCCATTGAACTGTCGATCGCCTCCGGCGCCGGTCCAACGGCGCGCATCGCCAGCTGACGCACCCGACTGTCAGTAGTTCCGGCAGGAGGTTCAGCTGGGCATCTAGCTGGTGGTCGATCCGAGGGTTGATCAGGTAAGACAGGCATACCGGCGCAGCATTTGGCGCCCGTACGTCGCGGCACGCTCGGGTTGGCCTTGATCTGGGTGCGCAGCTGGCGCATGTAGGCCGAGGTGATCGATACCCCGGTCTGTTTGGTGAGCATAACCTCGCAAAGTCTGTTGGGCTTAACTGACAGCTCGGATCTGCTCGAGGGCCATCCGGCCCAACTGTGCGGGTCAATTACCCTCGCTTTGCACATAGCCCCGCCGGTATGCGCAGAAGATCACTTAGCGGCTTTCGTGGCACGTTAATCGATCACCGCCAACAATATTGCCTAGCGCATCAATGGCTCGGCTACCCCGCAGAGTCAGACGCTTGACACCGGCATCGCGGGCAGCGGCTAATAGTCGAAGTTGCTTGTCCACATGCTCTGCGTGGGCACCCGTTGCGGCGAGGTATTCGGCGGACACGCCAAAATGTGTGGCGAGCCCCCGAACGATGTCGTGCTCGGGGGCTGCGGTCTCTTGTCTTAGGGCACTGATTTGATTGGCAGAGATGGTGCGACCGATGATTTGACTCACCGATCTGGCCACTTCCGCAGCTGACTGCTCCGGTTGCTCTCGCGACCGACATACGTTGAACAGCCTATTAAGTTTGGCTGCAAACGTCAGGGTGCTGGCGCTGGCGTCAGTCATTTGCCAGATTCTTCTCGTGGGTAGCTGCGGCGTCGCAGTCTTCGCCGAAATGACGCCTCAAGTTCGGTGTCGATATTTTCTGCGTAGCCCAAGAGCCATCGTCGGTACAACTTGTCAAGTTTCTGAGGATCGTCAGCTGAAACGGGGGCCGAAAGCAACTCGGCGAATGCGTATTCCAGTAGCGGCGCCATGGGTTGATAGTCTGTGGCATGGTTTCGTTCGAGCAAATCAGTTACATAATGACCGACGACGGCGCTCAGGTGCTGATTGAGGGTGTCGACGATGGGTCGGATTTCACCGGCCGGGATCGGTTCGGCGCTGTGGCCATCAAGCACGTCACTGAGCTGTGCCTGGGTTGTCATCATCGCCAAAATGCGCTCAAGGGGCAACGCCACGGTGCCGTCCGTAGGCTCCAACACCGCGCGCTTACCGACTTGCTCTCGAGGTCGGGGTTCATCACCGCCCCAGTAGGTGTTAGCTGCGCTACCGGGTACCCAACGAAGTCCGACATCGAACTTCGACAAGGTGCTCGGACGTGGGTCCTCTAATGCTCCAGCTTCCGCCTTGGCCAGCGTGGGCGCGGTAGGTCCACCGTTGCGGTTGACATCAACCAGCGTCATCCCGAGGTTTTGGCGCCGCCGCGACACATGCACCGCGAAATGCTGCCGATGTCCTGCCATAAGGTCATTTCACACTCCACCAAAATCAGAGACAAAAAACGATGAACAAATGAGTATCCGGTTAAGTCTTCAGAGTCTGATCCACGGTCCACGAAGATCTGTTGCCCAACCCGGCTTAGTAACCCGCTCCTGTCGCTTCATGTCACGCACGAAAGACGCGTCGGGGACATTTAGGTCGCAGACCGTAGGTCTAACAGTAACCATCGCCGAGTTTAACTTAAGTTGGCGGATCTAAACCTACGCCATATCGCGTATTTCATCTCTAGTACCGCTTACTTTATGGTTATTTTATTGTTGTTTGTTGTGTATTTAGGCTTAGCGACCTAGATTCCTGAGGACAACCATCGACGGAGCAGTTGAACGTCGCGGGTGGGCGTTGCGTGAAGCCTGCGGCGCCGCTATCGGTGCCCGGGCCTCCAATCTGAATAGGCCCCTCAACCGCAGATTGGAGACGATATGTCCGCCGCTTTCACCACACCCCTTGTCCCACACGGCGTTGCGGCCTTTGTGGTCGCTGCTCGCGGTATCCCCATGCACTTCAGCATTGACGAGGATGCCTTCGAGGCCTGGGTCGCAAACGAAGGCGATGATCTGCCGCGCCACCTGCCTGGCCCAGTCGATGCTTGTCCCGGATCGATCTTGCCAGAATTGGTTTATGGGGCGCTCAGCGCTGGTGTACTCGTCGGCGACCCTCGCATCGAATTGAATGTTCATGACGCGACGACCGCGGGTGAGCCCGGCTACGTCGTGCGACTGAACAACCGTGCCGGCCAACAGCTTTCGTTGGGCCTGGCCAGCGGATGGCACGGACTGTACTGGCCACCAAAAGAACTCACTCCACGTGCAAGTGCCCGCTACTACCTCTTGGAGGTGTGCTACAACGCCAACAAGTTACTTGACGGCCTGATTCCACTCTTACCTGAAGAATGCCTTTCATGATCACGTAGCGGAACAGGGCCGCTTGTGCTTCCGCGCTGGTAGCGAAATTGATTTCCGGCCAGTATGTTAGCTTGATTTTCAACCCAGCGACTGTGCGACTCCGGCATCGCCCCTTTAGCGGAAGCGTTGGGGATACCTTAGGCAATGCGTTGACCGAAAAATTGTGGTCAGCCCTACCGAAACCCCTTCTGCGGCATTAGAAATCGTTAGGGGGTTCAGCCCGATCGGGCGTTGATCATTCTGAATCCTGCCGACCCGACGATTACGATGCGGACAAAGTGTACTGCCTGGTAGACGAGGTCGACCACCTCGCGATCGAGGGCCGGTCGGAGGCCATGGTGGAGCAGGGGAGAAGCTAGGTGTCCGGCTACGCGTCCAGTTCGATACTGTCACCGCTGAGAATCCACTGTCCGTCCCGGTGACCGGCAAGTGCAGCGCCCGGGTTACCGTGCTGCTGGAAGTCGCCGGCGCAGCGTATTACCTGGCCCTGGCTTGGGCGGCCAAGGCTGCCGCCGAACGCATCGTCAATCACATCAGCCAAACCGCCGGAACCTGTCCATGATCCACGACACTTACCTCAGCGAGGTCACCTTGCGCGACGGAATGCATGCCGTGCGACATCAGTACAGCATCGAACATGCCTACCAGGCCGGGGCGAGCGTGACCGCGGGCGGGCGCCCACAGCACCGAGGCGGACATTGGCGCCTGATATCTCGCTTTGGCAAGAGAACTCGGCATGGATGGTTGGCCCTCTCATGATGATCGCTGTGACCAACTGGCCGGGCTGGGGCCACGGATGTGACCTGCACCTGCATCGAAGATGCCGCCGACGACCGGGCCCGTCCGCTGCAGAACCGGCCCGTACGGCGACCGGGAAACCCTGACTCTTGGCTATGCCGGGTCTAATCCAGTTATTGCGGCACGCCGAGACAGTCGCGGCCCGCTACGACGTCGACGCGCGCACGCTACTCGAAGAGGCATTGTGGTGCGGTGAGTGGCGCTCGGCACTCCTACTTGAGCTCGGCCGACGACAGGCCCAACAGCCGACGGGCAACCACCAGCTGCTGGATCTGCTGGGTGCCCTCGAAAATGTCCAGGATCTTGGAGTCGCGAGCCCACTTCTCCAGCAGCGTCTGTTCGGAATAGCCGGTGGTGCCGGCCAATTCGACACTCTTCAGCGTCACGTCGCTGGCCATCCGGCCGGCCTTGGCCTTGCTCATCGACGCTTCTTTGGAGTTGGGAATGTTGTTGTCGGCCTGCCAGGCCGCCCGCAACGCCAACAGATAGCTGGCCTCCCACTCGGCCTCCATCCGCAGGAACTCGGCCGCGGCGGCACTCTGGACATACGCGGGTCGGTCGTAGTCGATCTGGACTCCGGCGTTGGTGAGGATCTTGCGGATCTCCTCCAGCGCCGCGCGGCCGACCCCGATGGCCATGGCAGCAACGATGGGGCGGGTGTTGTCGAAGGTCTCCATCACCCCCGAAAAACCTTTGCCCTCTTGGATTTCGGGGTTGCCCAGCAGGTTGTCCTTAGGAATGCGCGCGTTGTCAAAGCGGATCACGGCGGTGTCGGACGCCTTGATGCCGAGCTTGTGCTCGAGCCGTTCGACCGTGACACCGGGGTGCTCGCGCGGCACGATGAACGACTTGATTGCCGCGCGGCCCTTGGACTTGTCCAGGCTGGCCCACACCACGATATGGGTGGCACGCGATCCGGCGGTGACAAAGATCTTTTCGCCGTTGATCACATACTCGTCGCCGTCGAGGGTGGCCGTCGTCGACACCGCTGCCGAGTCCGATCCGAATCCCGGCTCGGTGATGGCCATCGCCGCCCACACCTTGCCCAGCCGCTCGAGTTGCTCATCGGTGGCGACCGCGGAAATGGCCGCGTTGCCCAGCCCCTGGTATGGGACGGTCAACATCAGCGCGACGTCACCCCAGCAGGCCTCCAGCGTCTGCAGCAGCGCGGCCATGTTGGCGCCGTTGTGGTTGTCGGTGGTGGACTCGGTGTCGCCGAGCGCGTCCGCCCCGGCGAAGGCGACCGATTTGGCGTCCGCGACACCCTCGAACAGACTCATCATGGTGTCGAGTTCGACCGGGTAGGTGTGCTCTTTCAGATCGTATTTGCGCGAGACCGGCCGCATGATTTCGGCGGCGCCCTGATGCGTCATGGTCATCACGGCTTGCAGTTTGCGTGGTAGTTCCAGATTGATTGCCATCACTAGACTTTCGACTCGGATCAGATAACGACTCAGATAATGACGACACCCTCGGCGACGCCGATCGCCCGCAGGTCGCGGTACCAGCGTTCGACCGGGTGCTCCTTGGTGAAGCCGTGGCCGCCCAACAGCTGGACGCCGTCCAGGCCGATTTGCATCCCCTTGTCGGCGCCGAGCCGCTTGGCCAGCGCGGCCTCGCGGGCGAAGGACAGGCCCTGCTCGGCGCGCGCCGCGCCGCGCCAGGTGATCAGCCGCAGTCCGTCCAGCTCGATGGCGATGTTGGCGCACATGAACGCTACGGCCTGCCGGTGCGCGATCGGCTCGCCGAAGGCCTGGCGCTCTTTGACGTAGGGGACGACGTAGTCGAGAACCGCATGTGAGGTGCCGACCGCTAGCGCGGCCCAGCCCAGCCGGGCCAGCGCGATCGCTTCGGAGTAGTCGCCGTCGCTCGCCTCATCCTCACCCAGGCGCGCGCTCAGCGGGACGGTGACTCCGTTCAGCTCGACCTGACCCAGGGCGGCGGCGCGGACGCCCATACCCGGGTCCGGCTTGACACTCAGGCCCGTAGCCGACGACTCGACGATGAACAAAGCCGGTTTGCCGCCCAACTGAGCGCCGATGATGAACAGTTCGGCGGCGGCAGCGGCCGGGACCAACGACTTGACGCCGTCGAGCCGGTACCCGGACGGGGTGCGGGTGGCCGTGGTCTTGAGCCGGGTGGGGTCGAACAGCGGCTGTGGTTCGGCGATGGCCACACACGCCTGCGGAACGTTCTCGCCGGCGAACTCCGTGAGGTAGGTGGCCTGCTGGTCGGCGCTGCCCCAGTGGGTCAGCGCGGCCGCCACACCGCCGGGGGCCAGAATCGGCAACGCCAGCCCCATGTCGCCATACGCCAGTGCCTCGGCCACCAGCACATTGGTCACGCTGGAGCGGTGTTCGGCGATGCCGTCGAAGTCCTCGGGGATGTTGATCGCGGTGATGCCCAGCTCGGCGGCCTTGGCGATGAGGTCGGGCGGGTAGGTCGCCGCGTCGTCGGCGTCGTGCGCGGCGGGTCGCAGGATTTCTGCGGCGAATTCGTCCACGGTCTCGACGATCATCGTCTGGTCGTCGTCGGGGGTGAGGTCGAAGTAGTCCTTGCCGCTGGCCTTGAGCCGGGTCGCGCCGCCACGGAGGCTCTGCACCCGCCGGAACTGCCGGGTCGCGGCGCCGGAGGTGGAGAAGATGGTCTTGGCTCCGTAGCGCAACGTTCGGTTCAGCGGGTCGCGCAGGTGGTATTTGTCCAGAAATTCCTGGCCGACCAGGGGTGTCAGGAGGGCCAGCGCCACGTCGATTCCGCTTCGTTTGTGCGGCTGCGTCCCGATTGCGGTCTGGCGGCCGTGTCGGGACAGGCGGTTGCGGGTGCGCTGACCCTGCGGGCTGGAAGCAGTTTTGGCAGCGGGAAGTGTGTTGGTCATGTCAGCTTGCCTCTGTCGTTGGGGCGGTGCGATGACCATATCTTACTCTCGAGTAAGATAACTAGGGGCGTTAGCTACTTCACACCGTTGACAGGCTGGCGGGCAGCGGAAGCCGACGCCGACCCCAACCGCCCGGGGGGCCGTCGTACACACCGGCCAACTCACAGCCGCAGCCACGGCAGCGTCCGTCGTCGGTCAGGGCGTAATGCCGCATCGCATACCAGTCGCGAACCACCACCGCGGCCCCGCATCCCGGGCAGCATGTGGTGCCGCCCTCGGAGTCGTCGACGTTTCCGGTGTAGACGAACCGCAAGCCTTCGTCGATGCCGATCCGCCGGGCCCGCCGCAGCGTGGCCGGCGGTGTCGGCGGCGTGTCGGTCATCTTGTAGTCGGGATGGAATGCGGTGAAATGCACCGGCACGTCGACGCCCAGGTTTTCGCGGATCCATGCGCATTCGGCGGCAAGCTCTGCGTCGCTGTCGTTGCGGCCCGGGATCAGCAGGGTGGTGATTTCCAGCCATATGTTGGCCTCGTGCCGTAGGTAGACGAGGGTGTCGAGAACATCGTGCAGGTGCCCGACGCAGACCTTGCGGTAGAAGTCCTCGGTGAACGCCTTCACGTCGACGTTGGCGGCGTCGATATGCCGGTAGAACTCCGCGCGCGGGGCCGGGCACATGTACCCGGCCGTCACTGCGATCGCTTTGACGCCCCGCCGGTGGCAGGCGTCGGCGACATCGGCGGCGTATTCCCAGAATATCGTCGGATCGTTATACGTAAACGCCACACTGCGACAACCCAATTCGTCGGCAGCACGAGCGATGTCGCCGGGACCGGCGCGGCTGGCGAGGGTGTCGGTTTCCCGCGACTTGGAGATGTCCCAGTTCTGACAGAACTTGCACGCCAGGTTGCATCCCGCGGTGCCGAACGACAGCACGGCCGACCCGGGCAAGAAATGGTTGAGCGGCTTCTTCTCGATCGGGTCGACGCAGAACCCGCTGGAGCGTCCGTAGCTGGTCAGCACGATCTGGTCGGCGCGCCGGCCGCGAACGAAGCACAGCCCACGCTGACCCTCGTGGAGCTTGCAGGCACGCGGACAGACGTCGGACTGGAGCCGGCCGTCGTCGAGGCGGTGCCAGTGTGTGGTCGAGACGGTGAACGGGTCGTCTGCTGCTGAGCTCATTCTCGGACGCCAGGCTACTCCCCGCCGAGCCTGGCCAGAACCTCGTTGTGCAGCAGGGCGTTGGTCGCCACGGCGCTGCCGCCGTGCGGCCCGGGCGCGCCGTCCAAGCTGGTGAGCCGCCCCCCCGCCTCGCGTACCAGGATGTCCAGTGCGGCCAGATCCCACACCGATACCTCTGGTTCGGCGGCGATGTCGACGGCTCCCTCTGCCACCAGACAGTACGACAGGAAATCCCCGTAGGCGCGCACCCGCCACACCGCGTCGGTCAGCTCGATGAACCGGTTTCGCAAGCCGAGCTGTGCCCAGCCCGACAGACTCGAGAACGACAAACTCGCCGAATCCAGTTCTGCCACAGAGGAAACCGACAGCCGGCAGGGCCGCGCACCGTCAACTGAGGCAAACGCACCCTGGCCGTGCGCGGCCCACCACCGCCGCTGCAACGCGGGTGCGCTCACCACGCCCACCGCGGGAACGCCGTCCTCGAGCAAGGCGATCAAACTGGCCCACACCGGCACTCCGCGCACGAAGTTCTTGGTTCCGTCGATCGGGTCGACGATCCACTGCCGCCCGCTCAAGATGGGGGTTCCGCCGAATTCTTCACCCAGGATGTTGTCGTCGGGACGCTCCCGGCCAAGCGCGGCCCGGATCTCGGTTTCGACCGCGCGATCGGCGTCGGTTACCGGGGTCAGGTCGGGCTTGGTGTCGACGTGCAGGTCGAGCGCGCCGAACCGGGCGCGCGTCACCGCGTCCGCACCGTCGGCGAGCGCTAGCGCAAGGAGTAGATCCTGCTGACTCACGCCAGCAGTCCTACCATGGCGGCATGGGATGGGAATTGGGCGTGTTGCTCATTTTGGTCGCGGTACTGGTGGTGTTCCTTGCGCCGCGGTTCTTTCCGCCCGGCCCGCGCGGTGCCCTGGCGGGCGGCACACTGCTGGTGACCGGCGTCAGTCCCCGGCCTGACGAGACGGGCGAACAGTTTGTCACCATCTCCGGCGTCCTCAACGGCCCAACCATCAACGAGCACAGCGTGTATCGGCGAATGGTGGTCGAAGTCAGCCAGTGGCCGGCCATCGGGCAGGTACTTCCGGTCGTGTATTCGCCGAAGAACCCAGACAATTGGAACTTCGCACCGGCCGAGCCGCCACCCTAGCCGCCCGACTAACCGAGTCACCCGGCCGCCGGTGGGTGCGCCATGACCGTGAGCCGCACCCCGTAGCGGGGCAACACGCCGGAGGCTCGCGATTGCGCCGGCACGGCCATACCCGGAACACCAGGCGCACCTGCGCCCGTCTCCTCGGTGCCCGGGATCGTCGTCAAGCCCGCGGGCGACAATGCCGCGACCGTCCGGGTGGCCGGAGCGGCCCAGCTCGCCGGAACGGACAGTTGCCCGATCGAACCCGCCTTGCCCACGTTCGCAAGCACCGCGTTCGTAGCTGTTCCCAATCCGGCACCGGTTGGCTGTTGCGCCGCCGCAAGCACCGAACCGGCTTCAGCCGGAATCGCCTCTGCCACGCTGGCCAGCGCCGGCGCCAAGGCGGCCTCGTCTCCGATAACGCCGTTGACGACCGACTCGACGTTGGACATCGCGCTGAACACCGCGAACACCGCGAATATCCCGTCGAGGATGACGAAGTCTTCGGGAACAAGGGTGGCCTGCAACGCCTGAAGTTCTCCCAGTGATTGGGACACCGCGGCGACCAGCTGCGAAATCGGGTCGGTGGCGGCGCTGGCGTTGGCCTGGGCGACGGCGGCGCTTTGGGCACTGAGCCCCGCCGGATCGGTGGTCTGCGCCGGCGCAGCGAACGGCATCAGTCGCGCCGCCGCCGTCGAGCTGGTGGCGTAGCCGTACATCGCCGCCGCGTCCTGTGCCCACATCTCGGTGTACTGCGCCTCGGTGGCCGCGATCGCTGCGGTGTTCTGGCCGAAGAAGTTGGTGGCGATCAACGCCATCAGCTGGATGCGGTTGGCGGCGATCGCCGGCGGTGGCACGGTCATCGCAAACGCTTGGTCGAAGGCCGCCGCCGCGGCCCGGGCTTGCATGGCCGTCTGCTTTGTCTGGGTGGCCGTCGCATAGAGCCAACCCACATAAGGGGCGACCTTGGCGGCCATCGACTCCGCTGCGGGGCCATACCAATCCAACGTGGTCAGGCCCGAAACCACCGATTCGTAGGTCTGGGCAGTGGTATCCAGCTCGGCAGCCAGTGCGTCCCAGCTGCCCGCCGCCGCGAGCAGCGAGCCGGGACCCGGGCCCGTGTAGATCCGGGCTGAGTTGACTTCGGGCGGCAATAACGCGAAATCCATTGTTTCACAGCTCCTTAGGTTCCTTGCGTCGTCTTTCACCGGTTCGGCTCGATGCCGTGATCGCTCGGTGCCTTCTCGGCGTGTCGTGAAATGTGGGACTTTTCGGGCCTGTGTCGGCGAGCCGAAGCCAAAAGCGCACTGGGTCACTGAGTTTGTGAAGCTGGCTGGTTGCGGCTGCTTTCACACAGCGGGGGTTAGGTCGCTGGCGGGCCATTCGCACAGGGCATTTTGGGTGACCTTCGATTCGGAGTGCCCGCAAACTGGCAAGCCGCAGCCGACCGCGTGCGCCGGTTGGTGTGATACTAGGCGACCGTCGAGCCGGTCCGCAGCGAATTTCGGCGATAGATAGCAAAGTCTGCCGACGCTGCTCCGGGGTGTCGACCCGCCATGTCCGGGCGGTGTTCGGCTGACGACACCGCAGCCGTGCGCACGTCACTGACGGAGTGCGCCCGTGGTCCGCCAGGCAACGCTGGGCGTGAGGTCAGCGCCGGCGGCCGGATGCCAACGTTGGCGGTCGATTGGGTCGCGCCCCTGCGCATCCCGGGCAGAACGGCAAGCCGTGATTCGGCTATAGCAGTGGTTGCTGAGCGTTCGCCTAGCTACGGTGGTTGAAATCTTCTTTCCCGAACCCGGAAATGCCTTGCAACAAGTCCGGTTGCCGCAAAAAAGGCGTGATGATGTCGACCGGTAGCGGGAACACAACCGTCGAATTCTGGTCCGCGCCCAACTCCAAAAGTGTTTGCAAATAGCGCAATTGCAATGAGGCGGGGCTCTTCGACAAAGTCTCGGCGGCTTCCCGCAATTCCTCTGATGCCTGCAGCTCACCGCGGGCATTGATGACCTTCGCGCGGCGCTCCCGCTCGGCTTCGGCTTCGCGGGCCATCGCCCTTTGCATCGACTCGGGGATCTCGACGTCCTTGATCTCCACCACCCGCACCTGCACACCCCACGGCTCGGTCATCTTTTCGATGATGGTGCGCAGATCGCTGTTGAGGTCCTCGCGGTGTGCGAGCAGGGTGTCCAGGTCCGCGCGGCCCAGCAGGGAACGCAGCGTCGTCTGCGCTATCTGTGACGTCGCCACCGCGTAGTTCTCCACCGCCAGAATCGCTTTCATGGGTTCGGTCACCTGGAACATGACCACGGCATTGACGCGGGCCGGCACGTTGTCGCGGGTGATCACCTCCTGCGGCGGAATGGTCAGCGTGACGAGCCGCTGGTCGACCCGGATCATTTTGTCCGCCAATGGAATCAGAAACCGAAGTCCCGGTTGGTAGAGCGGGCGTGCATGTCCCATCCGGAAAACCACCCCGCGCTCGTACTCGCGCAGCACCGCCATCGACAGCACGGCGAGCGCAACCAGCACGACGATGCCGATAAAGATGACGCCGATCAGCACACCGGTCACGATGTCCGGTCCTCCTTGCCTTGCCAGCCGCCCCAGCGAGTCGAATAGCGGTCGATCGCGGCAGCCACCTGGTCCTCGATCGCGGTGCGATGCGGCAGATGGTCCGGCGCGTTGGACGGCGTGGTCCACAGGTGGCGGGCGAGCGGCATGCCCAGCAGCACCACGACCAGGATGGTGCCGGCCAGCACCACCACGTCGGCCGGCGAGTGGTTGGCAATCATCGTCGCCAGCGGCAGCACGATGCCCAAAGCGGCTACGCAGCAAGCGATCCCGCGGTGGAAGCGTCCGGCGTCCGAGTGCGGCCACGGGTCCACCTCGCGGCTGATCTCGCGGCCGTGTTCCGACGTCGTGCAGCTGCCTTTGACCGGACAGCTGTTGCACACCACCGGCAGCGCCCGATACCGCATGACCCGGTGCCGGGGATCGAACGAACTCGGCCACAGCCACTGGTCCTGTGGACACACCCAGGCGTCGTGGTCAGGGTGATAGGTGAACTGACCGGTGCGCCAGCGCGCCGCACGCGCTGACGCCCGTCGCGCCATCGAGTCGAAACTCCATCCGATGGCCAGCAACGCCAGCGAATACCCGGCGATCAGCGCGACCGAGGCAGCCGGCGGCGCCACCGCTCAGTCCTTCATTGCCGCTGCGGAGCCGGACGTCGGCTCGGCGGCGATCTCGGTGTAGAGCGGATGCTCGGGCAATTCGTCGACCGTCGAACCGGAGCGGAAATTGCGCAACGCGGTCCAGGCGATCCAGACGAACGGCAGGACACCGCCGACGATGAGGATCAGATCACCGGGCATGCGCAGCCATTCGATCACCGCGTTGCCGGGCTTGGTGATGTAGCCCAGCGAGCGCGCCTCGAAGTAGCCGTCGTTGACCGAGTGGTACAGCTGCAGAATGCCCAGTGGCAGCAGCGTGGCGAACACCATCCATGCCAGGCCGATGTTCATGCCCCAGAACGAGATTCGCGCCAGCTTCTCCGGCCACTTGTCGGCCGGGATCACGTATCGGAAGGCGAACATCGCCAAGCCGACGGCCAGCATGCCATAAACCCCCATCATGGCCGCGTGCCCGTGGTTTGCCGTCAGCGCGGTGCCGATCTCGAAGTAGGACACCACCGGCAGGTTGATCAGGAAGCCGAAGATGCCCGCTCCCACGAAGTTCCAGAACCCGACCGCCACGAGGAACATCACCGCCCAGCGGTGCGGGAACGGGTTGGCGTCCCCGGACTGCTGACGCGCGCCCAGTTGCAGGAAAGCCCACGCCTCGACCGTCAGGAACGTCAGCGGAATGACTTCGGCAGCCGAGAAGAACGCGCCCAAGGCCATGTGTTCCACCGGCGTTCCGGAGAAGTACAGGTGGTGCATGGTGCCGATGACGCCGCCGGCCGAGTACAGGATGACGTCGAGGAAGATCACTCCCAGCGCGATGCGTTCGCGCACCACACCCAGCAGCACGAACATGTAGGCCACCATCACCGTGGTGAACAGCTCGAGGAAGTCCTCGACCCACAGGTGCACCACCCAGAAACGCCAAAAGTCAGCGACGGTGTAGTGGGTGCCGCTGCTGGCCAGCAGCCCGACGGTGTAGAAGGTGGGGATCGCCAGGCCGGAGAAGAAGAACAACCACGGCATGTTCATCTTCGACTCGCCCTTGAGCCGGGCGCGCATGCCCCGCCAGATGATCGCGATCCACACGAACATGCCGACGATCAGCAGGATCTGCCACAGCCGCGGCAGGTCGAGGTACTCCCACTGCTGCGAAAGCAGGCCGCCCTGCGGGATCACGCCGTAGATGGACAGCGCTTCACAGATCAGCGAGCCGAACACCACCACGGCAACAGCGCCCAGCAGCACGTAGGCCAGTAGCCCCTGGCGCTTGGGCTCCCGTCGGCTGATGAACGGCACCAGGAAGATGCCGCCCGCCAGAAACGCTGCCGCGGTCCAGAACAGTGCGAGCTGCAGATGCCAGGTGCGGGCCAGGTTGTACGGCAACACCCGGGCCAGGTCTAGGCCGAAGAAGTTCGACAGGTCGGCGCGGTAGTGCTCGGCGGCGGCACCCAGCAGTGTTTGCGCCAGGAACAGCACCGACACGGTGGCGAAGAACCAGATGGTGGCCCGCTGTGCTGGTGTCAGGCTCACCTCGCCGGGCTGTCGGAAGGAAAGGGTGGACGCCTCGGCGCTGTGCCAGCCGACCTTCTGGCTCCAGCGTCCGTAGATCGCGAACATGATGCCGATGCCGCCCAGCAACGCGATCAGCGACAGCGCCGACCACAGGATCACCGCCGCGGTCGGGCCGTTGTCGACGCGCGACTCGGCGGGCCAGTTGTTGGTGTAGCTGTATTTGTGGCCGGGCCGCTCGGCCGCGGCTGCCCATGCCGTCCACGCGAAGAACGCGGTCAGGTCACGGATTTGGGCCTTGTCGGTGATCAGCCGCGGCAGCAGCCCGTACTTGGTCGAGTTCTCACCGAAGTAGGCCGCGTAGTGGCTTTGGATGTGTTCGAACGCCGCGGCTTGGCGGTCGGTGAACACCAGCGTCTTGGTGCCGGGGTTGTAGCGGTTGGTCCGAAACTCGGTGACCACCCGATCGCGCGGGTCCGCCGCGCCCTGTGCACGTAGCTGATCGGCGACGTCGTCGGTGGCCATGCGCAGGTAGTCGGCGGTGTAGTCGGGGCCCAGGTAGGCGCCGTGGCCCAGCACCGAACCGTATTGCATGAGGCCACGCGCCTGGTACAGCTCTTGGCCGCGGGTGATGTCGTCGCCGGTGAACAACACCTGGCCGGACTCGGTGACAACCTTCTCCGGTAGCGGCATCGCTGCGGTATAGGTGCGGTAGACCAGGATTCCCATCACCAGGAAGCCGAAGATCATCACCAGGGCCACACCCTGAATCCAGCCCTTGCCGATCAGCGGACGCGCCGATTGCCGGCTGGGGATTGGCGATGACGATGTCTGTTGAGCAGCCATTCCGAGATCTCCTGTTCCGGTGGAGGGCTGTATCGCCGCGGGTCCGACTCGTGTTCACATGCAACGACGGCTCGTAAACATCCAATTCGTCTATCGCCGCCGTGGCAATAGCGGGTTTGTGAGAGCCGGCTTGTGAGGGCTGGTTTGCGAGGGCTGCTTCGGTTGGCCGTTTTGGCTGGCGGCTCGAAGGACCAATGGCACTGATATCGGGACCAACGCCTCTGGGTGAGCCGGGTCCGGCATCGATAACGTGCGATTAGCCAACGGCTCAGCAGAGGAGAGCACGATGAGCAACCCGTCAGCCCCGGCGGTGGTCGTCGGTATCGACGGATCGAAGGCGGCAGCCCAGGCGGCGCTGTGGGCAATCGACGAGGCGGTCAGCCGGGACATACCGCTGCGCCTGGTGTACGTGATCGATCCGCTGGAACCTTCGGGCGGCGGCGGTCGTGATGGTCGGCAAGGCACGGCGCACGCGGCGCTGTTCGACGTATGCCGGGCCGTCGAGGCGACCGGACCTCCGGTCAAGGTGGAAACCGAGATCCTGTGGGGCAGGCCCCTCACCAAGCTGATGGAGGAGTCCAGGTCGGCGGTGATGGTCTGTGTCGGGTCGATCGGACTCAACCATGCGCGCCGAGGCGAGGGCTCGGTCGCGGCGACCCTGGCCGGGTCGGCGCTGTGCCCCGTGGCGGTGATTCAGGTACCGCCCGGCGGAGCGCCGGCACCCAAGGTCGCCACGGTGGTGGTGGAGGTGAACAACGGTTCGGTGCTGCGACATGCGTTCGAGGAGGCAAGGTTGCGGGGAGTTGCGCTGCGGGCTCTGTCGGCACGCGTGGCCGAACTCTCGGGCGACGCCGGTGACGGAAACCGTTTGGCACAAGCACAATTGAGCCGCAGGCTGGCCCGGTGGACGCGGCTGTACCCCGACGTCCAGATCGAGTCGACCATCATCCGCGGACATGCCTGCCGTTACGTCACCGCCAACGCCAAGGCGGACCAGCTGTATGTCACCGACTCGCACGCCGCGCAGGCGTGCAACGTCTACAGTGCGGGATGCTCGGTGCTGACCGTGCGCAGCGGCAACCTGTAACACTCGGATCCCACGACTACTTCAGGAGTTCTGCCTTGGTAACAGTCTTCTTAGTCGATGACCACGAGGTGGTGCGGCGTGGCCTGATCGATCTGCTCGACGCGGACCCGCATCTCGAGGTGGTCGGCGAGGCGGGTTCGGTGAGCGAAGCGATGGCCAGAATCCCCGCGGCCCACCCCGACGTGGCGGTGCTCGACGTCCGGTTGCCCGACGGCAACGGCATCGAACTGTGTCGTGATCTGTTGTCGCGCATGCCGGAGCTGCGCTGCCTGATCCTGACGTCCTACACCTCCGACGAGGCGATGCTGGATGCGATCCTGGCCGGTGCCAGTGGATATGTCGTCAAGGACATCAAGGGAATGGAATTGGCTCGTGCCGTCAAAGAGGTGGGCGCGGGACGGTCGCTGCTCGACAACCGGGCCGCGGCCGCGTTGATGTCCAGGCTGCGCGGCGCCGCCGAGAAGCCGGACCCGTTGTCCGGCCTGACCGACCAGGAGCGGACACTGCTCGGTCTGTTGAGCGAGGGTCTTACCAACAAGCAGATCGCCGACCGGATGTTCTTGGCCGAAAAGACGGTGAAGAACTACGTGTCGCGACTGTTGGCCAAATTGGGAATGGAACGCCGAACCCAGGCCGCGGTATTCGCGATGCAGTTGCAGCGCGCGCGCCCGGGTGCCGGGTGATTCGCGCCCATGGTTGACAACAAGCCTCCCGTCGACGGCGGCACCACCCTCGACGCCGGTCTGCGTCCGCTGCGCCAAACGCTTTCGCAACTGCGGCTGCGGGAGCTGCTGGTCGAGGTGCAGGAGCGGGTCGAACAGATCGTGGAGGGCCGCGACCGCCTCGACGGGCTGGTGGAGGCGATGCTGGTCGTCACGTCGGGCCTGGACCTGGACACCACTTTGCGCACGATCGTGCACTCGGCGACCAATCTTGTCGATGCCCGCTACGGTGCCCTCGAGGTGCACGATCGCGACAAGCGGGTGCTGCAGTTCGTTCACGAGGGCTTCGACGAAGCGACGGTCCGGCGCATCGGCCACCTGCCCCAAGGTCTCGGCATCATCGGTCTGCTCATCGACGAGCCCAAACCGCTACGGCTGGACGACCTTTCACTGCATCCGGCGTCAGTGGGCTTTCCGGCCAACCACCCGCCCATGCGCACCTTCCTCGGGGTACCGGTTCGGGTGCGCGACATGTCGCTGGGCACTTTGTATCTGACCGACAAGACCAACGGTCAGCCGTTCAGCGACGACGACGAGTTGCTGGTCCAGGCGCTGGCCGCGGCCGCGGGTATCGCCATTGCGAACGCGAGACTGTACCAACAGGCCACGGCGCGCCAGTCGTGGATCGAGGCCACCCGCGACATTGCCACCGAGCTGCTCTCCGGCGCCGAGCCCGCGACGGTGTTCCGGCTTGTCGCCGAGGAGGCACTGAAGTTGACGGCCGCCGACGCGGCTTTGGTGGCGATACCGCTCGACGAGAATATGCCGGCCGCCGAGGTAACCGAGGTGCTGGTGATCGAGACGGTCGGTAGCACCGTGGCTTCCGTTATGGGGCAAGTCATTTCGTTGGCAGACACCGTGCTCGCGGACGTATGCGCCGACGCCTGCCCCAAACAGGTCGAGAAGTTTGCGTTGGACGGTGTCGACGTCGCGGGTCCGGCGCTGCTGTTGCCGTTGCGGGCCACCGATACCTGCGCCGGCGTCGTCGTGCTGCTGCGCCACAGCAATTCGGGACCAGTCACCGAGGAACAACTCGAGATGATGGCCGCCTTCTCCGACCAGGCCGCGCTGGCATTGCAGCTGGCCGGTTCGCAGCGCCGGATGCGGGAGCTCGACGTTGTGACCGAACGCGACCGCATCGCACGCGACCTGCACGACCACGTGATCCAGCGGCTGTTTGCCGTCGGTCTGGCGCTGCAGGCTGCCGTACCGCGGGCTCGGGTACCCGAAGTGCAGCAACGGCTTTCCGAAGCCGTCGACGACCTGCAAGGGGTCATCCAGGAGATCCGCACCACCATCTTCGATCTGCACGGCGCCTCGGCGGGCATCACCCGTCTTCGGCAGCGAATCGATGCCGCTGTCGGCCAATTCGCCGGCTCCGGATTGCGCACCTCAGTGCAATTCGTCGGGCCGCTGTCGGTGGTCGACAACGTGCTGGCCGATCACGCCGAGGCGGTGGTCCGCGAGGCGGTGAGCAACGCCGTGCGCCACGCGCGGGCCACGACCTTGATGGTCCGGGTCAAAGTCGCCGACGACCTGTGCATCGAGGTGAGCGACAACGGATGCGGCATGCCCGAGCACTTCACCGGGAGCGGCCTGACGAATCTGCGCCGTCGTGCTGAAGAGGCCGGTGGTGAAATGGCCATCGAAAGCACACCCGATGGCGGAACCTCGGTGCAATGGTCAGCCCCGCTCCTCCAGTAGCTCCCGAGGCCAGTCGACGACCTGGGCAAGGCTACGCCGCGGCGTGGCCGGTAAGGGATCGGCGTTGATCGGCGCCCAGCCGACGCGCAGCAGCATTTGCGGGTAGCCGCTGTCGCCGAACACGTCCGTGCGAACGGCGTCACGCGTGCTCTGGATCTCCAATGGTTCGGTGATCGGGCAGGATGCCAATCCCATGGCGGTTGCGGTCAACAGGACGGCGCTGGTGGCCTCCCCGGCCCGCAGCCGGGACACCCGGTCGTCGTTGTCGGTGCCCAGGGCCAGAATCACTCCGCCGTCGTCGGCGGGTGCGACCCCGGCGGGCTGGGCCAATGCGGGCGCGGCGAACAGCCGGCCGGGGATCGGGGCGCTGCGATCCGACGGCGGCGTGTTGCGGGCCGGAACCCCGGCCATGCCGCCGTACCGCCCGCTCCAGGTGGTGAGCTCGCGGATGTATCCGTCGTCGCTCGCGTGGGTCCACACGGCTTGGGTGACAATTGATCTCATTTTGTCCAGGGCATCGACCTGGCGCAGCATGACCCCGCAGCGAGCCGCCCGTGCGGCCATCTGGGCCACGTCACCTCCGGGCACCGGCCAGGAGCTGTAGACGCGACGGTCGGTTCGTCGTCGCGGGATGGCCGCGGCAAGCGCGATGTCGGCCTGGTCGGGAACCTGCGTCTGGACCTTGATGGTCGCCAGGTGGCGAGCGTCGTCCGGAGCGGGAAAGCGACTTACCCTGGCGTGCCAGCCCATCGACGCCAGGGCGACGGCGCAGTGATGCAACACGACACCGCAGCTGATGATCAGATCCCGGCCATCCGGGTCGGTGCTGTGCAGCTGCCTGTCGGGCGCGGAGAACAGGTCCACGCTCGCCGTGCCCACCCGCCAGCGCCACGGTTGAGTGTTGTGGACCGACGGCGCCCGGGTGGCCAGCGTGAGGACCGCTCGCAGGGTGCTCGCATCCGGAAATTGGGCGTCCATGGCTGCCTTTCGGTCAGACCAGCCGTCCCGCTGCTGTCATGCATCAAGGATCGGCGCGGGATATCCGATCCTGGCAGAGCACGAAGCCCTCGGCAAGCAGGGACCTTTGGCCCTGCCACAATGCCCCGACGCACGGCATAGTGTTACTGAGAGTTGCAGACAAACCGGGAAACGACGCCGATAATGAATCACTTGACCACGCTGGACGCAGGGTTTCTCAAGGCCGAAGATGTCGATCCACGGGTGAGCCTGGCCATCGGTGGCCTCGCGGTTGTCGAAGGGCCCGCCCCCGACCAGGGTGTGCTGGTGGCGACATTTGCCGAACGCATCCGCGCCTGCCCGCGATTCGGGCAGCGGTTGCGGCTGCACCCATTGGGCCTCGGCGCACCAGAATGGGTGGCGGACCCGGATTTTGACATCGACCGGCATGTGCGGCGGGTTGCGGTGCCGTACCCGGGAGACGACCGTGAGTTGTACCGCGTGGTCGCCGACGCGATGGCGCGGCGTTTGGACCGTGATCGCCCGTTGTGGGAGCTCTGGATCATCGAGGGCCTCACCGGCGACAGGTGGGCAATGCTGACCAAGGTCCACCATTGCATGGCAGACGGAATCGCGGCGTCGCACATTCTTGCCGGGTTGTGTGATCCCAGCGGCCATGTCGCCCGGGACAGTTTCGCCCACCAGATTCACGGCGCGCAGAAACCAGAGCTGGGCGCATTGAATCCGGTGAGCCTGCTGAGCGGCCTGCTGACTGCCCCGGGCGCGATGGCCTCGGGTATCGTCCGCGTCTTCCAGGGCGCCGGCGAACTGCTGGCCGGCCTGTTGACCCCCGCCGAGTCGACGCTGAACGGGCCGCTCAGCGACCTGCGCCGGTTCGGCGGGGCGCGGGTCTCGCTGGCCGACCTCGACCTGGTATGTCAGACGTTCGGTGTCACCATCAACGACGTTGCGCTGGCAGCGATTACCGAGAGCTACCGCAACGTCCTAGTTGCGCGGGGGCAGCGCTCCCGGCCGGGTTCGTTGCGCACGTTGGTGCCCGTTTCGGTCCGTACTACGGGCGCCTTCGGCGAGATCGACAACCGCGTATCGGCGATGCTTCCGAATCTGCCTGTGGAGGAGGAAGATCCGGTTCAGCGGCTGCGCAGGGTGCATGACCGGTTGACCCGCGCCAAGTCCAGCGGGCAATCCCAGGCCGGAAACATGCTCATGTCCGTTGCCAATCGCATCCCGTTCGCGATCACGGCGCGAACGGTCGGCCTGCTGATGCGGTTGCCTCAGCATGGGATCGTGACGGTGGCGACGAATGTTCCCGGACCGCGTCACCCGCTGAAGGTCCTGGGCAAACGAGTGGTGGCGCTATTTCCCGTTCCGTCGCTGGCGATGCACCTGCGAACCGGCGTCGCGATGCTCAGCTACGCCGACGACCTGAGCTTCGGAATTCTCGCCGACTATGACGCGGTGGCCGACGTCGATCAACTGGCGCGGGGAATCGAAGCCGCGGTAGCCCGTCTGGTGGCAATCAGCAAGCGGCGCAAGGCCCGTCGCGCCAAGGGGCCGTTATCCCTCGTTGTGTGAACCGCCGTCACGCGAACGTCTCGGCGCGGTCCGGCTCCGGTCCGAACATGAAGTGGCGGCCGGTGATCTCGGTCGGGATGATCCGCACGTAGTGCAGCTTCAACGTCGCGATCCAGGGTCGCAGGCCGGCCTGTTCGGCCTTCTGGACGTCGGCGTCGGTTCGCAGGACCTGGGCGCGGCCTTTGACGATCACACTCCAGCCTTCCGCGGCGTCGTGGTCGTCGGCCTCGAACGCAACCGGGCTGTTCGTCACGGCGAGAAACAGTTTCGTGCCCTCGGCCGTGCGGAACAGCACGGTGCGATCCTGCACGACGTAGTTGACCGGGAAGATTTCGGGCTCGCCGGCAATGCAGGTCACCAGCCGGCCCAGCGCCACGCCGCTCAGCAGCTTCCAGCTTTCGTCGTCGGACAGGAAGGTAACCGGGTCGTCGGACATCGACTCAACCTTTCTCGGGCTCATGGCGAATTTCAAGGACGTTGTCCAGGGGCCGCCGCGGTGTCGGCGGGGGAAGATCGTCGATCGGCGGGGTGATTCCCACCCGGACCAGGACTTGCGGCTCGCCGCGATGGCCGATCAGTTCGCGGACGATGTCGCGGCTTTCGGGCGATTCGATGAGGTGGGATAACGTGCACGTCGCCATGCCGACCATGGTGCATTCGAGGAGGACCGCCGACAGCATTTCTCCGCATCTCAAGACATCGATTCGGCTGTCGTTAGGTGTCGACAGCACAAGGATTTTCGACCAGTCGGCGTCGATGTGCGCACGGCGCTCCTGGTGGCTGCGGATCGGAAATTCGCGGCCGACATCAACCCGCAGGCGTTCGGTATCGGAGGCCAGCGCACTCGGTGGCACACCCTCAGCCAGAGCGAACGGAGAAGTCCACCAGTCAAGTTCGGCGTGATAAGACGAATCGTCGCGTCGCAGCGCTTCACTGAGCTGCGACGCTTGCACCAGCCGTGGGCGTTGATCGTCGGTGAGCACATCCAGCAGCGCTACGTTGTCGTCGACGGTGTTGCGTAGTGTCGGCTCGAAAAGGTCCCAGTAACTGGGACGGTCGAACGGGAGGCGGTCGGTTCGGCGCTGCAGAATCGCCTCGGCGCGCTGTCGCTGGTCGGTTGTGACGTGTTCGGCGCGGCTGAATTCTATTGTGGCCAAGTGGTCGGAGCGGTTCGGGTCGGGGAAACGAGTGGTGCTGGCCTGCCAGTGCGCGGCCGACATGGCGACCCGCAGGTGATCGAGTGCCGCGCCGCAGCTGATCAGTGCTTCCCGTCCGGAATGATCGGTGGCGCGCACGGTTCGGTGGCGATCGACGAACAAGTGGACCCGGCCGGTGTTGCTGCCTGCTTCGGCAACCCACCGCCACGGTTGGCTGTTGTGCACTGACGGTGCTCGGCAGGCCAGCAGGACCGCGTTCGCGAGCACGTCGATGTCCACGACGTCGACGCTACGGGCCATCGGCCGCGGCTTGCTAGGGTCATTCGTCATTTCGGCAAATGCCGAGTGTCACCGTGGTTTCACGGTAATCGGTGCATGTTCGGTAACGCTGGCATCCGGGTGTCCGCTGGTGTCCACGAGAATGGTGACTTGGGGGTGCGCAGGCTTCGGAGCTGATCGAAGATCAAGGCAGGCTTGCGGATTCGTCGATGCCGATGCGCTGGTGCAGGCGCGCCAACGGAGCCGGCGCCCACCAATTCCACTGGCCCATGAGGTACATGAACGCCGGAACCAGGATCATCCGCACCACGGTCGCGTCGACCAGCACCGCTATCGTGAGCCCGAGACCGAACATCCGCATGAACGAGACGTCGGCAGAAGTCAGCGCCGCGAAGCTGATCGCCATGATCAACGCCGCGGCGGTGATCACCCGGCCGGTGTGGGCCAGGCCGCGGGTGATGCTGTCGTCATTGGCGGCCCGTTGTGCGGCGAGCGGGGTCATGGCGGACGCATCCTGCATCAGCACGCTCCAATACTCGCGGATTCGGGCGATCAGGAATACCTCGTAGTCCATCGACAAACCGAAGGCGATGCAGAACAGCAACACGGCCAGGTTGGCGACCAATGTTCCGGTGGAGGTGGTACCCAGGCCAGCGAGGTTGCCGTCTTGGAAGACCCAGACCAGCGCGCCGAAGACGGCCGTCAGCGACATCAAGTTGAGGATCACTGCCTTGGCCGGTAGCACGACGCTGCCGGTCAGCAAGAACAACAGGGTCAAGGTCACCGCGGCAATGAATCCCAGCACCCACGGTATTCGGGCTCGGATGGCATCCACACTGTCGCGGTTGGTCTGGGCCAAACCGCCGAATTCGACCGCGCGCGCCTCGGGCGGCGGGACCGCGTGCAACGCGTCGAGCTGGACATCTGAAATGTGAGAGTACAAGGGAGCTTTACTGTTCACGGTGAGAAAGGCGCTGCCACCGGCAACGCCCGTGGGCGCGTCTGGAGGCCCGACGGCTCTGCCGTCGGTATAGGTGCCCTGCGGCGCCGAGACGTCCAGGACACCATCGACTTTCGACAGCGCGGCGGCGTATTGGCGGAGTTGGTCGGCACTCAGGCCGGCGGCCTCGGGGATGACGACCTGAATGGATTTCGCGTTGTCGTCGGTGAAGTCGCTGCGCAACATGTCGCCGACCTGGCGTGAGGACGCCGACGGTGGCAGCACGCGGTCGTCCGGGTAACCCCAGCGGGCGTGCAGGAAGGGCGCGCCGAGAAGCAGCAGCAGCGCCACGGCGGCCAGTCCGATGGGTATGCGGTAACGCAAGACGATCTTGCTCGACCGGTACCAGAACAACTGCTCGAGCGGGCGCTGTTCGGGCTTGGGCCGCCGCAACACTCGGTGCAGGAAGCGGCGAAAATCCAGCGCATCCAAGCGGTCGCCGAGCAGGGCAATCGTCGCAGGTGCAACGATGATCGCGCTTGCCGCCGCGAACGCCACCGTGGCGATCCCAGCGTAGGCGAACGACCTCAGGTAATACATGGGAAACAGCGCCAGCGCCGCCATTGACAGGGCGACCGTCATCGACGAGAACAGCACCGTGCGGCCCGCTGTCGACACGGTGCACACAATCGCCTCGTCCCTGGCGATGCCTGCGGTGACTTCCTCGCGGTAGCGGCTGATGATCAGCAGTGTGTAGTCGATGGCCAACGCCAAGCCCATGGCCATGGTCAGGTTGAGCGCGTAGATGGACACGTCGGCGGCGTAGGTGATCAACCGCAGCACCGACAGTGAACCCAGGATCGCCATTACACCGACGGTGACCGGAAGCAGCGCCGCCAGCAACCCGCCGAAAGCCCAGACCAGTACGACAAAGCTGAGCGGTATCGCGATCAGCTCCATCCGCAACAGATCACGTACCGTCTGGTCGTTGACTTGGGCGTAAATCATGGCCCCGCCGCCGACGCGAACCACCACCCCGCTGTGGCGGGCGGTCACTCCATCGCTGAGTTCGTCGGCGTATTTCTGGGCGTATTTCTGGGCGGTGTCCTCCCCGCCCGCGAGGTTGGCGACGATCAGACCGGTCTTGCCGTCTTTGCTCACCAGTCCCGATGCCGCGGTCGCCGGCTCGGTCCACATCGAGGTGACGCTGAGGACATCCGGTGACGCGCGCAGCTTTGCGACGATGCGCAGTGCTGCCGTGCGGGCCGAAGAGCTGGTGGCCCCCTGCGCCGTCGTCACGGTGACAAGCAGTTGCTGGTCGCTTTGGTGGAATGTGTCGGCCAGCAGTTCACTGGCTCGCGCCGACTCCGAATTCGGGTCTTCGAATCCGCCGGCGGATAGATGGCCGATGACCGGGAGGCCGAACACGGCCGCGCCGATCATCACCAGGGTGGCGGTCGCGAGAATGCGCCGCGGCGCGGCGGTGGTCAGCATCACGAGTCGGTGCAGCATCAAAGGTCTTCCCGTCAGGTTCAGCGGAGGAACTACGCCACAAATGCTTCGCCGGGCAATTGCGGCGGTCAAAGGTGAAGAGGATTTAAGTATTTTGCCGGTCAGTTTGACACCAAATTACGTCACACGACAAACGCTGCTTGCGGTCGAGGGATTTGCACAGGAATTATTCAGCTCTTTGGAAGCTGTCAGCCGCTGTCATGATTGATAGCATGCGGCCATGACCGAGCACCTCGACGTAATAGTGGTGGGTGCCGGCATTTCGGGTGTCAGCGCGGCGTGGCACTTACAAAACAGTTGCCCCGGGAAGAGCTACGCCATCCTGGAGAAGCGCGCCCGGATGGGCGGCACGTGGGATCTTTTTCGATATCCGGGTATTCGCGCCGACACCGATATGTACACGCTGGGCTTTCGCTTCCGGCCATGGACCGGGCAGGCCATCGCCAACGGCAAGTCCATCCTCGACTATCTCGAGAGCACGGCGGCGATGTGCGGCATCGACGAGCACATCCGCTACAACCACAAGGTCATCAAGGCGGACTGGAAAAGCGCGGAGAACCGCTGGATCGTGCGCGTCGAGCAGGTCAACGCGGGCAGCCCCATCGCGTCCTCGGTCACGATCTCCTGCTCGTTCCTGCTGCTGTGTAGCGGCTATTACTACTATGAGCAGGGCTACTCGCCTTACTTCGCGGGCTCGGAAACCTTTACCGGGCCGATCATCCACCCGCAGTACTGGCCCGAGGGTCTCGACTACGCCGGCAAGCAGGTGGTCGTGATCGGCAGCGGCTCCACCGCTGTCACATTGGTTCCGGCCCTGGCTGATTCGGGCGCAAAGCAGGTCACCATGCTGCAACGCTCACCGACCTACGTCGTGGCCGAACCGGACCGGGACGCCATGGCCGACAGGCTGAATCGCTGGCTGCCCGAAGACAAGGCCTACGCCGCGGTGCGCTGGAAAAACATCCTGCAGAAGACGGCCTTCTACTGGACTTGCCGGAGATGGCCGCAGCGCATGCGAGCCCGGCTGATCGAGCTGGCCCGACGTCAGCTTCCCGAGGGTTACGACGTGAACAAACACTTTGGCCCCCAATACAATCCATGGGAACAGCGGTTGTGCATAGTCCCCAACGGCGATCTGTTTCGCACCATCCGTCAGGGGCGGACCGAGGTGGTCACCGACACCATCAAACGGTTGACCGCAACCGGCGTCTTGCTCGAATCGGGTCGTGAGCTGCCCGCGGACATCATTGTGACCGCAACGGGATTGAACCTCCAGCTCTTCGGCGGTGCCTCGGTGAGCATCGACGGCCGGCCCGTGGACCTCGCCCGAACCATGACCTACAAAGGAATGATGCTCTCCGGTGTGCCCAATATGGCCTTCACGTTCGGATACACCAACGCATCGTGGACATTGAAGGCCGACTTGGTTTCTGAGTTCGCCTGCCGGCTGCTGAAATACATGGACGCCAACGGCTTTGGAATGGTAGTGGCCGAACGCCCGGGCTCAGGGGTCGCGGAGCGACCGTTCGTCGAGGACTTCACGCCAGGCTATGTGCTGCGCGTGCTGGAGTGGATGCCCAGGCAAGGTTCGCGTAATCCGTGGCGGGTCAACCACAACTACCTGCGCGACCTCTGGCTGATCCGGCATCGCAAGATCACCGACGAGGGTCTACGGTTCGCGACGAACTAACTCGTTCTTTCGGTACCGGCGCGTCCAACCTTGGGATCTGAGTCAAGGGGTTTTGGCGACAACGGCTTTCGTTGGTGCCAGGACCAGCCGCCGGCGGTTGCGACATCGGCAGATCTGGCAGCGCGGCCGCTTGTTCCCGTGCGCTCGTCGACGCGCGGCGCCCCGGCCGGCACGCTGCCTGGGCGCCGCCAATCCGATACTGTCAATCGGGGTTGACAGGGCGTTGACGCTGAGCTAACTTGACATCGAGGACAGTTGCAAAAGGCAAGGTTTGGTCCTGGTCACGACTCGTGCGCGAGGCTCGTCAGTAGCTGAGATCGGCGCCCGTGGCCTGGGCACGCCGGTATGGGGTGCTGCGGTACGCACAGCTCGTTATTCCCACGTTTATGACATATCTGCAAAGGAAGATCTGTATGGAGGAGGAGACGCACCATAATAGCTCTGCGGCCCCGACCCGCCTCCCTGCCGGGTAATCCCTCTGCGGGATTCCCGGTTGCATCCTCTGGTTGCCCAGATCGGTTCACTCTGATTGCTGGACTGCCATATATGGCATAAGCGAGCCGTCGTTGTCTCATGTCTTAATGAGCAACCACACGGTTTGCTTAACCATTTTACCGGCGATGCGCCACCTGGCGAAGATGTATCGCCTTATCGGAATTTCGTCACCTTTTCAGCATAGGAGTTACGCGGTGAGCCCAATTGCGATCGTCGGAATCGGATGCCGGTATGCCGGTGGTATCGACTCTCCGCAGTCTTTCTGGGACTTTGTGGTCAACAAGAACGACGGCGCCATTGGCGACATACCCGCCGATCGCTGGGACTACCGGCGCTTCTACGACCCGGACAAGGGCGCTGCCGGAAAGATGTACACCAAGCGGGGCGCTTTTCTGCACTGCGATCCGTGGCAGTTCGACCCGGAGTTTTTCGGTATATCGCCGCGCGAGGCCACGAGCATGGATCCCCAGCAGCGCCTGATCATGGAGGTCGCCTGGGAGGCGGCCGACGATGCCGGTGTGGCCGGTCGGCTCTCGGGCAGCGCGGTAGGCGTCTATGTCGGCGCCTTCAATGTCGACTTCTCGGTCACCACCATGGCGGCATCGGCGGTGGCCCACATCGACATGAACACGTCGACGGCGGCCTCGTTCACGATGCTGTCCAACCGGCTGGCCTATGCGCTGAACCTGATGGGGCCCGCCCTGACCGTCGATACGGCATGTTCTTCGTCGCTGGTCGCCTTCCATCTGGCCTGCCAAGGCATCGCCAACGGTGACTGCGATATGGCTCTGGCGGGTGGCGTCAACCTCATGTTGCAGCCGGAGACATTCGTGTCGATGTGCAAGGGCGGCTTCCTGGCGGCAGACGGGCGCAGCAAGCCGTTTTCCGCCCGCGCCGACGGCTATGGCCGCGGGGAGGGGGCCGGGATGGTGGTGCTGCGCAGGCTCGAGGACGCCCTGCGCGACGGAGATCGCATCTACGCGGTCGTGGAGGCAACCGGGACCAACCAGGATGGCCGTACCAGCGCCATCACCGTCCCAAATGGCAACGCGCAGGAGGCGCTGGCGCGTTCGGTGTGCGCACGTTCCGGCATCGCCGCGCACCAGGTGACCTATGTCGAGGCGCACGGCACCGGAACTCCGGTCGGTGATCCGATCGAGCTGGGTGCGCTCGGTCGCGCGTATGGATGTGTTGAGGGCCGCACCAAGTCGCTTTCGGTTGGCTCATTGAAAGCGACGCTGGGACACACCGAAGCGGCTTCGGGCATCGCGAGCGTGATCAAGGGCGCTTTGGCGATCTATCACCGGACCCTGCCGCCGCAAGGCTGGTTTGACGATCCCAGTCCCGACATTGCCTTCGACGACCTGCGGTTGTCGATCCAGCTCGAACCGGAGGCTGTTGACGCCGCCGTCGATCGGATGTCCGTGGCCATCAACGGTTTCGGTTACGGCGGCACCAACGCGCACGCGATCCTCGCCGAACCAGTGGCACCCGTGGCGCCGACGACGCCCGCGGCTCCCTCGACTTGCCGCACTGCCGGGGTATTTCCGCTGTCGGCCCGCAGCGAGGCCGCGACGCGGGAACTGGCGGGCACATACGCCGATCTGGTGAAAGCCGGTACCGGCCTCGGCGAGTTGGTCGAGGCGGCCTGGAGTCGCCGTGCGCACCACCGCTATCGAGCCGGGGTGGCGTTCACCGATTCGACGGACCTCACCGAGCGCCTGCAGCAGATCTCATCTGGCACCGCCCCGGTTGGTTCGGTGGTGGACAATTCCGCGGGCTTGGTCTTGGTGTTCTCCGGGATGGGAACGCAATGGTGGGCGATGGGCCGCGACCTGCTCAACGCCGGAGGCGTTTTCGCCGCCGAAGCCGCCCGGATCGACGCCGCATTCCAGGAAATTGCCGACTGGTCCATCGTGGCCGAGCTGTTGCGCTCGCAGGAGGATTCCCGAGTTACGTCGACGGCTATCGCGCAGCCCGCTACTTTCCTTCTCCAAGTGGCGCTTACCCGCGAGCTGGCTCAGTTCGGGATCGCGCCAAGCGCTTTCGTCGGGCATAGCATGGGCGAAGTGCCGGCTGCCTACCTGGCGGGGGCGCTGTCACTGCAGGATGCGCTGCTGGTCACCTACCATCGGGCGCGACTGCAGGCGACTACGGCCGGAACCGGCGGCATGCTCGCCGTCGGGTTGCCCTTCAGCGAGCTGGAACCGCTGCTCGGAGACGACATGCGCATCGATGTCGCGGCTATCAACGGTCCGTCGGCGGTGACGGTAGCCGGCGTCGTGAGCGAATTGGAAACTTTGGCTCAAACCCTCACCGACCAAGGCGTTTTCAATCGCCTGCTGCGCGTGGAAGTGCCCTACCACAGTCACCGGATGGATCCGATACTCGGCGAATTGCGCTCCGAGCTAGCCGCTCTCGCGCCGCAACAGCCTAAGGTCCCGCTCTATTCCACGGTTACCGCCGACGCGGTGACGGGTGCCCTGGACGCCGATTACTGGTGCGCCAACGTGCGGCAGCCGGTGCGCTTCGCCGACGCCATCAAGGCGCTCCTGAGCGCGGGTCACCGCGCCTTCTTGGAAATAGGCCCGCACCCGGCACTCTCGGCCAACATCCGCGAGCTGCTGCTGAAAAGCCATGAACCGGGAGCGGCAATTCCCACCCTGCACCGCAGCCAACCCGATGCCGAGAGTATCCGCACGACGATCGCCGATTTGTACACCGCCGGTGCGCTTGACGCCAGTGATCTGTGCACCAGGGTCACTCCGTATTTCGAGCTTCCCCGCTATCCCTGGCAGCGCCAGCGACTGCGCGACGAACTACCCGAATTCGTGCAGATGAAGTACGGGACCCGCGACAGCTACTCGATGCTGGGTGACCCCGACCTGGACCACCCGTCCGCGTGGGAACTCCACGTCAGCGGGCAGGCGCTCCCTTGGCTCGCCGATCATGTGGTCGACGACGCGTGTCTGCTCCCTGGCATGGCGTACGTGGATGCCGCGTTGAGCGTGGCAGCCGAACGCAGCGGGCTCACTTCGGCCATAGCCGAAGACATCCGTTTTGCCGCGCCGCTGTTTTTCAATCCCGCCGACGGCGCCATAGTGCGCACCGAGTTCGATGCGGCAAGTCGCCGCTTCACCATCCGATCGCGCAGTGCCACCGGCAGGACATGGACAACCCACGCGACCGGCCGGCTAGTTGACGCAAAGTGTTTACCCACCAAACATCACGTCCCCGACGCCAGCGGCATGGCCGAGATAGACCCCGCCGACTTGTATGCGGCCCTGGCCAGCAACGGCATGACCTACGGTCCCGGCTTCCGGCGGGTCACATCGCTACGGGCGAACCCCAGACAGGCGGTGGCCAGCGTGGACGCACGATCACTCGATGACACAAGGCATTTCGTGCATCCTGGCGTCATCGACGCCGCGCTGCATACGATCTCGCCGCTGATCGAACAGTCCGTTGGCCGTGCGCTGGGAACCATCGTCCCCATCGGGGTCGACGCGGTGCGCGTGTTCGCACCCCTGCCCGAACGGGTCGAGGTGCTCACCACCGTGCACCCCACGGATCCGCTGCGCGCCGACATCGTGATACTCGACCCGCGACACCTGGTCTGCGTGCAGCTTTCGGGCGTGCGATTCGGTTCCATCACACCCGGGCAGGAGCCGATCGACCGTCTCGATCCACTGTTCTACGAAGAGGTATGGGAGCTGTGCGACGATCTGGACGTCACGGCGCTGCCATCGGCCGAGCAGACGGCGACCTTGGTGCTGATGTTGGGTGATCGTCTCGAGCCACGTGCCCAACAACTTTCCGACGCTCTGCCACACACCACCTTGTATCACTGCACCAACGCGGCCGACCTCGACGCCGAGCTCACGCGCATGCTTCGCGAGGCGTCGGAGAAGTTCGCACGGCTGCATGTGTGTACCGTTGCCGGACGTTGCGCCGACGACAGCGCCGCACTATGGCTGTTGAAGCAGATCGCCGTCACCACCGAACGGTTCGTCCGGGAGACGAGGGGCGACCAACCCGAAGAACTCGAGGCGCTCGGCGATGATTCGTTTTGCGTCAGCATCATCACCGAACAGGCCTTTGCCCACCCAAGCGACGTTGGCGCACCCGACGTGAGCCACGCCGGGCTGGCCGGGGCCCGGCGCTCCCTGGTCGCCGAGCAGCCGCGGTTGCGGTGGCGGCTGATCGACGTGGGGCCCGATACCGAACTCTCCCAGCTCTTCTCGGAGCTGGCGGTTCCGGGTGCGTTCTCCCCTGATCACACCGACGAAGTCATCCTGCGCAACGGTTCCCGGTGGGCACTTGTCGTCGGGAGGACGCTGCCGCAGCGCCTGGAAACGATGGCCCAGGCACACCAGCTCACCGACCCGGAAGCCAACTTCACCATCGACATCCCCAAGTCGCGAATCCTCTCGGATCTTGGCTGGCGCCGTTGCCTCCGAAGGGAACCGGGAGCCGGCGAAGTCGAGCTGCGCATGCAGGTCGTCGGCCTGAACTACAAGGACGCCATCAAAGTAGTCGGGCTGCTCGGCAACAAGGAGCTCGAGGCAACCCATTTCGGCACCGAGCTGGGTATGGAGGGCGTCGGAATAGTTACCCGAATCGGCCCGGGGGTGGATGGCTTTCACATCGGTGACGTGGTCACCACCGCGACCCAGGGCATGCTCGTTCGCTACCAGATCGCCGATGCGGCGTTGTGCATCAAAGTGCCTTCGTCCTCTGACAGCCGCTTCCGCCCCGAATTCTGCACCAGCATGACCGCTTTCATCACCGCCGAATACGCCCTGCTGGAGTTGGCCCGTGTGAAGCCGGGTGAGACAGTGCTGATTCACGGCGCGGCCGGGGGTGTCGGCCAGGCTGCCATCCAGATCGCAAAGTTGTGCGGGGCAGAGGTGATCGGCACGGCCAGCACGAACGAGCGGCGTTCGTTCGCGCTGGCCTGCGGCGCTGACTACATGATCGACTCACGCTCCCTGAATTTCGTCGACGACGTTCGGGAACTTACCCACGGCCGCGGTGTGGACGTGATCATCAGCAGCGCGCCGGGGGAGATCTTGCGGCACAACTTCGAAGCCGTTGTCGAGTTCGGCCGCATTGTCGAAGTCGGCAAAGCCGACATCTACGGAAATAGCACCCTGGATATGGCGGTGCTGGACAAGAACCTCAGCTACTTCCAGATCGACATGGATCGATTCATGGCCTGGGACCCGGACGCCTGCCTGAGGTTGGAAGCTGAGATCTACCACAAGTTCGCCGGCGGCATCTACCAGCCGTTGCCCGTCAAGGTTTTCGATGCAGCCGACATCGGCCCGGCCCTCGAAGAAGTGTTCCGCTCCAGCCGTACCAGCCGCGTAGCGCTTCGTCTCGTTGACAACCCGCCACCGGTGAAGCCCGGTTGGCGCGACGTCATCACCGATCCCCAAGCCGCCTATCTGATCACCGGCGGCCACGGAGGCTTCGGCCTGGCAACCGGACGGTGGCTGGTCAGACGCGGCGCCCGGCATCTGGTGCTGGCCAGCAGGAGCGGTGCGGCAACAGAATTGGCGCGAAAGCAGATTGCGCGGTGGCGCACCGCCGGAGTCGAAGTGACCGAGGAGTCGGTCGACATGACGGACGCCGCCGCGGTGGCGGCCCTGGTCCGTCGCTGCGATGGCGGCGACCACCCGCTGCGCGCAATCTTCCATGCCGCCGGAGCCATCGCCGATCAGCGCATCGCCGACATGGACCTCACCGACCTCAAGCGGGTATACGAAGTCAAGGTCAACGGCGGGCGCGCGCTGTGCTCGGCTGTCAGCTCCGCCGGAATCAGCCTCGACCAATTCGTGTTCTATTCCTCATCCGGCGCGATGTTGGGCCTGCTCGGGCAATTCAGTTACGCCGCGGCCAACTTCGCCGTTCAGGCGCTCACCGAGTCGATTGCGCGGCAAGGTCAACCCGCAATCTGCATCGGCTGGGGCCACATGTCTGGAACGGGCGGCGGCATGGCCACCGACGAAATCCTGGCCCGGCACATGATCGCCTGCGGCGTAGACCCCATCGAAATGGACGACGGTCCACTGTATCTGGAAGAAGCGCTCCGGCTGGGCGTCCGGCAGGCGTCGATCATCTCCATCAATTGGGCTCAGCTGGACACGGTTTTCGGCCACTTCCGGCATCTGCTACGCACCTCAGCGGTGATCTCCACGGCCGCCGAGTCGAATTCCGCCCAAGACCGGTTGCGCGCCAACCTGCTTGCCCTCGACGAAGCCGAGCGCGGCGCGGTGGTCGGTTACATGCTCGCCGAGCAGCTCGCCACCGTGATGGGTGTGTCGACCGAGTCCATCGACATCGACATACCCGTCATGGAGCTCGGGCTGAACTCCCTGATGGCTGTCGAATTCAGCGCCCGCACCGGCGAGACGATCGGCGTGTCGCTGAACACACTGATGCTGGGACCCAGCTACAACCTGCGCAAGGCCGGCGCCGCGCTCGCCGAGACGATCGTGGCAGGAGCCAAGAAATGATTGACGCCGAGCATGGCGAAGCCGCGATGCGCGACATGGCCAGCCGCTTGCTCGCCCAGCGCGATTCGGGTGACGTGCGGCCCGCCGTTGGACGCGCGGTTGCACCGCCCGTCTCGCAGCGGGGTCAACGACACAAGTTCGCCGACCATCCCCTGGTGGCCGCGGCCTGCGAACTGAACGCGCGCAGGCGCGCAATCTGGGAGCTGACCGGAATGCCGAGTCCGCTGTTTCTCGAGCGCAAGGGCTATAACAGCGCCGTCCTGCAAGCGCAGGGCCAGGAGCTGACCAACTTCGCCGGCTACAACTATCTGGGTCTGGCGCATCACCCGAAAGTGGTTCGCGCCGTTCAGGACGCGGTGGCCCAATTCGGTGCCTCGGCGTCGAACAGCCGCATCACCTCAGGCGAGATCGAGCTTTATCCGCGCCTCGAACAGCGGCTGGCCCGAATCTATGACGTCGAGGCGGCCATCATCGCAACCAGCGGATTCCTTACCAATGCCGGAGTCCTTGGATACCTGTTGGGCGAGGGTGATGCCGCCATCTGCGACTCGCTCATTCATGCCAGCGTCGTTGCCGGTGCCCGGTGGGCCGGCGCGCGTGTCATGACCTTCCGCCACAACGACCCGGAGTCCCTCCGCGGCATCCTGCGAGCGTCCCGGGACCGCTTCTACCGGGTACTCGTTGTCATCGAAGGCCTCTACAGCATGGACGGAGACATCGGCCTGCTGCCCGAAATCGCAGCAGTGGCACGGGAATTCGATTGTGGGGTAATGGTCGACGAGGCACACTCGATCGGTGTGCTCGGTGCCCACGGGCACGGCGTGCGCGAGCACTTCGGGTTGCCGGGCGATGCCGTGGATATCTGGATGGGCAGCCTGTCGAAGGCGCTCGGCAGCTGCGGCGGGTTCATTGCGGGTAACGCGAATCTAATCGAAGCACTCAACACCGCTCCCGCAATGCTTCTCACCGTAGGGTTTCCACCGACCGCCGCGGCCGCTGCGCTGACCGCTCTGGAAGTGCTGGAGAGCGAGCCCGAGCGGGTTCGGCGGCTGTGGCAGAACACAGAGCTGTTCACCTCGGCGCTGCGGGACCGCGATCTTGACCTCGGAATGTCCCAGAACACGCCGATCTGCCCGGTGTTGATTCCCAGTGTGGCCAGAGTCGTATTCGCCTCTTCGCTGCTTCTGCAGCGCGGCGTCTACGTCGGACCAGTGACCGCTCCGGCGGTTGCGCCGGGGCAGGAACGGCTGCGGTTCTTCATCACCAGCGAACACTCCGAAGGCCAGTTGACAGCCGCAGCCGAGCTGGTGGCCGAGGTGGTCGAGATCGCCAGCAAGCTCGACCCCACCATCCCGGTGTGAACTGCGATAGCGACATCCTGCACACGTAATACGTTATGGAACAAGGAAAGGGAGCACACCAGGGTGCGAACGGTAGTCATCGACGGGCCACGCAGCGTTCGGCTCGAGACTCGTCCCGATCCGGCTTTGCCCGGACCCGACGGAGCGATCGTCGCGGTGACCGCTGCGGGTATTTGCGGATCCGATCTGCACTTCTACGAAGGCGAAATCCCGATGCCCGGGCCGGTGGCCCTCGGCCATGAAGCGGTCGGCACCGTCGTCGACGCCGGACCGCACGTACGCACCGTCCAGGTTGGCGAACAGGTCATGGTGTCTTCGGTGGCCGGCTGCGGTGCCTGCCCGGGCTGTGCCACCCGCGACCCGGTCACCTGCTCGGCCGGACTGCAGATCTTCGGCTCCGGCGTGCTCGGCGGCGCGCAAGCCGATCTGCTCGCCGTGCCCGCCGCCGACTTCCAACTCCTCAAGATCCCCGACCAAATATCCACCGAGCAGGCCCTGCTCCTCACCGACAACCTCGCTACGGGGTGGGCTGCGGCTCGGCGAGCCGACATTCCATTCGGCGGCACGGTCGCGGTGATAGGCCTGGGAGCCGTCGGATTGTGCGCGTTGCGCAGCGCGTTGGCCCAAGGCGCGGCAACGGTTTTCGCTGTCGACCGGGTCGGGGGGCGGTTGGAGCGTGCGGCCGCGTGGGGCGCGACGCCGGTCATGGCGCCGGCAGCCGAGGCCATCATCGCCGCGACGGGCGGTCGCGGCGCGGATTCGGTGATCGACGCCGTCGGCACGGACGCATCGCTGATTGACGCGATCAACGCGGTGCGGCCCGTCGGTACCGTCTCCGTTGTTGGACTACATGATCTGCAGCCGTTTCCGCTGCCGGTCCTGCCCTGCCTGTTGCGCAGCATCACACTGCGGATGACCACTGCGCCGGTGCAGCGCACCTGGGCGGAATTGATTCCGTTGCTGGCATCGGGTCGGTTCGACGTTGACGGCATCTTCACCGCCAGAATGCCGTTGGCCGAAGCGGTCACGGGCTATGCGATTGCCGGGGCGCGGTCCGGTGAGCAGGTAAAGGTCTTGCTCACGCCGTGACGGCGATGCGCGCGGCGCGGTGACAGCCGGTAGGACGCGCAGACCAGACGCAGATGACGGAACTGCCAAGCGTGTCGTGCGTCCAATTCCTCTGTCCGGCTGTGGCGATACCGGCTGGGCCACCCGCAAAAATGCCACGGGGAGACACCGAATGGGTCCCTCCGAGTGTGCCACGAACGAGGAACGGAGGTCTCAATGTAGGTCTCACTGTAGGTAGGTGAGACTCTGGAAATCGATGCTCTGCAGGAGATGAAGGTTCGGCCTTCGGAGTCGCCGGTCGGGCGGAGACTTCAAACCGCCACATGTTGGGTTGGCTGAAGACCGTCGTGGTGAGCGATGTGAAGAAGGCACCCGCGAGTTGTCGGGTGGGGACCAGGAAGACCTCGAACCGCCGTTGACGTGTCGTCAGATCTAAGAGTGACATCGAAACCGGGCCCGGTGGGTGGGTCGCGGGAGCAGGGCCTAGCGGATGTCCCGATTCCTGGCTAGGCGGTGTCAGGCGTGCATTGTTCAACCGAGCAGCAAGCTCGCCAGGTGCGGGCAGCGATCGCAGACAGGATGGAATCTGTTGGGCTGCAGTTGCATCCCGACAAGACCCGGATCGTGTACTGCCAAGACGCCAATCGGCGTGGCTCTGCTGAGCATACGTCGTTGACGTTCCTGGGCTACACGATTCGCGCACGCGGAGCGCGAAACAAGAACGGGACGTCACGTGGTGGGCCGGGTGGCGATTGCATCGGTGTGTCACTGTCACCTTTGCCGACCTCGCCCGGAGGATCAACCCGGTCGTTCGGGGCTGGATGAACTACTGCAGGGCCTATTACCCGACAGCGTTCATCAGCTTCCCCAAACGCATCAATACCTACCTGGCGCGGTGGATCCGCAGGAATACAACGATTCAGTGGCATCCGGCAAGGGCTACGAGCATGGAAACGCGCCGTCGCATGCTACCCGGGTCTCTTCACTCACTGGCTATGACCACCCATGCGCTGTCGATCAAGATGGCAAGAGCCGGTGACGGGAGACTGTCACGCCCGGTTCTGAGGGAGCCCGGAGGTGCGATCCCTCCGGGGCACCCGACCCCGCCTAGACTCGTCTGGTTCAACGGGCCAACCCCGCACCAACACGTTCCACCGCGCGGAAAAACTCCTACGCGACGCAGACGGGGAAGGTGAAGAAGGGGTTGGCCGGGCCGGGGTCATGGCATGCTGAACGCATGGCAGGCAAGGAAATCGATCGGGTCCGGGCGACCAGCGCGCTCGCAGTGATCAAACAGCACCCCGGGATGGTGCTGTTCGCGTTGTCACCGGTGCTGGCATTGCTGGCCGTCATCTGGTGGCTGGCGGGCACCGGCTGGGCGATCGTGACGGCGCTGGTGTTGCTGGTCGTCGGCGGAGCTCTCGTCGTCGTCAAGCGCTGACCACTCCGCATGCGTTCCTGGTGGGGCTGGGGCGACGTCGAGGAGGCTCTGTCAGGCGACGAAGCGCAGGCACTGGCGGCACGCGTCGCCACGCTGCTGCCCGGCCATGACCTGACCGACCATCAACCGCCCGACCCGGGCGCACTCGGGCTGGCGCTCCCTCGGATCACCGCGCCGACGTCGTTGGCCGGACTGTGCTCGGCGGACGCGATCGATCGCGCCGGACATGCGCGCGGCAAGGCGTTTCGCGATGTCACGCGCAACCTGCAGGGCCGCCTCGACCATGTCCCCGACCTGATCGTGCGGCCGCGCACGGAGCAGGATGTGGTCGATGTGCTGGATTGGTGTACGCGCGAGCGCATCGCCGTCATCCCGTACGGTGGCGGCAGTTCGGTGGTCGGGGGAGTGGAGCCGCGCTTCGACGAGCCGGCGGTCACGCTGGATCTCGGCGCTCTGGACGCCGTGCTCGACATCGACCGGGTCAGCCGCGCGGCGCGCATCCAGGCCGGTGCGCTGGGTCCGTCGATCGAAAATCGGCTGCGCCCACACGATCTGACGCTGCGCCATTTCCCGCAGTCCTTCGGCTACTCGACCCTGGGCGGCTGGCTGGCCACCCGCTCTGGCGGACACTTCGCCACGCTGTACACCCACATCGACGACTTGACCGAGTCGATGCGCGTCGTCACCGCCGCCGGCATCAGCGAATCGCGGCGGCTGCCGGGATCGGGCGCCGGCCCGTCCCCGGACCGGCTGTTCCTTGGTTCGGAGGGCACGCTCGGCATCATCACCGAGGCGTGGATGCGGTTGCAGGACCGGCCGCGCTGGCAGCTCACCGCTTCGGTCGCTTTCGACGACTGGGCCGCCGCGGTGGCGGCAACCCGGACGATCGCCCAGGCCGGGCTCTACCCGGCGAACTGCCGGCTACTGGATCCCGCCGAGGCGTTCCTGAACGCCGGTACCACGGTCGGCGGCGGGCTGCTGGTGCTGGCTTTCGAATCGGCAGACCACCCGGTCGACGCGTGGCTGCGGCGGGCCGTTCAGATCGCCGCCGACCACGGCGGCAGCGTCACCGCGCGGCGCGGCCGCGAAACAACCACAGGTACAACGGAAAACGATGCCTCGCAAAACTGGCGTTCGGCGTTCCTGCGGATGCCCTACCAACGAGATGCGTTGGCCCGCCGCGGCGTTATCGCCGAGACGTTCGAAACCGCATGTACCTGGGCCGGATTCGACGCGCTGCACGCTGCGGTGACCGGCGCGGCCCGCAGCGCGATCGAAAGCGTCTGCGGCACCGGCGTGGTGACGTGTCGCTTCACCCATGTCTACCCCGACGGCCCGGCCCCGTACTACGGCGTCTACGCGGGCGGACGCTGGGGCTCGCTCGACGCCCAGTGGGACGACATCAAAGCCGCCGTGTCAGAGGCGATCAGTACGGCCGGCGGCACCATCACCCACCACCACGCCGTCGGCCGCGACCACCGTCGGTGGTACGACCGGCAGCGCCCCGACCCGTTCGCGGCGGCCCTGCACGCGGCGAAGTCCGTGCTCGATCCGGCCGGAATCCTCAACCCCGGCGTGCTCGTCGATCCCTGAAGCAGGAGGCACCGCCGCCATCCCAGCGCATGGGCGCAGCCAGCGCGTTTGACCGCGACGAGCCGTTCGACCGCATGGTTGAAACCCGTTGGACGCGAACGCCGTCGCGGCCGCTACCAAGGTGGCTTTCAGGCGGATGCCAAAGAGGCCGGCAAGGGGGGCGCAGACGGCAAATGCTTGACGTATGAAACTATATTCTATACGAATGGATTACCGGTAATGCATATGTAGAGACCGGCTCGGTGCTGACGGATGAACCAGTTCTTTGAAATCGGACAGGAGGCCTGACCGTGACGTTATGGGTGGTACCCGAAGGTTTGGCGGGTGCGGCTGCAGCGGTGGTGGCGCCGGCGGCCGATCCGCTGTCGTTGGGAACTGCGCTGGGGCTCAGCGCAAGTGGGACGCAGCAAGAGTTGGCGCGTTCTGGAGTGAGCGTCGGCGCGGCCGGGGCCAGCTATGCCGTCGGTGATGTCGCAGCGGCACTAACGTATGCCGGTGGTTTGGGATGAGCGCGCCGATCTGGATGGCGTGCCCACCGGAGGTGCACTCAGCGTTGCTTAGCGCAGGCCCGGGGCCTGCCGCGCTGGCTGCGGCCGCGGCTGAATGGTCGTCGCTAAGCGCCCAATATGCCGCGGCGGCCGAGCAGCTGACCACGGTGGTGGCTGGAATGTCTGGGGCCTGGCAGGGTGTGAGCGCGCAGCTGTGCGCTGCGGCCTATCTGCCGTATGTTGCGTGGCTGACCCAGGCCAGTGCCGATAGCGCGGCCACGGCGGTGGCTCATGAGAGCGCCGCATCTGCCTATGTCGGGGCGGTGGCGGCGATGCCGACGTTGGGTGAGCTGAGCGCCAACCATGTCGTCCATGCGGTGTTGGCGGCTACGAACTTTTTCGGTATCAACACCATTCCTATCGCAGTTAACGAAGCCGACTATGTGCGCATGTGGGTCCAGGCGGCTACCACGATGGGTGTCTATGAGGCAGTCACTGCAGCCGCGCTGGTCTCGGCGCCTCGTACCATCCCGGCGCCGGTCATCGTCAAACCCGGCAGCACCATCGCCGCCACGGCCGCCCAAACGGCTACCCTGACGCCCTTCCCGTGGGAAGAAATCGCGCAGCTTCTTCAATATGTCGGCCACCTGATGGCCGAAATCCTCCCCGGATTGTTATCCGAAATCATTCCAATGGGATTCGCGCTGCTCTGGTTAGCATTAGATGTGTTAACTCTGAACCTCATCGGCGTCATCATTGTATTTGCCGAAAACATTCCAATATTCATAGATTTTGCGATTAATTGTTTATGGCTCACTTATTTTTTCTGGTACGGCTTTTTTGGCGTCGTGAAGATCGTACTCGATTGGGTGTTTGGCAATTTGTTTGCTTTCTCGCCCTTGTTAGCTGGATTGGGCGGCGGTCTTAGTTCCGAGCTGGCTGGTGCGGCGGGTACGTCGTTAGTCGGACTGGCTCACGTGGCGGCCCCGGTGATGGCCGTGGCAGCGCCGGTAGCGGCGACGCAAGTAGCTGCCGTGGAACAGGTCGGGGGCGCTTCGGCGACGGTGGCGCCTGCCCAGCTGGTGTCGGTGTCTGCCCATGGTGTTGGCTCACTGGGTTTTGCTGGCACGGTTCAGCAGGGAGTTGGTGTGCAGGCCGGTGGGTTGGCCACCGTGCGAGGTGGCGAGGCTGGCTATGGCGCGCTGGTGCCGATGTTGCCGACCAATTGGCATACGGACTTGGCTGGTTCGGCAATCGGTAAGGAGCTAGTAGGCGTAATGGTGTGACGTGGTGTGATACGGCGTGGGCGGGAGAATCCGGGGCGGCGGGCAACTTAACTCTAGAACGGATAGGCGAGCCATAAACTGCTCGGGCACATGCCGCGGATATGCCGGAATTTGCGGCGCGTTGTTTACCCGTTTATGTACCCGGTTGTCCCCGCTGGCGTAAGCGGATGTAATCAGCTGCGCCCGACGCGAAGCAGTTCAGCCACATTCGGCAGCTTGACACGGGGACGCCCATCGGGTTGGCCGGCCGTACGCTCGAAGTGGTCGATGATGCGCCACTGGGCGGTCGTGATCAATTCCGGCTGACGCGACGCCAGCCAGCCGGCCAGCTGCCCGGCATGGTCGGCCGGGAACTCCGCCAGCTCCGCCGTCGCGGCCAAGTCGGCGATCAAGGTGTCGACGGTGTCTTGTGAGTCCTTCTTGTTGGTGCCGATCACGCCGGTCGGCCCGCGCTTGATCCACCCCACCACATATTCGTTGCGGCTGCCGTCGACCCGGCCACCGGTGTTGGGAATGGTCCCGCGTTTCTCGTCGAACGGCAGCCCGGGTGTCGGCACCCCGCGGTAGCCGACGGAGCGCACCACCAGCTGCGCCGGCAACTCTTCACGCTCGCCGGTGTCCCTGGCCGAAACCCACCCACTGTCGTCGGCGACCAGTTCGTTGCGTCCGAGCACGATCTGATTCACCCTGCCGTCGCCCTTGATCTCGATCGGGGAAGTCATGAACCGGAACACAATCCGACGGTGGCCTTCACGCGGCGGGCGCTGGGCGTAGTCGCGCAGCACCTTGATGTTCTGCTTGGCCGTCTTGCCGGCCGCTGCCGCGTCCTCGTCGCTGATGCCCGCCAACTCGGCCGGATCGACCACCACGTCGACCCCTTCCAGCTCGCCCAGTTCCCGCAATTCAAGTGTGGTGAACGCCGCCTGCAGCGGCCCGCGCCGGCCGACGAGCACCACTTCCCGAACGCCGCAGGGGCGCAGTGACTCCAGCGCGTGGTCGGCGATATCGGTGCGAGCCAGCACCTCCGGGTCGGTGACCAGGATGCGGGCTACGTCGATCGCGACATTGCCGTTGCCGACCACGACGGCCCGGGCACCCGACAGATCGGGCGTGGCATGTTCGAAGTTGGGATGGGCGTTGTACCAGCCCACGAAATCGACGGCGGCGATGCTGCCCGGCAAGTCCTCTCCGGGAATGTTCAGCGGCTTGTCGGACTGGGCGCCGACGGCGTACACCACCGCGTCGTAGTGTTCGGCGAGCTCGGCGGGCAGCACGTGTTCGCCCACCAGGATGTTGCCGAAGAAGCGGAAGCGCGGGTCTTCGGCCGTCTTCTCGAAGGTCTTGCTGATCGACTTGATCTTCGGATGGTCGGGGGCCACACCGGAGCGAACCAGTCCCCACGGCGTCGGCAACATCTCCAGCATGTCGACGGCAACGTCGATCTGCTCGGAGGCGTCGGCGGCCTTCAGCAGCGAGGCCGCTGCGAAGAACCCCGACGGCCCGGAGCCGACGATGGCGACGTAGTACGGGCGGTGGTGTGGCCGCATGCTCGAGCTTTCTGTTCGTGCCCGGAAAGGCCCGGAACTGGTTGTGTCGCAGTCGCGCGGTGCACTGGTCCCATGATGCTAGACGCTGACCACGGTAACTCCCGGTAACGTGGTCGGCTGTGGAACCCGACCGCCAAGCCGACCGACGAGCTGAGATAGCCGCCCTGGACTCCACCCTGACCACGGTGGAGCGGGTGCTCGACGTCGACGGTCTGCGGGCCAGGATCGACAAGCTCGAGCATGAGGCGTCCGACCCGAAGCTGTGGGATGACCAGGCCCGCGCGCAGCGCGTGACCAGCGAGTTATCGCACGCGCTGGGTGAGCTGCGCCGCGTCGAGCAGCTGCGTAGCCGCCTCGACGATTTGCCGGTGCTCTACGAGCTCGCGGGCGAGGAGGAAGGACAGGCCGCCGCCGAAGCCCTGGCCGAAGCCGACGCCGAACTCAAGGCGCTGCGCGCCGACATCGAGGCCACCGAGGTACGCACCCTGCTCTCCGGCGAATACGACGAGCGGGAGGCGCTGCTCACCATCCGTTCCGGTGCGGGCGGGGTGGATGCGGCCGACTGGGCCGAAATGCTGATGCGGATGTATATCCGGTGGGCCGAGCAACACAAATATCCCGTCGAGGTCTTCGACACCTCCTACGCCGAAGAAGCGGGCATCAAAAGCGCCACCTTCGCCGTGCACGCGCCGTTCGCCTATGGCACCTTGTCGGTCGAACAGGGCACCCACCGGCTGGTGCGCATCAGTCCATTCGACAACCAGAGCCGACGGCAAACGTCTTTCGCTGAGGTCGAGGTGCTGCCGGTGGTGGAAACCACCGACCACATCGACATCCCGGAGGGCGATGTGCGGGTCGACGTCTACCGCTCCAGCGGTCCCGGGGGCCAGTCGGTGAACACCACAGATTCCGCGGTGCGTTTAACCCACATCCCAACGGGTATTGTCGTGACTTGTCAGAACGAGAAGTCGCAGCTGCAGAACAAGGTGGCGGCGATGCGGGTTCTTCAGGCAAAGTTGTTGGAACGCAAGCGTTTAGAAGAACGTGCTGAGCTAGATGCGTTGAAGGGCGACGGCGGCAGTTCCTGGGGTAACCAGATGCGGTCCTATGTCCTGCACCCCTACCAGATGGTCAAGGACCTACGGACCGAGTACGAGGTAGGCAATCCGGCGGCCGTCCTGGACGGCGACATCGACGGGTTCCTGGAAGCGGGGATCCGGTGGCGCAACCGAAAAGATGACAGCAACTAACACCACAGTTCTTGCCCTATCGGTGGCTCAGCGCTGGCACGACTTTTGGCGCGGTCACATCGGCGAATGGATCATCACCCGGGGTCTGCGTATCGTGATGCTGCTAATCGCGGCGGTGCTGGCGGCTCGCTTCGTCAGCTGGGTGGCCCAACGGGTTACCCAGCAGCTTGACCTCGGCTTTGCCGAAAGCGACGCGCTGGTGCGCTCCGAGGCGACCAAGCACCGGCAGGCAGTGGCGTCGGTGATCTCGTGGGTGTCGATCGTGATCATCGGCATCGTCGTGGTCATGCAGATCGCCAATGTGCTGCAGTTTTCGGTGGGCGGCCTGGTCGCGCCGGCCACGGTACTGGGCGCGGCACTGGGCTTTGGCGCCCAACAGCTGGTCAAGGACCTGCTTGCCGGTTTCTTCATCATCGTCGAGCGGCAATACGGCTTCGGTGACCTGGTCAAACTCACCATTGTCGGGTCTGCGACCGATGCCACCGGCACCGTGGAAAACGTGACATTGCGCGTCACCAGGTTGCGCAGCGCAGACGGCGAAGTGTTCACCGTGCCCAACGGGCAGATCGTCAAGTCGGTCAACCTGTCCAAGGACTGGGCCCGCGCGGTGGTCGACATCCCGGTCTCGACCAGCGCCGATTTGAACCGGGTGAACGAGGTGTTGCACCAGGAGTGCGAGCACGCGCGCGACGACGCGGTCCTGGGGGAGTTGCTGCTGGATTCACCCACCGTGATGGGCGTGGAAAGCATCGAGTTGGACACGGTCACGCTGCGGCTGGTGGCCCGTACCCTGCCGGGCAAGCAATTCGAAGCCGGCCGGCAACTGCGGGTGCTAGTCATCCGAGCACTTGCTCGTGCCGGAATCGTGACCGCCGCCGACGCCACAATCGGCCTGGTCGAGGACCCCGCGGTTCCTGCCGCCGAAGCCGCCGAGGCGGCCGCGGCCGGCGAAGTCAAGGGTGCGGTGCGGTAGCGATGAACTTCTGGCCCAACGTGCTGGGGAAGCGCGACGGAGACGGCGCCCGGCGCACCCCGAGCCACCTGTTCGGTGGTCGGGTGCGCACCTCGACGGTGGTGTTGATCATCGCGTTCCTGGCCGTGTGGTGGACCTATGACACCTACCGCCCGCAGCCGCCCGGAAAACCGCAACCCGCCCAGGTGGTGCCGCCCCAGGTGGTGCCGCCGGGATATGTGCCGGATCCGGACTACACCTGGGTGCCGCGTGACAGAGTCCAACCACCTGCCACCACCGCCGTGCGCCCGACACCTACCACCACGCCGCCGCCGACGACCACGACCACGACGCCCTGGTCACCCCCGTGTTTGCTGCCGCCGCCCTTCTGCCCGGCGACCACGACGCCGACCACACCCGAGCCGTCACCCCAACCCGGGCCGGGTCCGTCGCCCAGTGCGACGGCCCCGGCCAGGTGAATTTCGCTTCGCAGCGAAACTCACCGCTACACTGGCGTGCCGTGATGATCACCCTGGACCATGTCACCAAGCAGTACAAATCGTCGGCGCGTCCGGCGTTGGATGACGTCAACGTCAAGATCGACAAGGGTGAATTCGTCTTCCTGATCGGCCCGTCGGGTTCAGGCAAGTCGACGTTCATGCGGCTGTTACTGGCCGCCGAGACACCGACATCCGGAGACGTGCGGGTGTCGAAGTTCCACGTCAACAAGCTGCGTGGTCGAAACGTCCCGAAGCTGCGTCAGGTGATCGGCTGTGTCTTCCAGGATTTTCGGCTGCTGCAGCAAAAGACCGTGTACGAAAACGTCGCCTTTGCCCTGGAGGTGATCGGCAAACGCACCGACGCGATCAACCGGGTGGTCCCCGAGGTGCTCGAGACGGTGGGATTGTCGGGCAAAGCCAACCGCCTGCCGCACGAGCTTTCGGGCGGCGAACAACAGCGGGTCGCGATCGCCCGCGCCTTTGTGAACCGGCCGCTGGTACTGCTGGCCGACGAGCCCACCGGCAACCTCGACCCAGACACCAGTAAGGACATCATGGATTTGTTGGAGCGGATCAACCGAACCGGGACGACGGTGGTAATGGCCACTCACGACCATCACATTGTCGATTCAATGCGGCAGCGGGTCGTCGAGTTGTCGCTGGGCCGGCTGGTTCGTGACGAACAGCGCGGCGTCTATGGGATGGATCGCTAAGTGCGCTTCGGCTTCCTGCTCAACGAGGTCCTGACTGGCCTTCGTCGCAACGTCACCATGACGATCGCGATGATCCTGACCACCGCCATCTCGATCGGCCTGTTCGGCGGCGGCCTGCTGGTGGTCCGGCTGGCCGACAACTCCCGAGCCATCTACCTCGACCGCGTCGAAACCCAGGTCTTTTTGACCGACGACGTCTCGGCCAACGACCCCGCCTGCGACAGCGACCCGTGCAAGGCGCTGCGCGAGAAGATCGAGAAGCGATCCGACGTCAAGGCAGTGCGCTTCCTCAACCGTCAGCAGGCCTACGACGACGCCATCCGGAAATTCCCGCAGTACAAGGATGTGGCCGGAAAGGACTCCTTCCCAGCGTCGTTCATCGTCAAACTGGAAAACCCCGAGCAGCACAAGGACTTCGACGCCGCGATGCAGGGCCAGCCCGGGGTACTGTCGGTGCTCAACCAGAAGGACCTGATCGACCGGCTGTTCGCCGTGCTCGACGGGCTGAGCAATGCCGCGTTTGCCGTCGCGCTCGTCCAGGCCATCGGCGCGGTCTTGTTGATCGCCAACATGGTCCAGGTCGCCGCCTACACACGGCGCACCGAGATCGGCATCATGCGATTGGTCGGGGCCAGTCGCTGGTACACCCAGCTGCCGTTCCTGGTTGAGGCGATGTTGGCCGCAACCGTCGGCGTGCTAATCGCCATCGGCGGTTTGATGCTGGTGCGCGCGATGTTCTTGGAGAATGCGCTCAACCAGTTCTACCAAGCCAATCTGATAGCGCGCGTCGACTACGCCGACATCCTGTACATCGCGCCGTGGCTGGTGCTGTTGGGAGTGGCGATGTCTGGGCTGACGGCGTACGCGACGTTGCGCATCTACGTGCGGCGGTAACAATGGCCGGGCAGTCCAAACAGGCCAAGGCGACGGGCAAGAAGGTCGGTCGAAAGATCATTGCCACCAATCGCAAGGCCCGGCACAACTATTCGATCATCGAGGTCTTCGAGGCCGGCATGGCGCTGCTGGGGACCGAGGTGAAGAGCCTGCGCGAGGGGCACGCGTCGTTGGTCGATGCATTCGCGACCATCGACGACGGCGAAATCTGGTTGCGCAACCTACACATTCCGGAGTACCAGCACGGCAGCTGGACCAACCACGAACCGCGACGCAACCGCAAGCTGTTGTTGCACCGGCGTCAGATCGACACCCTGATCGGAAAGCTGCGTGAAGGCAACTTCGCGCTGGTGCCCTTGTCGCTGTATTTCACCGACGGCAAGGTCAAGGTCGAGCTCGCGCTGGCCCGCGGCAAACACGCCCACGACAAACGTCAGGACATGGCTCGCCGCGATGCCCAGCGCGAGGTGGTCCGGGAGCTGGGCCGCCGCGCCAAGGGCATGGGCTGACTGGCGTGCAGCTGCAACCTGCGGTACTTACGGGGGATGGCCGTGACTGAAGACCCATTGATCCGGGAATTGTCCGCGGCGGTGGAGCGTAGCTCCGAAGTCGTCGAGCTACGTCTACATCTGGCTACCTTGTTAGCGGACAGGGGCCGCTACGCCGAAGCCTTGGGACACTGCAGCGCGGCGTTGAGCCAAGACCCCGGCAACGCGGGCGCGCTGAGCTTGGTGCAGCGGTGCAGTGCCGCGCTGGCAGCACCGGTGCAGCCGCTCCCTGCTGAGCAGCAAGCGCCGGCCGATGCCGAATTCGACTGGTCCATCGCTGAAAAAGAAGTCGCCGATATCATCGAGCCCGCGTTCGTTGATGCGTGCCTCGATACTCTCGACGAGAGCGATTTCGACGTACTGCAGTGCAGCCAGGTGCGGCTGGCCGACGTCGCGGGCATGACCGACGTCAAACAGCAACTGGAACTTTCGCTACTGGGACCGCTGCGCAATCCCGATCTGATGAAGGCATACCAGGTGTCCGCCCGCGGCGGGCTGTTGCTGTACGGGCCCCCCGGATGCGGGAAAACCTATATCGCCAAGGCGGTTTCGGGCGAACTGGGCGCCAGTTTCTATCAAATAGGAATCGCCGACGTGCTGCACCGCTATCTGGGGGATAGCGAGCGGAGTATCCGCTCGATGTTCGACAATGCCCGGCGCAACGCGCCTTGCGTGCTGTTTTTCGACGAAGTGGATGCGCTGGGGCACCGTCGTTCCGCGCTGAGCGGCGGCTCGGGCATGCGGACCGTCGTCAATTCCCTTCTGGAAGAACTCGACTCGGCCACGTCCACCAACGAGGGTGTCTATGTGCTCGGCGCCACCAATGCGCCCTGGGATGTCGACACGGCGTTGCGCCGGCCCGGGCGTTTCGACCGGATGATTTTCGTGGGGTTACCTGATGCTGAGGCCAGGGCGGGGATAGTCCGGTTTCACTTGAAAGATCGGCCGATCGCCGGGATCGACCCCGCCGCGATTGCAGGACGCACCGAAGGGTTTTCGGGTGCTGATCTGGCGCATGTTTGCGACAGCGCCACGCAATTGGCGATGGCCGACTCCATGCGCAGTGGGCAGGTTCGTCCGGTGATGATGGCCGATGTGCACGCGGCCATGGCGCAGATCCGGCCCAGCGCCGGACCTTGGTTCGAAACCGCGCGTAACGTCGTCGAATTCGCCAACAATGACGGCACCTACGATGAGCTGGCAAAGTACTTGCGGCGCAGGAAGATTCGGTGATGTCTGACATGGACACCGACCACGTGGCCGAAGCTGTCCATATCGCCAGCGTCTACGCTGACACGCGAAATTATGAGCGGGCTCGGGATGTCCTGCGACGTGCGCTGGCAACAGATCCACATGATTCAAGGCTGCTGGTGCGCCACGCGCAAGCCGAACATGCGCTGGGCAACTATGCGGGCGCGGCGTGGAGTGCCTATGGCGCTCTGGCCGTTGCGCCAGAGAACGAATTCGCCATGCGGCTCTATGCGTCATCGCTGGATGCGCTTGGCCGCAGCTGGGACGCTTTATGCGTGGCGTGGCGGGCCGTGCTCACGCATCCCAATGAACCACTGGTTCACCTGGCTTACGCGCGGCTGCTGCAGCAGTCGTGGCAATTGCCCAACGCCCTGTATGCGGCAGACCAGGCGGTGCGGCTTGCTCCCCATGATGCCGACGCTCACGTGCTGCGCGGCTCCATCCTGCACGACTTGCGCCGCATCCCCGAATCCACCGAGTCGTATCGGGCTGCGTTGGCGCTGGACCCTGGCAATTGCGAAGCCCTGAACAACCTGGCCGTCAACGGAGTTCATCGTCGAAGGTTTGGGCACGCTCTGCGGGGATTCCTGGCTGCCGCGGGCGGCAACCCGGAGATGGGAAACCTAGCCCGCCGGAATATTGCCGCGGTGCTGGAGAGGGTGTTCCAAGTGGTGACGGTCGCCGCCGGAGTCCTCGGATTCGTCGCTGCCTTCGTGGTAGGGATGCATAGTGAAGGCAAGTCGACGGCGCCGCTGCGCCTGCTTGCCGGGTTGCTCACTGCGGCGCTGATCGTCGTGTTTGTCTGGGTTCTCCGGTCTGTCCCGCGTCAGGTATTGAGTTCGGTATTGCGACAGCACCGCCTCGTGTCCCTCCGCGTTCTTCATGCACTACTGGCAGTACTTGTCGGGGCGTGGGCCACCATCTTTGCCTGGCCGGTGGGGATCGTCCCGGTTTGCGGCTTGCTGGTGTTCAGCGGTCTCATCTTGTTTCGGGTCGGCCTCCGCTTGTTCAGCTGACCGGCCTACGATCCGTCCATGGCCGATCGCCCTCTCACCCAACTCGACAAGTCCGACGTCCTGGCGGGATTGTTCGCCGTATGGGACTCCCTCGATGCGCTGCTGGGCGGACTGAGCGACGCGGAATGGCAGGCGGCGAGCCCGCTACCCGGTTGGGACGTCAAGGCGGTGGTGTCGCACATCATCGGTACCGAGTCCTTCCTTCTCGGCATCGGCGCACCGGAGGCCGACATCGACGTCTCCACACTCGAGCACGTTCGCAATCCCATCGGAGTGATGAACGAGAGCTGGGTGATTTATCTCCGCGGAGAGTCGGGCACCAGTCTGCTCGAGCGGTTCCGCGAGGTGACCGCCAAACGCCGCAAGGCATTGGAGAGCATGCCGGAGGCCGACTGGAACGCGGCGACCACGACGCCGGCAGGTCCCGACACCTACGGGCGTTTCATGCGGATCCGCACCTTCGACTGCTGGATGCACGAACAGGACATCCGCCAGGTCCTGCAGCGGCCGTCCTCCGACGACGAGCTGGGTGGTCAGGCTGGCGAACTGTCTCTCGACGAAATGTCCACCAGCATGGGATTCGTCGTAGGCAAGCTGGCCAAAGCCCCTGATGGTTCTCGGGTGTTGTTCGAGCTGACCGGCCCCCTCGCCCGCACCATCCGGGTCAGCGTCGATGGCCGGGCGCAAGTGGTCGAGGACTTCGGCGGACACCAACCGACCGCGACCATCCGGCTGGATGGACTGCAGTTCACCAGGCTCGCCGGCGGTCGTCCGATGAGCTCTGCCCGCAGCCAGGATGTGGGACTCGGTGGCGACGAGGATCTCGCCGGGCAGATCGTGAAGCGTCTGAATTTCGTGATCTGATCGGGAAGATAATCCCGTTGCCGGTTGTTGGTAGACGCGTACCATTGATTGTCTTGCCGGATGCCGGCAAGGGTGCTCGAAGACATGGGGCTGAACGGTTTCGACTTCGCGCATCGAATCAAGGGAAGCGTGCCGGTGCAGGCAAGAGACCACCGTAAGCGTCGTTGCAACCAAATAAGCGCCGATTCACATCAGCGCGACTACGCTCTCGCTGCCTAAGCGACGGCTAGTCTGTCAGACCGGGACCGCCCTCGACCCGGACCCTGGCATCAGCTAGAGGGATCAACCGATGAGTTCGGTCGCGGGACTCGTCGGGACACCAACAGCGACTGGGATCGTCATCCTGGCTAGTTCGCGTGACCAGGAGATCCGAGCAGAGGCATAGCGAACTGCGCACGGAGAAGCCTTGAGGGAATGCCGTAGGACCCGGGTTCGATTCCCGGCAGCTCCACCGCTTGATGGGCCGGGGGGGCGGCCCATTATCGGGCTACAGCCATTACAGAGACGTCCGTCACACAGTTACGACATGGACGTCCTCGTCTCGAAGCCGCTCAGCGTCGGTGCGAGCCTGCTTGATCCACACTTCCCGTTCGAGCAGCTGCAGTGCCCGCCGGATGACGTCGCTCTTGCGTTCGCCGCTGCGCATTGCGGCCTTGATGATCTCTTCACCTTTTTCAGTGGGCCGGAAGCCGATGGTCGCCGTCATTCGACGCGCGATCGGCACCCCGAGGGCCGTGCTCGTCATCTCCGTGACCCGTTTGAAGCGAACAGCCCGGCGATCGCTACCAGACATCCCACCGCTTCGGGGGTTCTTCCTAGGCGACGTCCACCTGGAAGCCGGTTTCCGGCAAACCGCTACGTGATGACCCGGCCTCGGCATAAGCTCCGGCTACTCGGTGATCGGTATCGGCTGGGCAACTCGACGGGTTGCTCGAAGGGTGGAGCGGCACGGTGTCGTATGTTTTTGCGTTTCCCGAGCTGATGTCCGGAGCGGCCACAGATGTGGCTTCGATTGGTTCGATGGTCGCGACCGCGAACCAGGGCATGGCCGCTGCCACCACTGCGGTAGTGGCCGCAGCCGAGGATGAGGTGTCGGAGGCGATCGCGGCCTTCTTCTCCGCCCACGGCCGGGACTATTTGGCCCTCAGCGCACAGGCGGCGGCTTTCCATGAGCGGTTCGTGCAGGCATTGACCGGCGCTGCCGGGGCGTATGCCACCGCCGAAGCGGCCGGCGCTGCGCCTCTTGCGACCTTTGAGCAGGCGGCGCTCGGCATCCAGCTGGAAATCCAGCAGATTTCGACGACGATTGCCTCCGGATTCAACTCCGGGCTCGCATCTTTGACTTCAATCCCAGGTAATCCACTCCTGATGCTGCTTGCCAGCGACATTCCGCCGCTGTCGTGGGTGTTGGGCAACTCCCCGCCGCCACTGTTGAATTTGCTGCTGGGGCAATCGGTGCAGTACACCACGTATCAGGGGATGAGCGTCGTGCAGATCACGCCGGCCGCTCCAACCGGCGAATACGTGGTTGCCCTGCACGGTGGCGCGTACATTCTCCCGGCCTCGTTGTTCCACTGGATCAACTACTCGGTGACTGCCTACCAGACCGGCGCGACCTTCGAAGTGCCGATTTACCCGTTGCTCCAGCAAGGTGGCACCGCTGCCACGGTCGTACCCCAAACAGCCGGGTTCATCTCGTCGCAGATCGCGCAACACGGAGCCCAGAATGTCAGCGTGGTCGGTGACTCCGCGGGCGGCAACCTCGCATTGGGGGCCGTCCAATACTTGGTCAGCCAATCCAAACCGGTACCTTCGTCGATGGTGTTGTTGTCTCCGTGGCTGGATGTGGGGACTGGGGGACTCGGCGCGGCGTGGGCAGGCAATCTACCTGCGCACAACTATCTGGTGAGCCCGTTGTATGGGTCACTTGACGGTCTTCCGCCGACGTATGTCTACTCCGGCTCGCTGGATCCACTTGCACAACAAGCGGCCGTCCTTCAGCAAGCAGCGTTAGCCCAAGGTGCCCCGATGAGCTTCTCCTTGGAACCCGGCGGAATTCACGACTGGATTCTGCTGACTCCGGGCGGGTTGTTGTACTGGCCGCAGATCAACCAGCAACTCGGGATCGTGGCCTGAGCGCAGGGTGCTGAACCGGCCGCCGTGGACACGCCGTCAGGACTGACGCGCGACGATCGCGGGGAGAGGCCGATAGCGGTTCTCCCCATCTGAATTGAGCGACGAATTGTGCGCTACGGCCGGTCCGGTGCGCTGGTGCGCTAGCCATCGCTCGCGCGGGCTGTGATCGCGTCCTGACAGATGTAAACGTCGAATGCACCGGGCGCGGCGATGACAGCGTTGCCGTACGCAGCGCGGACCAACGGCTTGGTCCACCACTTTTCGCCGCGCATGTCGTCGAAAAAGTCACCGTCGCCGCCGTTGAGCATGATCTGGTGCGGTGTCGGCGACACCTCGTCGAGGCGTTGGCCGAACAGGCGAGTCACCTGTAACCGGAATCGCAGTCGGCGTCGCCGCGGCGGCGACTCCGCCGAACTCGAATACACAGTCCGGTGTCGCACCGACCACCGCCGACAGCAACATCACCACGGCGGCAACGGCCACGCCTGCCAGTACAACTGCAGCACCCCGAACGGGTGAGGGTTTGTCATAACACCAGTTCTGCCCGCTCGGGTCTTACGGGGGAAAAACTCTACCCAGCCGCCCGCAGGGTGATCTCGGAAATTGACGTCCGGCTCTCGCCATTGGTGGTGCCCAAGGTGGAGATCCACACCAGCACATTGGAAGTCTTGGCCCGGTCATGCACCGGGATAACGTTGTGCCCCGGTTGCAGCGGCGTGTTCGGGGTCAGCGCGGTGGTGTCGGCCAATTTGGTGGGGGTCTGGCTGGGCGACGAGCGGATCTGCACCTGGGTTCCCGTGCTGGACACGTCGATCGTCACGGCGCTCAGCGCGGTCGGCTGGGACAGGTGCAGCAACAGCCCCATTCCCTCGATGAACTTCGGAAAGGGGACCGCGTCCCGATAGGTGACGGTGGACCACGCCGTGTTCGGGTTGCCGTCGATGGCCAAGTCGGCCTGCCGCGGATTGTCGGGGGCGCCGTCGGGTGAAAAAACGGTTGCGCTGACCGGCTTGACTATTGGTCCAGGTCGGGTCTGGCCGCCGAAATCGTCTCTGAAGTACACAACCGCCGCCGCGGCCAGCACGATGACACCGACGACGGCGACGAGCGCAGCGATCCACAGTTTCCTGCGTTTCGGCGGTTTGTCTCGCGGCGGTTTGGCCGGCATCTCTGGCCGGCGTCGTCTCGGACGAGCTCCTGCAGACAAGTTGACGATCTTGTCGGCGTCGAGGGTCTGGCCGTCCCACAGACCGGTGATCTCGACCTCGTCCCCATCCGCGAGCTGACCCGCTACGAGGTCGGTTTGTATCTCGACGGGAAGCGGATCCCGCCCGTTGCCCAGCGGCTCATACGGGACTACGTGAAACGACAAGATCCCGACCTGAGATTGAGCTCCGGCCGCGCTTTGCGTGACGGCGCGTGCGGTGCCATGAACAACCAGACGCTCGAGGCGCTGGGTGGCCGGGCGTGCGCCCGAACGGAGGTCCTCGGCGGAAGCAGCGTCGGGGCGGGGGCCTTGCTGGGTGAGGGCCAGGGCGAACTCGGTACACGTGGGGTATCGCTCGTTGGGGTCTTTGGCCAGTGCCCTCGCGAGCACGGCGTCGAGGTGCGCGAGCTCGGGTCGGCGCGCCGAGATCCGCGGTGGCGGCGTATTCAGATGGTTGCTGACGACGACGGCGCGATTCGAGTCCTGAAAAGGTGGGGCTCCGGTTAGCAGATAGAACGTCGTCGCGGCCAGCGCGTATTGATCCGCCCGGCCATCAAGCGGTTTGCCCAGCAGCTGCTCGGGGGCCACATAGCTGATGGTTCCGATGGCGACGTTAACGTCGGTGAGGTTGCTGACGTCGTCGATTCTGCGAGCGATGCCGAAATCGGTCAGCAGCACCCTGCGCCGGTGGCCATCGGGCGCGGTCACCAGGATGTTCTCCGGCTTGACGTCGCGATGGAGCAGCCGGCGATCATGACCGAAGTCCAGCGCGTCGGCCACCGCCGTCACGATTTCGGCGACGTCTTGCTCCGGCATGCCGTCGGGGTAGCGCTCCCGGATCAGCCGGCCCGCGTCGGTGCCATCTACGTACTCCATCGAGATCCACAGCCGGCCGTTGAACTCGCCACGATCGAGAACGCCGACGATATGGGGGTGCCAGAGCGTCGCGGCCAATTCGGCTTCGCGCTTGAATCGCGCCTGAAACTCCTGGTCTGCCGTGGCGACCAAGGACAACACCTTCAGCGCGTCGTAACGCGGCAGACGGGGATGCTGGGCGAGGTAGACCTCACCCATCCCACCGGTGCCGAGCAGACGCTGAATCACGTAGCCAGCGAATACCTCGCCGTTGTCGAACGGCATGCCCGAAAGCCTACAAACCGGCGCGGCCGGGTCGCGAATCCCGCCGATGAGGTGCAGGGTTGGGCCACCTGGCCGCCGCGTCGACGGTGACCTCCGAAGCGGTCACAGCTCATCCAGAAATTCGCGCACCGCGACGTTGAACGCTTCGGGCTGGTCCATGTTCGCCGCGTGCCGCGCGTTCTCGATGACAACTTTGCGGGCCGTGGGGATCTTGCGCGCCATGTAGTCGGCCCCGGCCAGGTAATCGGTGTCCTGGGCGCCGACGATCACCAGGGTGGGCACCAGGATGCTGTCGAGCGACGTGATCACGCGGGCGTCCTTTTGCGCCATCACGCCTCGGGCGGCGCGCGGCAGACCCTCGGGATGCTCATGTACCGCCTGTGTGAGTTCCGGCGAGACGCCGGCGGGCGCGTCGCCCCGCTCGAGTTGCTGCGCGCGTCGTTCCACCCACGCGTTCCACTTGGCTCGGGCCTCGCCGCTGCGGTAGCCCGGCCCGGTATCGACCAGCACCAGCGCGGCCACCCGCTGCGGATGGACGAGGTGGAAGGCCAGGGACAGGTAGCCGCCCAACGACATCCCGGCGAGCACGGCCCGGTCAGCCCCCGCCGCGTCGAGGATGGCCGCCATGTCGGCGACGCTGAGCTGCTCGCTGTAGGCATCCATGTCGTCGGGTGCGTCGCTGCTGCCGTGGCCCCGCTGGTCCCAGACGATCACCGGCCGGTCAACGCTCAAGGCGTCGACGTTGGGAGCCCACATGCCCGCGGTAGCGCCGAAACCGTGCGTGAGCAAAACCGGCACGCCCCGCGCCAGCGGATTGTGCACTCGGAAAGCCAGCGTGACCCCGTCGCGCCGCAGGCGGTTCACGGCGCCGCCTCGGACCGGTGCTGCTGATCGTGGCGGGCACCGAGTCGACAGGTCAGCTGCTGCAATGGGTACTCCTTCGTCATACCGGCAGCGTCGCAAGCGTTTTCCAAGCCGAGGTGGTCGAGTTCTGCGGCCTCGGCCGCGCCGATCCCGCCACGGCGGCTTGCTGCTGGATGGTGACCAATTGGGCTTACACGGCCTGAAAAATGAGGCGTAAACAGATTATTCAGGTTCGCGGCTGCAGCGCGGCCACATCGCGTGAGAGCGCGCCCAATCAGCGAAAGATCCGGGCTAAAAGCCGTTCTTCTGGCACTTGACATTTCGATTCTGGCAGATCATTCCGATACGACCCCAGTCATCTGTGGGGGCAGTGCTGCTGGGGCGCAACAGGCGCGGATCCTGCGCGAATATCGGCGTGAAGAGCAAATCGTCGATTATCTGAGGCGTCGTATCGTCGTCCGGGTCTGCGCGAGCAACGCCACTGCCGCCTACCAGGCTCGCCAACCCTAGCCCGCCGCTGGCCACAACGATGGCCAACGTGGCACGAGCGAACCTTTGCAGGGTCATTGATCGCCCCTTCTACCATCCGCCACGAATTGCTGGCTATCTATCAAGCGTACTCGCCCTAGCGCCCTTATGAGCTTTCGACGACAATGCAATACCGGGCATGCTCGGCCATGAGCATTGAACTGCAACGGTCTTCCCAGACTGTCCTGTCTGTATCGCAAACCGGCTACAAAGGCGCAACGACTCTGACTTTCGTCAATCAGCAAAGCCGTAAAATAACCGGGCGGTGCCTAGCGTATCGGCTGTGATGCCGATTTCCGCGGTAGTTCGCCGTGCTGCGGTTCTGGCTTTGTGCCTCGTCGTATCAGCGACCGCGCCATCGGCGGGTGCCCAACCCGACGCCGAACCTCCTCCTGGTGCAGCCCCGCCGTCCGACGGGTCGGTACCCCCCGGCACGCCGGTGAGGGTGAACACCCCTGACGGCTGGGTGCTAGCTCTCGGCGGCAAGGACGAGAAACATGTCCCGGTGGCGCCGCTGACCACCGCGCTGTCATCTCGTGAATACCTCTCCAGCGGAATATTCGGCGCGTCGCTGACCGGGCCGGAACCCCCTCGAGGCGTCTTCGAGGTCGGCTACGAGATCGGTTGCGGGATCGACCAGAGCACCTCCAACGGCTTTGTCATGGCAAATGGCAGCGGCATCTCTCCCTCGATCGCCGCCGAGTTGCCGCTGGGGCCTGGCCAGCCGCCGATCGTCATACCGCTGGCCAGCGGGCAGTACAACAACGTGGTCAGCGTGGGCCTCAAGCCCGGATTCGTCGTTATCGTGCCGGTGGTCAGGAAGGACTTCAAGGGGCCAAGTCCCTGGATCATGATCAGTGACTTTCATATCAAGATCGACGGGTGCGTCGGCCAGTCGTTCATTCGCTCGTACGCGACCCTGACCCGCGTTACCGATGAATCCGACGTGGTGCTGTCCTACGTCGGCTCCACCAAGGCCGTTTGATCCTGCAGGATTTGGCGCCCTGGCGCTCCTGGCCTCCTAGCCCGCCGGCCATTTGCCGGTTTCCGGACTGACAAAGCGACTGCGACAGAAACTCTTCGGCCAAGACGGCAACGAGGTACGTTCCTGGAATAGGGCTGATCGAGTGGTAATGGAGGGGAGTAAAGGGGGACGGGGAATGAGTTTTTGGATGTGGCCTCCTGAAGTCAACTCGGTGCTGCTGCTGGAGGGACCGGGATCGGGGCCGATGCTCGAGGCGGCGGGGGCTTGGGATGGGATCGGCGCTGAATTGAGTTCGGCGGCCAATGCATTTGGCTCGATCACCTCCGATTTGGGCGGCCAGGCCTGGCAGGGCGCCGCGTCGGCATCGATGACGGCCGCAGCCTCCCGGTATGTGGACTGGCTGGGACGGATTGCGGCTCAAGCCGAACAGTCGGCCGCCCAAGCCCGCGAGGCGGCCATCGCCTATGAAGCCGCGCTGGCCGGCATCGTGCACCCCGAACTGATCAGTGCCAACCGCGGCCAGCTGGTTTCGCTGGTGGTCTCCAACCTGTTCGGCCAGAACGCACCGGCGATCGCGGCCGCCGAGGCTGCATACGAACAGATGTGGGCTCAGGACGTCGTCGCGATGGGCGGATATCACAGCAGCGCCTCGGCGACGGTCGCGCTGCTGGCCCCGTGGGAACAAGCGCTGCAGAATCTGCCTGGGCTACCGGGCGAACTCGCCAAAGCGATCGGGAACGGTTTCGCCTTGGTAGAGCAGGAAATTCAGCAGACTCCCACGGCGCTGGCCACCGCATTCACACGGGTATCTGACACCGTCATCACCGGCATCTTCGGGTCACCGGCTAATCCCCCCTTCCCGGCAACGCAGGCGGGAACTTTCACCGGCACACCATCGCTGGCGACGAGAATCGAAGAAGCCGCGCTGTGGCCGGTAAAGCCCCTGCTGAATTTATCCGGCCTGGAAACTCAGATTTCGGCGACCGGAAGCCCGCTCCTGGCATTGTTTGCCAGCGACATCCCGCCCCTTTCATGGTTTCTCGGGAACTCGCCGCCACCGTTCTTGAATTTGCTGCTGGGGGAGACGGTCCAGTACACGTCATACAACGGGATGAGCGTCGTCCAGATCACACCGGCGCATCCCACCGGCGAATACGTGGTCGCCATTCATGGGGGCGCATTTATCTTCCCTCCCTCGTTCTTGCACTGGATCAATTACTCGGTAATGGCCCAGCAAACCGGCGCCACCGTTCAAGTCCCCATCTACCCATTGCTGCAGCAAGGTGGTACGGCCGGCACGGTGGTACCCACGATGGCCGGTTTCATCTCCACGCAAATCGCTCAGCACCAGGCGTCCAACGTCAGCGTGATCGGCGACTCGGCGGGCGGCAACCTCGCCCTGGCGGCTACCCAGTACCTGGTGGACCACGGAAGTCCCGTGCCGTCGTCGATGGTTCTGGTGTCGCCATGGCTAGACGTAGGAATGACCAATCCGAATATTGCACTGATCCAGGATCCGTTGCTTCCTGTCGGGCCTGCGCAGCAGATCGGCAAGGTATGGGCAGGCAATCTCGACGTGAACGACCCGCTGGTGAGTCCGCTCAACGGCTCGCTGAGTGGTCTGCCGCCGACCTATGTGTACTCGGGCAACCTGGATATCCTGGCGGCCGACGTGTTAGGCCTGCAGCAGGCGGCGGCGAGCCAAGGCGCCCCGATCAGTTTCGTTCTGGCCAACGGCCAGATTCACGACTGGATTCTGCTTACTCCGGACGGTTTCCAATACTGGGCGCAGATCAACCGGCAACTCGGCATCGCGGCCTGACCAAGACGGGCAGTCCGGATGGGGCGTCGCGCCGTGTTTACAAGCGTTCAGGCGGGGAACTCAGTCAGCTGCTTCGGTTCACCGCGACGGGTGTGTACCTGAGCGTTCGCCGCCGTCGCGTGCACCCGTTGCTGCTGCTGTGCATCTCGGCGATCTCCTTCTCGTGGATCGAGGCGCCCTACGACTGGGCGATGTATGCGCAGTTTCCGCCCGCCCTGCCCCGGATGCCGTCGTGGTGGCCGCTGAACATGACCTGGGGCGGGCTGCCCTCCTCCGTGCCGGTCGGCTACATCGGCTACTTCGTGTTGCCCGCCGTGATCGGCGCGCCGCTCGGACGACGGTTGAGCGCGCGGTTCGGATGGCCCGCCGGGAGTAGAAGGCCGCTCACCCTGCTGATCGTCGGGCTCGTCGTCGGCTTCTGCTGGGCCTTCATCTTCAATGCGTTCGTGGGGCCCGGCTCGGCGTCTTCCATTACGGCTACGTGATCCCGGGGTTGGCGATCTTCGAGGGCACCAAGCATCAGTATCCGGTCTATGACGCTCTGGCATTGGGCGTGCAGATGACGGTCTTCACCTACCTGCTCGGCCGCACCGATGCCGAAGGACGAAACGTCATCGAGATGTGGGCCGACAAGCGCTCGGCGAGCCGGTTGCCCTCGGCCGCGCTGTCCGTCGCCGCGGTCGTGCTCATCGGAAACCTGCTCTAGGGGGCGGTTTTCGCGCCGCACCTGGCCACCAAGCTGGGAGGCTGGGTGACTTCGGGGCCGACGGAGCAGCAGTTCCCCGGTGTGGCCAACCAACCCCGGCAGGGCGGATGAGTGGCCACCCAACCGACTGCGGAGCTTTACCACGATCCGTTCGACTTCGACATCGACGACCATCCGTATCCGGTGTGGAAACGGATGCGGGTCTAGGCGGGCTAAGCCCCACTGTATTTCAACGACAAATCTATGCGCTGAGTCACTGCGACGACGTGGCGGCCGCACGACATGATTGGCAGACGTATCGGTCGGGACGGGGCACCACGGCTAACATCCCGTTCAGCGGTATCGAAGTTCCGCCAGGCATCCTGCTGTTCGAGGATCCACCGCTGCGCGATCTGCACCGGCGGCTGTTGTCGCGGGTTTTCACCCCTCGCCGAATGCTGGCCGTCGAAGGGTAGGTACGCGAATTCTGTTGTCGTGCAGTGGATCCGCTTCGTCTCAGCGGGGATCGACTTCGTCGCGGACCTGGGCGCCATCATGCCCATGCGCACGATTGGCTATATGTTGGGCATCCCCGAGGAGGCGCAACAGCTGATCCGTGACCGTAACGACCGCAACCTTGCGCTCGGACCACGACCACAGGGGGTCAGTCCGACGATCTTTGGGAATTCGATGGCGGTGTTCGCCGAGTACATCGAATGGCGGGCGACGCATCCCTTCGACGACTTGATGACCGACCTGCTCAACGCGCAGGTCGACGAACCGGACGGATCCCGACGCCGGCTGCAACGCAACGAAGTTCTGGCCTACACCGCGATGCTCGCCGGCGCCGGCAACGAAACCACCGCCCGGCTGATCGGTTTCATGGGCCAACTGCTCGGCGAACGTCCCGACCAACGTCGCGAACTCTTTTGCGATCCGTCCTTGATCGCCGCCGCGGTCGAGGAGACGTTGCGCCATGAGGCGACATCGCCGGTGCAGACGCGCTACGTGGCTCGCGACGTCAAGCTCTACGGGCATACCGTGACCGAGGGTTCCTCCATGCTGCTGCTCAGCGAGTCGGCGAATCCGGACGAGACGAGGTTCACCGAACCGGATCGCTACGACATCCACCGCAAAGCCGGCCATTTGAGCTTCGGCCAGGGGCTGCATTTCTGCCTCGGCTCAGCACTGGCCCGGGTCGCATTCGAAGAGGTCCTCAAGCGATGGACCGACTGGGAGGTCGACTACGCCAGCTCCCGCAGAGCGCGGACGTCCAGTGCGCGTGGTTGGGCGGCTGCCGGTCAAGGCCGGTTAGGGCCGGGCCCCGTGAGCGGGCTCTGCGGTTCAGCGGTGCCCGGGCGCGTTCGGATTGCAGTCGATGCGATCGGGGATGTAGCAGTCCGGAATGATCCAGTCGCTGAGCGGGTCGTTGGGATTGACCCGCACCGAACCTTTCGGCAGCTCAGGAGCTTTGCCGGGTTCGAGGGTGAAGGTGTTGGAGAAGATGGCCGGCTGATCGCGCGCCAACCGGAGCAGCAACCCGCCCTGACGGACACAGATAAGTCCAACGGCCGGTGGTGTTTTGGACGGGTCCGGCATGGCCTCCGAGCTCGGGTAGACCAGGTTGCACAGGTCCTGGGCGCTGAGGATGTGGTACGGGGGATCGTCGGCCTGGGCTGGCGGGGCGACCAGCAGCCCCGCGCCGAGAACACCAAGTCCGATTGTGGCTGCGGCGAATTCCCGGAACATGTCCACCACCTCGATGGTTATGTGCGACCCAGCGGGAATCATAGCGGCCGCCGGTGCGTGGCGGAATGCTTTCGATTTCTCTCCTGGTGCGCGTCGCTGTTATTGCGGCCCAGCGTTATTCCTGCTGGACGCCGGTCAAATTGCGAATCGTTTGCAGTTCGGCGTCCTGATAGGCGCGCCCGTCCGGCCGCAGGAGATCGCTGAACCACACCTTCGGGGGCGTTCGGTACGGGTGGTCCCAGGAGTCCCACGGCAGGTAGGTCTGGGTCTTTCCGGCCACCAAGCCCCAGTTGAACGCTCCTACGTTGTGCCGCTTGGCAATTGGCAGGACTCCCTCGACCGTGCTGCCCCGCGACCGGGCCAGGTACTCGGTGCAGACTATCGGGCGTCCCAGCGGCGAAAGCTCACCGATCCGCGCCTCGAAGTCGGCCGGTGCGGCGTAACTGTGGAACGTGATCACATCCGAGTTGTCCAGTTGGATGCTGGCGATTGCGCTGCGTTGCCCCGGATCTCCCCAGCTGCCCTGCCAGACGCCGCTGGTCAGCGGTTGGGCGGGATCGACTGCCCGCGCCCACCGGAACACCTGCGGAAGCAGGTCGGCCACCAGCTCCAGCTTGTCTTTGCGTTCTACTTTGCGATACACGCGCGCGGGATTGTCGGGTTCATTCCATAGATCCCAGCCCAAAACCCTTTCGTCACTGCGGAACTGGCCCAGCACTCCCGTGACATAGTCGTAGAGGACGCCGCGGTAGCGCCGGTCGCCGAGGTGCTCGGCGCCCGGGCTTTGCGCCCACCCGGAGTTGTGTACTCCGGGTCTTGGTGCGCGTTGCGGACCCGGCCGCGGCAGCGGGTCCCAACAGGAGTCGAACAAGACAAAGAGCGGCTTGATGCCGTGGCGCGCGGCGATGGCGACGAACTGTGCGAGACGCCCTTGGAAGCCCTGGCGGTCCTGTGCCCACAGCTGGTCGTGGAGAAAGACCCGCACGGTGTTGAATCCGAGTGACTTGGCCGCGGCGAGTTCGGTGTCGATGCGGCGCGGGTCATATGTTGCCGGCTGGAACATCTCGAGCTGGTTGACGGCGTTGGACGTGATGTAGTTGGCGCCGACGAGCCAGCCCTGCGCTTGATACCAGCCGTTGGCACGCTCGGCCGGCCACCGGCTCGGCTCGGCGGCGACGGCGCGGGGAGCGGTGGCCAGCGCTGTGCCCGCAGCCAACAGCAGTGGGAGCCTCAGGGCGGTCCGGCGGTGCACGAACAGACCATAATTTCTCGGGGCGAGGTGGATGGTGTTGCTCGGCAACGTGTTTGGGTTGCTTATCGATTCGCAACGTTTGAGGTTGGGAATCGTTACTTGCGTTGTGCCGCGGCGCTTACCGCGATGCCGCCAGCCTGTCGCGAAATCCTGGGCCGGCCTCGGGAGTCACGTTGCGCGCGGTGATCTCTTCACCGCAGCGCGTGCAGACCAGGCGGGGATCGACGAATTCGCCGCAGGTGTGGTGTCGCAGCATGATCGGCGGGCCGTCGGGGTGGGGCAGATGCTCGTCGCCCCACCGCATGAGCACGACGATCGCTGCGAACAGCTCGCGGCCGGCGTCGGTGAGCCGGTACTCGTGCCGTTCGGGATCGCGGCAGTAGGGGACGCGGTCGAGAAGGCCGGCGTCGACGAGCATCCGTAGTCGCGACGACAGGGTGGGCCGCGGGATGTTGAGGTTGCGGGCGAGCTGGCCGAAGCGCTGCACCCCGAAGAACGCCTCACGCAGGATGAGCAGCGTCCAGCGCTCGCCGACCAATTCGAGGGCCCGGCCGACCGACTCGCCGTCGAAGCGGTGGGACAATTCGGCGGGGTGCATAGTTCAATGACTTTACCGGTTCAATTAATGAACCGACAGGAGTACGTTGATTGAACCGCCGCCGTCACCGTCACCAGGAGCTGTTGATGAATCACGACGCCGAGATCGAGAACCGCGCCGAGAAGATCGCGCTGTCGGCGCGGGAACTGTCGGCCCGGATCGATCGCGATCGCCGACTGCCCGACGAGTTGCTGACCAGCCTGAGCGACGCGGGCCTGCTGCGCGCCACCATGCCCCGCGAGGTCGACGCGTTGGAGTTGGCACCGGGAGTGGCGCTGCGGTGCGCCGAAGCGATCGCGCGCGGTGACGCCTCCGCGGGATGGTGCGTGTCGATCGCTATCACCAGCGCACTATTAGTCGCCTACCTGCCGGCGTCCAGCCGCGAGGAGATGTTCGGCGGCGGGCCGCGAAACGGGCACGGTGTCGCGGCCGGGGTATGGGCCCCGCGGGGCACGGCGCGCTCCGTTGACGGCGGTGTCGTGGTGTCGGGTCGCTGGCCGTTCTGCAGCGGGATCAACCACGCCGACATGATGTTTGCCGGTTGCTTCATCGACGGCCGGCGGGTGCCCTCCGTTGTAGCCCTGCGCAAAGACGACCTGCAAATCCTCGACACCTGGCACACCCTGGGCCTCCGCGGCACGGGCAGCCACGACAGCGTCGCCGACGACGTTTTCGTGCCCGCCGACCGGGTGCTCTCGGTGTTCGACGGACCCGTCGTGGACCGGCCGCTGTATCGCTTTCCGGTGTTCGGCTTCTTCGCGTTGTCGATCGGCGCCGCCGCACTGGGCAATGCCCGGGCCGCGGTCGACGACCTGGTCGAGTTGGCCGGTGGAAAGAAGGGGCTGGGCTCCGCGCGCACCCTGGCCGAGCGCCCGTCGACCCAGGCGGCGGTGGCGACCGCCGAAGCGGCGCTGGGAGCCGCCCGCGCGCTGTATTACCAGGCAATCGACGCGGCCTGGCAGGCCAGCCAGGACACCGAGCCGGTGCCGGTGGTGTTGCGCAACCGGTTGCGGCTGGCGGCCACGCATGCGGCGCGGACCTCGGCCGACGTGGTGCGCACCATGTACGACCTGGCGGGCGGAACCGCCATCTACGACAGTTCACCGTTGCAGCGCCGGTTCCGGGACGCCTTCACCGCCACCGCCCACTTCCAGGTCAACGAGGCCTCCCGCGAGTTGCCCGGCCGGCTGCTGCTCGACCAGCCCGCCGACGTGTCGATGCTGTGAGCGACATCGACGTCGAAGTGGCCCTGCCGTTTTGGCTGGACCGGCCCGACCACGAAGCAATCGAAGTCGCATTGGCGGCCTGCGACGCGGGCTTCGACGGCCTCTGGATCGGCGAGATGGCCACCTATGACGCGTTCGCGCTGGCCACCGCGGTCGGAATGCGGGCGCCTCAGCTGACCCTGAAGATCGGCCCGCTGGCCGTCGGTGTCCGCGGCCCGGTGACGCTGGCGCTGGGAGTGGCCTCGGTTGTCGCCCTCACCGGCAATCGGGTCGACCTCGCTCTGGGGGCGTCCAGTCCGGCGATCGTGAGCGGCTGGCACAACCGCCGGTGGGCACACCATGTGCCGGTCATGCGGGAAACCATCGAATGCCTGCGGCCGATATTGGCCGGTGAGCGCGCCGACTACACCGGCCGGCACGTCAGCAGCCACGGTTTCCGGCTCCGCGACGCACCGCCCGATACCCGAATTGCGTTAGGGGCGTTCGGTCCCGGCATGATCCGGCTGGCGGCCCGGCACGCCGACGAGGTGGTGCTCAACCTCGCGTCGCCGGCGCGAGTCGCGCAGGTTCGGGAGGTCCTCGACGCAGAAGCCGCCGCGGTCCGCCGTCCTGCGCCGCGCCTGACGGCCTGGGTACCCGTCGCAGTCAACCCGGATGCTGCCGCACACGCGCAGCTGGCGGGTCAGGTGGCGGTGTATCTCGCGCCGCCCGGCTACGGCGAAATGTTCACCGCGCTGGGCTTCGGCGACCTCGTCCGCAGCGCGCGCACCGGCGCCACCCGACGTGAACTGGCGGCGGCCGTCCCCGTGGAACTGCTCGACCAGGTGGGTGCGCTGGGCGGCGCCGACCAGGTCGCAGCCCGGCTGCGGGCCTATCACGACGCCGGTGCCGACTGCGTCGCCGTCGTGCCCTCGACAGCCGAAGACCCCGGTGCCCGGATGACGCTGCGCACTGTCCGGGAGATCGCGCCCGCGCCGGGCCGCACCCGCTCACGTTAGCCAGCATGCGGTCAGCGCGGGTTTAGTCTTGCCGCTTGGGGTCAAGTCTCAGGCGTGCCCGAGACGACCGAACTGACCATCGTTGATCCACGCAGTGGCGAGGCCTTGGCCCGGGTCCCGATCGCCGACGCCGAGCAATGCCGGCGTGCGGTGGCCCGCGCCCGTGATGCTCGCCGCGGCTGGGTGCGCACCGCGGCGGGAGAACGGGCCGCTCGGGTCAGAGCCGCCGCCGCGGCGGTGGAATCGGCGGCCAAAGAACTCGCCGAACTGATCGAACGCGAAACCGGCAAGCCGGTCGACGATGCCCTGGGCGGTGTTCAGGCCGGCGTCGACACACTGCGCCAATACGCCGAGCTGGGACCGCTGCACCGCGGGCGAAGCTTGCAGGGAAGTTGGGCGGCAACGGATTTCATGATCGCTGAACCTCGCGGGGTGGGCGCGGTGCTAACCCCGTGGAACGACCCGGTCGCGGTTGCCGCCGGGTTGCTCGGCGCGGCCCTGGTCACCGGTAACACCGTCGTGCACAAGCCCAGTGAGCGGTGCCCGACTGCCGGCCGCCGCTTCGCCGAGTTGATTGCCGCACACCTTCCCGACGGTGTGCTGGAAATCCTCGACGGCGATGCACGGGTGGGTGCCCGCCTGGCGGCGGCGGGTGACGTCGACGTGGTGGCTCATGTCGGCAGCAGCGCCACCGGGCGCGCCATCGCTCGAACGTGCGCAGACCGGGGAGCCAAGGCGATCTTGGAAAACGGCGGAAACGACGCCCTGATCGTCGATGCGGGCGTGGACCCGCGTTGGGCGGCCGAGCAGGCCGCCACCGGCGCATTCGCCAATGCCGGACAGATCTGCGTCGCGGTGGAGCGCATCTATCTGGTGGAGGCACTGGCCGGTCGCTTCGTCGACGAGCTTGCCGGCCAGTCGCATAGCTGGGCCGACCGGATCGGCCCGCTGGTCGACCGGCGCCATCGCGACCACGTACACCGCCACGTCACCGATGCCGTCGAAAAAGGAGCGACCCTGCGCACGGGCGGCGAGCCCGCGCCGGGGAGGGGCGCCTTCTACCCCCCGACGGTGCTGACCGGCTGCGACCCGAACATGCTGGTGTTCAGCGAGGAGACGTTCGGTCCCGTGGCGCCGGTACGCGTCGTCCCGGACTTCGACACCGCGCTCACCGAAGCCGCCAACGACCGTTACGGGTTGGCGGCGACGGTGCTTACCGCCGACATGGGCCACGCGCAGCAGGCCTGGCGGACGCTTCCGGTGGGCACGGTCAAGATCAACGCGGTGTTCGGGGGTGCTCCGGGCGGCGCGTCGCAGCCGCGACGCGCCAGCGGCAGTGGCTTCGGCTTCGGCCCAGAGCTTCTCGACGAGATGACGGAGGTCAAAGTGGTGCACTGGACGGCGCCGGCTTGATCGCCGCGCCGGGCTACCGGCCCGAGCTAACGGTAACCTCGATCGCCATGGGGGAGACCCGATGAGCGCGGGGCTGTTCGGCCTCCTGGACGACGTTGCGGCCCTGGCGCGGCTGGCCGCGGCCTCGGTTGACGACATCGGCAGCGCCGCCGGTCACGCGACCGTCAAGGCTGCCGGAGTGGTCGTCGACGACACCGCGGTCACGCCGCAATACGTGCATGGGATCACCGCCGAGCGCGAATTGCCGATCATCAAGCGCATTGCGGTCGGATCGCTGCGCAACAAGCTGTTGATCATCCTGCCCGCCGCGATGCTGCTGAGTCAGTTCGTGCCGTGGTTGCTGACCCCGATCTTGATGGTGGGCGCCACCTACCTCTGCTACGAAGGCGCGGAGAAAGCCTGGAGCAGCATTCGCGGTCACCAAGCCCAGGCGGCGCCGGCCGGCGAGCAGGAGGTGGTCAGGGGAGCAGTCCGGACCGACCTGATCCTGTCGGCCGAGATCATGGTGATCGCGCTCAACGAGGTGGCCAGCCAGAGGTTCTTGCCCCGGCTCGTCATCCTGATCGTCGTTGCCCTGATCATCACCGCAGTCGTGTATGGGGCCGTCGGCGCCATCGTCAAGATGGACGACGTGGGCCTGCGGCTCACCGAGACCGGATCACGGTTGGGCCGCCAGGTCGGCCGTGGCCTGGTCGCCGCGATGCCGAAACTACTCTCGGCGCTGGCGACGGTCGGGACGGTGGCCATGCTCTGGGTGGGCGGCCACATCCTGCTGATAGGCACCGACCGCGTCGGCTGGCACCCGCCCTACGCCTGGCTCCACCACGTCGAGGAGCAGGTGCGCCATGCCGCGGGATCGGCGGGCGCGGTGCTGGCCTGGCTGGTCGACACCGGCGCCTCGGCGGTTATCGGATTGACCGTCGGTGCCGTCGTCGTGCCGCTGGTGCACCTGCTGCCGTCGCGCCGGGGTCGCGCCGCGGAATAGTCGTCAGATGAAATCCGAGCCGCCGTCGACGTTGACCGTTGCGCCGGTGACATAGCCGTTGCGCCGCGACACCAGGTAAGCGGTGATCGAGGCGACCTCCTCGGGAAGGCCGGCGCGGCCCAGATCGCAAGGATGGTGAAAATGCTTGTTGATCCAGGTCATAACATCGTGCGGATCGGCGGCATCCAGGCCGTCGGCGGCCAGGATATCGGTGAGCTGTTCGGTGAAGCTGGCCGTGACGATGGTCCCCGGGCACACGCAGTTGACCAGAATGCCGTCCTTGGCAAGGCTTTTCGCCAAGTTCTTGGTGACGCTGGACAGCGCCGCCTTCGATGCGGTGTAGGCGACCAGGCGCGGACTTTGGCGCTGAATGGAGTGCGCGGACAGCGTGACGACGCGAGCCCAGTCCGCGGCCCGCAGCAGCGGCAAGGCCGCGCGGATCGAACGGACACCCGACATGGTGCCCAGCGTGAACGCGGCATCCCAGGCCGCATCGTCTAGCTGCTCGAAATACCCCGCGCCCGGTCCAATCGTATGGACCAGGCAATTCAGCTGTCCCCAGCGCTCAAAGACTTGGGCGAAGGCATCGGTGATGGCGGCGGCGTCGGCCATGTCCGCACTGATCCCGACGGCGTCCGGGGCGCCGGCTGTGCGAAGCCTGCCCACGGCCGCGTCGAGTCCCGCCCTGCCCCTGGCCATGACGGCCACGCAGGCTCCTTCGGCGGCAAGGGTTTCCGCGATGGCCAGCCCCATGCCCTTGCTGCCCCCGGTGACGACAGCCTTCGATCCGGTGAAGCCGAGGTCCATTGCACTTTCTTAGCAGGCGATTTAGCAGCCGGTGCCTGCTACTTCGGCGATGGTCTCCGACGGCACGCCCAGCCCGCGCAGACAGAACCGGACGGTGCGTTCCCGAACGCCGTCGCGCTCACAATCACCCGATGCCCACTGCTGTTCGGTGTTGGCCCAGAGCACGCCCTGGATGGCTTGCGCCTCGTCCACCGGATGGATGTCGTGAAACAGGTTCTGCTGCAGGCCCAGATGAAGCTGTTCGATCAGCGGCTTGAGAGTTTCGACGTGGGCCGGCGCAACGAGCTCGGGGGTGTTGAGCATGTGTGATTGGGCTTCCACCGACAGGTGGCGCAAGTCGGCCTTCACGTTCTCGTCGAAGGCAAGGTCGAGTCGGGCGTCGATCCAGGCAGCCACCGCTTCGACCGGGTTGGTGGCCTTGGCCATCTGGGTTCGCAGCCGCGTTGCTTCAACGCGCGCCACTTCCAGGAAAACCGCCGCAACCAGTTGGTCTTTCGATTCGAAGTGCCGGTAGAAGGCGCGGGTGCTCAGCTGCGCCCGGTCCAGGACGGTGGCGACGTTGAGCCCTCGCACCCCGTGCTCGCGCACCGACGTCGAGGCGGCCACCAGGATGGCGCGCCGAATGCCGGGGTCCGGAGCGAGTTTGTGTCGGCGCCGGGTAAGCCGGCCGTTGAGGTTGGTGGGTTAGCGGGAATTCCGGCTACTCGGATCCGTCATAGCTGCGTAGGTACCCATCGCGCGGTCCGCGAACACCCCGGCGGGAAGCGTTACGGACAATAGGTGCGCATCGAGATCGCCACGTAATCCTCGGCGTTGCCGCTCAACGCCGGATTGCTGGCCCGAAATGCCGCGACGATCTGGTCCACCGTCATGCCCCGGCGAAAGTTCAGGCAGACCAACTTGCCGTTGTAGACGGCGGCGTCGGGATTGGCGAAGGTGATGCCGCGGTCGTTGAGGGCCTGAATGTATCCGCTGTCCTGCTCCGGGGTCGAGGCGATGGTGGTGGGAGCCGGCGCGCTGGTTGCCGCGGGTGCGGCCGTCGTCGCCGGCGGAGCCGCGGGCGGTTGCGCCCCCTGGCGGGGGGACTTCTCCCTGGTCAGCGCCCAACCGCCGACCACGATGAGCACCGCGATGCCAACACCGAGCAGCAGCAGCGCCGCGGCGCGCCCCCACGTCGTGCCCCAGGTCTGGCCGGCCGCTCCGGTTGCGGCGGAGGGTTCGTCGTCGCGCAGGTCCTGGCTGGCGTAGGGTTCGCCGGGTTCACCGGGTTCGCCGGGTTCGTCGTTGCGCGACCATGCGGTGTGGACCGCGTCGGTGGGTGTGGAATTCGGCACGGCGGCGGTCTCGCCGCCGTCGAGTGCGGCGGTGTCCTCGGAAGCCGGGACCGGCTCGGCCATGGGGCCATGGTAGTCAGGCCCGAGTCGATGGGCGATTCGCCGGTTGCCTTACGTCAGGTGGCGGTTTCGCCACCGTGCCCACCGTCCGGTCGGCAACTGCATCGCAGCCATCACCGAACTCATCGACGACGCCACCGACTTCGCGCGGGCCGTGGGCTCGGCGACCGGCGGGCCGTCGCCTTCCCACCATGTCGGCTGCAACAGCGCCGTCGTCACCGGGATGGCCTGCTCGACGCTGCCGCGTCCCCACTCGCAGGCGCGGTCGATAGCGGCCACGGACGGCGCCAGGTTGATGGGCGACAGCGTGGGCTGGAATTTGACCAGGTGATCGACATACGGCAGATTGCGCACCATCTGCAACTGGACGGCCTGGGTGATCGGGGCCAGCCACATGTGCCGCGAATCCCATTGCGGATGAAAGCAATCGAAGGCCAGATAGCACGCGTTGCGGGTGCCGAGCTTGCCGTCGCGCACCCGCTTCCAAGCTAGCTCCACGGGCACGTTGCTGGCCGCGCCGCCGTCGACAATCGCCGCGATGTCTTTCTCGGCGCACAGCTCGTCGAGGATGCCGACCATGCGATGGTCGCGCGTTTCGTGGTGCAGCACACCGGGAATGGCCGACGAGAACGATGCGGCGTCGACGACGTCGAAGTCACGGTCCGGGTCGTCTCCGCTGATCACGATGGGCTTGACCACCCGCAAGTCGATGAAGGCCGACACCTGCCACATGCGGGCCGCGACAAGTGGTCCGATGCCGATCGGGCGAAACGGCAACGACCGCAACTGCAGCGCCGCCAGTTCCGGACGGCGAAACCTGGACGGCAGCGCCGCATACGGCTGCCGACGCACTCCGGCGACTACGATGTCGAACGAAATTGCCAAGTCCGACATGCGCATTCGCACGCCGTCTGCCCGGCTGAGCAGGGCCAGGGCGAACTGGTCGAAGCGCAGCGCGAAGACGCCGGCCAAGCCGTGACGGCGGCGCAGCCGCTCTGGTCCGAGGATGGCCCGGTAGGACACCGTCTTGGCCCATTCCATGTACTCCTCGATGGGCACCGGCAGAGCGCGTGCCACCAGGCTGCCAATGATCGAGCCGAACGACGAGCCGATCATGTAGTCGGGCAGGTGGCCGGCCTCCAGGAGCCGCTGCAGGCCTCCGATATAGACGAAGCCCGCCCCGCCGCCGCCGCCGAGGATCGTGACGAGCTTCTTGTAGCCGACCTCGGAATCCAGCTCTGCGGGGGAGAAGTCGTTGCCGTGGCGCTCGATCAGCACTCGCCGTTGGTCGTCCTGGTCGGGGGCCAGAGCCTGCAGCACATCGCGCGCCGCCTGCAGGGCTGTGATCGGATCGGCCTCCTCGCGTAGCGGCCCGTACAGCGCGTCGGTGACCCTGGAGCGCCACGGCGCGACTTCGGCGCCGACCGACACGTCGCCGCGGCCACGGCTGCCGCCCGGGCCGGCAGCGCCCGGCTCGAAGTCGGCGAGCCTGGCGAAATTGAGGATGTAGCGCAACTTGCGCAATTCCTCGTCGCTCAGCACGTCCGGGTTGGCGAGGTGCTGGCGGATCAGCCGGTTCTCCATCTTCTGCAGCAGCAGGGCCGGCTCGGTCGAGGGCAGGTCGGCGGTGTCGGCTGGCGCCTCGGCCACTTCACCGTCGAAGGCCTCGTGCTCGAACTCCTCGATGAAGTCGAACTCGGCGTCGCGACGGCCGAAGCGGCCGCGCACGGCGTCGGCGAACGGAATCTCCATGAGCACCAATCTTGTCCGCTAGTGTCCGGGCACGGAAACCGTGGGCAGGGCCGAGCTGCCCGGCCAGCAACCCAGCGGGCTGATTCCCTTGTTGATGGCGGCCGTAATGCAGTTCTGCACAACGACATTCGGGTCGTTGCTGATCGAGCGGGACAGGATCTCGTTGGCCTTGGCCTGGGCTTCGGCGGTCCGTTGCGCCTCCACCGCAATCGAGGTCTGGGCGCGTTGCTGGTTGAGCTGGTTGATCTTGTCCTCGGTGCCTTGGTCGTACTGGATGGTGGGCACGTTGACGTCGAAAATGTCGACCTGGCCACTGACATCCTGACGCATGATGTCGGCGGCTCGCTTGGCGAGCTTGGGCAGCGGGGAGACGTCGAGGTTCTGCGGGTCCAGCGGGTTGAAGGCGGCGAACACCTCGTTGAGCGCCACCGACAGATTCCGCTCGATCAGGTTCACGCGCACGTTGTCGAAGGTTTTGTACTGCTGGAACAGTTCGGGGGCGGCGGGCTGCTTGAGCTGCCAGCGGATGCTGACGTCAGCCAGGGCAGTGGATTGGTTGCCCAGCCGCACCATGATCCGCTGATCGTTGTTGCCCTCCTTGACGTATTTGTCGATCTGCACCGCGCCATCCATCTGGTGGGTCATCTGCCACGGCCACTTGCCGTGGAAGCCGTTGTTGAGGCTGACGCCGTTGGGGCGCCCGAAGGCGGTGACGATGGCGATTTGGCGGGTCCCGACGATGGTGAAGCAGCCCAACAGGAAGAACAACGCCGATGCTGCCAAGGCGGCGATGGTCAGCGACTTGGCGCGGGCGCGGGCTTTGTCGGCGCCGGCGAACACCCACAGCAATGCCGCGACTCCGGCCACGATCAAACCCATGATGAACAGCACGATCTGCCACGTCATCCCTTAGCTCCTTCTGCTGGTGGTGTGGTCAGCAGGGTAGGCGATGGCGCGGGCTCAGGTGCCGCAGAAGGTGCGGTAGGCGCCGAAATCCCCGGGCGCGGGACTGGCGTAGCGCTCCAGGCCCGGCCGTTCGGCATAGGGGTGGGTGACGGCGTCGAGGAGCCGTTCGACGAGACCGAGATCTCCCTCGGTGGCGGCCGTCAGGGCCTCCTCGACCAGGTGATTGCGGGGGATGTAGACCGGGTTGACCCGGTCCATCAGCTCGGCGTCCGGCCCCAGGGCGTGCCACCGCGACAGCCAGGCGTCGAACCTGGCGCCGTCGACGAACCGTTCGCGCGCGGACTCGGCGTCGCCGCGGGCCGCCTTGGCGAGGTGGCGGAAAAACGACGTGTAGTCGACGCGGCTTTCCTGCAGCATTGGCAGTAGCTCGTCGACCAGCGGCTCGGCGGGCGTGCGCAAACCCAGCTTGGCCCGCATGCCCGACGACCACACCGCGTCATAGCGGGTGCGAAACACCCCGAAGGCCTGCTCGGCGAGCGCGATGCCCTCCTGGGTGTCCTCGGCGAGCAGCGGAAGCAGCGCCTCGGCGAAGCGGGCGAGGTTCCAGCCCGCGATCACCGGCTGGTTGCCGTAGGCGTAACGGCCCCAGTGGTCGATCGAACTGAACACCGTTTCAGGGTCATAGGCCTCCATGAACGCGCACGGCCCGTAGTCGATGGTCTCGCCGGAGATGGTCATGTTGTCGGTGTTCATCACCCCGTGGACGAAGCCGACGAGCATCCACTGTGCGATCAGCGACGCCTGCGCGGCGACCACCGCTTCGAACAGCGCCAGATAGGGGCGCTCGGTGTCGGCGGCGCCGGGGTGGTGGCGCGCGATCGCATGGTCGGCCAGCCGCCGCAACAGGCCGAGGTCGCCGGTGAATGCCGCGTACTGGAAGCTGCCGACCCGCAGGTGGCTGCTCGCGACGCGCACCAACAGGGCGCCGGGCAGCACGGTCTCGCGCTGTACCGGGCGACCGGTACCCACGACGGCCAGGGAGCGTGTCGTCGGGATGTCCAGGGCGTGCATCGACTCGCTGACGACGTATTCGCGCAGCATCGGGCCGACGACAGCCCAGCCGTCGCCGCCGCGCGCGAACGGCGTGGGCCCGGAGCCCTTCAGATGGATATCGCGAAGACGACCGTCGGCGCTGCTGAGCTCGCCCAGCAGCAGTGCACGCCCGTCGCCCAACCGCGGCACGTAGCCGCCGAACTGATGACCGGCGTAGGCCTGGGCTACCGGCGCGGCGCCGTCGGGCAGCAGGGTGCCGACCAGAAACCGCACCCCGTCGGGGCTGCGCAGCCAGGTCGCGTCGAGGTCAAGCTGCGTGCTCAGCGGCTCGTTGAGAACCAGCAGCCGCGCGTCCGGCGGCGTATCGGCTTGCCAGCGGACCGCCATCTCCGGCAACGCGCGAAAGAAGTGGTCCCGCAGCGCGACTGTCCGATCCGGTGCAACGCTCACCTGACCAGACTACGGAGCTGCGGTTCCGGTTCGATGATTGCGGCTCTAGGCTGCGCGTTATGCCGTGGACCGTGCGCGGAATGGGCCGCGTCGTACCCGGGAGTCGCGGCAGTCACGATAGGAGGAAGCATGCGGTTCGGTGTGCTCACATTTGTCACCGACGAAGGCATTGGCCCGGCGCAGCTGGGGGCTGCCCTGGAAGAGCGTGGATTTGAGTCGCTGTTCCTGGCCGAGCACACCCACATCCCGGTGGACACACGCAGCCCTTATCCGGCCGGCGGGCCGATTCCGCACAAGTACTACCGGACGTTGGATCCGTTCGTGGCGTTGGCGGCGGCCGCGGTTGCCACCGAGGCGTTGGTTTTGGGCACCGGCATCGCGTTGGTTCCGGAGCGCGATCCGATACTGACCGCCAAAGAGGTTGCCTCGCTGGACCTGGTGTCGCGGGGGCGGTTTCGGTTCGGCGTCGGCGTGGGCTGGCTGCGCGAAGAAGTCGCCAACCACGGTGTCGATCCGGCGGTGCGCGGACGGGTGACCGATGAGCGGCTGCGCGCGATGATCGAGATCTGGACGCAGGAGAAAGCCGAATTCCATGGTAAATACGTCGATTTCGACCCGCTTTACTGCTGGCCGAAGCCGGTGACGAAGCCCTATCCGCCGCTGTATGTCGGCGGTGGGCCGGCGAGCTTCACCCGCATCGCCGAGCTGAAAGCCGGATGGATCGCGATCAGCCCGTCGCCCCAACAGCTGTCGCGCCCGCTCGAGCGGCTGCGCGCGCTGGCCGGCGGCGACGTGCCGGTGACCGTCTGTCATTGGGGCGAGGCGACGGCGACAGAGCTCGAGGGCTACGGGCCGTTGGGGGTCGAGCGGGTTTTGGTGGATCTGCCCACCGAGCCATACGACCCGACGCTTCGGCATTTGGACAAGCTGGCGACCGAACTCGGCCGCCTGGGCGCGTAGCGCGCCGACGCCGTCGCGGCTTCACAGCCCGACGATGATCACGACGACGCCGGCCACGATGGCCGCCGCAAGTGACAGGAACAGGAAAGTGACGACGCCCTCTTTTGCCGCGGAGGCCTGGTGGCTGCCCGTCGCGATCGGCGCGAGTCGGTGCCCCGCGCCCCATGCGGCCGCCAGCAGCGTTGCCAACCAGTTCGCATAGGCGGCATATGCGACCAACACGACCACGGTCACCTGCCATGCGTGGGGCAGGTGCAGGTGCGGCCAGAGCAGGCCGAGCAGCACCAGGAACATGCCGTTGAGGACGGCTTCGAGGTGGCTGGACAACGCCATCCGGGGGTTCTTCAGCACCGGCCCAGCAAATCCGGTGAGCAGACCGATCAGGAATAGCACCAGCCCGAGGGTGAACAGCAACGTCTGCATGGGAAAACCATAACCACGGGCGGCGAGCCCAAGTCCCGTCGTGCCGCGGTGGTTAGAGTCTGGCGTGGCATCTCATCTGACCGCCGATCTCGAGGCGAACTACCGGCGCTTCGTCGACCGGGTCCGGGCGACCCGAGAAGTCTGGGTGCTGCTGGACCCCGACCTGCGGGGAGCGTGGGTGCACTCGAACCACTACGTGACCGAAGACGACGAGCCCGTCTGCGTGCATCTGGTCTACTCCGCGGCGGCCTATGCGCGCCGCCACGCCACCGGGGAGTGGGCGAGCATGGAACCTGCGTCGTTGCCTCTGGACCAGTTCCTGGACGGACCGCTGCGGGGCATGCATGAGAGCGGTGAGCTGTTGGGTCCCGATTTCAACGCCGACCTTGCCGGTCTGGAGATCGAGCCGATAGAGCTGGCCCGAGCCCTTCTCGGGGAGCCATAGGCGCGTGTCAGCGGCGCCTGGGCTACGTGAAGCGTCCGAGCACTCGGCGCACCACGCCCGCGGACGTGTCGGCCGGTGGCTGACGGGTGGCGTACGGCCACGGCTGATTGCGTTCCGGCACCGATGCCGCCCGCTGCTGCTTGAGCTGCGCGCGCAAATGGTGGCGCAGCTCGTGCAGTCCAGGGTCGGTCCATAAATTGTCGGCCTCGACGGGATCGGCGGTCAGGTCGTAGAGCTCCCACTGGTCGTCGACCGGATCGGTGCGATACGCCTCGCCGCCGATGCCGTTGCTGGCCAGGTGCCGAACGCCCGGCTCGGTCCAGGTAGCCGGGTCGTCGAAGATGCGGACTAGCTTCCAGAGGTGCTCGGCGCCGCCGGCGGCCTCGGATTCCGCGACACGCACGACCAGCCCCTCGAAGTTGGAGGCCACGTGTGCGGGCACTTTGATGCGCAGCGGCGCAGGCGGATTCACGGTGCGGCCCAGTTGCCGGGCAAACGCTGACGCCCCGGTGTCTCCTTCGAGCACGTTGTCGCGGGTCATCACGTACACGGCGCGGGCCTCGTCGGCGGGTCCCCCGTCCACGACCGGCATCAGATTGTGCCCGGGCAGCGGATGCACCTCGGTGAACGACTCGGCGAGTCGCGCGGCCGCGGCGTCGACGTCGACGTCGGCGGCGCCGAGCAGTGTCGGCACCAGGTCGACGTGCGAGGTCGGCGCCGAAACAGTGCGCGCCGTGGTCGCGTTGTCGCCGATGCGCGCGATGACGAACGGCACCCGGGTGGCCTCGTCGTAGAGGTTGAACCACTTCTGGTGTAGTCCGCCGTGAGCCCCCAGCAGGTCGCCATGATCGGCGGTGCGCACCAGGACGGCGTTGTCCGAACCGCCCTCGGTGACCGCGCGGCGAACCCGCTCGATAGGACCGTCGACCTCGGCATGCAGGCGATAGTAGAGGTCGCGGTAGCGCTGTCCATTGCGCTGGTAGCCGCGGCTGATCATGCGGGCCGGACCGTATCCGGAGTAGTAGGCCTCCCGAAACGCGATCTGGGCGGCCGGCTTTGAGCGCAGATCTTCGTCGGCGGTGGGGGCCGGCGGCACCGGCGGCGGGTCCAATGGGGACGGCTTGAGCGGAGTGCGCCGCACCCACGCCGGAAACAGCACGATGTCGTGCGGGTTGACGAAGCTGGCCACCAGCAGGAACGGGCGCATGGCTGCGGCGTCACCGGCGCGGCGCCGGGCATAGCGGTCGGTGAGCCAGGTAACGACCCGATCGGCGATCAGCGGGTCGCGGCGCAGGCCGCAGTTGGCCATGCCCGCCCCGTGCGGCTCGGGACCTACCCAGCCCGAGAAACCGTACGGGTTCAGCGGATCGGCGTCGAGGTAGCGCTGCACCGCGGCCGGGTCGACGACTCCGTCGTCGTCGTTGGTGGCCAGCGATCCGCCGGTCTCCGGGTCGTGCAGATCGGCGTGCGAGATGTGCCACTTGCCGTCGTAGTGGGTGTCATACCCCGCCGCGCGGAACCAGTTGCCCAGGGTCGGCACCTCGCCGACGCGCAGCCAGCGCAGCCGGGAATCGTCGAATCGTTTGCCGATGCCGTCGGTCTGGGTGACCCCGTGCAGATCGGGATAGTGACCGGTGAACATCGTCGGCCGGCTCGGCACGCAAGCCAGCGAGCCGGTGTAATGCCTCGTGAAATTCACCCCGTGCTGGTCGAACCAGCGGCGGCCGGTCAGGGTGTGCTGCCGCCAGGCCACGACGTCGTCCGATTCGTAGGGCGGCACCGCGCGCTCCTCGTCGGTCATCAGGATGACGATGTCGGGGTGATCAGACATTGGTGTTCTCCAATCGATGTGCCAGCCCGGCAAGCATCGCCTCGGACTGCTTGGCCAAAACGCGCAGCGCAACCCACTCGGCCATCCGCGCCGGTTTGCCGTCGCCGACCTCGACTGTGCTCGTCAGGACCACCGCGGTGGCCCCGTCCCCGGCACCGCTTCGTCGCAGCGTCCAGCAATTGGCGACCTTGCGTAACCGCGGAGGCAGGCCCTCGATGTCGTAGGCCAGCTTCATGGGCGGCTCGAACTCGGTGATGCGTTCCACCAGTGCATTGCCGCCCAGCTGCACCCGGCGAGTGGTGCCCACGGCCCCTCCGGGGCACTGGTTGAGCACACACGAGTGGTCGACCCCGCCGGCCCACGAACTCAGGGCGCCGAAGTCGGCCAGGATATTCCAAATCGCCTGCGGCTCGGCCATTATGGTCCGGCTGCGGCTGATGCCTGCCACTCCGCCATCCAACACCATCGCGGGCCAAGGCTTTTCCTGCGGTTGACACAGGGCTGTTCGAGCGGCCGGCTTCAGGGCGCTCAGGGTAGGAGGACGCGCAGTCGCTCCCAGCCGCGAACTGTGGACGTGGGCGCGAGCTTGAGGCTGTCGTAGTCGATATCCCATTCGGGCCAGCGGTTGAGCAATTCGTCGAGGGCGACCCGGCCTTCCAGGCGTGCCAGGTTGGCGCCGAGGCAGTAGTGCACCCCCTTGCCGAACGTGAGGTGCGAGATGTTGTCGCGGCGGATGTTGAATGTGTCGGGATCCTGGTAGCGCAACGGGTCGCGGTTGGCGGCGCCGAACAGCAGCAGAATGGCGCTGTGGGCGGGCACGGTGGTGCCGTAGCACCCGAATTCGCGCAGGGTGTAGCGCGCGACGTGGGGGCCGGTGGGCTCGTAGCGCAACGTCTCGTCGACCGCGCGCGTCAGCAGCGACCGGTCGTGCGCGACGTCGCGGCGCTGGTCGGGATGTTCGGCGAGCACCTTGGCGAGCCAGCCGATCAGCCGTCCGGTGGTTTCGTTGCCGGCCCCGGCGACGACCTGCGTGTAGCGCAGCACCTCTTGGCGGGTCAGCTTGCGGGTCACACCGTGCTCGTCTTCGAACTCGACGTTGAGCAGCGCGGTCATCAGGTCGTCGGACGGGTTCTTGGCGCGCCAATCGATGTAGTCGGCGTAGATGCTGCCGTCGGCGATCTTGTCCGGATTGGCCACCTTCATCGGCGTGCCGGGCCTGGTGCGCAGGTTGGCGTCGTTGGCGTCGCGCACACTCACCTGGTCACCCTCCGGGATGCCCAGCAGCATGCCGATGACGCGCATCGGCATCATCGACGCGAGCTCGGCGATGATGTCGAAGCCGTCCGAGCCGACCAGCGGATCCAGGCAACGCACGCAGTAGGCCCGGACCTGGTCTTCAAGCTCGGCCATCCGGCGCGGGGTGAAGACTCGCGACATGACGCCGCGCAGCCTCGTGTGTGCGGGCGGGTCCTGGAACATCATCACGCCGGGGGGCATGTCGAACTTGGACTGGATCAATTCGAGAATGTCGCTTCGACTGTTGGAGAACGTCTCCCAATCCGCCAGTGCCTTCTCGACGTCGGCGTGCCGTGACAGTGCCCAGAAGTTGTAACGCTCGTTGTAGTAGAGCGGCGCTTCGTCGCGCAGGCGGGCGTAGGTGGGGTAGGGGTCGGCGGCGATGCTGACGTCGTAAGGGTCGTAGTAGGGCCCGGTTTTCATGTGCTGGTCCTTACTTCAGGCAGCTGCCGGCATCGACGGGAAGCGCGACGCCGGTGATGTAGCGCGACTCGTCGGAGGCCGGGAAGAGCACGGCGTTGCTGATGTCCTCGGCTGTCACCCACGGGATGGGCAGGATGTGGAAGCTTTGGCAGATCGGAGCCAAGTCGTCGGGGCCCGGACTCTCCAAGTCGGGCTGGAAAAGGCGAAAAGTCTTGTCGTTGATCAACAATGGTGTGTTTAAGTGTGTCGGGTGCACCGAGTTGACGCGGAGGTTGCGCGGACCCAGCTCCACGGCGAAGGACCGCATGAGCCCGACTTCTCCGTGTTTGGCCGCCACGTAGTGCCCGGTGTGGGAGTAGGCCTTGAGGCCGGCAACCGAACTGGTCAAGACGATTGACGCACCCGAATCCAGATGCGGCACTGCGGCTTTCGCTGATTTCCACACTCCACTGAGGTTGACGTCGATCATTTGTTGCCACAGGTCCTCGTCCATGCGGTCCAGCCGGGTTCACGGTGCCGATGCCGGCGTTGGCAACGACGATGTCCAGCCGGCCGAGTTGCTCGACCCCGCTGTCGACGGCGGTTTTGAGCGAGTCGTAGTCGCGGACGTCGACGTCGGCCGTCACGATCCGGCGGTCCTGGGCCTTGACGAGGTCGGCCGTTTCGGCGAGGTCTTCGGGTGTCGCGGGCGGTGCCGCTGTGTTTTCGATTGGTTGGCAGATGTCGACCGCGATGATGTCGGCGCTGAGCGGCTACCAAACCTCCGACGGGCTGCGCCGTACCGGTACTGCCCGACTGACAACCTGACTTGCTCAACGCAAGGCCCGCAATGCCTCTGCTACCGCAACCAAAGCAACCCAGGCCGCCAACGCCCAGCACACCACCGTGCGCGGCCAAAACCTCGCCGCCACCATGGTCGCTGGCTTGGCTAAGGAGATGATGACCCTCGACACCGAGA